>CAYWAM010000022.1:0-37851 GCA_964456545.1 uncultured Bacteroides sp.
AACACAAAATGTTTTGGGGTCATTTTGTCCGGAAAACACAAAATGTTTTGGGGTCGTTTTGTCCGGAAAACACAAAATGTTTTGTGATTCGACTGATTTTCAGTCTATTACACCGAGCATACTTTTTATTTAATCTATTGATGCATCGTTAGGCGCTAAAGCAGAGACTATTAGCTTGGCTTTAGCCGGACCGACAACTGCAGCGAGGTCGGCTTCGGAGGCCTCACGGATACGTTTGACACTGCGGAAATGCGACAGCAAGGCCGTGCGCGTCTTTTCGCCGATACCTTTGATATCATCGAGTTCGCTCGTGATTGCACTCTTACTACGCTGGTTGCGGTGGTGAGTGATACCGAAGCGGTGGGCCTCGTCGCGCAGATGCTGAACGACGCGCAGCGACTCGCTATTTTTGTCGATATACAGCGGCACGCTATCGCCCGGAAAGTAAATTTCCTCGAGTCGCTTGGCGATGCCTACGACCGAGATTTTGCCACGCAGACCGATGTTGTCGAGAGCTTCAACGGCAGCGCTGAGCTGGCCTTTACCACCATCGACAACGATAAGCTGTGGCAGTTCTTGTCCTTCTTCCATCAAGCGAGTGTAGCGGCGAGTAAGTACTTCGCGCATCGAGGCAAAATCATCCGGGCCGACAACCGTCTTGATATTGAAGTGTCGGTAATCGCGCTTCGAAGGCTTGGCATCCTTAAACACCACACACGATGCTACAGGATTTGTTCCTTGTATGTTTGAGTTGTCGAAACACTCAATGTGTCGAGGCAGTACCGGCAGACGAAAATCAGCCTTAATGCGCTCGAGGGTCTTGATTGTGCGTTCCTCAGGATTATGCTTTGCAATATGCTTGAGGTCGTCAATTCGATTCTGTCGGGCATTGCGCTGCGACACCTCGAGCAACTTCACCTTATCGCCGCGACGGGGCACAGTAAAAGTGACGTTGGGCATCTCGACCTCCGGCACTGAAGCCACTACAACCTCATCGAAATCCACCCCGAAAGTGTCGCGAATTTCAGTCATCGCGTAAGCCAAGAGATCGCTCTGCGACTCCTCGAGCGAGCGCTTATATCGGAGCGTCACACTCCGCACCACGGCTCCACGCCTCACGTGCATATAATTGATATAAACATCCGAATCGCCGTCCTGATCGTCGACGCCGAAAACGTCGAGGTCGCCGATTGTCTGACTGACAATGACGCTGCGAGCCTGATAATTTTCAAGCAAGCGATAGCGCTCCTTGAGTTCCTGAGCTTCTTCAAAGCGCAATTCCGAAGCCAGTCGAGCCATTTCGTCGCGCAAATAAGCCATTAATTCAGCTGTGTCGCCACGCAAAATTTGGCGAATATGTTCAATATTGTCACGATATTCTGCAGCAGGTACCAATCCGGTGCAGCAACCTCGGCATCGCTTAATATGATACTGCAGACAAAGGCGGCCGGAGCCCTTCGCAATGTATTCTTCTGTGATGGGTATACGGCACGTGCGCAGGGGGTAGAGCTCGCGCAAAAGCTCGATGACTGTGCGAGCCACGACTGTATTAGTGTAAGGGCCGAAGTACTTCGACCCATCGCGCACACGCTGTCGAGTCATAAAAACACGCGGATAAAGCTCGTTGGTGACCACAATCCAAGGATAGGATTTGTCGTCTTTAAGCAGCACATTGTAGCGCGGCTTATACTCCTTAATCATCGAATTCTCAAGATTGAGTGCGTCCTGCTCCGTGGGCACTACGATATACTTCATATCGGCGATATTTCGCACGAGGACGTTGGTGCGAAGGACTTCGTGCGTACGATTAAAGTACGACGACACACGCCGCTTTAGATTCTTGGCTTTTCCGACGTATATTACCGTCCCTGCACTATCGTAGTAGATATACACGCCGGGAGTATCAGGCAGAAAAGAGATTTTCTCACGAAGGGCTTCAGATTTGAGATGCTTCGACATTATTGAGCCGTTTTAAATGGGTTGTGCAGACAAGTTAGTCTTCTAAAATTATAACGACAAAAGAGGTCTAAAAGTATACCAAAGCCCCGTTCCGTTTGTTTTTATCGGAACGGGGCTTTAGACCATAGGGCTGAATTAGTAAGTAATCAGCGAAGTGACATCAACGTCGACAGGGAGCGTCTGACGGCCATTGAGAGCCGAAATTTCGATGATGAAGTTGATGTAAATTTTCTTAGGATTGAAGCTCTTCACCAGCTTGTAGGCAGCGAGCATTGTACCACCGGTAGCGAGCACATCGTCGTGGATTACGACGATATCGTCGGGGGTAATAGCATCCTTGTGGATTTCAATAGTGTCGGTGCCATACTCTTTATTGTACGACTCGCTGACGGTGTCGGCAGGCAACTTACCGGGCTTGCGAGCAGGCACGAAACCGGCGCCGAGTTCGAACGCCAGAATAGAGCCGGCAATAAAGCCACGCGATTCGATACCTACTACTTTAGTGACACCTTTGTCGCGATAAATCTGCGACAAGTCCCAACCGATAGTATGCAGCGCGCGAGGGTCCTTAAAGGCTGTGGTGAGGTCTTTGAAGATGACACCCTTGGCAGGGAAGTCAATGACATCACGGATTTTTGACTTGATGTATTCCATTGTAATATGTTGTTAAGTATTTGATTTTAAAATCATTTGGGATTGAATTGTTTCACGTGGAACAACGCTTCAACGATTCATGAGTAACAAAAGTATATTGATATCGCTAGGCGATACGCCGGGGATACGAGAGGCCTGGCCGATGGTGTCGGGGCGCTGGCGCTGCAACTTTTGGCGAGCCTCGGTGGATAGCGCATTAAGTGTGGTATAATCGAGGTCGGCAGGCAAACGCAGCTGCTCCAAACGTCGCAGCTTTTCGGCTCCGGCTTGCTCACGTTCAATATAGCCACGGTATTTAATAAGTATCTCGGCAGCCTCGACAATTTCGTCTGAGCGGTCGGCTGGCAGAGTAGATATAAATTCAGACAACTCCGGCACAAATTCCACAAGTGCAGGAATCGTAACCGACGGACGTGAAATCAGACTCACAAGTTTTACACTCTGATTTAGGGGTGCAGAATTGAGCGACACTAAATAATCGTTGACCTGAGCTGCACGCACTGTTGTCGTTTCTGCAAGAGAAATCAGTTTGTCGCGCAATTCTCGCTTTTCGACTACTAGTTGATAGCGATGGTCGTCAACAAGGCCCAATTCATGTGCACGCGGTGTCAGACGCATATCTGCATCATCCTGGCGCAGCAAAATACGATGCTCGGCTCGCGAAGTAAACATTCGATAAGGCTCATCTACGCCCTTTGTGACAAGGTCGTCAATAAGGACACCGATGTAGGCTTCGTCGCGAGCTAGCGTGAATTGTGGTCGACCGGAAGCGGCAAGTGCTGCATTAGCACCGGCTACGAGCCCCTGCCCTGCTGCTTCCTCGTAGCCGGTGGTTCCGTTAATTTGTCCGGCAAAAAAGAGGTTATCGATAAGCTGGGTCTCCAGAGTATGGCGAAGCTGAGTAGGGTCAAAGAAGTCGTATTCGATAGCATATCCGGGACGATAAATCATGACGTCGGCAAGCGCAGGGATGGTCTGCAGAGCTCGTATTTGAACGTCCATCGGGAGCGACGACGAAAAACCGTTGAGATAGTACTCCGTGGTTGTTTCACCCTCGGGCTCCAAAAATAATTGATGCTCGGTCTTATCAGCAAAAGTGACTATTTTTGTTTCTATCGACGGACAGTAGCGAGGACCTATACTTTGTATCTGACCATTGTAGAGAGGCGAATCGGGCAAGCCACTGCGAAGAATCTCATGAGTAGCTTCCGAAGTGTATACAATATAACAATCGCGCTGTTCGAGTGAGCGACTTACTTCGGGTAAATATGAAAATTTATGGCGTGAGGTATCACCTTCTTGAGGCTTGGTAAGCTCCCAACGAACCGAGCGACCATCTATACGAACAGGTGTACCGGTTTTCATACGATCAGCCTTAAAACCTAGACTGATTAATTGCTCAGTAAGGCCACCGACCGCAGGCTCAGAAATACGCCCTCCGGGGAATTGACATCTTCCTATATGCATCAAACCATTAAGGAATGTCCCATTCGTAAGTACTACTGATTTCGCATGAAATTCGGCACCCTCAGTCGTCTTTACACCTGTGACTTTACCATCAACAACGATAAGCTGGTTGACGCAACCTTGCCACATATTCAGATTTTCGGTATGCTCAAGGATATCACGCATCATGAGCGCATACTTTGTACGGTCAGTCTGTGCACGCGGGCTCCACATAGCAGGGCCTTTCGACAAATTGAGCATTCGAAATTGTATGCTATTGCGATCAGTAACAATACCCATCAAACCGCCCATAGCATCTATTTCCCTAACTATCTGCCCTTTAGCAATGCCACCAATCGCGGGATTGCAGCTCATCTGGGCTATCTTGTGCATATCAAGCGTTATCAATAACGTATGAGCACCGAGACGAGCAGCAGCGGCAGCAGCTTCACATCCGGCATGACCGGCTCCAACTACAATCACGTCGTAATCAAACTTCATATCTATCTGATCAAAAAAGTGTTAGAGCATGGCAAGAGCCTCATTTTCGTTACATTCCATAATCTCACGTTCGCCCGGCCCCTTATCGTTGATGCCACATAAATGGAGAATACCGTGAATAATCACACGATTGAGCTCCGTAGCATAGTCTGCACCAACTAACTGAGAATTAGACAAGACGGTGTCGAGAGAAATGAAAATGTCGCCGGAAATAAGTTTGCCGCGCGAATAATCAAAGGTTATAACATCTGTAAAGTAATCGTGCTGGAGGAATTCGCGGTTAACCTTAAGAATCTCCTCATCATCGCAAAAGATATATGTAATGTCACCGACTATTCTGTCGTGGGCTTTAGCCACCCGAATAATCCACTCTTGCGTTTGAGCACAATCAATTGCCGGCAGCTCGATGCCCCGGCTTAACCATTGGAACGAATTAATCATCTTCCTGTAATTGAGATGCAAAGTTAAAAAATATATTTGATTTTTCAAATTGCAATGCTGTGACTGTAAGTTTTTCTAGATTGCAAAAAATATAGAACAGCAAAAATCAGGGTTAAACAACTATACAATTGCGCTTTACGCAAATTTCAACCCCAAAATTCCGACAAAAAATCGAAGGATTCGGAAAGTTACACGAGAAAATAGCCTGAATTTTGAGAAAAAAATGGCGACACATAAGCGATTTTCAATTTTGAAGAAAGATCATGCAAACTAAAAAAAGACGAAAATGAAATTCGAAAGGAAAACAGACAAGTCCCCTACCCCACCCCGGAAAAGAAAACTGACTTTCGGCAAAAGAGTGTAAAAAATCAAAATTATACTAATACATCATTGCATCAATGTCAAAAAAATTACGATTATATATCCGCTAGTCGAATAAATTTGCTTTTTGTCAGTTTTTTGGGGTGCAATTCTAATATATGTAACTTTTTAAACTATATTAACATAATTTTTCCGAGAGAATATATAATTTTGCCGTAGAAACAAAAAAACATAAAGATAAATGAAAAAATTCTACACACTAGCCCTTACCGCCGTAGTAGCCACAAGCGCTACGGCTACCGAAAATTTCACAGCAAGTCCTGCCGCTGAGAATGCACACATGAAAGTTTGCACCGCCGTAACACTACCAGCCGCAAAGCCTACAATAAAGCCAATGTCGACCGAATACGACAATTACACTTGGAACTACATAGGCGATGGCAAATACAAAGCCTCAGTGATGGCCGGCATATACGACGTAACCGACGAACTTGTAGATGTAAAAATATACGAAGCCGAAAACCACTCCGGCGTGTACAAAGCAGTAGGTGTGTGGCCCGACATGCTTGACAACGGCGCACTAATCGTAGACGCATCCGACCCCGATTTCATAGTTGTTCCAAAACAAGACACCGGATATAAAGATGCTGTCGACAAGGATACTTATATCGCCAGCCGCAACTGGGTGATGGTAAACGAAAGAGGCTATACTGCCGAACAATTAAAAGCCGAAGACCCCAACGCCGTACCATCACTAATCGACGGCTGCATATACTTCAAACCCGTAGGGCTCCTAGTACAATGGCCCAACGCCCCGCTCAATAGCCAATATAACACAGTCCGCACTCAATGGTACGCCGACCAACTAGAGTCGGGCTGCCTGGTGCTACCCGGTGGCAAATACGTTTCACCTTGGAAACGCCTCGGCACCGGCAAAGTAACAGGCGACATGTACTTTAGCGCATTCGGAAAAACCTCCGCGGATTACGAAGTCGACGTATATAAATCTACAGACCTCGAAAACACTTACCGCATAGTAGATCCGCTCGCCGGCCTATATAAAGCCCTAGACATAGACGAGATTTCACCTAGCTGGACAATCGACACAAGCGTCGAAGATAACATTTCAATTAACACGGCTAGTTCAGGTATTCTCGACGATAGCGAGAAAACTTCGTACATCGTAGGCACAATGAACCAATACTACGGTCTCGAAGATTGCCCTAAAGACAACCGCGCATCAGTAAGCTACGACGATAAGAAGACAACCTTCTCATTCCCCGCCACCAGCTTGCTAATTTTCGATTCATCGGCAGGCAAAGTATATTATGGTAATCGCTACGATGCTCAAATAGTAGTAAGTCACGAGACTGAAGGCGTAAACGACCTTATACAAGACACCGACACGAACGCTCCTGTAGAATTCTTCAACCTTCAGGGACAACGCATCGACACACCCGCTACCGGCCAATTGGTCATCAAGCGCCAGGGTAGCAAAGTGACTAAATTGATCGTTAAGTAACCGAAAAAATCAACCGTATATCAAGCGAGTCTCCACACACCGGAGGCTCGCTTTTTTACTATAAAACTATACCTCCGAACGTTTACCGAAATTAATATTTGGTAAATCACGAAAATTTCATAATTTTGTGCCACATAACCTAAAACGGTGACTGGAGCCGAAAAACACCATGGACAAAATATCCGCAACCATCATCACACGCAACGAAGAAAACAACCTCGAACGTTGCCTCAATGCTCTGCAAGGAGTAGCCGATGAAATCATCGTCGTAGACTCATACTCGACCGACCGGACGCTCGATATATGCAAGCGCTACGGCTGCAAGGTGACTCAGCGCGAATTCCAAGGCTTCGGCTCGCAACGTCAATACGCTACAAGCCTGGCTGAAAACGCCTACATACTCTCAATCGACGCCGACGAGGTCATTGACGAGCAGATGCGCGAATATTTGATAACGGAAAAAAACAAAGGCTTCAAACACCGCGTCTATCGCGCTTGGATTCAGAACTACTTCTGCAACAAAGCAATACGGCACTCAGGATACCAACCCGTAGCACAAGTACGTCTGTTCAATAAACGATACGCCAACTGGAACCTAAGCGACTATTCCGACAAAGTATCGTTTCCCGACAGTGTGATTCCGGCCACCCTACCGGGCACCATACATCACTATCGCTGCGCCACCCTAGCCGAATTCCACAAAAAAGAAAATCGACTGGCTTCGCTACAAGCAAAAGCTCTGGCTGTAGCACATCGCTCGATTTGGGCACCGACTCCTTTCTTACAAGCCGCGCTCAAATACCTACAATCGCAGCTTTTCGACCTATCTTGCCTCGACGGCGCCAACGGCTTCTCGATTGCCGCACGCCGTAGCCGCACTACCTACGAGGCTTATCGCATGGCTCGTCACATAATTAAAGAGCAAAAGAAAAATTAACTACGCTATCAAACGCGAATGAACATCATTCATCTCATATCTAACAAGGTGTGGGGCGGTGGCGAACGCTACGTACTCGACCTTGCACGCGCACAAAAAGCCGACGGCCACCGTGTCGACATATTCACACGCCGATATCAGGCGGTAGCACAGCCATTTATCGAAGAAGAAATGCACCGCGGATATCTCCGCCTAGGCGGTGTGTTAGACATCTTCACGCCTATCAAATTAGCACGCTACCTACGCAAACTGAGTGGCACCACAATCGTGCATGTACACAACTTCAAAGATGCCTACACGGCTCTGTCAGCTCGCCGACTGACCAACCGCACCGACATCTTCGTTGTAGCTACGCGCCACCTAGTGCGCCCGGCCAAAACCGACAAATCGCACTTAAGCACTATTTCCGACCTCGATGCTATAATTTTCGCATCCGAACTGGCAAAGGAAAAATTCTGCTCAACGCTGCCTACAACATTCAACAAAGAGCACCTGCACACAGTGCGCAATGCTATCGCCCTCCCCTCAACTCTGCCCCCCTCGAAGAAAAGCAACGAAAATACGCCGCGACTAGCCTACGTAGGTCGATTAGCACCCGAAAAGGGGGTCGACATACTGCTAGAAGCAATGGCATTAATCACCGACCGCAACTGGCAACTCGACATCGTAGGAAGCGGAAATCCTAACTACGAAGTAGAGCTTGAAAAACAAGCCCACTCACTAGGCATAGCCGACCGAGTACACTTCAAAGGATATACCGACAACGTCTACACAGAACTGGCCGGCGCCGATATAGCCGTACTACCATCGCGCGTACCCGAAGCTTGCCTTCTGACTATTCAAGAGGCTTATGCTTGCTCCGTAGCCGTAGTCACAACCGACAATGGCGCACAGCCCGAGACAGTAGATGACGGCACCACCGGCCTACTTGTAGCCCCCGAATCGCCCCGCGCACTGGCCGACGCAGTAGCACGCCTGCTCGACGACCACGAACTCCGCTGCTCAATGGGCCAAGCCGGCCGACTCAAACTCGAGCGACAACTCTCGTACAAAAATTTCTACGAACAAATAATGGCAATATACAATGGGTGTGCACATTAAGACAAACGAGCGCTTAGCCGGCATCGCCGACCTAGCCAAGCGCCTGGCAGCCTCAGGCATACCCGCCGAAGCTGTCGACATATACAAAGGTCGCAATCGCGTAGTGCGTCTCGACACCGACGCGAGTGCCGTAAATATCAAACAATTTCGCGTACCTCACGCCATCAACCGACTAGTCTACGGGAACCTACGCAGCGGAAAAGCCCGCCGAGCCTACGAAAACGCCGAGCGCCTGCTCTCCCTAGGCTTTCCAACCCCGGCACCACTAGCCTACGTCGAAGAGCGCGAAGGCATTAAGTTTGGCATTAGCTACTTCGTCAGCGAACAACTCGACGGCTATTCCGATATACGCCAAATAGCACATTCCGAGCACCGCGCAGCCATCGTCGAAGCCGTAGGACAACTCATGGCAGACCTACACCGCGCACATATCTTCATGAAAGACTTCTCGCAAGGCAACATCCTTTGGCACCTAGAGCCCGATGGCAGCATCAGCCTATCACTGGTCGACATCAACCGCATGGCCTTCGGCGTGCACTCGACCCGCCGACTGATGAAAAACTTCCGCTCAATAGCCGACGACCCCACCCTGATGGCCGACTTGGCGGCCGCCTACTCGCGCGCATCGGGCATGCCTACAGCCGAAGTCATGCGACGCGCCGAACGCGCCAAGCGCCTCTTCCTACTCAAGCGCCGTATCAAAAAACTACTTAAGTAACGAGTATTTTCGCACAAAAAGCGTTAACTTTGCGAAAAATACTCGCCAATGAAAGGAATCATACTCGCCGGAGGCACAGGCTCGCGTCTGTATCCAATCACAAAGGGTGTGAGCAAGCAGATGCTGCCCGTATACGACAAGCCGATGGTCTACTATCCGCTGGCCACACTGATGCAAGCCGGCATCCGCGACATATTGCTGATATCGACTCCCACCGACCTGCCCGCATTCAAGCGGCTGCTAGGCGATGGAAGCGACTTCGGCGTGCACCTGAGCTACGCCGAGCAGCCGAGCCCCGACGGTCTGGCACAAGCATTTATTATCGGCCGTGAATTCATCGGCGACGATGCGGCCTGCCTGATTCTAGGCGACAACATATTCCACGGTGCAGACTTCACATCGCGCCTAACCGAGGCCGTGGACAATGCCGAAAAGCGCAGCCAAGCCACCGTCTTCGGCTATCGTGTCGAAGACCCCGAACGCTACGGCGTGGCCGAATTCGACGCCAGCGGACGCTGCCTCTCAATCGAGGAAAAGCCAGCCAAGCCTAAATCGAAATACGCCGTGACCGGCCTCTACTTCTATCCAGCCGGCGTGAGCGACATCGCGGCCACCATCAAGCCATCGGCACGCGGCGAACTCGAAATCACATCACTCAACAACGAATACCTGCAACGCGGACAGCTCCACGTGCAGACCCTGCCCGAGGGCTTTGCATGGCTCGATACAGGCACTCACGATTCGCTTTCCGAAGCTTCTATCTACGTCGAAGTGCTCGAAAAGCGCCAAGGCCTCAAGATAGCCTGCCTCGAAGGCATGGCCTACCGACGTGGCTGGATTTCGCGCAAAAGCATCGAACAATCGGCCCGCATGATGGCCGCCAACCAATATGGTCAATATCTATATAAAGTAATAGCAGAGGTCGATGAAAGCAATAGAAACTGAACTTGAAGACGTCGTAATCCTCGAACCGGAAATACATCGCGACAGCCGCGGCTATTTCTTCGAAAGCTGGACACAACGCGACTGCGACCGCCTGCTGGGCCATGTGGAGTTTGTGCAAGAAAACCAAAGTCACTCGACAGCCGGCGTAGTGCGCGGACTACACTTCCAACACCCGCCATACACCCAAGCCAAGCTCGTCGGCGTAGTGAGCGGCCGCGTTCTGGACGTAGCTGTAGACCTACGCGTAGGCTCGCCCACATACGGCCGCTGGGTGGCCGTTGAGCTCTCCGACCAGAACCATCGCCGCCTATTCATCCCCCGCGGATTTGCCCACGGATTTGCGGTGCTCTCCGACGAAGCCACATTCACATATAAGTGCGACAACTACTACGCACCTCAAGCCGAAGACGGCATCGCTTGGGACGACCCCGACCTCGCCATCACCTGGCCAAAATTCGAAGGCATCGATCCGATAATCTCCGAAAAAGACCGTCACCATAGCAGCTGGGCCGACTTCATCTCGCCCTTCAGCTACGAAAAACATAATGAGCAATGAACAAACAATATAAACGCAGCATAATGGTTACCGGCGGCGCCGGTTTCATCGGTTCGCACCTGGTAAAGCGACTACTCGACCGCTACCCCGACTACCACGTCGTAAACGTCGACGCGCTGACCTACTGCGGCTCGCTACTCAATCTCACCGAGGTCGAAGGCAAGCCAAACTATACATTCTGCCAAGCCGACATCACCGACTATGCCGCCATTACCGACATCATTGCTCGCCACGACATCGACGGCATCATACACCTGGCAGCCGAAAGCCACGTCGACCGCTCAATCAGCGACCCGTTTGCATTCGCACGCACCAATGTGATGGGCACTCTCACCCTGCTGCAAGCCGCCAAAGAAGCCTGGTTGGCTCGGCCTGAAGGATTCGAAGGCAAAAAATTCCACCACGTATCGACCGACGAAGTCTATGGCGCACTGCCCGCCGAAGGCACCGACCTCTTCACCGAGGACACCCCCTACTCGCCCCACAGCCCCTACTCGGCATCGAAAGCCTCGAGCGACCATTTCGTGCGCGCCTTTCACGACACCTTCGGCATGCCCACCGTAGTAACCAACTGCTCAAACAACTACGGTCCCAACCAATTCCCCGAAAAATTAATTCCGCTGTTCATCAGCAATATAGTGAATCGCCGACCGCTACCCGTCTACGGCGACGGACTTAACGTACGCGACTGGCTCTACGTCGGCGACCACGTCGAAGCCCTCGACCTCGTTTTCCACCAGGCACAACCCGGCTCCACATACAATATCGGTGGATTCAACGAACGACGCAACATCGATTTGGTGAAAGAACTAATCGCAGCCGTCGACCAGCGCTTAGGCCGCCCCGAAGGCGCCGACCTCGACCTCATCACATTCATCACCGACCGCCCCGGCCACGACCTGCGCTACGCCATCGACTCATCGCGCCTGCACCGCGACCTCGGCTGGAAGCCTCGCCACACATTCCCTGAAGGCCTCGCCAAAACCGTCGATTGGTATCTGTCGAACACCGAATGGCTTGAGGCAATGAACCGTCGTAATAGTCCTATAGCACACATGCAAAAATGAAACAGACCGATTTAAAAGGCATCACAATATACTGCGGCTCATCAGCCGGCACCGACCCCGCATTCCTTGAAGCTGCCGAAGGCGTAGGCCGCGCCATTGCCGAACGTGGCTTGCCGCTAATCTATGGCGGCGGATTCATGGGCATGATGGGCGCCGCATCACGCGCCGCGCGCACCGCCGGAGGCGCCACCGTAGCCGTCATACCTCAATTCATGGTCGAACGCGGCTGGAACGACCCCGACACCACCGAAATAGTCGTCACTCCCGACATGCACAGCCGCAAAGAGTTGCTTGCCGGATACGCCATCGGCGCCATAGCGCTGCCCGGAGGCATCGGCACCTTCGAAGAACTCACCGAACTCATCACATGGCGCCAGCTAGGACTATATCACGGCAACATCGTGATTCTCAACACCAATGGCTACTACGACCACCTGCTCGCAATGCTCGACCACGCCATGACGACAGGCTTCATGCCCTCCGACCATAAAGCCCTATGGCACGTAAGCACCGACCCCGCCGAAGCCGTAGCTGCAGCTGCAGCCGACTGGGCCGAACTGCACCTACAAGCTAAATTCTGACGATGCCCTCAGCCAATCAGCACATATCATCCACAGATAGCACCACGACGCTGCTACTCGACAACTACAGTGCCGACTCACTGGTTATCGACTCACTCACTGTCGATTCGCTGGCCGTTGACTCGCTAGCCGTTGACTCGCTGGCCGTTGACTCGCTGGCCGTTGACTCGCTGGCCGTTGACTCGCTGATACAGATAGCTCAGACAGCTGCTACCGACCCTGCGACCACCATAGCGCTACCCGCATGGCACGACGGCCTCGAGCCTACCATGCGCCAAGTGCAGCCTGGCAACCACTCAGGTTTCTTGACCATAATCGCACTGATGTTTGTAGTGATGATTTTCAACTTCAAGCACATGAAGCGCTTGATAAAGACATACGTCGAAGAGCTATGGAAAGTGCGCTCAGGACGCGACAACGTCTTCGACGAACGCCCCGCCGGCGACACACGCATCCTACTGCTGCTGATGCTGCAAAGCATCGTGTGCATCGGCATATTGCTGGCGTCGGCCATCTGTCTCAAAACTCAGCCCGCCGACACGCCTCTTACAGGCAGCTGCGTGGCCGCCGTGACGGCCGTAGTAGCCGCCGGATATCTCTTCCGATTCACCGGATACCACCTCGTAGGCTACGCCTTCGGCACACCCGAAACACACCACGACTGGGTGCGAGCCTACAATGCTTCGATAGCCTTGCTGGGCGTGGCTCTCATAGTCCCTGCTATGCTGGCAATTTTCTATCCACAGGTTTCATCGACAGTTGTTATAGCTGCTATTGTGCTGTATTTGTGCACGAAAATCACGTTTATTTTGAAAGGTTTCAGAATTTTTTACACAAATTTTACCTCAATAATCTATTTTATTTTGTACCTTTGCACCCTCGAAATAACGCCTTTACTTTTTGTATACAAATGTTCTGTTCAACTTGCTGAACAAACACTATAGGTCTAAAACTTGAGAATTGTGAAAGTACAAAAGATTTTAGTATCCCAACCGAAACCTTCATCTGAAAAATCGCCCTATTTTGAACTGGCGCAAAAGCACGATGTTGAGATTGTCTTCCGCCCGTTTATCAAAGTCGAAGGGCTAACTCCCCGCGAATTCCGCGCACAAAAAATCTCCATTCCCGAGCATACAGCCCTCATCTTCACCGCCAAAACAGCGATTGACCACTTCTTCCGTCTGTGCGAAGAGATGCGTATCACAATGCCCGACACACAGAAATACTTCTGTACTTCGGAGACCATTGCCAACTATCTGCAAAAATACATCATCTATCGCAAGCGCAAGATTTTCTTCCCCAAGACCGGTAAATTTGCCGACTTGATTCCCCTGATTGTTAAGCACAAAGACGAAAAATATCTGTTGGCCGTGAGCGACGTAAACACCGGCGCCGAAGCTGACCTGCTCGATAGCAACAAAATCGACTACGACCGCGCAGTGTTCTACCGCACCGTAAGCAACGACTTCGGTCCCGACGAACCGCTCGACTATCAGATGCTGGTATTCTTCAGCCCGCAAGGCATCGACTCGCTGTGCAAAAACTTCCCCGACTTCAAGCAAGATGGCATAGCAATCGCCACCTTCGGTGCCACGACTGCCAAAGCTGCTAAAGACGCCGGCCTCACCGTCGACATCGAAGCACCCACAGTCAAAACGCCGTCGATGCCCGCAGCGATTGACCAATTCTTGTGCGAGCAAAAATAACATCGCTCCCCCCCAACCAGCCACTATTCAGCCCCATGAAAGGCCTCAGGCTATATAAGAAAGAAAAACTCTGCTCTGCCGTAGCTATAGACTCGCTCTTTAGCCGCGGCAGCGGTGCTTCTAGCAGCCTGGCCTATCCGCTACGAGCAGTGTGGCGCAGCAACCCCGGTCGCCGGAGCGATGCGCCGCTAGCCTTCGTAGTCACCGTGCCTAAGAAGCGACTCCGTCACGCCGTCGACCGCGTGACCATGCGTCGCAAAATCCGCGAATCGTATCGCCTGAGCCGGGCGGCACATCCGCTAGCCGATGGCTCGCGACTCGACGTAGCCTTCCTCTACGTGGCCGACAAACTATGCGACTACAAGAGTGTGGACCGCGCCATGAACCGCCTACTCAGCAAGATTGCGCAATCGACCACCACACAAAAAGCCGCAGCCCCCGACTCTCCCTCCAATGAATCTCACTCAACTGATTGACCGCTTTGCCGCCAAGCTACTGACCATACCGGTCATCTTCTACCGGCGCTGCATCTCACCTCTGACTCCGCCATCGTGCCGCTTCACACCCACCTGTAGCGAATACGCCTTGCAGGCTCTCAAAAAACACGGAGCCATCAAAGGCTCTTGGCTCACTATCCGCCGCATTCTGCGATGCCATCCTTGGGGCGGTAGCGGCTACGACCCCGTACCATGACACCCCCACTCCACTCATTTACCGACATACATAGCCACGACATCGCTGCGGCTGCCGGGCTCGACACCATCGTAAACCTCACCCCGGCCGACGAGATACCCGCCGAAGGCTACTTCTCAGTAGGCATACACCCGTGGGACACAGCAACCGACAAAGCCACCTCGCTGTCGATGCTAAAAAAACTGGTAGAAATGGCACGCCACGAGCGAGTCGTAGCCATCGGTGAAGCCGGTTTCGACCGCCTACGCGGTGGCAACATCGAGCAGCAATGCCACATTTTCGACTTTCACGCCCGCTTGGCCGAGCGAGTTGGCAAGCCACTGATAATCCACGCAGTGAAGGCCGACGACCTACTCGCCGAAGCCATCCGCCATCACCGCCCCACAGTCGAATGGATTATCCACGGATTCCGCGGCAAGGCCCCTCGCGCTACCCAGCTGCTACGCCTTGGCTTTTCACTGTCGCTCGGCCACCGCTACAACCCCGAAGCCCTAAGCGTCATCCCCGCCGACCGACTCTATCGCGAGAGCGACTCACCCGCAAAATAGCCTCCGGTCAGCTCACCACTCATAGTTAGAGCTAGAAAATCGTAATTTTTTGAACAGAAAAGTTGCGAGATTTAAATTATAGGGCTAAATTTGCAACGAATTTTAAACCATATCATGATTATCAATAGCAATAACAGCCTCGCGATATCTATGTCGATGATGTGGATGGGTATGATGTGCATGATGCCCCGCTCGGCGTGCCGCTTTTGATGAGTAACTAAGGAAAACAATCAAAATATCAAACCGGCACGTTGGACACCCCCACTTGTCGGTCTTTTTTATATTATGGACCATAAAAACCTACACTTCGCCACCCTGCAGATTCACGCAGGTCTCGACCGCAACAATCCCAGCTGCGCTCGCGGCAACGCCATCACACCGACGGCTGCTTACAGCTTCCCCACCTGCGACTACGCTGCTCGCCTATTTGAACTCTCGCAGCCCGGCAACATCTACACACGCCTTCAAAACCCCACCAACACTGCCTACGAAGAACGCATCACCGCTCTCTATGGCGGCTCCGGCACCGTAGCCACTTCGTCGGGTATGTCGGCCATACTGACCGCACTGACCTGCCTTGCATCGGAAGGCGACAACATCGTGGCCTCGCCTTACCTCTACGGTGGCACATACAACCTCTTCCGCCACACACTGCCACGCCTAGGCGTAGAGATTCGCATCGCCGAATCGGCCGACCCGGCTGCATTCGAAGCCCTTATCGACAAGAACACTCGCGCAATCTTCGGCGAGAGCATGGGCAATCCGACCTGCGCCGTCCTCGACCTCGAAGGCCTTGGCAAGGTAGCCAAGAAAGCCGGCGTGCCGCTGGTGATTGACAATACATTCGGCGCCGGTGGCTATCTCTGCAACCCGCTCGAATGGGGCGCTAATATCATCGTGGACTCAGCCACCAAGTGGATCAACGGCCACGGCACAGCCATGGGCGGCATCATCGTCGATGGCGGCAACTTCGACTGGACCGGCTTCCCCGGCATCGACTGCCCCTCCGAAGGCTACCACGGCCTAAATCTATGGACCACCTTCGGCAAGGCCGCCTTCGCTGTAAAATGCCGTGTAGACGGCCTGCGCGACCTCGGCACATGCCCCTCGCCCTTCGATTGCTATCTGATGATGCTCGGCCTTGAGACCCTGTCGCTGCGCGTGCGCCATCAGGTCGAATCGACCCGCCGCCTGGCCGAATTCCTGGCGTCGAGCCCGGCCGTCAAGAAAGTAACCTACGTAGGCTTCGAGAACAACCCCTGGCACGAAGCAGCTGCAAAATACTTCAAAACCGGCGCAGGCGCCGTGCTCAACGTAGAGCTACAAGGCGACCTCGACACGACGGTGAAGTTTGTAGAATCGCTGAAGATATGCATGCACATGACCATGATTGGCGATTCGGTGACAGCCGTGACACACCCGGCATCGACCACCCACAAGCAGCTGTCAGCCGAAGACCTCGTACAAGCCGGCGTCACCCCGACACTGCTGCGCGTATCGCCCGGTCTTGAAGACCCCGAAGACATCATCGCCGACTTTAGCCAAGCATTCAAAGCCGCCGGTATATGATGCTGACATTTCACAGCGACAAGCCGTTTACGCTCGAATCCGGAGCCACACTCGAATCGGTCGACATAGCCTACCACACCTTCGGCACGCTCAACGAGCGCGGCGACAATGTGGTGTGGGTGTGCCATGCACTGACCGCAAATAGCGACGTGGCCGACTGGTGGCCCGGCACAGTAGAAGCCGGACGCTTCCTCGACCCGGCTCGCCACTTCATAGTGTGCGCCAACATCCTCGGTTCGTGCTACGGGACGACCGGTCCGCTGTCGACAAATCCAGCCACCGGCGAACCCTACTACACCGACTTCCCGCCACTGACCATCCGCGACATGGCGCGCTGCCTGGCCTTTCTGGCCGACGAACTGGGCATCAAACACATCGACACCATAGTAGGTGCCTCCGTAGGCGGATTTCAAGCTTTGGAATGGGCCGCTGAAGAGCCCGAACGCTTCGGCCGCATCATATTGATAGCGACCGCCGCCGAAGCTATGCCCTGGACCATCGCCATCGACGAAAGCCAGCGCATGGCCATCAAAGCCGACTCTACATGGGGCGAACGCCGCGCCGACGCTGCCGGTGCCGGCCTAGCTGCCGCACGCGCCATCGGCCTGCTGACCTATCGCGGAGGCAGCGGATACAACGCCACGCAGACCGACCCCCCGGCAGCCGACAACCGCCCCGTCTACGCTCGGCGTGCCTGCTCATATCAGCAGCACCAAGGCGAAAAGTTGCGCCGACGCTTCAATGCCTACTCCTACGTGGCCATCCTCGACGCCTTCGACACACACGACATCGGACGCGGACGCGGAGGCATACACCAGGCTCTGAGCCGCATTGACATTCCGGCACTCGTCGTTGGCATCACCACCGACATCATCTTCCCGCCGGAGGAACTGCGCCAACTGGCCGCTGCTCTACCTCAAGGCCGCTACGAAGAGATTGAGTCGCGCTTCGGCCACGACGGATTCCTCGTCGAGAACGACCGACTCAACGCCCTCATCCAACCATTTATGAACCACTAAGCACTTATGAACGATAAAAAACTGAGAATAGGCCTCTTCGGACTCGGCACCGTAGGCACCGGCTTCTGCCGCGTGATTAAGATGGCTCGCAACGCACATGCCGAAATTGCTCGCATCTGCGTGCGCAACATTAACAAACCGCGCCCGGCCGACATCGACCCGGCCCTAGTGACCGATAAGCCGGAAGCAATTCTCGACGACCCCGAAATCAGCCTCGTTGTCGAAGTAATCGACGATGCCGACGCAGCCTTCACCATCGTGTCCGAAGCGCTGCGCCGCGGCAAAGCCGTCGTATCGGGCAACAAGGCCATGATTGCCCACCACCTGCCCGAGCTCATCGAGCTGCAGCAAACCACCGGTGCGGCTCTGCTCTACGATGCATCGTCGTGCGGCTCAATTCCCGTAATCCGCAACCTCGAGGAATATTACGACAACGACCTGCTGCTCGAAGTAAAAGGCATTCTGAACGGCTCGTCGAACTATATCCTATCGCGCGTCTTTGACCACGGCGAAGGCTATGCCGAAGCACTGGCCGGCGCACAAGCTCGCGGATTTGCCGAAGCCGACCCCTCGCGCGACATTCTCGGCTACGACTCGCTCTACAAACTCACCATCATCACGCTGCATGCACTGGGCGTATACGTAGACCCGGCACGCGTACTTTGCTGCGGCATCGCGGCTATTGCCGACAGCGACATCGCCTATGCCCGCGAAAAAGGCATGAAAATCAAACTTGTAGCACAAGTCGTAAAAGTGAGCGACGACCGATTCACCATGTTCGTAATGCCCGAATTCGTGGCTCCGTCGAAGTACATCTACAGCGTCGACGACGAATACAACGGCGTCGTAATCCGCGGCGAATGCTACGACCGACAGTTCATGTTCGGCAAAGGCGCCGGCTCGCTGCCGACAGCCTCGTCAATTCTGAGCGACGTGATGGCTCGCCGCCACGACTATCGCTACGAATACAAAAAGATGAGCTACCTGGGCCGTCCCGAATACACCGACGACGTGGAGCTGCGCGTGTATCTGCGCTATGCCGACCGGTCGACAGTCGATGCAATGCCCTTCCGCCGCATAGTCGAAAGCTACACCTCGACATCCGGCACCAACTACGTCATTGGCGACATCACCGTAGCCGACCTCATTGCCTCAGAAGCCCTGCTGAAACGCCCCGGCACCTTCGTCTGCAATGTGCCGCGTTTCTTCCTCGACCGCGATTAAGCATCGAGCCATATTTCACCTCCACAAAAGCCGGACTCAACCCTCAGAGCCGGCTTTTGTCGTGTGTGGTCTGATACGTAAAGAGCTTGCTGTATAGCGTCGAAATATAGCATTTTTCAGCCAAATTACTTACTCGTATCTATCTGAAAGGCTCACTAATAAATTAAAAAAGCGCTAAAGGATGAATTTTTAAACCTAAATTAGTCATTTTTGGAAAAAAAGGGCTATATTTGCAAGCTGAAAAACAACGAAAAATATTTAATAACAACTTTAAACCATACATTTCATGCAAAGCAAAGGAAATTTAGGAAGCATCGTAGCCGGTGTTATCGCTATTTTCTTGGCGATCGTATGTTTGTTCTATCTGTCGTTCTCGTTCGTTTCGAACAACCACGAACAGAAGGCCAAGGCATACGCGCTTGAAAATACGGACGGCAGCGACTCAACCTACAACGTGGCCTACAAGTACTACATGGACTCGCTGAGCGAGAAGCCTGTATACCTGGGCTACTCTCTCAACGAAGTACGCAAATGGGGTATCGGCCTCGGCCTTGACCTCAAGGGCGGTATGAACGTGATTCTTCAGATTGACATGCCCGACATGCTGCGTTCGATGAAAACCGGCGCTACCGACTCGGTGTTCGAATCGGCTATCGCCACAGCTAAGGCTCAGATAGACAACCATCAAACCGACGACTTCGTAGGAACATTCGTCAACGAATACCGCAAGCTGAATCCGTCGGCTGACTTCTCGGTTCTGTTCCAAGGCATCATCACTGCCGGCAGCAACGACGCTTCGGTTCGTGGCAAACTCAAATCAGAAGTTACCGACCGCGTAAACAACTCGGCAACCAACGTACTTCGCAAGCGTATCGACCAATTCGGCGTTGTGAGCCCCAACATCCAGGTGCTCCAAGGCAAGGACGGCCAGATTCTGCTCGAACTCCCCGGCGTGAAAGACCACGAACGTGTACGTGACCTGCTCCAGCGCTCGGCCAACCTCGAATTCTATGAAACCTATCAGGTTAACGAAATCGCTAACGCGCTGACTATGCTCTACAGCCGCCTCGACGCTGACACTGCTTACAACGCAGCTCCGCTGGCAGCCGTACTGCAGGGCCAAGGCCAGGGCGCTATCATTGGCTACGCTCCCGACTCGCGCGCCGTTGCCGAAATCAACAAGCTCCTTGCTACTCCCGCAGCCAAGAGCCTGCTTCCGAGCGACTTGAAGCTCCGCTGGTCAGTTAAGCCCAGCGTACATGTAGCTGCCGACGGCACCGAGTACAACCTCGGCTATGTGCTCTACGCTCTGAAAGCCCCCGCAGGCAAGCCCGCTCTCGACGGCAAGGCCGTTTCTGACGCTTCGAGCAGCCCCGACCAGTTTGGCCGCGTAGAAGTATCGATGCGCATGAACCCCGAAGGCGCACGCAAGTGGGCCAACATCACCGGCAACAACATCGGCAAGCAAGTAGCAATCGTGCTTGACGAAAACGTATATTCAGCTCCCGTGGTGAACACCGCCATCGAAGGCGGCCAGTCATCTATCACCGGCGACTTCGACGTAGAAGAGGCAAATGACCTCGCTAACGTGCTCAAGTCGGGTAAGATGGACGCCAAGGTTAGCATCATCAGCGACATGGTAATCGGTCCGTCGCTGGGCGAACAGGCCATCCAGAAGGGCTTCCTGTCGTTCGTAGTAGCACTGGTGCTGCTGATGATCTTCATGTGCGCCGTATACGGCTTCGTTCCCGGCCTTGTAGCCAACATCTGCTTGGTATGCAACCTGTTCTTCACACTGGGTATCCTCTCATCGTTCCAGGCCGTACTGACCCTGTCGGGTATCGCCGGTATCGTGCTCTCGCTGGGTATGGCCGTCGATGCTAACGTGCTGATTTTCGAACGCACCAAGGAAGAGCTTCGCGCCGGCAAGAACGTGCGCACAGCCCTCGCCGACGGTTACAGCAACGCCTTCTCAGCTATCTTCGACTCGAACCTCACCTCGATTATCACCGGTGTAATTCTGATGTTCTTCGGCACAGGTCCTATCAAGGGCTTCGCCACCACCCTGATCATCGGCCTCGTTTGCTCGTTCTTCACCGCAGTATACCTGAGCCGCCTGTTCTTCCAGTGGTTTGCCAACAATAAGAGCTTCCAGAACGAATCGTTCTCGACTTCGTTTTCGAAGAAACTCTTCATCGATTCAAACTACAACTTCCTTGGCGCTCGCAAACTGAGCTTCTCGATTGTAGGTGTATTTGCTCTCGCAGTCGTATTGTCGCTCTGCGTTCGCGGTCTCTACCAAGGCATCGACTTCTCTGGTGGTCGCAACTACGTAGTGAAGTTCGAACAGCAGGTTGACCCTGTTGAACTCCAGGGCAAGATTGCAGCTGCGCTCCCCGGTTCGTCAGTTTCGGTTATCACCATCGAAAGCTCTAACCAGGTACGCGTATCTACCAACTACAAAATCACCGAAGAAGACACCAATACAGAAAAGGAAATCACCTCAACTCTGTTTGACGTGCTGAAGCCCTACCTGCGCGACGGCATGACCGCAGAAGAATTCTCGACTACCGATGCCAGCCAAGGCATTGTATCGTCGCAGAAGGTTGGTCCGTCAGTTGCTGACGACATGCGCACCGAAGCATACTTCGCAGTGACTATGGCCCTTATCGCGATGTTCCTCTACATCCTGCTGCGCTTCCGCAACGTAGCATTCTCAGTAGGTGCTCTTGCAGCCGTAGCCTTCACCGCATTCGCTATCATCGGCTTCTACTCATTCTGCTATGGCATCCTGCCGTTCGCTATGGAAGTCGACCAGACATTCATTGCTGCAATCCTGACTGTGATTGGTTATCAGATTAACGATACCGTGGTGGTATTCGACCGTGTACGTGAAAACGTAGGTCTCTATCCGAAGCAAGACTTCTACACCACCATCAACAAATCGATCAACTCGACCTTAGGCCGTACCATCATGACCTCAGGCTCGACCTTGCTCGTACTGCTGTGTATCTTCATCCTCGGTGGCGACGCTATCCGTAGCTTCTCGTTCGCCATGCTGCTGGGTGTAATCATCGGTACCATCGCTACTATCTACATCGCATCGCCCGTAGCTTACCTCACCGACAAGCGTCGCCACCACAAGGCCGCTAAAGCGTAAGTAAGCCATACAGAACGATAACTAACGCATCAGCCGCCCTTCCCCACAAAGGAAAGGCGGCTGATTTTTTCTGATTGCAGCAAAGCCAAGTCCCATAAGTCCCCTACTCGGCTTTAGTTTTGTGGTTTGCAGAAGATTTGCTAACTTTACGCTCGAATATGAAAAAGAACAGCGGAATACGAGTTGCTTTCGACGCCAAACGCGCGTTCAACAACATGACCGGCCTAGGCAACTATAGCCGGCTGGTGGCTGCCACCATGGCCGGAATGTACCCAACCAACGAATACGTGCTATACACACCGCGCGAACGCGAAAATCCGCGTTTAGAGCGCCTTCTCATGCGCGAAAACGTGTCGGTGAAGACACCCTCGGGTCTGTGGCAACGCGTGCCCTCAGCGTGGCGTAGCGCCGGCATTTGTAGCGACCTGGCTACCGATGGCATCGACCTCTACCACGGCCTTAGCAACGAAATCCCGCTGGCTCAGTTGCCGTGCGCCTCAGTCGTCACTATCCACGACCTCATCTGGCGTCGCGTAAAAGAAGATTACTCAGCTATCGACCGCCGACTCTACGACCTAAAATATGGCCACGCAGCCCGCAAGGCCAACCGCATAATCGCCATCAGCGAACGCACAAAGGCCGACATCGTGGCCGATTGGAAGATTGACCCGGCCCGCATCGACGTAATATATCAAGGCGTGGACCCGGTATTTCACCGCACTGTCGACTTCGAGGAGCGCAAACGCGTGCGCGAGACCTACAACCTACACGGGCGCTACATTCTGACCGTCGGCACCGTGCAAAGCCGCAAAAACCAGCTTCTTGCCGTGAAGGCCATGGAAGCCCTACCCTCGGATGTGTCGCTAGTAATCACGGGCCGCCCCGACCGCAAATACGGCCCAATAGTACGCACCGAAATAGAGCGGCTACGACTTGGCGACCGCGTGCACTGGCTCGAAAACGTACCTTTTGCCGACCTGCCGGCGCTCTATGCCGCAGCCGAGCTATCATCGTACACTTCGCGCTACGAAGGCTTTGGACTACCCGTAGTAGAGTCAATCACTATCGGCACACCTGTGATTGCCTGCACAGGCTCATGCCTGGAAGAAGCCGGCGGCCCCGGCGGCGTGTACGTCGCCCCCGACGATGTACAAGGCTACGTAGATGCTGCGCGTAGCATACTCGAAAAGCCCTACCTTCGCGACCGCATGGCCGATGCCGGCCGACGCTATGTACGGCGTTTCAACACCACAGACTTCGCCTCAGCCCTCATGGCTACCTACAACAAGGCTATTTTAGACTTCTCTCTCAAAGATTTTAAATAATTATGGACGGAAAATCGATATTGATTGTCGGCGCCGGTGGTTTCATCGGTGGCTTTATCGCGGCTGAAGCCCTGCGCCGTGGCTACGACACATGGGTGGGCGTACGCGCCTCGACTTCACGTCGCTACCTGACTGACGATCGCCTCAAATTTGTAGTGCTCGACTACGACGACCCCGACGCTGTGGCCGAAGAACTAAAGCGCAAAGCTCCCACCTCAGGCCGTTGGGACTATGTGATTTGGAATCTCGGAGCCACAAAATGTGCCAACTTCGCCGATTTCAACCTCATCAATTTCATGTATCCGCGCACGTTCGTCACTCTGCTGATCAACAACGACATGGTGCCGGATAAGTTTCTGTACATAAGCTCGCTAAGCGCTCTCGGGCTCGTCGACGACAAAGATTACACTCCAATCACATCGCGCACGATTCCGAACCCCAACACGCGCTATGGCCTCTCGAAGATTAAAACTGAAGCCTTCCTGGAGACGCTGCCCGACTTCCCCTGGATTATTTTCCGCCCCACAGGCGTATATGGCCCGCACGAGAAGGACTATCTGATGATGATCAAAAGCATCGACTCGCACTTCGACTTCGGGGTAGGGTACCGCCGTCAGCTGCTGACTTTTATCTACGTCGACGACCTCGTTGGAGCTATGTTCGACGCGCTGGCTTCTGACCGCACCATTCGCAAAAAATACATCATCAGCGAAGACCGCGCATACTCTCAAAAAGAATTTCGCGCTATGGTAGCAAAGGAACTGGGTGTGAAATGGGTAATACCTATGAAACTGCCTCTGTGGATTACCTACGCCGCCTCTACAGTGGCCGAAAAAGTTGCTGCACTCAGAGGACAGGCCTCGACACTCAACCGCGATAAGTATGTGATAATGAAGCAGCGCAACTGGTCGTGCGACGTAACTGACGCACAGCGCGACTTCAACTTCAAAGTCAACTTCCCGCTCGAACGCGGCATCGCCGAGACCGTCAAAGCCTACAAAGCCGAAAAAGCGCAGGCAAAGAAAGGAGGCCGCAAATGAAACCGGCACCGGTGTGGTTCGTAGTCTTGGTATTGGCCGCAGCCGTGCCGATGGTGGTAATGGCTGCGCAAGCCGATTCAATCCTTCGTGCCGCCTACGACACCGAAACATCGGCCCTCAATTGGCTCTACCCGGCCTATATCGTCGCTTCAGGCTCATTGGCTTGCATCTGCTATAGGCAGCGACGCGAAGTAGCCTGGATACTGCTAGCGATGATGATTCTCACCGACATATTTTTGATAATAGCCTGAACATGACCGATATCGACGAATACGTAACTAGATATAGCGACCAACAACCCGACCAATTAGCTCGGCTCTACCGCCATACACATCTCACGCGACTCTACCCGCGCATGTGCTGCGAACCAATTCAGGGCCGCCTGCTGAAGATGCTCACCACGATGATTCGCCCCATGCGTATCCTCGAACTAGGCACATTCAGCGGATATTCTACACTGTGCTTTGCTGAAGGTATGCCCGCAGGGGCGGAAATCCACACCGTAGAAATAGACGACGAAGCCGAGCCCGAGTTGCGTGCTGTATTCGACGCATCGGAACGCGCGGCCGATATCCACCTACACATCGGCGACGCACTACAAATCATACCGCAAATCTCTACCCAACCCTGGGATTTGGTCTATATCGATGCCAATAAGCGCCACTATTCCGAATATTATCAGCTACTTAAGCCACTAACCAAACCCGGTGGCTACATCCTGGCCGACAACACCCTCTGGAGCGGCAAAGTACTGGAGCCGGAAGTAAATCACGACCCACAGACTCGTGGCGTCGACGCTTTCAACCGCCTCGTGGCTGAAGACTCCGACGTCGAAAAGGTTATCATACCGCTGCGCGACGGCCTCACTCTCATCCGCATAAAACCAGACGCAAAATGAAAAAGAAAACTATCTGGGACATGAACCGCCTCTCTGTGGAGGACTTCCACTCGGCGCCGAAACTACAGCTGACCGTAGTACTCGACAACGTGCGGTCGCTCAACAATATAGGCTCTATTTTTCGCACTTGCGATGCGTTTGCAGTCGAGCGCCTGGTGCTCTGCGGCATCTCACAGACGCCTCCGTCGGCTGAAATACACAAGACAGCCCTTGGCGCCGAAGAATCCGTGGATTGGAGCTACTATGCCACCACTGCCGAAGCCGTAGCCGCACTGCGCGCAGAAGGCTACACGGTTTGCTGCCTCGAGCAAGTCAATGGCTCTGTGGCCCTGGATGAATTCAAGCCCGATACAAATACGAAATATGCATTCATTGCCGGACATGAAGTCGATGGCGTGGCCCAAGACATCGTCGATGCATGCGACCTCTGCCTCGAAATACCACAAAGCGGCACCAAGCACTCGCTCAATGTAGCCGTATCTACAGCCATAGCCATCTGGCACTTCTACAGCAACTTATCCCTTAAAAAATGAAAATACCACACTTTGGCTCAGCTCGACTGATCGCCACCACAGCCACAACCCTGTTCAGCTTCATACTAATGGTAAATTGCAGCAGTAAAACCACAGAAACGACTTCGCCTGAGACAGTTGCGGTCAGCCCGACAACTGCCGCTCCGAGCGGCACCGTCGTATATCCTCGCGCCCTAAAAGCCGGCGACAAAATTGCCATATTATCACCGGCCGGCCCCATTGATAGCTCAATCGTCACAAAAGCCGCCAACGTGCTACGCGAACAAGGCTACGAGCCCGTAATCTACCCGCACACATTTGGCCGCAACGGCCACTTCAGTGGCACCCACGACGAACGCTTTGCCGACCTGCAAGCAGCACTCACCGACACTACAATCCGCGCAATACTCTGTAGCCGAGGCGGCTACGGCGTAGTTCACAACCTCGACCGCCTAGGCGCTCTACCACTAAGCGACGACCCTAAGTGGATCATCGGCTTCAGCGACATCTCTGCCCTGCACGCTCTGATGGCTTCAAACAACATCGCTAGCATACATGCATCGATGGCCAAGCAAATCATGCTCGGCGCCGACGACCCCGACAATAAGGTGCTGCTGGGTATCCTGCGCGGCGAAATGCCATCGTACACATTCGAGCCTCACAAATACAACCACGAAGGCTCCGCCACAGGCCGTCTGCTCGGCGGCAACCTCGCTGTAATTGCCGACCTTATCAATACACCTTACGATATCATACGCCCCGGCTCAATCCTCTTCATTGAGGACGTAGCTGAACCCATCTACAAAATCGAACGCATACTCTATCAGCTCAAACTCAGCGGCATACTCGCTAACCTCAAGGGTCTGATTATTGGCCAATTTACCGAGTATAACGGTGATGGCAACCACAAGTGCATGGAGGATATGATCAACGACATCGTCGGCGAATACGACTTCCCGATTGCCTACGGCGTACCCGTAGGCCACGTAGACCACAACGTGCCGCTCGTCGAATCATCAGAAGTAACTCTCACCGTCGCACCCGAAAAAGTGACACTCACCCCCGCCAAATAAATTATCTCAAGGTAAGAACACAACAAAGTCCGACCGGAAATAGCTCCGAGTCGGACTTTAATTTTTCTGACAAGCATGCTGAATGCCTCAAAAAACGCTTTAAACACGCCCTACGGCGCGAAGAACGTCGACCGCGGAAGAATCCTCGGGAAGCCAAGTAGTCGGGCGCACAGAGGGCCTGGCGAGCCAAGTTAATTGCTTCTTGGCATAGACTCGTGTGTTTTTAGCAATACGAGCCACAGCAACGTCAAGCGGCATTACACCGTCGAAATACGCAAATAGCTCCTTATAGCCGACGGTGTTGAGCGAATTGAGGTGTCGCTGAGGAAAGACGCGGCGAGCTTCGTCGAGCAAACCTGCCTCCATCATGGCATCTACGCGCCGATTGATGCGGTCGAAAAGCCGCTCGCGAGGCATGTCGATAGCCAATTTCACGACGTCGAATGGGCGCTCGGCTGCGCGACGGCCGCGCAGCGTACTATAGGGCTGTCCGGCTTCAAGTGTGATTTCTATAGCATGAGCCACTCGACGCGGATTGCACCGGTCGACCTCGGCCGCATAAGCCGGATCTATGGTCTCTAGCCAGGCTAATAGAGCATCGAGTCCGCCACTTTCGAAAAGCGTACGCACGCGCGTGCGCGTCGCATCACTGATGTCGGGTAGGGCATCGATACCATCGGTGACAGCGTCGATATACATCATAGACCCACCGCACATCACGGCCACATCGTTGTGCTCAAAAAGACACTCAAGAAGCACTGTAGACTCAGCCTCGAAGCGCGCAGCACTGTAGTACTCATCTAGCTCCAAAACGCCGACAAAATGATGCCGCACGGCAGCCAGCTGGTCAGCCGTCGGAGCAGCTGTGCCGATGGGCAAACCGCGATAGATCTGACGCGAATCGGCCGAGATGATGTCGCAACCCAGACGCGAGGCCACATCGACAGCCAGGGCCGACTTACCCGAGGCAGTCGGCCCTGTGATGACGATTAGTTGGGGACGGTCTTTAATCACTTATACTGACCGGTGCCTACAAGGCGGCATATTTCAACGATAGTATCCATAGCCTTCTCCATCGATGGAATAGGCACGAATTCGTAGCGGCCGTGGAAGTTAAGACCACCTGCGAAGATATTGGGGCAGGGGAGACCTTTGAACGAAAGCTGAGCACCGTCCGTGCCGCCACGGATGGGCTGTACCTTAGGCGTAACACCCACATTCTCCATGGCTTGGCGAGCGAGGTCAATGATAAACATTACAGGCTCGATTTTCTCGCGCATGTTGTAGTATTGGTCATTGATTTCGATTTCGCAGCATCCGGGGAATTCGTTATTGACCTTGCGGGCAAGGTGCTCGAGCTCCTTCTTGCGGCGCTCGAAGCGGTCGCGGTCGTGGTCGCGGATGATATAGGTGAGAGTAGTCTGTTCGACAGTGCCTTCCATTCCGACAAGGTGGTAGAAGCCTTCGTAGCCCTCGGTATGCTCGGGAGTTTCCCAACGCGGAAGCATAATCATAAACTGATTAGCGATACGCATAGAGTTGACCATCTTGTGTTTAGCATATCCGGGATGTACATTTCGGCCCTTGAAAGAGACCTTGGCTACGGCCGCGTTGAAGTTTTCAAATTCCAGCTCGCCGATTTCGCCACCGTCCATCGTATAGCCAAAGTCAGCACCAAATGCCGGCACGTCAAACTTATGAGCACCGCGGCCAATCTCTTCGTCAGGATTAAATGCCACGCGCACAGGGCCGTGCTTGATTTCAGGATGAGCAAGCAAATACTCCATGGCCGTGATGATTTCAGCTACACCGGCCTTATCATCAGCGCCAAGCAGAGTCTTGCCATCGGTAACTATCAGCGCCTGACCCTTGTAGTGGAGCAGCTCGGGGAAGTCGGCAGGCGAAAGTACCACGCCGGCTTCGCTGTTAAGTACGATATCGCCACCGTCGTAATTCTCGACAATGCGAGGAGCCACATGGCGGCCCGACATATCGGGCGACGTATCGAGGTGAGCAATAAAGCCCACAGTGGGCACGTCAGCGCCCTCAATGTTACCCGGAAGGGTGGCCATCAGGTAGCCATTCTCGTCGAGCTCCACGTCGGCAAGGCCGATACGCTCAAGCTCCTCCTTCAGGTGGCGGGCAAATATCATCTGACCCGGTGTCGACGGCGTCAAATTTGTCAATTCATCGCTCTGAGTATCGAATTTCACATACTCAAGAAAGCGATCAACGAGTTTTACCATTTCGGTTGTGTATTTATGGGATTAGTCAATCAGAGAATAAAGCGCCAGGGGAAAGCCTGAGCGAGTTCGCGACCACCTTCCTTAGCCGAAGTGTACTCAACGCGAATACCTTCGATGCCGAGAGTGGTGCAAAGATTCTCAAAAGAGGGCAGCAGCGAACCGAGCGACTGAAGGCTACGATGTAAAGGCTCCTTGTAGAGACCGGTAATGTTGCCCTGCTTCATACGAGCATAGCTCGAGGGATCGGCAAATGTGACAACATAGGTGAGGAAACCACCCTTGACCGAAAGCTCTACACTCTGAGCGTCGGCCCAAGCCTCGCGATTAGGAAGCGAAGGCTGCAGCATGTCGCACAATTCGTTCTTAGCCTGACCGCCATTGAGCTGCGAAGGCTTAGCCGAATAGAGGTGACGCAGATTAGCACCCGTAAACTTATATTCACGCTTGAAATCGTAGATGTCGGTGAGCGACAACACTACGGCTCCTTCATTCGCTTCTACTGCGTTAACTACAGTATTAATAACTGCACCGGGAGCTTGCTTGAGCTGCTGAGCCACGTAGAAGTTCATCAGCACATCGCCCAGACCTTCAAGGCGAACGAGCGAATCGAGCACCACGGCATCCACGCGAATGTCAGTGCCCTCAGCGGTAGCCTTAATAGCAGTCACAGGTGCCTCGCACGCAGCAAAAACACTATCGAGGGTAGCGGCAGCATCCTGCAGCTGCTGTTCCTTAGACACACCACCACATGAAGCCATAGCAGCCACCATACACATAGTCATGACCACGGCCATGGCACGTTTCATTATCTTCTTCATATTAAAGTCGTTTAGTTGTTAGAGAGTTCGATTAGTAAAATAGAGTAGGGGGAGCTTACTTCACGGGGATAGCAGCTACACGACGTTCGTGACGACCACCGTCAAACGGAGTAGTAAGGAATGCGTCAACGATGGCAAGAGCTGTCTCAGTCGAAATAAAGCGAGCCGGCATCACGAGCACATTAGCATCGTTGTGGGCACGAGCCAAGCGGGCCAACTCGGGCTCCCAGCAGAGCGCTGCGCGCACACCCTGGTGCTTATTGAGTGTTATACCGATGCCATTGCCGGTGCCACACATAGCGATAGCTGGATAGCATTCGCCACTCTCTACAGCAGCAGCACACGGATGCGCAAAATCAGGATAATCACACGAGTCGGTGCTGTACGTACCGAAATCCTTGAATTCATAACCCAGCTCAGTGAGATGTGCCTCTACGGCATTCTTGAGTTCATATCCGGCATGGTCGCTACACATGCCAACAATGCTTTTTTTCTGTTCCATATAGCTTGTATCTACTTTTGACAATAAAAATGCGCCCGAAAATAAATGAAAATCGGGAAAAACGCAGAATTCTTTGCAAAAATAATAAAAAAAACTCCAAGAATCACTTGCAAACAAAAAAAAATTCGTAACTTTGCCAACGCAAACGCAAAAAGCGATCTCCGACAAGCGTGTCGGCTGCGCTTCAAAAGCGAAATATGCCCAGGTGGCGGAATGGTAGACGCGCTCGTTTCAGGTGCGAGTGCTGAGAGGCGTGCAGGTTCGAGTCCTGTTCTGGGCACAAAATAAACCCCTTAACTCATTGAAGTTGAGGGGTTTTTAATTTCTCGGGTATAAACAGGGTATAAACAAACAACATTACCCCTGTGTTTTGGTCAGTATCTCGCGCCCTGTCGGGTGGAGGTCGGGAGGTATTACCAAATCGGTAATAATAGGCGTTGAGGTCGGGGCGGTCAGTCGGTGGAGGTGTTGAGGTTGGCGGTGTCGGCCTCGGGGTTATCGTTGTATTGCCGTTGTTTTTTGAGTTCCTGTATTTCCTCGCGCTGTTCAATTAGTCGCTCGGTGAGGTTTTCAACAATACTCATCAACCCATCTATTTGCTCGCCCTGTGTGCCCATCATCCTGTAATAGCCCTCTTTTTGTTCCTCATACATTTTGCTCAACTTTTGGGCAATCGTGAGGCGGTGGGTGGCTCGGTCGGCCTCGGCCTGTGCTTTATTGAGGGCATTTACAAAGTATGTAAACGCGCTCTCGCTCGGGTCGGCATCGTTGGTGGCCTGTTCCTGTGCCCAACGGCTAAACTCTTGCCATTGGTCGGTAGAGGCTAAAAACAGGTGTGCCCAATCTCTTTGCCTCTTGGCGGTGTCGGCATCGGCTCGCGCCTGTGTCAGTTGCTTTTTGAGCCTCGCCCATCGGTTGGGGCGGTGTTGTCGGCTCGGGTTGTTGTTCGGGTTCATTCTCTCAACGTTTAGAAAAATAAAAAAGCCCCTCGGTTAGGTGTCCTCGGTCGTTGAGCAACCGTGAGGGTGTTTCCACTACCTCCACCATACAAAGGGCAAATAAGGTGCATTACAACCGCTTTTGGCGGTCGCTCAACGTTTAGGAGTGGCAAAGTTAATAAATTTCCCTTTAAAATATCCCCTCGGGGCGGTCGGGGCATAGGAAAAAACAGGAATTTAAGGAAAAAAGAGGCTCAACCGCTCGGGGTTGCCTCTTTCTTGGTGCTTTTGTCGCGTTTTGTATGCCCTCAATTTTGAGGCGTGAGCGGTCGGGGTGGTTCTTACTCATCACTCAACCCATAACGCCTCAACTCGGCTCTATACTCGGCCTCGTTTAGTTTACACCAATCAATATCCAAATCATTGTGGGTGCATTTCTCTTTGAGGGCTTTTCTAATGTTTGTTTTGCCAATCTCGGTGTTTGCCACTCGTTCCAATAGCCACATCGAGGCTTTTAGGCGCGTATTCTCGTTGCCGTTGGTGAGGAGGTCGGTTAATGTATCAATCGCGGTGCTGTGGAGGCCAAACAGGGCATTTTTAACCGCCTGTTGGTGGTCTTGGCATTGCTGATTGTAGTAACATTGAAACGCGGTGTTTTCTTGCCACTCATAGAGGGTGGAGCGGTTTAGGTTGAGTTGACGCGCCACGGCTGTCATACTCTCACCGCTCGCCATCATTATTGCCGCTTGTTCCTGTTGGGGTGTTAACCCTGTGAGCGGTGAAATTGTCGGGTTTTGTCGTTTTCTGCTTGTTGCCATTATCGGTGTTGTTGGGTGTTAGTATCGGTGTTATTTTGGTGCTGTTGTTGAGGTCGTGTTGAGGTGTTGAAATTACTAAAACAGGAATTTGGGTCGGGTTACTATAACGCGTGTGCGCGTGAGAGAGTGCAACCACACAAAACCTCATCGGTAAAACCTTATCGCCTCGGCAATCTTCTTATCTAATTCACTTATTGCCTCGCTCGGGGCTGTTAGGCCGTCTTTAACCTTACAGGCATCTTTTACCCCCTGTCTTAGGTCAAACGCCTGTTTAGCGGTCAAATCTCCACGCTTTTGAGCCTCGTTAATGTGGGCTATTGTTTCAACCTCACCGCCCCACTGCTCAACTAATGCCAAAATGCCCATTTTCTGCAAATCTCGTTTTGTTTTCATTGCTTGGAAATTTAGTGTTATCTCGTTTACTTTCCTTATTGCTTGGTATGCCTCGCGCCATCGGTTTAGGAGTGATATGTAAAACCGCTCATCGTATAACATCGCGGCTGTTACCTGTGCCACGCCCAACAGGTGGGGCAATCTCGCCATATATCGTTGCTCATACCTCAATACGTTTGTATCTCGGTAGAGGTCGGGTATTGGTTCGCGGTGGTCGCGTTGCTCGCGGTTCTTATCATAGAAACATAACCGCTCGGCCTGTCGGTGTCGGTGATAATATAGGCTGTGGGGCTGTTGCAATCGGTGGGCATAGTTCAACACGCCCAAATGATTGAAATAATTGGCGGTCGGTTCTCTTACAGGAATTGACAAACCCACATCAAGACGTGTTATTATCGCGCGTTCCATCGGGAGGCATAGTGTATCACTCAACCGCTCAACCGCCTGTTTAATATCGGTTCGCCCCATCGCTTGGTAATTATCACCCAACATCCATTTGCATATTGAGCCGTTAACCCTTACTTGGTGGGGGCTTACTGATATGCCCAACCCCTCCACGTTGCCTGTTACACACTCGCCCCAATCATACCGCCTCACACAAAGTCCCTCGGGGTTGAGAGTGGGTGCAATCTCGTTTAAGAAATCCACCCCCTCAACCTCGGCTCGGGTCAATCTAAATATAACCGTGTCTAACATTGGGGTATTACTATTTTGGTAATTGGTCGGGTCGATCGGCTTGTTATTTGTCGGGAGTGGGCGCGTTGGTGGGTTTGGCTTGCTGTCTTAACTGCCCCACCTCATCGGCCAACTCACCATCGGCAAAGAGTAAAAACAGCCCTTTTTGGTGATTTTTAAGCCCTCGGGCAACAAATATTTCTATTTCCCTGTAATCCTCGCTAAACAGGAATAACAATGCATCATTTGTGTGGGCTACATCACCATAACCCAACAAGGGGTTTTCAAGGTCGGGGGTGTAAACACTGCTTATGTTGGTGGTGTCAGTTATAACCCTGTCGGCTTTCCTTTGGGCATCGGCTGAAAACGTGTCGGGCGTTCCTCCATAGTAGAATTTAAACCGCTTATCTCGGCCACGTTGGGCGCGTTCCTCAAAGGGTTCATAACCGCCTGTGGAGGTGATACAATCAAACCTCAATTTGCTTTTACAGGTCGGCAATTTTGCCATCTTGTAGTAGTCGGTTAGTTTCATACCACACCCCCTTTCATTGCATAGCGGTTGGCGCGGTCGGTTATCTCGGTGGCGGTTGCACATCGGTTCTGCTGTAACCATTGCTCCAACTCGGCACGGTTGAAATAACACATTTTCCCCATCGGCTTGTAGTGGGGTATCTCGCCACGCATCGTGAGTTTGTAGAGGTAACTTTTAGATATGCCCATATAACGCGCGGCCTCATCGCTCGTTAATACCTCTTTGGTGCAAAACAGGGTGTTGGCCGCTATAAGGTCGGCAACCTCTTGTAATTGTTCTTTGCTCATTGTTGTTGAGTTTAGAGGGTTGTTATAATAGGCTCGGGGTGTGGGCACGTCTGCCGCCCTTTGCCTGTGTCAACTTTGTTCTCGCGCTGAAAACATTGGCAAAGGTAGAGTGTAAGGAAAACAAAAATACCCTACAATTGCCCATTGTAGGGTAATGTAGGGTAATGTAGGGTAATGTAGGGTAATGTAGGGGTAATGTAGGGTAATGTAGGGTAATGTAGGGTAATGTAGGGGGAGCGGTAATTACTTAAAAATCCTATCTATTAGTGCGTGGTCGCTTGGGGCTTGCCCTGTTTTTTGCATATCGTTGCAATTTAACCTCAACTTGCCTTTGGGTATGTTAAACAACCTCTCAAAGGGTTGCCAACTAATACGCGGTGTGCCATTGCTGTTATTACCTTTGCCCAATCCTAATTTTAGGCTCATTTCCCAAGCAAAACAGGCCAATAATTGCAACCCTTTGAGCCATTTGTAATCTTCATCTATTAGCCCTAATTCTCGCGCCTGTTCAAAGATTTTCAACGCCTCGGGGGTCGCTAACTCATCGGGGAGGGTGACGGCCTCGGGGCGGTCGGTCGGCTCGTTGAGGTTGGCGGTGTCGCTTTTGTCGCGTTCAAATAATACTTGTTGCACGGCTCGGCCAATCTCGGTGTTGTGGAGGTATTCACAAAGAGGCTGTAACCGCTTTTTATCCTCATCGCCATAAATATCACCTGTAAGAGCAAACCACATCATTTTTTTGCCCAATAGGTCGGCAATCCAATTACTCAAATCCTGTGCCTCGTTATATCCGTTCTCACCCTCTTTTAGGGTGCAATTTTCCAACAGGAATAAAAGCCCCTGTAAGGTTAGAATTTGGAATATTAACCCCCAAATCTTTATGCCATCAAGGTTCTTTATTGCCTCATATATGTAATTTTTGACGGCCTCGGGGCGGTCGGTGTTGTTTTTTATGTGGTCGGCAACCTGTTTGAGGTATGCAAAGAGGTATCGGGTAAAATCTTTGCCCAACATCTGCCCTGTAACGCCATATCGGTTCAACACGCCCAAATAAGGTTGAAAACTGCAAACCACATTATAAACCTCCACGCCTAACCACTCATCTAATGCCTCATCGGGTAACTCGGCAATCTCGGTGATATTTGAAAACAACCCCTTACCCTCTTGGGCATCCTGTTGTATTACCTCGGCAATAATGCTGTGGAGGTCGGGAGAGGCAATAATATTTATCGGGTAAAACCTCCACCCATCGGGCTGTTGTTCCTGTGGTCGGTTAGTCATTTCAATCTCTAAATTTAACAGCGTGTTTTGTTGCATCAATCTTTTACCCTGTAACACTACCTCGGCATATCGCGTGAAATCTCGCCTAACCTCATCGCTCACCCCTGTTGCCGACAACGCGCGGTTGAGGGTGTCGGTGTCTATTGCCTCGGGGAGGTCGGCTAATATGTTCCACCCATTTGTATTGTAAACCTCGCGTTGGTCGGGGGCAATATCATAGAGGGCTGTAAACACACGCTCAAACTCGGGGTTATATAAATCCTCTTGCTCGGTGCAAAGTCGCTCAAACTCGGCTTTATTTGCTTCCCATTGGGCTTTTTTGTCGGGGGTGGTGTTTGCTTTATTTGTGTTCATATCGGTGGAGGTGTTGAGGGTGTCACAAATGTAACTCGGGGAGGCTGTTAATTGCCGCCTCTTTGAGGCTGTCAACTGCTCGGGTGTATTTCTCGGTGTGTTTCAAACCGCTATGCCCCAACAGGCTTGCCACGGTCTTAATATTAGCCCCATTGTTGAGTATGTTAACAGCAAAGGAGTGTCGGGCACAATGCCACGTTATATGTTTCTCAATCCCCGCTCGTTTAGTCCAATGCCTCAACGCTTTCAAACACATATTGTGGGAGGGCAAAGGAAATATAACCTCATCACGGTTGCCCTCGGTGGAGGGTTGCCCAATTAACGACAACAACCCATCGTTGAGCGGTATTACAACACTGCTCGCGGTGCTGTGTCCTTTGGTCTTGGCCTGTTCAAATTTCAACAGGCGGTTGGAGAAATCCACGTTGGCAAAAGTGAGCTCTTTTACATCACACCACCTCAACCCACAATAGAGGCAAAATATAAAAGCGCGTCTAATATTGACGCTCTCGCCTGTGTAGTGGGTATTTATTAGGCGCTCAATCTCATCAAGGCTCAAAACGTCTTTTTTCAATGCTCCATTGTCAATCTTAATGCTTACTGCTGTGGTCGGGTTCTTTCTCATCACATCGGCCTCAATAGCGGCTTTTATCACTTTCTTAAATCGGGCATAGAGAGTGTGCGCCCCCTCACCGACAAAACGCCCCTGTAAATACTCGGTAAATGCAACCATCATTTCTTTGGTGATTTGTTGGGGCTTTATTCTCTTGGCAAATTTTACATACTCGGGAGTGGCGTTAAGGAAATCAATAAACACGTTGTAGGCGCGTTTAATGTGGCGTTTGTCGGCTTTTGTGTATGCCTCATAATAACTCCACATCCAATCAAGGAAATTTATATCGCGGTCTTTTTTCAGTCGGTAACCCTCGGCATCCTCCAAAAGTTGTTGCCCACGCTCAAATCTCAACCGCTTGGCAACCTCCAACGTTTCTTTGTTCTGCTGTCGTTCCATCGGGGTTCTCGGGGCTTGCCATAGATAGAGGCTTAAATACTCGCGCTTGTTGTTAACGCGCTTATAATCTCGCCCTGTCTTACTGCTCACCGCCATATCATAGCCCAAATAGAAATCTAAAAACAGGCTCTCGCGGCCATCGCTCAACACCTTTGCCCCCAACTTGGGGTTGTCAGTGCTGTCGGTGCTGATTATATAAGTATTGTCGGCTCGGTAGTTCTTTTTGAAAGTCATTGTTATTTACTCTTTATTTCTTTTGCTTGCAAAGATAACAAAATATTTTCACTCGGGTATAAACAGGGTATAAACTTTTTTCAAAACATAGGCTATTTTATGCCACAAAGGGAAAACGCCCCACGCGCTAACTTGCTGATATATTAGGCTTTTAATTTCTCTTGCTTTCCTGTAAATTCTCGGGTTTGTGCCTGTTCTGGGCACCATAAATAGCTGTTATCTCATTGAGTGACAGCTATTTTTAT
>CAYWAM010000023.1:0-36207 GCA_964456545.1 uncultured Bacteroides sp.
CAACGACCCCGAGATTACAAATCACGTGCTCTGGCCAACTGAGCTAAAGAGGCAGTTTCAATTTTCTCTTGCAAGGCGGGTTTGTTCCCGTTTGCGGATGCAAAGTTATGCACAATTTTTCATTCCACCAAATATTTTGCAAAAAAAATCTTTTTAATGCGTGCTTTTCTTTCTTTTTCGAGGTTGAATTATTCGAAAAATCGATTTACACCTTATTATATATAATATAAGCGCGCCGGTGTATGGTGATTTTTTTGTCTTTTTGTTTTTCTAGTCTGGAACTGCCTGATGCTTTTTTTCTGATTTTAATTTCAGTTGGTGTGGCGAGAGTGGGCCGGATTCGGTGTGTTTTGATGTGCTTTTAGCAAATATTTTTTCTGCAGTAAAAAACAGTAAAAATATTACGCGTGAAAGATAAATTATTTGTAAATTTGCAAAGTCTTTCCATTTCCAACTAGCGACACGGAAAGATTGCCGAACCTCTTTTTTATAAATCGACAATCGCATGCGACAAATCAGACGCGCCACTCTGATCTTATCAGATGGTACTCGCTTCGAAGGCTATAGTTTTGGCTACGAAGCACCGACATCAGGTGAGGTGGTTTTTAATACCGCCATGACAGGCTATCCTGAAAGCCTTACAGACCCTTCTTATGAAGGTCAAATCCTCGTTTCAACATTTCCGTTATTAGGCAACTACGGTGTTCCGCCCTGTGGTGGATCGCCCGACCTGAGCCAGCATTTCGAGAGCTCGAGCATTCATTGTCGCGCTATCGTAGCCCAGGATTATGCTTGGGAATATAGCCACTGGATGGCTGAGCGCACCCTTGACCAATGGCTCAAGGATGAAAAAGTTCCCGGCATATATGGTATCGATACCCGCGCGCTGACGAAGCATCTGCGCGAATCAGGTTCGATGCTAGGCAAAATCGTTTTCGAAGGCGACTCCGACGATATCGTAGACTTCTACGACCCGAATGTTGAGAATCTGATTGCACAGACATCATGTACTGAAGTGCGTGAGTACGGCCCGGCCGACGGCAAGAGAGTATTGCTGGTCGACTGTGGTATCAAGCATAACATCATTCGTTGCCTTGTGGCTCGCGGTGTGCATGTTATTCGCGTGCCTTGGAACTTCGACTTCAACACCTTGGAGTGGGATGGTCTGTTCATCTCTAACGGTCCCGGTAATCCTAATTTTGCTGACGTCACTGTGGCAAATATTCGCCGCGCGCTGGCTCTGGGTAAGCCTATCTGCGGTATTTGCATGGGCAACCAATTGCTAGCAAAGGCAGCCGGTGCCTCGGTCTACAAGCTTAAATATGGCCATCGCGGTCATAATCAGCCCGTACGCCGTGTAGGTACCAATTCTTGCTTTATCACTTCGCAAAACCACGGCTATGCCGTCGACGATAAGACCCTACCGGCTGATTGGGAAACACTGTTCGTGAATATGAACGATGGTACAAACGAAGGTATTCGTCACCGTACACTTCCCTACTTCTCGGCTCAATTCCACCCCGAGGCAGCTAGCGGTCCGCGCGATGCTGAAACCATTTTCGATGAATTTGTCAACCTCCTGAAATGATGAATAAAGATACTAGCATAAAGAAAGTGCTGCTGCTCGGTAGCGGCGCACTCAAGATCGGCGAGGCCGGCGAATTCGACTACTCGGGCGCACAGGCTATTAAGGCGATGCGCGAAGAGGGTATCAGCACCGTGCTCATCAACCCCAATATCGCAACAGTACAGACTTCTGAGGGCTTTGCCGACAAGATTTACTTCTTGCCCGTGACCCCCGAGTTTGTCACCCGCGTTATCGATCGCGAGCGTCCCGATGGCATTCTCCTGGCTTTCGGTGGACAGACGGCCCTCAACTGCGGTGTCGAACTTTATCGCTCGGGCGTGCTCGAACGCTATGGCGTCAAGGTGCTCGGTACACCCGTACAGGCAATTATTGATACTGAAGACCGCGAGCTTTTTGTCGAAAAACTCGACCAAATCGAAGTAAAAACTATTCGTAGCAGCGCGGCCAGCGACATTGAGTCGGCTCTGGCTATTGCTGACGACCTCGGCTATCCCGTCATCGTACGCGCCGCTTACGCCCTTGGTGGCCTCGGCAGCGGTTTCTGCGACAACGCTGACGAGCTGTCGGCTCTGGTAGAAAAAGCCTTGGCTTTCTCGCCCCAGGTTCTGATCGAAAAATCGCTTAAGGGCTGGAAAGAAATCGAATACGAAGTAGTCCGCGACCGCTTCGACAACTGTATCACTGTCTGCAACATGGAGAACTTCGACCCGCTGGGTATCCATACCGGCGAAAGTATCGTAGTGGCTCCTACGCAGACTCTAAGCAACGACGACTGCAATAAGCTCCGTTCGTTAGCTATTAAGATTGTTCGTCACATCGGTATCGTAGGCGAGTGCAACGTGCAGTATGCTTACGACCCCAATTCGATGGACTATCGACTTATCGAGGTAAACGCTCGTCTGAGCCGCTCGTCAGCTCTGGCTTCGAAGGCGACGGGCTATCCTCTGGCTTTTGTTGCAGCCAAGCTCGGCCTGGGTTATGGCCTCTTTGACCTTCGCAACAATGTCACTCGTTCGACTTCAGCATTCTTCGAACCTGCTATCGACTATGTAGTGGTGAAGATGCCTCGTTGGGACCTTGGTAAATTCCACGGTGTAAACCGCGAAATCGGTTCGTCGATGAAATCAGTCGGCGAGGTGATGTCGATTGGCCGCACATTCGAGGAAGCCTTTCAGAAGGGCCTGCGTATGATAGGTCAGGGCATGCATGGCTTCGTTGAAAATAAGAAGCTCTATGGCGGCGACCTCGATAAAGCTCTGTCGGCACCGACCGATCGTCGTGTATTCGACCTTGCTGCTGCATTTATCAATGGCTACACCGTAGATCGCATTCACGAGCTGACTAAAATCGACCGCTGGTTCCTCTTCAAGCTCCAGAATATCATCACTACCGATAACGACCTTAAGCAATACAACGACATTGATGCAATTCCGACTGAATTGATGCGTCTGGCCAAGTGCCAGGGCTTTAGCGACTTCCAAGTTGCTCGCTCAGTGCTCAAGGAAAATATGCTCGACAGCCACGCAGCTGTAATGGCCGTGCGTCGTCGCCGCAAGGAACTCGGTATCCTGCCGGTGGTTAAGCAAATCGATACGCTCGCAGCCGAATATCCGGCTATGACCAACTACCTGTACATGACTTACAATGGTAGCGAAAGCGACGTCGAATACAAGCATGACCATCGTTCGGTGATTGTTCTCGGTTCGGGTGCTTATCGCATCGGTTCGTCAGTCGAATTCGACTGGTGCTCGGTCAACGCTCTGATGACTGTCAAGAAGCAAGGCTGGCGCTCGGTAATGATTAACTACAACCCCGAAACTGTATCGACCGACTACGATGCCTGCGACCGTCTCTACTTCGATGAACTCACCTTCGAACGTGTGATGGATATCATCGAACTCGAGCAGCCCCACGGCACAATCCTCTCTGTAGGTGGTCAGATTCCGAATAACTTAGCAACTCGTCTCGATGGTTGCGGTGTCAACATTCTTGGCACCAGCGCATCTTGCATCGACAACGCCGAAGACCGTCACAAGTTCTCGGCTATGCTTGACCGTCTTGGCATCGACCAGCCTCGCTGGCGCGAACTTACCAGCATGGACGATATCAACTCGTTCATCGACCAGGTTGGTTTCCCTGTGCTCGTGCGTCCTAGCTACGTACTGTCAGGTGCGGCCATGAACGTTTGCTCTAACCGCGACGACCTCGTTCGTTTCCTCGAACTCGCTGCCGAAGTATCAAAGCAGCACCCGGTAGTTGTTACCGAGTTCATTCAGGATGCTAAGGAAATCGAAATGGATGCCGTGGCACAGAATGGCGAAATCAAGGCATACGCAATTTCGGAGCACGTCGAATATGCCGGCGTTCACTCGGGCGACGCTACCATCCAGTTCCCGCCGCAGAAGCTCTATGTTGAGACTATGCGTCGTATCAAGAAGGTGTCGTCGACCATCGCAAAGGCTTTGCAGATTTCCGGTCCCTTCAACATCCAGTTCCTTGCCAAGGACAATGATATAAAGGTAATTGAATGTAACCTCCGCGCGTCGCGTTCGTTCCCCTTCGTCAGCAAGGTGCTTAAAATCAACTTTATCGACCTCGCTACTCGTATCATGCTTGGCGAAGAAGTTGAGAAGCCCGAAAAGAGCGCATTCGACCTCGACTATGTAGGTATCAAGGCATCGCAGTTCTCGTTCTCGCGTCTGCAGGGTGCCGACCCCGTGCTCGGTGTCGACATGGCCTCGACCGGCGAAGTAGGTTGCATTGGCGAGACAGCATCTGAAGCTATCCTTAAGTCGCTCCTTTCGGTCGGCCAGCGTGTTCCCGGCAAGGGCAAGGGTATCTTGCTAAGCGCTGGTGCCACTAAGCACAAAGTCGCTATGCTTGATGCAGCTAAGCGTCTTGCGAAGGAGGGCTACAAGCTATACGCTACCGAAGGAACTCACAAATTCCTGGCTGAAAACGACGTGCCTTCAATACTCGTTTACAAGCCGTCGGATACCGATTGCCACCCGCAGGCTCTCGAAATCTTGCACAACCACGAAGTAGAGATGGTTGTTAATATCCCGCGCGACCTCTCGACTGCCGAGATTAGCAATGGTTACAAGATTCGTCGTGCGGCAATCGACCTCAATATCCCGTTGCTCACCAATTCTCGACTAGCTTCGGCTTTCATCAACGCATTTACCACCTTGCCTATCGACAAGGTAGAAATTCGCGCTTGGGACGAATACTAATCCGAGTCACGCTAATATAGAAGCTGCCCGATAAGGCCACTGTGGTCTTATCGGGCAGTTTGCTTTTATGCGTTTGTGTCTGCTGGGAGATGCGTCTCAGAGGCGTGCGGAGCGCGACATCAGTATCGCATCGAGCACGGTGATTGAAGCCATGGCGCTCACCACGGGCACTGCGCGCGGCACTGCGCATGCATCGTGGCGGCCGCGTGGCATCAAGGTTGCCTCGTGGCCGTTGCGGTCGATGGTTGCCACTTCGCGCATCAGAGTAGCTATAGGTTTGAACGCTACGCGAAAGTTAATGGGCATGCCGTTGGTGATGCCTCCTTGTATGCCTCCCGAGTGGTTGGTGGCGGTGGCGATTCGGCCATCGGATGCTACGACGAAGGGGTCGTTCATCTCGCTGCCGCGGCAGCAAGCTCCGTCGAAGCCCATGCCGTAGTCGAAGCCCTTGGCAGCGTTGATACTCATCATTGCTGCGGCTAGCATGGCTTGCATTTTGCCGTATATAGGTTCGCCGACGCCTGCAGGCACACCTTCGATGATGCCGGTGATGATGCCTCCGATGGTGTCGCCCTCGGCGCGTACTGATTGCACTAGCTCAGCCATAGCGGCATCTGTTGTGGCGTCGGGGCAGCGCATTTGATGCGAATAGACGTCGGTCAGTTCGTCGACGGAGTATTCGCGGCTGATGGCAATGTCGCCGATACGCGAAGTGTAGGCTCGCACTCGTACGCCCAATTCGGCCAAAGCAGCGTCGGCTAGTGCGCCGGCCGCAACGCGCATGGCCGTCTCGCGAGCCGACGAGCGTCCGCCGCCGCGGTGGTCGCGGATGCCATATTTTGCATCGTAGGTGTAGTCGGCATGCGATGGGCGGTAGAGGTCGCGCAGTTGGTCGTAGTCGGCTGAGTGAGCGTCCTCGTTTTCAATCACCATAGCGATGGGAGTGCCGAGAGTCACGCCGTCGACAATTCCCGACAGAATGCTTACGCGGTCTGATTCTTTGCGCTGAGTCGATAGCGTATCGGCGCCTGGTCGGCGTCGGGCTAGGGCGGAGTTGATGTCGTCGATGTTCACTTTGATGCCGGCCGGCATGCCGTCGACGATAGCCGTGAGTGCGGCGCCGTGACTTTCGCCGGCAGTAGTGAGTCGGAAGATATTGCCTATGGTATTCATAGCTCTTTGGTTAAGTCAGCGATGGTGGCGCCGGTGAAGTCGATGAGTTGTTGAGGAGCGATTTTCAGTTGAAGACCTCGACGGCCTGCGCTGACGTAGATAGAATCGAAGTCTACCGCTGTCTGATGGATGTAGGTGTCGAACGGCTTTTTCATGCCTATTGGCGAGCAGCCTCCGCGTATGTAGCCCGTCAGCGGTAGCAATTCTTTCATCGGAATCATTTCCACTTTCTTGGCACCGGCAGCGCGAGCAGCCTTTTTTAGGTCAACTTCTAAGTCGCCGGGAATGACGCATACTAGATATTGGCGTGGTCCGGAGGTCAACACCAGTGTTTTAAACACGCGAGCGATGTCTTCGCCCAGTTCGGCGGCTACGTGTGTCGCCGCCAGGTCAGATTCGTCGACTTCGTAGGGTATCAACTCGTATTTGATGTTGGCGCGGTCGAGCAGACGGGCCACGTTGGTCTTTTCAATCTTATTTTTATCAACTTTTTCCATTGCGTGTAGCTGTTGATTCAGTTATTGGGTTAGATGCCCATCAGGTCGCGGTAGATATCGAGGGCGTTTTTCACTTCATCGGGCGTGATGGCTATGCGCACGCGAGGAAGGCCTACGTCTTCGAGCAACGTGAAGTTGAATGTGCCTGCTTCCGAGTTTTTTTTGTCGTTCTTCATGTATTCGAGCAGTAGCGGATAGTCGTCGCAGTCGAATTCGAAGGCAGTGTAGTTGGTGCGCACGTACTCGGCGAAGGTGTGTAGTTTGTCCGACGGGAATCCCAATTTTAAATGAGACAGCACTAGGGCCACGATGCAGCCTTGCGCTACGGCAAAACCGTGGGCTATGGGCGAGCGTCGCTTCATGGCCAGGGCTTCGAAGGCGTGTCCGACGGTGTGTCCCAGATTCAGAGCCATGCGCGGACCGCTTTCGCGCATGTCCGTGGCTACGACGCGCTGCTTGACGGCTACGTTTTCTTGAAGCAGAGTCAGCAGCTTCTCGGAGTCGAATGTAGGATATACAACGCTGTAGTTGAGTAGCTTGGCGAGCATCTCGTCGCTATCAAGTAATGCGTGTTTGAGCATTTCGGCGTAGCCCGAGAGCAGTTCTTGCTGTGGCAGGGTGACGAAGAAGCAAGTCGAAATCACCGAGGCGTACGGCTCGGCAAAAGCTCCGATTTGATTCTTCAGTCCATTGAAGTTTACGCCCGTTTTGCCGCCTACGGATGCATCGACTGCACCAAGAAGTGTAGTCGGGACGTTGATGAATTGCATGCCTCGCTTGAATGTGGCCGCTGCGAATCCGCCCAAGTCCGACACCAGTCCGCCACCGACGTTTATCACTACGTCGCTACGAGTAGCGTCGGCATCGGCTAGCGCTTTCCATACGGTCTGCGTAGTCTCGATGGTTTTGAACATCTCGCCTGACTTGATTTTGATGATTTGGGCTTTATTTACAGTTGCCGACTGAGCGGAGAGTGCGGGCAGCACGAAGGCGGCAGTGTTCACGTCGACAATCACGAACACATTGCGAGCGCCGAGTTCGGCAACTAGGTTGTCGACGGCTTGTCCTACGCTATTGGTGAATATTAGTTTTTGTTTCATAGTGTGTAAGATCTGTTTGTGTTTATTGCTATCGTGCGTTTGACGCAATCAACACTTCTAATTTATCTAACAAATTGGGAAGCATTTTGGTGCATTCTTCCATTGAATTGTACACGATGTCGGCTCCGTTTTCGGCCAGTACGCTTTGCTTAATCGGCCCTGTGGTGACACCTATGGTGAGCACGCCGGCATCGGCTGCTGAGCGTGTGCCGAGTGGCGCATTATCGATTGCAAAGGCTTCGCAGGCCGAGCAGCCTGCCAGCTCGAGGCCGTAGATGAACGGGTCGGGCGCAGGTTTGCCGCGAGTCACAGATGCTGATGTGACGCGACGTTCGAGCGGAAATGCACCCGGAAAGTCATCGTCGAGGCGGTCCAGAAGCGAGGCCTGTCCCGAGCCGGTGACGAGTACGGTGATGATGCCTCGGCGTCGGAATTCTTCGATGAGTTGCTGAGCGCCTGCGATAGGCTCTACCGGCGGCATTTGGGCGAAGTATTTTGCTTTCAGAGCGTATGTGTCGACAAGTTCGGCTTCGGAAGGTACGCGGTTCAGGTGTCGGCGCACGAGCATATCGATGGTCTCGGCACCGCGCATTCCTTCGTATAGAAATAGTTCGTCGTAGGGCACGTCGATGCCGATTTCGTGCAAGGTGCGTTGCCATGCGTGGGCATGGTTGGGCATCGAGTCATATAGAGTGCCGTCCATATCGATAAGGGCAGCGCGTAGACGGCGGGAGGTGGTCGTTTTAGTCATTTTCTTTAGCTTCTTTGTTGCCGGTGTCAGCTTTCGGCTTTTTGCTGTCGTTTTTTCTGTCCTTCGTATCCGGCGAGTCGGTTGTTTCGAGAGGTTTCGGGGCCGGAATAAGCCCTTCGCGTATGAAGGCAGCAGAGTCGGAGGCCGAAATAGTGTCGGATTTCACGTCGTAGGTGTTCGTATGCTGCGAGTGTTCGAAGCGTAGGTGTCGGAAGTCGGAGCTGGCCACACCGCGGCGGAATACATTCTCGATTTGTCGCAGCAGATTTACGCGAGTTGTGTCGACTATGCTTACGTTGACAGGCATATTTTCGTTGAGCCGCGCTTTGCCTAGGCGAATCTTATAGTCGTCGGGGTTGCCCTTTAGGTTGATACCGAATTTGAAAGGCATAGGCGATTTGAGCACTGCTATGTGGTAGTCGAAGTTCATGGCAAGGTCGTTGTTGCCCTGTACGCCGAGGCGGTAGCGGTCAATGTTGAAGATTACCGGGTAGAGTTGCAGATGGTTGTCGCTCACGGTCATGCGCACATCCATGCTGTCGATGACGTTGCGCTGCTTGTCTTTGAACATCAGCCATTTGCCGATAGTTCGATAAGTGTCCTTGTCGATGATTTCGAGCGAGTCGCCCTTCATGCGTATAGCGGCCGATAGCGATGGTAGCACAATGTTCATCTGCTGGTCGATGTCGCAAGTGGCAGCAATGTCGGCATTGACTATGCCTCGCATATCGCGCAGCATAGGCATGATTGAGTCGACGGCCGGAACCAGTCGGGTGAAGCGGCCGATGTTGAAGTTGTCGACTTTCAGGCCAAATCCGAAGTGTAGGTCGCTTGCGCGCGGCGCTGAGTATAGAGCCGACATTTCGACAGCCCCCATATCAGATTTAGCGGCCAGGCGGTGTAGGTTCAGCGCTCCGTTAGCGGCCATTAGTGTGCCGGTGAAGTCGTTGAACAGCAAGTCGGAATATTTTACATTGTCGGCGCGCATGTTTAGTCGCAAATCAATGTTCGACGGGATAAGTAGTGGCCCTACCGTATCGGTCGTTTCGGCTGAGAGGTGCCCTAACTCTACTTCAAGAATAGAATCCGCAGCAGCTTCTTCTTGTCCGAGCGATTCTTGTCCGAGGTCGTACTCGGCCGCGGCCGCGCCGTCGAATGCTGTGCCGGCTATCTCGTTAATGTCGATAGTATCTGACACGACGTCGAAGTTGATGCTTAGCGGACGACGGAAACCGCGCGAGGTGATGCCGCGGCGGATGTTGGTGATTTGTCCGTTGATGAGGAAGTCGCTGTGCCCGACACGATATTTCACGTCTTTGACTATGACAGAGTCGGTGTTGAATGTGGCATTGAGGCCCGTGATGCGGTTGCGAATCGGGAAAGCTGAGGTGTACATTCCGGCTCGGGCCGACTTGATAGAGCCACGAATGTCCCATTCGCGGAGCATCTTCTTGATGTCATCAGAAGCACCCCAGTAGATGACTTCGTTGTCGGTTTGCTCGCCCTGCGAGCGTAGTTGGCCTTTAGGTCTATGCATGCGTAGGGCTTGAGCGTAGATTGAGTCAACGGGTATCTCGGGGTTGGCTAGCCGTAGCGAGTCGGCTGTGTGTTTGATGTGCGGTGGTATATGGTCGGCGCGCGGTATCTTGTGTGCTGTCAATGAGAGTTCGGAGTTGGCGAGCATCATACGGGCGTCTGGCGAGCCGAACGAGGCAAGTCGAATGCCTAAGTTGAAGTCGAATTGCGGTAGGCGAGCGTGCTCCTTGAATCGGCGCATCGACACGCGGCCATCGACGTCGCGAACTCTTATCGTGGTGGCTTGTTCGGCAAGTTTAAGACTGAAATCCTTGAACTTCAGTGCGCCTCCCATAGGGGTGATGACAGTCGTATCGGCTGATTTGCGGCGGTTGGATGCGCCCACGCCTAGTGTCAGATCTGTTATCGAGATGTTTGTCTCGCCTTGTATCAAGCTGAGCGAGTCGACGCGAATGCTTCCGGTCAGTAGGCTATCGGTTTGGCCGAAACGTTCGTTCGTGCCGAGTTTCACGCAGGTGTTATCGGCGTAGAACGCCAGTGTGGTGTCGTTGGCCTGATAGCTTAGATTGTGGCCGTCGAGATCGCCTCGCAAGCGTAGGAGGTGGAATGAATCACGGCTTATCATCGAAGGTGTACCTTCGAATTCGAGGTCGAGTGTCACTTGGCCGCTGAGTGTGCCGCGAGCCAGGTCGGTGAGTTGGCGCGGTAAGCGCTGCAAGTTGGTGTGGCCGCGCAGCTTAGCCTTGACTAGCGGGTCGGTCAGCAGTCGCGAGGCGGTGCCATTAATGGTTAGGTCGGTCGCCGGACCTTGGATGAGAAAGTCGTTCAGAGCTACAGAGGCGTCGTTCAGGTCGTTGCCGGCGAGTGTGGCACCGATAGTGCCGCCGACGCGGTTGAATTCAGCGCGTCCGTAGCGCACTTTTCCGGGTAGTATTTCGAGGGTCAGCTCAGCACTTGGCAGTGAGTCGGTCGTCAGGTTGAATGGTGCTGTGCTGCGAGCAGCGAAGCGCAGAGCTATGTCCGACGCAAAGGTCTTGTCCGTGAGCCCGTAGGCTTTGCAGATAGAGTCGGGTACTAATGTTAGCAGGCTGTCGATGCGTATTTCAGACAATGCTATATCGAAGTCATTGACTACTAAATCGTTATTAAAATTGACGTGCGATGTGATTGTTGCCTCAATGAAGTTGGCCGCCACTTTGAAGTCGTCGAAGGATAACTCTGAAGGCTTGGCAGCATCCCAGCCGATGCCACCGGCGAAGGCGAAGCGTAGTTGGTCGAGGTTGTAGTCGCGGAGTACTGTTGAAGCTAGGTCGCCATCGATATCGATGGCATATGTCGGAGCACCTTCGCCGTTGAGAGCAGCGATTCCGAGTGCTACTTTGTAGTGCTCGCCGGTGCTCAGATTTGTATATTCCAGTGGTCCGGGTCGGTCGATGCGGAATTCATTGAGCGAAATTGACATTGCAGAGCTTTCGCTCTCGGGCTCTTCATCTGAAGTCGAGGCGTAAATCAGATAATTGGCATATGTGTCGTCTACTGCAACGAGGTTTATGGCCGGATGTGTGAATGTGATATCGCGCAGCGAAAGTTCGTTGGTGAGTAGTGCGGCGAGGTTGATTGAGCCTTCGAAGTGTTCGATAGTCAGCAGAGTGTCGGCGTGTGTGGGTAGGTCCGGGTGGCTTTTTGCACGCAGTCGGAGCATAGGTTTGGAGATAATGTGCAAGCTATCAACTTCGAGTTTTACGAACGGAGCTTTGCTATGCAGGTCCAATTCCACACGCGCCACCGATACTTGAGCATCGAGCATTGAGTTGGCAGTTTTTTCGACTATAGTCGTGAGCTGCTCCGGGCTCAGAAGCTTGACGATGCAGATTAGTACGGCCACTATGGTCAGTGCAGCTGCCATTAGCGTCCATGCGCATATTTTCAGTGATTTGCGTAGTTTATTCATTACTTATGTCTCGCCGTTATGTGGAAGCAACTTTGCTTTGCTTCGAATTTTACATAGCATCGCCCGTCAGCGCGCATCGATTTGAGAACGCAAGCTAGTAGGTTCTTTAGGTCCTCAAAGTCGCGAGGTATGCCACCGCCATCGTATGCAAATTTTGAGTAGCTTATGTCGAACGTAGTGCCGTAGCTGTGGGTGGATTCGCTTGAGGCGTTTACGTTGACGCGTCGCAAGCGCTTGACGGTCTGCGGTGTACGCAGCACGCTGGTCACCTTTATGCGGTAGTTGCCACCACCGCGTGCGGCCAGTGAGTCGTTGAATGCACGGCCAATGTCGGTGAGCAATTCGGCAGCCGCGGGCACGAGGTAGGGATATGAGTGCGTCAAGTGGTCGAGATAAAATTCCGGACACGACTTTATGTGCACTAGCTCGTGGCTGAGTTGGCGTATGTCGCCGTCGTTTTGTATGGGGCGGATACCAATGGTCCGCGCAGCTGCAAGTTGCACGTCGTTGATATCGTTGAAGGTTTTGCGCAGTGTGCCGGGGAGGGTCACTTTGAAGCGTTCGAAACCTGAATCCGGTGCTTCGTAAACTGTGGCGTACGGATTGTCGGCCTCATCGGTGAGTATTTCAGCGAGAAGTTCACGGTCGGGGCCGGAGATGGCTTTCTCGTCGCTGCTCGAACAGCTAGCCATGCTGAAAATTGCCGTTACGGCGGCTATGGTGGCGATTATGTGGAATTTCAGAGTGTATCCGGTCATCGAAGTCGTCATTTTCTGCAAAATTACGAATTTTTCACCGGATATACGTCATCGGTAAAGCCAATTTACCAGCTAATGAGGGGTAGATTTGTGTGAAAATTTACGAGGTATAAAGAAACACGCGTAGCTTCGTCAGTCTACGCGTGTCGTTCAATGTATTTTATGCGTTATGTCGCGGCTTGCGACCTTATGCTTTGCTTGAGAGTTTTGCTTGTAGGGCGTGCATTTTGGCGGCAATTGCGTCGGTGGCTAGGTTGCCGATGCTGCCCAGGTGTGTGTGGTTGACCGAGCGTGTCGGCTGGTAGGTGCCTTCTTGGACAGCGATGCCGATTTGGCGGTATGCGTCGCGGAAGGGGACACCTTCGAGCACCAGGCGATTGACGTCTTCGACGGTGAAAATGTAGTCGTAGCGCTTGTCGGCGAGGATGTCGCCCTTGACGGAGATGTGCTCGAGCATGAATGTGGCCATGTCGAGACATTCGATCAGCTCGGTAGTGGCCGGGAAGAGAATGTCCTTCATCAGTTGCAAGTCGCGATTGTAGCCCAGAGGCAGGTTGGCCGTCAGTATGGTCAGTTCGTTGGGTAGCGACTGCAGGCGGTTGCATTTGCCGCGCATGATTTCGAATACATCGGGGTTCTTCTTATGGGGCATGATGCTGGAGCCGGTCGTGAGCTCATCGGGAAATTTCACGAAGCCGAAGTTGCTGCACATCCACATGCACACATCCATGGCGAGGTGACCGAGAGTCGATGCAATGGTTGCTACGGCTGAAGCTACGGCGCGTTCGGTCTTGCCGCGGCTCATCTGCGCAGCCACCACGTTGTAGTGAGGGTTGGCGAAGCCGAGCAGGTCGGTTGTCATCTCGCGGTCAAGCGGGAACGACGAGCCGTATCCGGCAGCAGAGCCGAGGGGGTTCTGGTTGGCGATGTTGTAGGCGGCTACCAGCAGCTGCATGTCGTCGGTGAGGGCTTCAGCGTAGGCACCGAACCACAGTCCGAACGACGATGGCATGGCCACCTGCAGGTGGGTATATCCGGGCATCAGCTTGTCGCGATGCTCTTCGGAGAGCGCTTGCAGGCGTTCGAACAGGCGATTGACAGCGTCGGAAATGTGGCGAAGTTCGTCGCGGAAGAATAGCTTGAGGTCGACGAGCACTTGGTCGTTGCGCGAGCGGCCCGAGTGGATTTTCTTGCCGACGTCGCCCAACTTGGCAGTTAGCAGGAATTCCACTTGCGAGTGCACGTCTTCCACTCCATCTTCGATGGTGAAGCGGCCGTCTTCAATCATGTCGGCAATTTCTTGCAGGGCCGGCAATAGCTGGTCGAGCTCTTCGGCCGTGAGTAGGCCGATTTTTTGAAGCATCTTGATGTGAGCCATCGAACCCTGTACGTCGTAGCGCGCCAGGCGCAGGTCGAGCTCGCGGTCGCGACCGACAGTGAAGTTCTCAATAAGTTGGTCAGGCTCAAAGCCCTTGTTCCAGAGTTGTTTCGCCATTATATATTAGAGAGTTTTAGGTTTGTAATGAGTTGAGGGTAGAGGTGTAGGGCCTCGTTGATTTCAGATATTAACACAAACTCGTCGGCAGTGTGTGACCGAGCCGACTGTCCGGGACCCATTTTTAGCGAGTGTATGCCGTGCATCAGGGCCATGTCTGATGTGGTTGGCGATACAAACAATTCGCGCCCAAGCGCTACGGCGCTTTTGACCAAGGGGTGGTCGGTCGGTATCACCGAGGCGTGTACGCGAGTGGAGCGCGGAGTCAGTTCCGACCATTTCACGCAGCTGCGCAGCAGCTCGACTGTTTGCTCGTTGGTGTATGCATCGGTCGTGCGCACATCGGCTACGAAGCTGCATCGGTCGGGCACCACATTGTGCTGAGTGCCGGCGTTAATCATCGTGACGTTGACTTTTATCGGTCCTAGCACAGAGCTGACGCGCTCGGCCGAGAATGCACGCAGGGCTTCGATATCTTCCATGGCGCGATATAGGGCGTTGATGCCTTCGTTGCGGGCAGCGTGGCCCGAGCGTCCGGTGGCTAGGCAGTCGAGCACTAGTAAGCCGCGTTCGGCGATGGCCGCTTGCATGCCGGTGGGTTCGCCTACGAGCACCATGTCGGGGGTGATGCCGCGCTCGGCTAGATGCGGTAGCACGGCGCGCATGCCGTGTTCGCCCATCACTTCTTCTTCGGCCGTGATAGCAAATATAAGGTTTACGGGCAGGTCGTTGCGCTTATAGAGGTCGACGAAAGTTGCTGCCAAGGCGACACCCGATGCTCCGGCGTCGTTGCTTCCTAGTCCGTAGAGGTAGTCGCCTTCGATGTCGGGGCTATAGGGATTGCGTGTGTATGATGCTGCCGGCCGCACCGTGTCGTGATGCGAATTGAGCATCAGGGTCGGTCGGGCCGAGTCGAAGCCGGGAGCTACGGCATATACATTGTTGTGGATGCGCTGAACGTCGGCTACACCGGCAGCCGCAAGCCATTCGCTCCATAAATCGGCAGTGTTGCATTCATCTCGCGATTGTGAAGGGATGGCAATCAGTTGCTTAAGTAGCTCTATGGCATCGTTGAGCCTCGGATGCTGTGCGAGCTGTGTCATTCGGTGCGGATGATGGTGCCTGAGCTTGCCAGCAAATCGGAAGCGCGGCAAATGCGCACTTCTTCGACTCCTTGCGCGGCCGATACTAGGGCGTTGTGAATTTTAGGAATCATGCCGTCGGCTATGACGCCGTTTGCTTTCAGTTCGGCAAACGACTTGGCCGTAACCAGAGGAATCACTGATGCTTCATCGTTGACGTCGGTCATCACGCCGGGCTTTTCGAAGCAAAACGTCAGGCGTGTGGGGGCGATAGCGGCAGCACCGCAAGCTACAGCTGATGCTACAGAGTCGGCATTGCAATTGAGTAGTGTGCCATCACCGTCGTGACAGATGGCACACACCACCGGGACATTTCCGTTGCTAAAAAGAGCCTCCAAAAAACGATGATTGATGCCCTTAATGTCGCCTACAAAGCCATAGTCGATGGGCTCGGGCGAGCGTCGAGTAGCTTGGATAAGATTGCCGTCGGCGCCTGTGAGGCCTATTGCGTCGCATCCGAGCTTCTGCAGGGTCGATACGATGCGCTTATTGATTAGGCCTGCATATACCATGGTGACGATGTCGAGTGTTTGGCGGTCGGTGACGCGTCGTCCCTCAATCATATTTGCTTTGATACCCATGCTTTCGCTCATGCGAGTGGCTTCTTTGCCGCCGCCGTGTACCAGAATTTTGTTGCCGGGAATAGCGGCAAAATCCTTCAGAAATGCCTTGAGTGCGTCGGCATTGTCAATGACGTTGCCTCCGATTTTTACTACGTTAATCATCGTGCTATAGCTGTGAGGTTAGATTGATTCGAGTAGGCGTTTCAGCACGGTCTGAGCCGAAATTTCGCGGTTGGCAGCTTCGGGTATGACGATGCTTCGTTCAGACTCGATGACGTCGTCGGTGACAATCATATTGCGTCGCACCGGCAGGCAGTGCATGAAGTAGGCATTGTTGGTTAGAGCCATCTTGGCGGCGTCGACAGTCCACGCACGGTCGGTCGAGAGGACCTTGCCGTAGTTGGGGTCGGCATAGGCGGCCCAGTTTTTTGCGTAGATGAAATCGGCTCCTTCGAAGGCTTTAAGCTGGTCGTATTCGACGCGGGCGTTGCCTACGAATTCGGGTGCGAGCTCATAGCCGCGAGGGTGAGTGATGACGAATTCGTAGTCGGTGGCGTTCATCCATTCGGCGAATGAGTTTGGTACGGCTTGTGGCAGTGCGCGGGGGTGAGGAGCCCAGGTCAGCACCACTTTCGGGCGTGCTTTAGTTTTGTATTCCTCGATGGTGATAAGGTCGGCGAAGCTCTGCAGCGGATGGCGTGTGGCAGCTTCCATGCTGAATACCGGGCGACCTGAGTAGCGAATGAACTGCTCGATGACGCGTTCTTCGTAGTCCTCGCGCTTGTCCTTGAGACCGGCAAATGAGCGCACGCCTATGATGTCGCAGTACGAGGCCATCACGGGGATGGCTTCGAGCAGATGCTCGGCTTTGTCGCCGTCCATCACCACGCCGCGCTCGGTCTCGAGTTTCCATGCACCTTGATTGACGTCGAGCACCATCACGTTCATGCCAAGATTCATGGCAGCTTTCTGGGTCGACAGGCGGGTGCGCAGCGACGAGTTGAAAAATAGCATCAGCAGCGTCTTGTTCTTGCCTAGGTGTGTGAACGCAAAGCGGTCGCGCTTGATTTCGGCGGCTTCGGCCAGGGCTTTGTCCAGAGGGCCGATGTCGGCCACGCAAGTGAATTTTTTCATATCGAGGTGATGGTTAGGAGATGGCTTTTTTGAATTCGGCGATGAAGTGCTCGGCTTCGGTCATCGAGAGCGACAGGGCGGGCAGCAGGCGCACGGTAAGCTGGCCGGCACCGCCGGTGAAGATATGGTGCTCGAATAGCAGCTTTTTGCGGAGTTCGCTGCCGGTGAAGCCTTCGACTTCGAAGCCAATCATCAGGCCGCGGCCGCGCACGTCGGTGACGCGGCTGATTTTCTTCAGCTCGCTGATGAGGTATTCGCCTACGGTGGCTGCGTTTTCTACCAGATGCTCTTGCTCAATCACATCAAGCACGGCGATGGCAGCAGCGCAGGCCAGGTGGTTGCCGCCGAAGGTGGTGCCGAGCATGCCCTTGCGAGCCGGGATGTTCGGAGCGATGAGCACGGCGGCGGCGGGGAAGCCGTTGGCTATGCCCTTGGCGCAGGTGATGATGTCGGGACGCACACCGGCGGCGTACTGGTGTGCGAAGAAGCGGCCCGAGCGGCCGTAGCCCGATTGGATTTCGTCCAATATCAGCAGGGTGCCGTTGGCGTGGCAAGCCTCCTGTAGCTGTTCGAGAAATTCGGGTAGCGGCTCGTGGATGCCGGCAACGCCCTGGATGCCTTCGATGAGGGCAGCGGCATAGTCGCCGGTGGCCAGCGCTGCGCGTGTGGCTTCGATGTCGTTGAGCGGCACGAAGACGACGTTGTCGGTGACGTTGAATGGAGCGCGAATGGCCGGATTGTCGGTGGCCGCTACGGCGCCCGAGGTGCGGCCGTGGAAGGCCTTGCCGAAGGCTAGAATTTTCTTGCGGCCGGTGGTGAACGATGCTAGCTTGATGGCGTTCTCGTTGGCTTCGGCGCCCGAGTTGCACAGGAACAGGGCGTAGTCGTCGTAGCCTGATACGCGACCAAGCTTTTCGGCTAGCGTGGTTTGCAATGAATTCTGCACCGAGTTGGAGTAGAAACCAAGACGGGCCACTTGGTCGGCTATAGCTTTGACGTAGGTCGGGTGCGCGTGGCCGATTGAGATTACGGCGTGGCCACCGTAGAGGTCGAGGAAGTCGGTGCCGTCGGCGGTGAAGACGTGCGAGCCTTTGCCGCTGACGGGTTCAATATCGTAGAGTGAATATACGTCGAAAAGATTCACGGTTGCTCTATTTTATATGTGGATAGATAATGTGTCAGAATGCCGACGGCTTCAAGCGCAGGCCGGTGCGCTCGTCGATGCCGAGCATGATGTTCATGTTCTGCACGGCTTGGCCCGAAGCGCCCTTGAGCAGGTTGTCCTCGGCGCAGGTGATGAGCAGCATGTCGTCGTGTTTTTCAACGTGGACGATGGCTTTGTTGGTGTTGACTGCCTGCTTGAGGTCGACAGCGCTGTCGCTAACCACGGTGAAGGGTGCGTCGGCGTAGAAATCCTTGTATAGGGCCACGGCTTCTTCTTCCGAGAGCGAGCAGCGCAGGTGGGTGGCTGCGAAGATGCCGCGAGCAAAGTCGCCACGCATCGGCACGAAGTTGATGCGGGCCGTGTTGCCGGGCTGCAGCTTCTGCAGTGTGGCGCCAATCTCAATCAAGTGCTGATGAGTGAAGGGCTTGTAGACCGAAATGTTGTCCGAACGCCAGCTGAAGTGGGTGGTGGCGGCTGGTTTCACGCCTGCGCCGGTCGAGCCGGTGAGGGCTGTGATGTTGATGTCGCCATCTGCTGGTAGCAAGCCGGCGGCAGCGAGCGGCAGCAGCGACAGTTGCAGCGCTGTAGCGAAGCAGCCGGGGTTGGCTACCGAGGTGGCCTCAGCGATGCGTTGGCGGTTGATTTCGGGCAGGCCGTAGACGTAGCCGCAGCTTTCGTCGCGGAAGTCCTGAGCTAGGTCGATAACACGCAGGTTGGCCGGCCGTTCGTTCTCTTCCCAGAATTTGCGGCTATGGCCGTGGGCCGAGCACAGAAACAGGATGTCGATTTCGTCGAGCGGATGCTTGTCGGAAAATACGAGGTCGGTCTCGCCCAGCAGGCCTTGGTGCACGTTGACAATGGGCTGTCCGGCATTGCTGGTAGAGTGTACAAAGTGGATGCTTACCTCCGGATGGTTGATAAGCAGGCGAAGGAGTTCGCCGGCAGTGTAGCCGGCGCCTCCGATGATACCTATTTTCTTCACGATAGAGCCTTGATTATTCGTCCTTGCCGTTCTTGAGCTGATTGTTGTGGTAGATTTTCATCTGGTTGCCCAAGATTTTGGTGAAGCCCTTGATGTCGTCGGCAGTCCATGCCTTGTTCACTTCGCCGTATTCGCCGAAGTCGGTTTTCATCAGGTCGAAGGGTGAGTCAACGCCAACCAGGGTGTAGGTGTAGGGGCGGAGCAGCACTTCGACAGTGCCGGTGACGTTGCGTTGCGAGCTTTCGAGCATCTTTTCGATGTCGCGCATTACCGGTTCGAGATACTGAGCTTCGTGGAGGAACATGCCATACCAGGTGCCCACTTGGTCCTTCCAGTACTGCTGCCACTTGGTCAAGGTGTGCTTTTCAAGCATCTTGTGGGCGGCAATAATCAGGATGGGGCCGGCAGCTTCGAAGCCTACGCGACCCTTGATGCCGATGATGGTGTCGCCGATGTGCATGTCGCGGCCGATGCCGAAACGCGAGCCGATGCGCTCGACTTCGCGGATGGCTTCCACCTTGTCGGTGTATTCTTTGCCGTTGACGGCAGCGATTTCACCTTCTTTGAATGTGATGGTCAGCTTTTCGGGCTCGGTGACGGTCACCTGCGAGGGGTAAGCCTCTTCGGGCAGGGTTTGCTCTGAGTGCAGAGTCTCTTTGCCACCAATCGAGGTGCCCCACAGGCCCTTGTTGATTGAATATTCAAGTTTCTTGAAGTCGGCTACGTAGCCGTGCTGCTTCAGGTAGTCGATTTCGTACTCGCGAGTCAGAGTCATGTCGCGAGTGGGAGTGATGATTTCGATTTCGGGAGCGAGGATTTGGAACGTGAGGTCGAAGCGCACTTGGTCGTTGCCTGCGCCGGTCGAACCGTGGGCGATGGCGTCAGCACCGATTTTCTTGGCGTAGTTGATAGTTGCGATGGCTTGGAAAATGCGTTCCGAGCTTACCGAGATGGGGTAGGTGCCGTTGCGCAGGACGTTGCCGGCCACCATGTATTTAATGCTCTTTTCGTAGTATTCTTGAGTGATGTCGAGTGTAGCGTGCGAAGCCGCGCCTAGGCGCTTGGCTTTTTCGGCTATTACGTCGAGCTCCTCTTTTGAGAATCCGCCAGTGTTGGCGATAGCGGTGTGAACCTCGTAGCCGAGGTCTTCCGATAGATATTTTACTGCAAATGAGGTGTCGAGACCACCCGAGAAAGCGAGCAGTACTTTCTTTTTCTTTGTTTCAGACATGATATTTTTTGAATTCGATTTCTAAATAAGTGAAAAAACGAATGTCTACGATGTCCCTTGCAGAGGGCATCGCAGAGCATCATTTTAAACTCTTGAGGTGAAGCAGCTTCTTGAGGCTGTTTTTCACCTTCATGATGTAGGGGTTGGAGCGTTCATTCTCTGGCAGCGGCTGCTTTGGGTCGTAAAGCATACCGGTGCACAGACACATTCTGCGGTTGTTGCGTTGCAGGATGTCGTAGTTTTTGCAACCCTCGCATCCTTGCCAGAATTCCTCATCGTCGGTCAGCTCTGAGAATGTCACGGGCTTGTATCCCATGCGCGAATTGAGCTTCATGACCGGTAGGGAGGTCGTGATTGAGAAAAGTTTGGCAAACGGAAATCGAAGTCGAGCCAGCTCGAAAGTTTTCGCCTTGATGGCGCCGGCAAGGCCAAGATGGCGGTATTCTGGGTCGACAATCAATCCGGATGTTGCAACAAAATCTCCATGACCCCAGCTTTCAATGTAGCTGAACCCAACGAGGCGATCGCCGTGCAGCGCTACCACACTCTTACCGCCATTGATTTTCTGAGCGATATATTCGGGTGAACGCTTGGCAATGCCGGTGCCACGTTGCAGAGCTGATTCGTAGATCAGCTTCACAATGAGGTCGGCATACTTAGCCTGTTCGGGTTCGGCAAACTTGACAGTGATGTCTTTAATGTTCATTTGTTTTCTTTGTTAAGTCTCCGAAAAAGATTGTGTTATACAAAATAACCCAAGGAATCGATTGATTGAATGAGTCGTTATTTTACACTAAAAGCACAGCACGCGGGCGAGCTGCGCTCTTAGAGCAGACAAAGTTACTAATTTCTTTTGACTCTACCGCCATAAATCCTCAAATTATTCAATGTGATACTTGCTTAAAACTTGCGCAAGGAGAGGTGGCTGTAGTTTGTTAATTTTTCCAGGGGTGGGCGGCTCAGTGTTTGGGGCGGATGGTGATGACGGCGAGGTCGCTTGAGGTGCCGATGCGGAAGGGTGGTCCCCAGAGCGAAAGTCCGCTCGATACCCATACGTGGGTGTGGCCCCATTGGCGGTAGCCGTGAGCCTGCTCGTACATGTGGTCGGTCAGAAGGTTGAACGGGAATACCTGTCCGTGGTGTGTATGTCCGCACAGCAGTAGGTCGACCTGCAGCGAGTCGGCCTTAGCTAGGTGATAGGGCTGGTGGTCGAGTACGACGGTCGGACGCGATTTGTCGGTCTGCTCCATGAGCTCGGCCAGCGGTTTGCGCCGGCGGTTGGAGCGGTCGTCGCGGCCTACGATTTGTACGCCACCGGGCAGCGTGGCGATGCTGTCGCGCAGCAATGTAATAGGTGTGTTTTTGATGTAGTTGGCCACTTTGTCGATGTCGCTGATGTATTCGTGGTTGCCGGGCACCATGTAGATGCCTTGTGGCGCTTTGATGGTGGCGAGCACTCGGTCGAAAGGCTCTTGAAGTATAGGTTTGAGACTGTTGTCGATTAGGTCTCCGGCGATTAGTACTGCGTCGGGCTGCTGGGAGTTGATAAGTTCGACATATCGTTCCAAAGTTTTGACGCCGGTGCCGTAGCCGAGGTGTATGTCGCTGACGACTACCAAGCGCAGGCTGTCGCTGTCGATGCTGCGGTCGGTAGCTACTTCGATGTGTTCGACTTTGGGGTTGCGGTAGTGGATGTAGCCGTAGGCGAGGAGTAGGCATGTGGCGGGCAGGGCGTACCATATGGTGTGTCCCATTGATGGTATTGCTAGCTTTGCGAGGTCGGCTACGGCGAGGAGCAGCACGCAGTAGAGCAGGAATACCATCCACACCGACCCGGTGGTGAATAGCGACCGCAAGGTCCAGTCGGGTAGTTGCGATTCGCGCAGGCCGATGGCTGCAAAGAGTGCAAATGCTACCAACCAAAAAAGTACTGTGGCTATGACGCGAGCCCAAAGAGGTAGGGCGCTAAGTGCTTGTATGACGCGTAAATATAAGTAAGCGTTGGCTCCCACGTAGGCAAGTGGGATGGCGAGAAACATAATTTTCATTCGAGGTAGTTATTTTGCGTTGTTGCTGCGATATTCTTTGGGCGACATACCAGTGTATTGCTTGAAGTACTTACGGAACGTGAATTGCTCGGGAAAGTTCAGTTCGGCTGCAATCTGCTTGATGCTTTTGTTGCGTTGTTCGAGTAGCATTTTTGCGTAAGTGGTGGTGACGGTAGCAATCCACTCTGATGGTGTGCGGCCTGTGGCAGCTTTGATGAGAGTGGTGAAATGTCCGGGCGAGAGGTTGGCTTGCGAGGCATACCACGACACGCTGCGTTCGTGGCTGTAGTTTTCGTGTAGTGCCAAAATGAAGTGGTACGCTATCACTTCTTGCTTGTTGATGCTGTCGACTTGTGCCGGGTAGCAGCGGATGTGATTGGCTACTAATTCCAGCATCGTCTCGTGGCGGATTAGGTTAATCTGGTGTGATAGCAATGTGCGCTCGTCTGATAGTATATCTTCGCCGAGACGTTCTAATTTTTGGCGTATGCGTTTGTCTTGATTAGCAATGTATTGGAACTCGTCGTCGGTGAGTTGCCAGCAAGGAGCTTCGCGCACCTTCAGCGGTACGCCCGTGTCAGCGATAAGGCGGAAGATGGGATAGAATACTTTGAGTTCGTTGACAAACGAGATGGCGCGAAAGTCGTCGGAGGCTTCGATGCTGTAGATTTGTACTAAGGGGGTAATTATGAATATACAGCCTCGCGTTAATCTATAATTTTGCTCATTTAGCACGATGTTGGCTTCGCCTGCGATGCACAATACGAATCCCCCCTTATTCCAGTAATTGAGCAGGGGGGTGTCGCCATGTGTTATAAAATCCTTCTTATTTGTCATTTATCGCTTGGTCTGGTTGTCCATGCAAAGATAATTAAATGTATGTTTTTTTCTCATATTCTGAACCGGATTTTTTCGGGTAAACATTGATTTTGCTCAATATTCAGTGGATATCGCCCTTTATTTAATCGCGCGCACGATGTAATTTCGCAAAATATTTTTGAAGCTATGGATATCAATGATCTCACTTGGAATCCTTGGCATGGTTGCCATAAGTGTAGCGAAGGCTGCCAGAATTGCTACGCTTTCTTTCTTGACAAGCGCTATGGCCGCGACACCGCCCAAGTGTCGCTCAATAAATCGAATATCGACTTGCCGGTCAAGCGCGACAAGCAGGGCAACTATAAACTGCCGGCCGGGGCATTCGTGCGTGTGTGCATGACCAGCGACTTTTTTCTTGAAGAAGCCGACGCATGGCGCGATGAGGCGTGGCGCTATATTCGCCAACGCCCCGACGTGACATTCTCGCTGTTGACTAAGCGTGCCGACCGCATTGTTAGCCATTTGCCGGCCGACTGGGGCGATGGCTGGGACCACGTGCAGTTTGCCGTCTCGGCTGAAAACCAGCGCCGCGTCGACGAGCGTATTCCCTACCTATTGGATGTGCCATCGAAGCATAAGTGGGTGAGCGTGAAGCCTTTCATCGGCGAGGTTGATCTTTCGAAATATCTTGCCACGGGCCAAATCGAAACCGTGCTTGCCGGTGGTGAAAACTATCTTGGCTCGCGTCCGCTCCACTACGAGTGGGTCAAGGCGCTCAACGAGCAATGTCGCGCGGCCGGCGTTCGCCTCATTTTTGGACAGACCGGCAACGTTTTCGTTAAGGATGGCCGTGAGTATAAGATTCGCAACCGCACCGAGCAGATGATTCAAGCGCTCAAGTCGGGCCTCCACTATCCGGAAGTCGATATCGAAGCCGAAATTGCAAAGGTGATGGAGCGCAAGGAGCGCATGAAAGCTTTAAGAGTACCGAAAAAGTAACTAATTATGGCCTTGAAACGTTTTTTATTTTTACTAATAGCAGTCGTGCTGACAAGTGCAGTATGTTCGACGGCTCAAAACAATAAACGAATGGAAGAAATCGCAGCAATAGCGTTGTACGACGCATTTCGAGCCGATGACAATGCGGCTCGAGCCAAGTATGGCATGAAGATGATGAATATCAGTGGAGTTGCCGTCAAAGTCGGCCCGGATGTCTATGGCCTGCCTTCGGTGGAAGTGGCTTCGAAGTCGGGCGAGAGCTGCAAGGCTCTGTGCGTGTTGCCGTTTCTCGACTATCTGAAGCTACGCAAGGTCAGCAAGGGCGACCGTGTAGTCATCAAAGGCGAGGTGCGTGGCTATGCTTCGGAGTACGACTTGGTAGTGGTGAAGCAGTGCGAGATTGTTTCCGTAAATGGCAAGAAACCTTAAATAAAACAAGATATGAAAAAATCGATGCAGTGGTTGTACGATAATTGGATGAAGGCCACGCCCTTCCTCGCGCTTTATTCGTTCATCCTGATTTGGCTCTATGTCAAAGACCAAAACTATGCTTTGTTTCTCATCTGGATGCAGGTGCCTATCTACTGGTTTCACGAATTTGAAGAATATGTATGCCCCGGTGGATTCCTCGATTTCTTCAACCGCAAGCCGCTTCGTTCGAAGCTAGGCGACTATCCCCTCACAAAGGCCGGCTCATTCTGGATTAACATTCCGCTGGTCTACATCCTGCTGCCGCTAGCCGGCCTCGTGTCGCACTTCTGCGGCGTAGAGTGGGGCTTGTGGACGGCTTACTTCTCAGCTCTCAATGCTTTTGCCCACGTGGTGATGTTCTTCATCTTTGGCTTCAAGTATAATCCGGGTCTTGTGGCTAGCGTCTTGGTCAACATCCCGTTTGGCGTTTACATGGTCTGGTACTTCTTGACCAACAATCTCGTGTCGCCTGCCGTCAACGTCGCCAGCATCATCTTCGGCATCTTGGCTCAGGCTTCGATGATGATTTACGGCTTTGCCTACCTCGTGCCTAAAATCAAGCGCGAAGGTTTGCGAGCCTGATAGTTCTCATTTCTTCTCTATGACCATATTTTTCATGAAATTATAGGTAAGTTTAGATTGGGTAGTGCCGGCGAAAAAGAAATCATTGCGATTTCAGCGTTCGTCGGCATTATTTTATGTAACTTTGTACGGCTGATTCATTTTCAGTGAATTGGCCTTTGTTTTGAATTATAATTATAGAAAACGACTACACATTATGAAGAAATATCTGTTTACTATCTGTCTTGCACTAATCTCGCTTATCGCCCAAGGTTGGAGCCAAAAAGGACACGACGTCACTGCCTATATCGCTGAGCAGCACCTCACTCCGGCAGCTCGCGCGGCTGTCGACTCAATCTTCCATGGCCGTTCGCTCGTCTATTGGGCTAATTGGCTCGACAATGCTTCGTATCAGATGGATTATGCCTACACCAAAACGTGGCACTACAAGAATATCGATGCCGGCGACACCTACGAGTCGGCTCCGGCCAATCCTGCCGGCGATGCCGTGACGGCCATTCGCGCGCAGATTGAGACCCTGAGCAATCCGTCCACCACGCCGGCGCAGGCTGAGCTGGCTCTGCGCATACTTGTGCACCTGATGGGCGACTTGCACCAGCCGATGCACCTTGGCCATGCTACTGACCTTGGTGGCAACCGCGTAAAACTCAAATACTTCGACCGCCAGACCAGCCTTCACTCCGTCTGGGACTCGTCGCTCGTCGAAGGATGCCACAAGTGGAGCTACACCGAGTGGCAGCAGCAAATCGACCGTGCCGACGCTGACACCGAGGCTGCAATCGTAGCCGGCACTGTCGACGACTGGGCACGCCAGACATTCGACATCGCCACCCAGTGCTACGTCTACTTCCGCCCGGGCGCCAAAGTCATGTACAACGACCTTGCTCGCTGGGCTCCGGTCATCGAACAGCAATTTCTCCGTGGCGGCCTCCGTCTCGCTCACGTTCTCAACACCATCTTCGACCCCGCCTATTCTCAGAAATAACGCTGTGTCCGAGGTGTAAATGCATGGCCTGCAGTATCCCCGTGCATAATTTCACAAAATAATGTTGTAGTCGGGGACTATGATGTTGTTATTCGCATCTTCGTGAAGTTGAGCGTAGGAATTATAATCGTCATTAGAAGATTTCGGGATATGGCGAGATTGTCGGTTTTTCGGCAATCTCGCTTTTTTTACTGCCCGGTTAGGCTAGCGAGCTGTGGCATGGCGACTGAGTACAATAAACGGGCGTTTTTTGCGTTATTATTGTGATGAAAACATACCGAATTTTACTCCTCTCGTTCTTTGTGGCGCTCGTGGGCGGCCTGTCGTCGTGTATCGAGGACGGCTTCACTACGTCGCCTTCCGACCAACCGACATTTTCTGTCGACACGCTCGACATGGGCGTGATTTTCACCGAACAGCCATCGACTACCCACCGATTCGTGGTCTACAACCGCGCTTCGAAGGGCTTGAATATCGACCGTATATCGCTCTCGGGCGACAATGCATCGCTCTTCCGACTCAATGTCGACGGCCTCAGCGGTGTGGATTTCTCGAATGTTGAAATTCGTGCCGAGGATTCGATTTTCGTGCTCGTCGAGACGACTCTGCCGGCCAACGACCGCACCGTGCCGGTCGATATTTCGGCCTCGCTCGACTTCCTGACCAATGGCGTGGAGCGCAGCGTAGTGCTCACGGCCACCGGACGCGATGTGACCCGCCTGCGCGCCGTCACTTACGACACCGACACACGCCTCGCGGCCGACCATCCGTATCAGATTTTCGACTCGCTCGTCGTAGCCGAAGGGGCTACGCTCACCATCGACCCCGGTGCCGAACTGTTCTTCCACGATGGCGCTATGATGATAGTGCGCGGCACGCTCAGCGCTGTCGGCGCTCCCGAGCAGGAAATCACCTTTGCCGGCGACCGCACCGGCAACGTCGCTGCCGACATTCCTTTCGACCTGATGTCGCGCCAGTGGGTCGGTATGTTCTTCACGTCGACTTCTACGGCCAATCGGCTCGACTACTGCTTGGTGAAAAACACCTGGCAGGGTGTCACCGTCGACTCGTCGGCCCTCACGATGACCAACTCGCGCCTGCGCAATAGCGGCGGCTACGCCCTCGAGACTTACCACTCGGCCATCAAGGCCTATGGCTGCGAGATTGCCGAAGCCGCCTCGGGAGCGGTGTTGCTGCATGGCGGCGTCCACGAATTCGACCAATGTACGCTGGCCAACTACTATCTGTTCTCGGCCCTTGGCGGCCCGATTCTGCAGCTTGGCCATCTCGATGCCGAGTCCGACGACGAGTCGGGCCTGCCCTATCTGCAAGCTACGCTCGACAACTGCATCGTCTACGGCAACGGCAAAGACCTGTCGCACGGCGACCTCACCGGCACATCTGTCCTCCTGCGCCACTGCCTGCTCAAGAGCGACGGCACCGACGACGACAATTTCATAGCCTGTGTTTGGGGCGAGGACCCGCTATACTACACCGTGCGCGAAGAATACCTCTTTGACTATCGCCTGCGCGAAGGTTCGCCTGCTATCGGCCGGGCCGACCCGGCGCTTAATGCCGCCGAGGCCGCTACCGACCGCTACGGGCTCGAGCGCGGCGCCGCACCCGACTTGGGCGCATACGTTTACACACAACCATGATTTGGACTTATCGACAACCGGTAAAAATTGAATTCGGGCAGGGCGCCATCGGCCGTCTGCCCGAAGTGCTTCGTAGTCTCGGCATCAGCCGAGCATTGTTGGTGACATCGCCATCGTTTGTGGCTCGCGGCCTCGCGGATAGCCTCGTCGAGGCCACCGAGGGCGCCATCTGCGGCGTGTATAGCGATGTGGCACCCAACCCCGACGTCGTGCAGTGCGACGCCTGTGCCGAGCTGCTCCGCTCGCTCGGCTGCGACGGCGTGGTGGCCCTCGGCGGCGGCAGCGTCATCGACTGTGCCAAGGCCGCATCGGTCTTCTGCCTCTCGGGTCGGCCGGCTACTGATTATCTGGCTACGGGCCTTGCCATCCCGGCCGAGCACCTGCCGCTGGTGGCCGTGCCCACCACTTCGGGCACGGGTAGCGAAGTCACCTCCGTGTCGGTGCTGTCTGACCACGCGCGCGGTGTGAAAGCGCCGATGGCGGCCGACGCGTTCTTCCCGGCCGTGGCGCTCGTCGACCCCGACCTCACGCTCACCATGTCGCCGCGCATGACCGCTATTACCGGTTTCGACGCCCTCTGCCATGCCGTCGAGGCCTATTGGAGTCGCCACCACCAGCCGGTGTGCGATGCACTGGCCGTAGAGGCGGCCGACACCCTGCTGCGCACCTTGCAGCGTGCCGTAGCCGAGCCCGCCGATGCCGATGCCCGCTGCGCCATGTCGCGCGCTTCGCTCATGGCCGGCCTGGCCTTTGCCATGCCCAAGACGTCGGCACCGCACGCTTGTTCGTATCCGCTGACCAATCTGCTGGGTATCCCCCACGGCGAGGCTTGCGCCTTGACCATCGACTACTTTATCCGCTTCAACGCTGCTCGCGGCGACACCCGCGTGGCCGACTTGGCGCGTCGACTTGGCTATGCCTCGGCCGACGCACTTGCCGACGCCATCGGCGCCTTGAAAGTCGCCACCGGTATGCGCACCGACTTGCGCGACCTTGCACTCGACGATGCCGCTCTCGAGCAGCTTGCCCTGGCCAGCCTGCATCCTAACCTTGCCAACAATCCGGTCGACGTTACTATCGACGACCTTCGCCACCTTTACCAATCTATAAAGTAAAAGCCCGGATTGCTCCGAGCTTTTATGGTGTTGGGTGGTGAAAGTCTTTTATACGTATTCTTTGATAGGCAACTCGCCGCGCAGGGCGCCAAGGCCATTCGAAGCCAGTGCCAGCATTTCGTTTTCGCCCGGGTAGACGTGTACCGGGGCCAGGAATTCGACGCGCTCGCGGATACGCGACACCACATAGTCGCTGAAGGCTACGCCGCCCGTGAGCAGTATGGCGTCGACCTTGCCGTAGAGTGCCACGGCTAGCGAGCCGATGGACTTCGACACCTGATAAATCATGCCGCCGAGGATTAGCTCGGCCTTCTTGTCGCCGGCTTCGATAGATTCGACTATCGCAGCCACGTCGGTGGTGCCCAGGTGGGCGGCCAGGCCGGCCTTGCCGCTGATGCGGCGTTTCAGCTGGTCTTGGGTGTATTTATTTGAGTAGCAGAGGTCGATGAGTTTGCCGGCCGGCAGCGAACCGGCGCGTTCGGGCGAGAAGGGGCCTTCGCCGTCGAAGGCGTTGTTTACGTCGATGCAGCGGCCGTGGCGGTGTGCGCCCACCGAGATACCTCCGCCCAGGTGGGCTATAATCAGGTTGAGTTCTTCGTATTTAGTCTCTTGCGAGGCGGCGAATCGGCGAGCTATAGCGCGCTGGTTCAGAGCGTGCCACGTGGCTATGCGCGGCATCAGCGGTGAGCCCGATATGTGGGCCACTTCGTCCATTTCGTCGACCACGCCCGGGTCGGCAGTCAGGGCCTTGCAGCCCGGTATGCGCTCGGCGATTTCCGAGGCGATGCGGCAGCCGAGGTTCGAGGCGTGGTTGCGCATCGGGTGCTCCATCTCGCGCAGCATCACATCGTTGATGGCATACACGCCGCCCTCGATGGGCTTCAGCAGGCCACCGCGCGACACTATGGCGTCGAAGTTGAGCTGCTGGTTTTTCTCGGCCAGCGTTTTCAGCACCAGGTCGCGGCGATACTCAAATTGGTCAGATACTTTCTTGTACGGAGCTAGCTCTTCGACAGAGTGCTTGATAGTTTCAATCATGACTGGCTTCAGGTCGTCGAAAACGGCTATCTTAGTCGAGGTCGAGCCAGGATTGATGGTGAGGATTTTCATATTTTCTGAGAGGTAGTTTTTCTGTTGGCAGCTATCTGCCCTTGGTTGGATAAGTATAGGTTGGTTAAGTGATTGTGTGTGGATAGCGTTTGCGGCCGGCTCAGAGCAGGGCGCTGCAGGCCGCCAGTGCCAGGCTGCAGAGCTTCGAACGCGACGTGTCGGCGCGCGAGGGCAGCACCACGGGTACGGCCGCTCCGGCCAGCATGCCTGCGTTGTCGCAGTGCGTCAGCCAGGTGAGAGTCTTGTAGAATACGTTGCCGGCTTCGATGTCGGGGAAAATCAGGGCGTTGGCCTTGCCTTCGATGGGCGAGTTGAGGCCCTTGATGATGCCCGATTCGGGGTCGACGGCCGTCTTGAGGTCCATCGGACCGTCGACGATGACCCCTCCGAATGCGCCCTCGGCGGCGGCCGCTTTCACGGCTGCATATGCCTCGGTGACCGGGAACTTTGGCGATGATTTTTCAGTGCAGTGTATCAGAGCGATGCGCGGCTCGGCGATGCCCATCTTGCGGGTGAGGTCGGCCAGGTAGCCGGTCATGGCCTCGAGCTGCGGCTGCGTCGGGAAGGGTATCACGGCGGCGTCGCTGAAGAAGAGTAGGCCATCGTGGCCGGGGATGTCGGCGGCGGTGATGTGGGTCAGCACGTGGCCGGCCGGCAGTATGCCATGCTCCTTGTTGAGGATAGCGCGCAGCATATTGTCGGTGTTGATCAGGCCTTTCATCACCACATCGGCCTCGCCGGCGCGAGCCAGCCCCACAGCGCGAGCTGCGGCAGCGTCGCTGTCGGTCTCGGCGATAATTTCGACCTGCTCGGATGCTTCAAAAGGAATTTTGGCAGGGTCGCCGACGAGGATGAATCGAGCGATTGAGGCCTCGAGAGCCATGGCTATAGCTTCGCAGGTGTGCTCGTCGTGCGGACAAGCCACTGCTACCCGTGCGCGCGGCTCGGCCGTGGCCAGGTACTGAATGATGGTGTCGAAATCCTTTAATGATTGCATACTTTTGCTTGTTTTGTGCAAATATCTAAAAAATTTTTTACATTACAAAACTATAACAATAATTTCGCAAAATCGACTAAAAATCGCCCCTTAACGGCCAACCCCGCGGCTCCCCTCCCAGCGCAGCCACGTCTCCACCTACGGTCCGCTGCGCAGCGTACGTATCCTGCTGTGGCTGAGACGGCGGGTGGGGCTTTTGGCGGCGGGGTGAGGGGATGAAAAAAGCCGCTGCAGCGGTCTGCAACGGCTTTTTATAAGAGTTTATTCAATCGCAATTATTTGCGACCTACGATTTCGTTGTTGATGTTTTGACCGTTCTTTGCGTATTCAGAGCTTTCGCTAGGAGCAGCATCTGCGTCGCCAACGTAGCTTACAGTTGAGTTCTGAACTTTTACGTTTGTGTAAGTTGTTTCAGGTGCCATGCAGCCAATAGCTTGGCCGGCGTCGCGAACTGCTTTAACTTCTGCGAGATTAACATGGCAATCTTTGATTGTACCTCTGTTGTAACCTACGAGTGCACCGGCTTTGTCGCCACCGCGGTCGGCATTTAGATATGTAGCAGTTACTTTTGAATTTGAAACGTTGCAGTTGCTGATGGTTGCTTGATCAATAGAGTAACCAACGACAACAGCTACGTCGTGATGGCCGTTGACCGTAGCGTTTACGAATAGTACGTTTTCGATAGTACCGCCGAGCCAGCCGATGAATGCCGTGCCGTCACCAGCAAGAACGCCTTCGCCTTCGTTAACAGTGAGGTTCTCGATGGTGTAGCCGCAACCGTTGAATGTGCCAAAGTAGTTGACAGAAGAGTCGCCGACGGGTTTCCAATTAACGCCTGCGAGGTCGATGTCGTTTGCGAGAACTACAACTTTGTTGTTGTATGCTTTGTAGTTAGCGGCGAAGTCGAGAAGCTGATCTTTGGTATAAATAACGGTTACGTTAGCTTCAAGAGGAGTCTTGGTGATTGTGTTGTTTTCTACGGTAGCAAGGCCGTGGATTAGAGCTGTTTGAACGCGTGCAGCTGCAACGGCATCGATAGAGTTTGTGCCGCGCTTGAGAGCAAAGAATGCGTCGATAGTGTTGTTTTTAACGACAACGTTGTCTTTGATAATCAGAGTACCTACAACTTTACCAACGAGGCCGCAAACGAAACCTGATTCGTCAGCGTATTCGTAGTTAGACAGGGTGTTGCCTTCGACGGTGGTGTTGCTTACGGTAACGGTAGAACCAGCAGCGATAAAGCCAACCAGAGAGCCTACTGACTGAGTACCCTTAATAGATGATTTCTTGATGGTTACGCCTTCGATGTTAACGGAAGAGCCATTCTGAACGTCGCCTAAGAGAGCTGCAGCAAAGCCGCTGATGCCAGTTTCGCCTACAGTTTGGTCGTTGTTGTCAACCGTAACGCGGTCGAGTGTGAGGTCCTTAACAGTGAGAGAAGTTTTGCCATTAATCGTTTCCAGCGAAAGCAGACCTAATTGATATTTGCTTTGGTTGCCAAAGCTGAGCGTGGCATTCTTGATGGTGTGTCCATTACCGTCGAGGATGAATTCTGTTACGTTTGTGGGATAAAGCGGAGTAACGTTTACGCCTGCGAGGTCAAGGTCGGCCATCAGTTTGATGTTTTTGTCGATTTGGCCTTGAGCTGCCAACCAAGCCCACTGAGCGGCGGTCGAAACGCAGTAGGTTTTGCCGTCAGCTGACAGTGCGGGTTTGTCGGTGTTTTCTTCGTTTTTGTTGTATTCGCCGTCGAAGTTTTGGTCAATTTCAACTTTGAAGTTTGCGTCGCGAGTGAGAATTTCGCCTACGATGTTGGTGCGATAATTCGACTGGATGGGGAGTGCGTCGAGACCCTGTTCGAGACCAACGGTTTGACCAAAGGTTTCGAATGTGAATTCAGCATCGACAACCTGCGATTCTGTGAGAGTAGCGGGCAGTACGTAGCAAGTCGACAGGTATTTATAGTCTACATCTGCGACTTTGAGGGTGTTTTCGTCGGGATTTGGAATAGCAGCATATTCATAGGTGATGGTTTCAACATTACCGGAAACAGTGCCTTCCATGGCGTCAAATACATTGCCGAAAGAACCCTTCAGAGTTACAGTAGATTTTATAGGATAACTATTCGAAGGAGCTGTATTTAGGTAGTCGGCTTCAGTTGTACCAACGTTAATCTGGGCGAACGGGCGTTTTAGAGTAACCTCTTTGGAACCGTCGATGGTAGCGGTGTACTCGCAGTTAGCAAAGAAAGCGTCGCGGTTTTCGGCATTGTTGGCACCGTTGTAGTCAATAGTGACTTTTATGCCGTCTTCAGTGCTTACTACATAGGGGGCATCTTCGGCCTGGGCCCAGAAAGCAAATTTGTATTCGTGACCCTTTAAGAGAGCTAATTTTACATCAGCTTTGCCATTGATTAAGTCATATGTTCCTGATAGACCAAAGCCAGGGTTTGTTTGGTCTACAGCCGAGTAGTATAGTTTTTTTGCGGTCATGCCGTCGGCAACGGCGCGCGAAGCGCGAGAGCCTACGGTGGCGTCGGTTGAGATTGCAAACGATACATTTACGGTATCGCCTGACGTCGGTTCGAGCAGTTCGTCGCTCGAGCAGGAGGTCGCACACAGGAGGCCTGTGGAGGCGATCATACCTAAGAATAATTTCTTATTCATGTCTTTAAGGTTTTAGTTAAACAATTAGGTTTATATATATGTTTGATTATTATCGATTAGATGAAGATGTTGTGTTCGCCGCTGAACGATGGGTCGATGCCGACGCCGCCCGAGGCGTTTTGCATCAAGAATCGGCCTTTGAGCAGTGTGTGCTGGCTGCGTCGCAGAGGCACGTCGATGGGCGAGGTCATGGATAGGCGGTTGCCGTCGGCGTCGAAGATGCCAATCTGCAGAGAGACTTTCGACTCTACGCCGTTGACGAAAACGTAGTCGAATCCGAGCGATGCTTCGTGGTCGGAGAGGCGAGTGAATCGGCCGGGGAATGAGATGCCGGTGGTGGAGTCGGATGGTTTGTCGGTGAATATGTTGAATGTGTTGGGCATGAATCCGACGTAGTACAACACAATCTTGTATTTGCTCATGTCGAGGAAGCGCGATGGTGCGTTTTCGGCAGATTCGGTGTCGATGTCGCCGCGCGAGAGAGCAGCTTTGATTTCTTTGTCGATGAATTCTTCGAGGTCGGTGGTGACGAATTCGAATTTGGCCAGGGGGCGCTGCATCTCGATGGTGGCTTCGCCGTCGCCGCGGACGAGGAAGTTGGATTTAAACGAGATGTCGCTCGAGCCGCGGAATGCGTCGCGGTAGTCGTTGCAGCCCGGGTGGTTGGTGGCTTGCAGCTTGATTCGGCCGAAGTTGTCGGCGTCGTAGAATGGTGCGTCGGCGTCGTCGGCAGCGAGGTCGGCCCAGGCCATGATGGTGTAGTCGCCGGTGGGCACGTCGTCGAGGACGAAGTGAGCGTCGTAGCCGTCGGCCACGCTGCGGGTGAATACGAATTCGTGCGAGGGTTCGGCGCGCGATGTCAGAGCGCGCGAGTCGGCCGAGCCGGGATATAGGCGGATGATGTAGCGCATCTGACCGTCGGTCTGCACCACGCGCGAGGGAATCACGGTGCGCGAGTCGGTGATGGGATATTCCCACTGTGGCATGTCGGTGGCGAAGTGCAGCGTCAGGCAGAGCGTGGCCTCGTCGGGCTCGTCGGGGAATTCGTGTACGTCGCAGCCCGATAGGGTGGTGGCCATGCATGCGCCGGCGAGCAGCATGGCGGCTGAGCGAATGATGCTAATCATTTGCGGCCTCCTTTCTTCGTGCCAAGGTCGATGGTGTAGGCCACAGCGACGGCGGCTTGGTCGATGCCGCACCAGGTCGTGGTGTGGGTGGTGCAGAGCTGGCCGTTGTGGTCGTTGACAAATTTATCGTAGTGGGCGTGGTAGAGGCCGACGCCGAGAGTGAATTCGAGCTTCCAGCGCTTGTCGGCGCTGATGGGCAGGCGGAAACCGCCGGCTATGCCACCGCCCAGCGCGGGGCTGTTGCCGTCGTGGTCTTGCACGCGATAGTCGCCATCGGTGGCGTAGTTGAACCAACCCAGGCCCAGGTGGGCGCCAACAAACCAGCCGGCGTTGTCGGCGTCGAACCAGTAGCGCACTTCGGGCTGCAGGGTGAATGTGCGGAATTTGAGGGTGTGCTTGAAGTAGTTCCACGACGACCAGTAGATGGGCAGCGTGGCCGACCAGTGCTCGGCGAGGTCGATTTCGGCAGCGACGTTGGTCACGCCCATGAGCCATGCCAAGCCGTTGGTCTTTACGTAGAGGTGGCGGGTCCAGTCGGCCGGCTCGGCGACCGCTACGGTGTCGGGCTGGGGTGTCGGCTCGGGCTCAGCGATTGGTTTGGGCTCGGGTGTTGGCTCGGGTTCAGGTTCCGGAATTGGCTCGGGCACGACTACGGGCTCGGGGCGCTTGTATGTCTCGAAGATGGCGTAGGCATAGCGCATGCGGCTGAAAAAGCGGCGGTTGAGCTGCGGCCATATGCGGCCGCCATCGAGTTTCTGTAGAGCGAGCACGCGCGAGTCGATGGTGGCGCCGGGGCGGTATTCCACGTATTCCGACTGGCCGTCGATGATGGCGAGCACCTCGTCGCGGTGGCTGATATTCGACTCGGCTACGTGGGTGCGGAGGTCGTTCCAGGGTATATAGTTGTCGTTGCGGGCGATGATACTATCGGGCACGCTGACTTCCTGGCGGACGATTTGCTCGACAGCGGAGAGGCGTTCGCGCGAGAGACGACGGTTGAGGGCCGAGCTGCCTTCGGGTGAAGCGGCGCCGCAGAATGTGACGGCTGTAATATCTAATGTGGAGTCTTCGCTGACTTTTTGCAAGAAAGCTTTCAACTCTTGCAGGCGAGCAGCATTGTCGCCATAAATCGCGTCGATAGACGAACTGCGCACGCGGAACTCGAAGCTGATTTCCGTGTGGTCCTCTTGAGCGGTGGAAACAATAATACCGAAGGCTATGAGTGAGAACAAGATACAGTGTCGCAAAGCGCGTCTTATCATGGGAGTGATATCGGTCTCTTGTTAAGAGATACTTAACTTTGCATACCTACCACTCTCATAGCGACTTAC
>CAYWAM010000024.1:0-35349 GCA_964456545.1 uncultured Bacteroides sp.
CCACTTTTTTATGCTTTAAAACATAAAAATTTTCACCCATTTTGCTTAATCGCTATCAATCAAGCACTTGCAGCACACACTTTTTTAGCCGATTTTTAGGGCCTCTTGCGCTGCGTGAACAAACTAATCGCGAAATAGCTCACTAACGTGCGCGAATAATTATTTCCAAAACGTCTCCACTGAATCGTTTTTTTATTCTTCACTCCTTTTTTTTCATGAGGAAAAGTATTTGCTTAAACAAAAAAATCACACCTAGTGGTGCAATAGTATACTCTTATACATATAATATGAATGTATATTTCTACAAATATTTACGACTTTCTAACAAAATCGCTTATTGGCCACCTCGTAGAATTTTGTTAATTTTGCAAAAACTATTAAATATGAGACTACGCACATTATTATTATATATAGCCACATCAGCGGCAGCATACGCTGCTCCTCAAAATGTAAATTGGCATAACGAAGCGTCAGACACAACTGTTATCACAGAAATCCTGAGCGAAACTGCCAAACAGCACTTCAACGATCCGGGAAAACGCACCGAATATATCGCTCGAAAATTCTTAGGGAAACCATATGTGGCCCACACTCTGGAAAGCGACACAGAAGAACTAACCGTAAATCTCGATGAACTCGACTGCACAACACTAGTCGACGTGGTAATGGCTTTATCGTATAGCGTCGGTGAAAATCGACTTAGCTGGCAAGACTTTCTATACAATTTGCAACGCATGCGCTACAGAAACGGCGAAATCAACGGCTATGGATCGCGATTGCACTACAACTGCGACTGGGCAATCGACAATATACACCGAGGAAATTTCACTGACGTAACGACTCGCCTTGCTCGCGCAAAATATATAGTCCGCTCTATCGACTTTATGTCGGCACATCGCGACCGATACCCTGCGCTAGCCGACAGTGCCACTTTTGAAAAAATACAGAGTATCGAAAGCAACTATCGCAATCATCGCTTTCCCTACATCAAAACTCATGACCTAGGATATAAAGATGTAAAAGATGCTCTACGAGAAGGCGACATCCTGGCATTCGTTTCAAATATTAAAAATCTCGATGTAACACACATGGGAATTGTCGTGAAAGAGAACGGCACCATAAAAGTACTCCACGCATCGAGCACAAACGGCAAAGTTGAAATCTCAGCTTCACCAATCGAAGATTTCGTAAAACGCAACCGCAATTGGATAGGCATACGCATTTATCGACTCAAAGAATAGTCCCCTACCCCTACAGGCTCAAAATAATCCTCGAAGAGCTCGACGCTACAACTTCGAGGATTATAAAAAAATTCGCGCCGACTCCAAAAGGAATCGGCGCGGATTTTTTATGCTATCAAGTAGTGATTACTGACGCTTGGTCTTCTTGCCGTAGCCGTATACTGCAGCTGCACCGAGTTCTTCTTCGATGCGGAGGAGCTGGTTGTACTTAGCCATACGGTCAGAACGTGAAGCCGAACCGGTCTTGATCTGACCTGCGTTGGTTGCAACAGCGATATCGGCGATAGTAGCATCTTCGGTTTCACCCGAACGGTGCGAGATAACTGCGGTGTAACCATTACGCTGAGCGAGTTCAACAGCACGGAGAGTTTCGGTGAGTGAACCGATCTGGTTAACCTTAACGAGGATTGAGTTAGCGCAACCTTCGTTGATACCACGCTGGAGATACTTAACGTTGGTAACGAAGAGGTCGTCACCTACGAGCTGGCAGCGGTCGCCGATCAGGTCGGTCAGGATCTTCCAACCTTCCCAGTCGTTTTCGCACATACCGTCTTCGATCGAGTCGATAGGATAGTTTTCAACAAGGCTCTTGAGGAATTCAGCCTGTTCGCGGCTGGTGAAGGTCTTGCCGTTTTCTTCCTTAGCAGCGCCATTGTTGAGGTGGCTATAGTGATACTTGCCATCTTCATAGAATTCCGACGAAGCGCAGTCGAGACCGATGGTAACGTCCTTGCCAGGTACATAGCCGGCGAGTTCGATAGCCTTGATAATGCAGTTCAGAGCATCTTCAGTACCTTCGAGGTTGGGAGCGAAACCACCTTCGTCACCTACAGCGGTCGACAGGTTGCGTTCCTTGAGCACTTTCTTCAGGTTGTGGAATACTTCAGTACCCATACGGATACCTTCCTTGAACGAAGGAGCACCGATAGGACGAATCATGAATTCCTGGAAGCAGATGGGAGCGTCAGAGTGAGCACCACCATTGATAATGTTCATCATCGGAACGGGCAGAGCATATGTGTTGCAGCCACCGATATATTTGTAGAGGGGCAGGCCGAGGTAGTCAGCAGCAGCCTTAGCAACAGCGAGCGATACGCCGAGGATGGCGTTAGCACCAAGGTTGCTCTTAGTTTCAGTACCATCGAGAGCAAGCATCTTCTCGTCGATAGCAATCTGATCGAGTGCATTCATACCTACGAGGGCTTCTGCAATCGGGCCATTAACGTTAGCAACAGCCTTAACTACACCCTTACCCATGTAGCGAGCCTTGTCGCCGTCACGGAGTTCGAGGGCTTCGTTTTCGCCGGTTGAAGCTCCCGAGGGAACAGAAGCACGGCCAAAGGCGCCAGATTCGAGGATTACATCAACCTCAACTGTAGGATTACCACGCGAGTCAAGTACTTCGCGACCGATGATTTTTTCTATTTTCATATTCGTTACTTTATATGTATAAAAGTATGTAAAAGTATATTTCTTGTCAATAAGAACTGACCAGTGGCTACTGCCACTTTCACGCCACAAAGTTACAAATTATCAAAGAAAAATACAACGGTTCAACGAACTAATATTAGTCGAGTTCAGCCACAAAAATAATCAAATCATCAAAAAAGAAAAAAAATCCGACACAACCATAAGCGGCTATGTCGGATTTTATCTAGTGTCCTACTAACACTCGGCTGAATTATTCAGCTGCGGGTGCTTCGGTAGCTTCAGCTGCGGGTTCAGCAACTTTTTCAGCTGCCTTTTTGCCGCGCGAACGACGAGTGGTCTTAGCCTTAGCGTCCTTCTTTTCCTTCAGCATAGCTTCGTTGTAATCAACGAGCTCGATGAAGCAAGTCTGAGCGTTGTCACCAAGACGGTTGCCAGTCTTAAGGATGCGGGTGTAGCCACCGGGACGTTCAGCGATCTTCTGTGCGATTTCCTGGAACAGCTCCTTAACAGCTTCTTTGCTCTGCAAGTGCTTGAAAACCAGGCGGCGGTTGCTCATTGTATCCTCCTTAGCGCGGTTGATCAGCGGTTCAGCGTAAACACGCAGGGCTTTAGCCTTAGCAAGAGTGGTGTGGATACGCTTGTGGAGGATGAGAGAAATGGTCATGTTAGCCAGCAGGGCATCGCGATGTGCCTTTGTGCGGCTAAGGTGATTGAATTTTTTATTGTGTCTCATCGTGGATTACTCTTTATCTAATTTGTAACGTGAAATATCCATACCGAACGACAGATTGAGGCTTGTCAAGAGATCCTCAAGCTCGGTAAGGGACTTTTTGCCGAAATTACGGAACTTCAGCAGGTCGGTCTTATTGAAGACAACCAATTCAGCCAGCGTTTCAACTTCGGCGCTCTTGAGGCAGTTAAGTGCACGTACGCTGAGGTCCATATCAGTCAATTTTGACTTCAGGAGTTGACGCATATGCAGTACTTCCTCATCGAATACCTCGTTGCTTTCTGCTTCCTGAGTTTCAAGTGTGATCTTCTCATCTGAGAAGAGCATGAAGTGATAAATCAGGATTTTTGCAGCCTCTTTCAGGGCGTCCTTAGGCAGAATTGCGCCGTTAGTGGTAATTTCGATTGTAAGCTTGTCGTAGTCAGTCTTTTGGTCTACGCGGAAGTTTTCAACAGTATACTTTACATTCTTGATAGGAGTGTAAGTCGAGTCGATAGCGATGGTATCGATATCATCATTCGGCGTTACATTTTCCTCAGCAGGAATCCAGCTGCGGCCCTTGTTGATTGTAAGGGTAATGTTGAAGCTTGCCTTGGGATCCAAATGACAGATGACAAGTTCGGGATTCATTACTTCGAAGCCCGAGAGAGCCTTGCCGATGTCGCCGGCTTTGAACACATCAGTGTCCGACACGTTGATAGTGACTTTCTCGGTGTCGGTATCCTCTACGGTCTGCTTGAGGTCAACCTGCTTAAGGTTAAGGATGATGTTGGTCACATCTTCCTTAACACCAGGAATGGTATCGAACTCATGCTTGACACCATCAATCTTAATAGAGGAGATGGCGAAGCCTTCGAGCGACGACAACAACACGCGACGAAGCGCGTTGCCGACAGTGATACCATAGCCGGGTTCCAGGGGTTTGAACTCGAACTTACCGTAAAAGTTATCAGCCTCGAGCATGATCACCTTGTCGGGTTTCTGGAATGCTAAAATAGCCATGGATCTGATGTATTTGGTTAATTATTACTTCGAGTACAACTCGACGATGAGCTGTTCTTTGATATTTTCGGGGATATCAGCGCGTTCGGGGAGGTGAAGGAACTTACCAGCCTTAGCAGTTTCGTCCCATTCAATCCAAGGATACTTGCTGTGGTTGAAGCCCGACAGCGAGTCAGCGATAACTTCAAGCGACTTCGAACGTTCGCGAACTGCAACGATGTCACCAGCCTTAACTTCATACGAAGCAATGTTTACAACGCCACCGTTAACTACGATGTGACGGTGAAGAACGAGCTGACGAGCTGCTGCGCGAGTCGGAGCAATACCCAGACGGTATACTACGTTGTCCAGACGCGATTCGAGGAGCTGAAGCAGGATTTCACCAGTAATACCCTTCAGGCGAGATGCCTTCTTGAAGAGATTGCTGAACTGCTTTTCCAGAACGCCATAAGTATATTTAGCTTTCTGCTTTTCACGAAGCTGTACGCCGTATTCCGAAGTCTTGCGACGCTTGTTCTGGCCGTGCTGGCCCGGGGGGAAGTTACGACGCTGAAGAACTTTGTCTTCACCGAAAATAGGTTCGCCAAAGCGACGGGCGATTTTGGTCTTAGGACCTGTATATCTTGCCATTTTATTTAAAAATCAGTTTATGGAAGCGGCGGGGGGCTCAATTTAATGATGTCGTACGTAGGTCAAGGTGTCGTGCCGACAATACCACCCGTGAGTCGCTTCCGTCGATTATACTTAAGTTGGTGTATTAAAACTAAAAGAGAAAGTAGAGTCGACCATCGATTAGGCTATAAAAGCCTTGGTGGTCTCCAACTGATTATTAAACTCTTCTGCGCTTGGGCGGGCGGCAACCATTGTGAGGCAGCGGAGTCACATCGATGATCTCTACTACTTCGATACCGGCGCCGTGGATCGTACGGATAGCGCTTTCGCGGCCATTACCGGGACCCTTAACATAAGCTTTCACCTTGCGCAGGCCCAGATCATAGGCAATCTTAGCGCAGTCCTGAGCTGCCATCTGAGCAGCGTAGGGAGTGTTCTTCTTCGAGCCACGGAAGCCCATCTTGCCGGCTGATGACCAAGAGATAACCTGGCCTTCGCTATTGGCAAGACACACGATGATATTGTTGAAAGACGAATGAACGTGAAGTTGACCTTCTGCGCCAACCTTAACGTTTCTCTTCTTTGCTTGTACTGTCTTTTTAGCCATAGTAGATTATTATTTAGTAGCCTTCTTCTTGTTAGCAACGGTTTTCTTGCGGCCCTTGCGGGTACGGGCGTTGTTCTTTGTCGACTGACCACGTACCGGAAGACCGTTACGGTGACGGATGCCACGGTAGCAACCGATATCCATCAGACGCTTGATGTTGAGCTGAATTTCGCTACGAAGATCACCTTCGACTTTGAAGTCGCTGCCGATTACTTCGCGTACTTTTGCAGCCTGATCATCAGTCCAGTCCTGAACTTTGATGTTTACATCTACGCCGGCTTTTTCGAGAATCTTCTTCGCAGAGCTGCGACCGATGCCGAAGATGTAGGTCAAGGCGATTTCACCGCGCTTGTTTTGAGGGAGGTCAACTCCCACTATACGTATTGCCATAAATTACTCGTATTTTTTCTGCAAAAATAACAAAAATTATCCTTGACGTTGTTTGTACTTGGGGTTTTTCTTGTTAATGACATAAAGGCGACCCTTACGACGCACGATTTTGCTGTCCGGGGTGCGCTTCTTCACTGAAGCTCTTACTTTCATCTTATCTTTTAGTTATAATTGGTTGTAGTTTTCGTTATTTGTAGCGGAACGCGATCCGGCCCTTCGACAGGTCATAGGGCGACATCTCTACGCGCACTTTATCACCGGGAAGTATCTTAATATAGTGCATACGCATCTTTCCCGAAATGTGCGCAGTGATTTCATGTCCATTCTCAAGTTCGACACGGAACATAGCATTAGACAATGCTTCTACTATCGTACCGTCTTGCTCAATTGCTGTCTGTTTTGCCATACTTATTAAATATATCTGTCCTCGATTACTTCATGGATATAGTCGAAGGTTGTCAACACTTCAGTCTTATCGTTTTCGATAATCACCGTGTGTTCGAAATGAGCTGAAGGCTTGCGATCACGAGTGCGGCATGTCCAGCCATCACTTTCGATGCAAATATTACGCGACCCCATATTGATCATGGGTTCGATGCAAATTGCCATACCATTGCGAAGCAAAGCTCCCGTGCCCGGACGGCCATAATTTGGCACTTCAGGCGACTCATGCATATCACGGCCGATGCCATGACCGGTCATTTCGCGGACAACGCTATAACCACGACGTTCGCAATATTGCTGAACGGCATGCGAAATATCGCCTACACGACGGCCAGGACGACAAGCCTCAATACCTACATAGAGACTCTCGCGAGTTGTCTTGCAAAGTTCAATTACCTTCGAATCGACATCTCCTACAGCAAACGTATAACACATATCTGCGCAAAAGCCTTCTTTCTCCACTACAGTGTCGATGCCGACAATGTCGCCATCGCGCAAACTGTAATTCGAAGGAAAACCATGCACTACCGTTTCGTTTACCTCAATACAAAGCGTACCGGGAAAACCTTCATACCCTAAACAGGCAGGCTTGCCACCATTGTCGCGAATATATTCGCGAGCAATGGTGTCAAGTTTGCGTGTAGTGATACCAGGTGCGATCCAACGGGCTATTTCACCCATTGTGCGCGAGATAAGGTCAGCAGCGACCCGCATCTTGCAGAAATCTTCCGGTGTCTTCAGATATATCATGGAGATATCTATCCTGTTATCAATCGTTGAATGTTATCAATAAGCAGAACCGGTTGTACGGCCTTTGATCTTACCTTCCTTCATCAGACCATCGTAGTGGTGCATCTTCAGGTGAGCTTCAACCTGCTGCAGAGTATCGAGAACTACGCCAACCATAATCAGAAGCGATGTACCTCCGAAGAACTGAGCGAAGTTCTGCGAAATACCGAAGAAGCGGGCGAATGCGGGCAGGATTGCCACAATACCCAGGAAGATCGAACCGGGAAGAGTGATGCGCGACATAATCAAGTCGAGATACTCAGCCGTCTTCTTACCGGGCTTCACACCGGGAATAAAACCATTATTACGTTTCATATCTTCTGCCATCTGAGTGGGACGCACTGTGATTGCAGTGTAGAAATATGTGAACGCTACGATGAGAATGAAGAATACAAAGTTATACCAGAAACTATTCATGTCAGTGAATGCGCCCATGAAACCAGACTCACCACCGCGGAAACCCGCGAGTGCCATCGGGATAAACATGATAGCCTGAGCGAAAATGATAGGCATAACACCGGCAGCATTTACCTTCAGAGGAATGTACTGACGCTGACCGCCGTACTGGCGATTGCCTACAATACGCTTAGCATACTGCACAGGAACTTTGCGAGTACCCTGTACAAGCAGCACTGCAAACACTGTCACAGCGAACAGAAGGACGATTTCAACAAGGAACATCACCAGACCACCCTGGCCACCCGACACGCCCGGAAGGCGCGACATGAACTCATAGAACAGAGATCCCGGGAGGCGGGCAATAATACCCACGAGGATGATGAACGAGATACCGTTGCCAATACCACGATCGGTGATACGCTCGCCGAGCCACAGGATAAACATGGCACCGGCTGCAAGGATAATCGTCAGATAAGCTACCTTCCAAAATCCGAGCGCCATTGCTGCACCATGTGAAGCCTGAGCTACTTGATACTGCAAGTTGGTCAGATATGCCGGTGCCTGAAGACACAGGATCAGCACTGTAAGATAGCGAGTATACTGATTAAGTTTCTGGCGTCCGCTTTCACCCTCGCGTTGCATCTTCTGGAATGAGGGAAGAATCATACCGCAAAGCTGAATCACAATTGATGCAGTAATGTACGGCATAATACCCAAAGCGAAGATGGAGGCCTGGGAGAAAGCGCCACCCGAGAACATATCGAGCAGCTGCATCAGACCGCTACTGCTGGTGAATTTGGCCAGCGCGTCAATGTCGTCGGGCGAAATACCCGGCAGCACGACATAGCAACCAAGTCGATAGACAAGCACCAGCAGCAACGTAATGCCAATACGCTTACGCAGCTCTTCGATTGTCCAGATATTCTTGAGGGTGTCGACGAATCTCATTATTTCTCAATTTTTAATACCGAGCCTCCGGCAGCCTCGATAGCAGCCTGAGCTGCGGCCGAGAAAGCATGAGCCTCTACAGTGAGAGCGCTATTAACTGCGCCATTGGCGAGGATTTTAACGAGCTGTTTACGGTTGATGAAACCAGCGGCACGAAGTTCTTCGAGACCAACCTTGGTGATATTCTGCTTTTCAGCGAGAGCAGCAATCAATTCCAGATTGATAGCCTTGTATTCCTTACGGTTGATATTGTTGAAGCCCCATTTCGGGAGTCGACGCTGAAGAGGCATCTGGCCACCTTCGAAGCCGATTTTACGCTTGTAACCACTGCGTGATTTGGCACCCTTGTGACCACGGGTCGATGTGCCACCCTTGCCCGAACCGGCACCACGGCCAATACGAGTTGAGCGCTTTACTGAACCGGCGGCGGGCTGTAAATTACTTAAGTCCATAGTCGATATTCTTTTATGCGTTGGTCACTTCTACGAGGTGGCGAACTTTGTTAACCATACCCATCACCGATGCAGTATCTTCTTTTTCCACCGAGTGATGCATTTTCTTGAGGCCAAGTGCGTCCAGAGTGCGCTTCTGCACTTCCGGGCAATTAATGCGGCTCTTTATCTGAGTGATTTTGATCTTTGCCATTGTTACTTATTACTTTAGCCTTTGAATACTTGTTCTACAGAGATACCACGATTCTGCGCTACCTGTGCAGGCGAACGCATTTCGCCCAGAGCGGCGATAGTGGCCTTAACGAGGTTGTGGGGGTTCGACGAGCCCTTGCTCTTTGCAAGAACGTCAGTGATACCCACGCTCTCAAGCACGGCACGCATAGCACCACCGGCCTTTACACCGGTACCGTGCGAAGCGGGCTTCAGGATGATGCGCGAGCCGCCAAACTTAGCAACCTGCTCGTGAGGAATAGTACCCTTGTGAACGGGAACCTTGATAAGGTTTTTCTTTGCTGCCTCTACGCCCTTAGCGATAGCAGCCTGTACTTCGTTAGCCTTGCCGAGGCCCCAGCCTACGATACCTTTTTCGTCGCCAACGACTACGATGGCAGCAAATGTGAACGTGCGGCCACCCTTAGTCACCTTAGTTACTCGGTTGATGGCCACCAGACGATCCTTAAGTTCGAGATCGTTCGTGGTTTTTACGCGATTATTCTTTGTTGCCATATCCTTTAGAATTTAAGGCCGCCCTTGCGAGCTGCGTCGGCCAGTGATTTTACACGACCGTGGAACAGATAGCCGTTACGGTCAAATACTACTTCAGTGATTCCGGCCTCGAGAGCCTTCTTAGCGATAACTTCGCCTACCTTGGCTGCGATTTCGATCTTGGTGCCTTCTTCAATACCCTTCGACGAGGTCGATACGAGAGTCTTGCCGGCCAGATCGTCAACGAGCTGAACATAGATCTGCTTGTTCGAGCGGAAAACCGTCATGCGAGGACGGGTAGCAGTGCCGGAGATACGGCCGCGGATGCGGGCCTTGATTTTATTTCTTCTATCTATCTTGGATATCATGGTGGTGTCAATTTATTTATTTGGCACCGGCAGTCTTGCCGGATTTACGACGAATAACTTCGCCAACAAACTTGATACCTTTGCCCTTATAGGGTTCGGGCTTGCGAAGCGAGCGGATCTTGGCACATACCTGGCCCAGCAGCTGCTTGTCGTCGCTGGTGAGGATGATGAGCGGGTTCTTGTTACGTTCGCTCTTAGCCTCTACCTTAACCTCCGGCGGAAGCTTGATATATATTGCGTGTGAGAAACCGAGCGACAGCTCCAGCACCTGGCCGGTAGCGGCTGCACGATAACCTACACCTACTAACTCGAGTTCTTTACGATATCCTTCAGAAACACCAACAACCATGTTGTGGATCAGCGCGCGGTACAGACCGTGCTGTGCGCGGTGCTCGCGTTCGTCGCTGGGACGGCTTACGTAAACGTGGCCTTCCTTAACCTCTACTGTGATTTCGGGGTTAATTTTCTGTTCGAGGATAGCGTTATTCTTGCCTTTAACTGTTACTACGTGGTCCTTAACCTCCACAGTAACGCCGGCGGGGATTGCAATGGGTGCTTTACCTATACGTGACATTCTTTCTGAGGTTTAATGGATTAATAAACGTAGCAGAGGACTTCACCGCCGATTTTTTCTTCAGCGGCCTTCTTGTTGGTCATGACGCCCTTCGATGTCGAAAGTATAGCGATACCGAGACCGTTCAGAACGCGAGGCATGTCCTTGTAGCCTGCATACTGACGGAGACCCGGTCGAGATACACGACGGAGGCCCTTAATGGCGTTTACACGATCGATGGGATCATACTTGAGGGCAATCTTGATAGTGCCGGCGGGATTTTCGCCGTCCTCAAACTTGTAGTTGAGGATATAGCCCTGTTCAAAAAGAATCTTAGTGATTTCTTTTTTCAAGTTCGAGGCGGGAATCTCAACCACACGATGGTTGGCTTTGATAGCGTTCCTCAATCTTGTGAGATAATCTGCTATAGGATCTGTCATTTTAAAAATTTGTTTAAATTAATTGGGACGTATCCCAACAATATTTAATTCTCTAGTGTTTCAAAATAAGTCGGGAGTCGACCCTGAGCGGATGCTGAGAGTATCCGCGCCGGGCGCAGAGAAGGTTTGAGTCGTGGCTCATGGCCGTCTCCCTATTTTTTATTCTCTTCCGAAGCCTGTCAGGCGACGAACTAATAACTTTAACGACGAGTTACCAGCTAGCCTTCTTGACGCCGGGGATCAAGCCTGCCGATGCCATCTCACGGAACTGGATACGCGAGATACCGAACTCACGCATGTAGCCTTTGGGACGGCCGGTGATCGAGCAGCGGTTGTGCAGACGAACTCGCGAAGCATTCTTGGGAAGTTTCTGCAGCTCCTGGTATGCTTCATAGTCGCCGATCTTCTTCAGAGCAGCTTTCTTTTCTGCATACTTGGCAACCAGCTTAGCGCGCTTTACCTCGCGGGCCTTCATTGATTCTTTTGCCATAGTCTTTCCTTATTTCATTTTTTGAACGGCAAACCGAAAGCTTTCAGCAGTGCGAAACCTTCTTCATCGGTGGGAGCCGAAGTAACGAAGGTGATGTTCATACCCATCAGCTTGTTGATGTTGTCGATGTTGATTTCAGGGAAAATAATCTGTTCGGTGATGCCGAGGGTGTAGTTACCACGGCCGTCGAGCTTGCCTTCAATACCCTTGAAGTCGCGGATACGGGGCAGAGCTACCTTAATCAGACGCTCCAGGAATTCGTACATACGTTCGCGACGCAGAGTCACACGTACACCGATAGGCATTTTTTTACGAACCTTGAAGTTCGAGATGTCCTTACGCGACAGAGTGGCTACAGCCTTCTGGCCGGTGATAGCAGTGAGTTCATTGATAGCGATATCGATGATCTTCTTGTCCTGTGTAGCTTCGCCGAGGCCCTGGTTGATAACGATCTTCTCCAGGCGGGGCACACGCATTACAGTAGTATAGCCGAACTCCTTAGTCAGGGCCGGAACGATACGTTCCTTGTAATCTTTGCTAAGTGTTGTTTCCATTATTTGATCTCCTGTCCTGATTTTTTAGCGATTCTGACCTTGGTGCCGTCTTCCTTACGCTCGATCGAAATACGAGTAGGCTTGCCCGACTTGGGGTCGATGAGGCTAAGGTTCGAGATGTGGATAGGTGCCTCCTTCTTTACAAGGCCGCCCTGCGGGTACTGGGCCGAAGGCTTGGTTGCCTTGGTGATGATGTTCACGCCCTCGACGATTGCACGCTGCTTCGAAGCGTTAACTTCGAGAACGCGGCCTGTCGTTCCGCGGTCTTCACCGCTAAGAACGTATACCATGTCACCTTTCTTTATATGTAATTTCATTACTTCAGATTTTTGACGGGTTACGATTTACAGTACCTCGGGGGCAAGTGATACAATCTTCATGTTAGTGGCACGAAGCTCGCGAGCTACCGGACCGAAGATACGAGTGCCGCGGAGCTCACCAGCATTGTTGAGCAGCACGCAAGCATTGTCATCGAAGCGGATATACGAGCCGTCGGCACGGCGAATTTCCTTCTTAGTGCGAACGACAATCGCCTTCGATACAGTACCTTTCTTTACGTCCGAGCTGGGGATGACACTCTTCACCGAAACTACGATGATGTCACCAACTGAAGCATAACGACGACCGGTACCGCCGAGCACGTGGATGCACAGTGCTTCTTTGGCGCCGCTGTTGTCGGCTACGGTTAAACGGGATTCTGTCTGTATCATAGCTTATTTTACTTTTTCGATTATTTCAACTAAGCGCCATCTTTTGGTCTTGCTCAGAGGACGGGTCTCCATCAGACGTACGGTATCACCTACGCTGCACTCGTTCTTCTCGTCATGCGCGTGATATTTCTTGCTCTTATTTACGAACTTGCCGTAAATCGGGTGCTTTTCCTTCCACTTGATGGTTACAGTGATAGTCTTGTCACCTTTGTTGCTTGAAACTACCCCGATGCGCTCTTTTCTCAAATTTCTTTTTTCCATATTCGTTGAGATGGGGGTTGATTATTTGTTAAGTTCGCGCTGGCGCAGTTCCGTTTTCACTCGCGCAATCATCTTGCGGTCAGCAGTAATCTTGGCGGGGTTATCCAGCGGAGATACTGCGTGATTGACCTTCAGCTGAAGATATTCTTTCTCCATCTGGGCCAGACGCTCCTGAAGGTCGGCCGTGCTGAGTTCTTTAATTTCTTCTTTCTTCATAGCTCATTACACGTTTTGTGTCGGATCATAGTCGCGACGAACTACAAATTTGGTCACAACGGGCAGCTTCTGTGCAGCCAGGCGCAGTGCTTCCTTTGCTACTTCGAAGGGAACACCTTCCACTTCGATGATCATACGACCCGGAGTAACAGGGGCAACGAATCCTTCGGGAGAACCTTTACCTTTACCCATACGTACTTCGGCAGGCTTCTTGGTGATAGGCTTGTCCGGGAAAATACGGATCCAGATTTGACCCTGACGCTGCATATAACGCGTTACAGCGATACGAGCAGCCTCAATCTGACGGCCAGTGATCCATTTCGACTCAAGTGTCTTGATGCCGAACGAGCCGAATGCCAGCTGATTGCCACGCTGGGCATTGCCCTTCATGCGGCCTTTCTGTTGGCGACGGAATTTTGTTTTCTTAGGTGCTAACATTGTCCTTTAGTCGGCTTTAGAGGTTTAACGATTGTTTTTGGCCCGACGGAAACCTCCACGACGACCAGCGCCGGGAGCCGCTGCGGGACGGCTGTCTTTCTGTGTGTTGGTGAACTGGGGAGCCAGGTCGCGCTTGCCATAGACTTCGCCACGGCAAATCCACACCTTAACACCGATAACACCCACCTTAGTGTGAGCTTCTACGAGAGCGTAGTCGATATCGGCACGCAGAGTGTGCAGCGGAGTGCGGCCTTCCTTGAACATCTCGCTGCGAGCCATTTCAGCGCCGTTAAGACGACCCGAAACCTGCACCTTGATGCCTTCAGCACCGGCACGCATGGTCGATGCAACTGCCATCTTTACAGCGCGGCGGTAAGCCACCTTGCCTTCAATCTGGCGAGCGATTGTTGCTGCAACAATCTCAGCGTCCAGTTCAGGACGCTTCACCTCATATACATTGATCTGTACATCCTTGTCGGTGATCTTCGAGAGCTCCTTCTTCAGCGCCTCTACATCCTGGCCACCGGTGCCGATGATACGGCCGGGGCGCGAAGTGCAGATGGTGATGGTGATGAGCTTAAGCGAACGTTCAATCACGACACGCGAAACGCTGAAGTTTGCGAGGCGGACGTTCAGATATTTGCGGAGTTTGTAATCTTCCAGGATGTTGGCGGGATACTTGCCTTTCTCTGACCAATTCGAATCCCAGCCACGGATTACACCCAGGCGATTGCTTATAGGATTAACTTTCTGTCCCATTGTTATGCCTCGTGGGTTTTAGCGTTATCTATTGTATCTACGATAATGGTCACATGGTTGGCGCGCTTGCGGATGCGGTAGCCACGGCCCTGGGGAGCGGGACGCAGACGCTTCAGCATGGGAGCGGGATCAACGAAAATAGTGCTGATGAACAGCTCGCCGTTTTCGGCCTTACGTTCGTTCTTAGCTTCCCAGTTTGCAATCGCACTGCGCAGCAGTTTCTCAACACGCTGAGCAGCCTCCTTGTTAGAGAATTTCAGGATACCGAGGGCACGGAATACTTCCTTGCCGCGTACCATATCGGCAACCAGGCGCATTTTACGGGGCGAGGTAGGCACGTTTTTGAGCTTTGCGAAAGCAACGCTCTTCAGCTCCTCATTGCGCTTTTCGGCTGATAATCTTTTTCTTACACCCATTTTATTGTTTCTTTTTTTATTCGAAATTTGTTAACTGGGCCCTTGATTATTTTTTCTTATTACCTGCGTGGCCGCGGAATGTGCGGGTCGGAGCGAATTCGCCCAGCTTGTGACCAACCATATTCTCGGTTACGTACACAGGAATAAACTTGTTACCATTGTGAACTGCGAAGGTGTGGCCTACAAATTCAGGGGCGATCATCGAAGCACGGCTCCACGTTTTGATAACGTTGCTCTTGCCAGATGCATTCATCGCCTCGACCTTCTTTTCGAGTTTTACGCTGATAAAGGGTCCTTTTTTTAATGAACGGCTCATATTATGCTAAATTTTCAGATTACTTTTTACGTCTTTCGATGATGAGCTTCGTCGAGAGCTTCTTCGGAGCACGAGTCTTCAGGCCCTTCGAGTACAGACCCTTACGCGAGCGCGGGTGACCACCCGAAGCACGGCCTTCGCCACCACCCATGGGGTGATCGACAGGGTTCATAACGACACCACGGTTGTGCGGGCGACGGCCCAGCCAACGCGAGCGACCTGCCTTACCCGAACTTTCGAGCGAGTGTTCGCTGTTGCCAACGACGCCGACAGTAGCTTTACAGGTAGCAAGCACTTTACGTGTTTCGCCTGAAGGTAATTTGATGATAGCATAATTTCCCTCACGGGAGATGAGCTGTGCGAACGTACCAGCCGAACGTGCCATGAAGGCGCCCTGGCCGGGACGCAGCTCGATGCAGTGAATCACGGTGCCGACAGGAATCTTGTTCAGCGGAAGAGCGTTGCCAACTTCAGGCGCAGCTTCGGGACCGCTTACTACAGTCTGTCCTACTTCGAGACCGTTGGGTGCAATGATGTAGGCTTTCTCGCCGTCTACATAGTAGAGAAGGGCGATACGAGCAGAACGGTTAGGATCATACTCGATCGTCTTTACTACAGCAGGAATGCCATCCTTGGTTCTCTTAAAGTCGATGAAGCGGTATTTGCGCTTGTGACCACCGCCAAGGTAGCGCATGGTCAGGTGTCCCTCCGCGTTGCGGCCGCCGGTGACACGTTTACCGCCAGTAAGAGTCTTTTCTGGTGCATTAGCAGTTGATGTGCGCACAGTCAGCTTGCCGTCGACTTTCACGGCCTCAGCGCGCTTGAATACACCAATAACTTTGTGACGTTGCCCAGGAGTTGTGGGCTTGAATTTCTTTACTGCCATTGTTTATTAGATGTTGCTAAAAAAGTCGATTGTTTGACCTTCACCTACGGTTACGAACGCTTTCTTCCAGCGAGCAGTTTTGCCACGAAGCAGGCCGCTCTTAGTCCAGCGCGACTTGTTTTTGGCACGCATAACCGCGGTGTTCACTTTAAGCACCTTGACGCCATAGAGTGATTCAACCAGGTCCTTGATCTGGCCTTTGCCGGCATCTACCGAAACGGCAAAGGTGTAGCAATTAAGCTTTTCAGAGAGCTTAGTTGCCTTCTCGGTGAGTATGGGTTTGATTGAGATTTCCATTGTCTTGTGATGCTTAGAGCTTATTAACGACCTCAACGCTACCTTCGGTGAGAACGATAGCATTGTTGTCCATGATTACATACGTATTGAGGTCGGATGCAGAAGCAAGCTTCGCATTCGGCACATTACGCATTGACAAATATACGAAGTTTTCTTTAGATGACAAAACTACAAGAACCTTTTTGCCGTCAATTTTGAGATTTTTAGCAAAATTTACGAATTCTTTAGTTTTCGGAGTCTCGAAAGTGAAGTTTTCAACGACTACGATCTCACCAGCAGCAGCCTTAACAGACAGAGCAGAGCGACGAGCGAGCTGCTTGAGTTTGTGGTTGAGCTTGAAGCGATAGTCACGAGGACGGGGACCGAAAACGCGGCCACCACCAACGAGAACGGGCGAGTTGATATCACCGATACGGCTGCCGCCGCCACCCTTCTGCTTGTGGAGCTTACGGGTCGAACCGCTAACTTCGCTGCGTTCTTTCGACTTGTGTGTACCCTGACGCTGGTTAGCCAGATATTGCTTAACGTCGAGATAGATGGCGTGCTCGTTGGCTTCGATGCCGAACACCTCGTCGTTCAGGATTGCCTTGCGGCCGGTATCCTTACCTTCTTTAGTTAAAATTGCGACTTCCATGTTATTTCTCGATTAAGACGATTGAACCTTTGCTACCGGGGATAGAACCCTTGATCATTAACACGTTGTGCTCAGCGATAACCTTCACAACCTGGAGGTTCTGAACGGTGACACGCTTGTTGCCTGTTTGGCCTGCCATGCGCATGCCCTTGAATACCTTTGCGGGGTACGAGCAAGCACCGATAGCACCGGGAGCACGCAGACGGTTGTGCTGGCCGTGAGTTACCTGACCTACACCACCGAAACCATGACGCTTAACAACGCCCTGGAAGCCTTTACCTTTCGATGTGCCGATGATGTCGACAAAATCTGATTCCGAGAAGAAGTCTACAGTGATCTTGTCACCGAGCTTATACTCCTCACCAAATCCTTTGAACTCGGCCAAGTGGCGCTTGGGAGCAACACCTGCTTTGGCTAAGTGACCGAGTTCGGGCTTTGTCAGATGCTTTTCAGTAACATCTTCAAAACCCAGCTGCAGAGCTTCATAGCCATCTGTAGCCACGGTCTTCACCTGTGTCACTTCGCAAGGACCTACTTCGATAACAGTGCACGGCACGTTCTTGCCGTCGGCACTGAATACGGATGTCATTCCGATTTTCTTTCCAATTAATCCTGGCATTTCTTTGTTATTTAATATTGGTTGAAGTGTCTTAATTGACTTTATATTTGATTGCTTTCTTCGAGACAGCCGGCACACGGTTGCCACCAAAAGTGGCGGCAACCGCATTAGGCTGCTATATTATCAGACTTTGATTTCTACTTCTACACCGCTGGGAAGCTCAAGCTTCATGAGGGCGTCGACAGTCTTAGCAGTCGAGTTGTAGATATCAATCAGACGTTTGAATGACGAAAGCTGGAACTGCTCACGAGACTTCTTGTTAACGAAGGTCGAGCGGTTAACTGTGAAGATACGCTTGTGAGTAGGCAGGGGAATAGGACCCGAGATAACTGCGCCTGTAGCCTTCACAGTCTTAACGATCTTTTCAGCCGACTTGTCGACCAGGTTGTGATCGTAAGATTTGAGTTTAATACGAATTTTCTGGCTCATATTATGGTTCTTTTTATTGTTTATTTAAGAAGGTCTACACGGCCCTGGCATTCGGTAAGAACGTTGCGAGCGATCGACGACGAAACTTCGCTGTAGTGCGAGAATGTCATGGTCGAAGTAGCGCGGCCTGAAGTGATAGTACGCAGAGCTGTTACATAGCCGAACATTTCAGCAAGAGGAGCCTGAGCCTTCACTACGCGAGCGCCTGAGCGGCTGGTTTCCATACCTTCAACCTGACCACGACGCTTGTTAAGGTCACTGATAACGTCGCCCATCGATTCTTCGGGAGTAACGACTTCGATCTTCATGATAGGTTCGAGCAGCACGGGGCCGGCCTGTTCGCAAGCTTTCTTGAAAGCCTGGATAGCACAAAGTTCGAACGAAAGCTGATCCGAGTCAACGGGGTGGAACGAACCATCAATTACGGTCACCTTGAGCTGTTCAACCGGGTAGCCAGCAAGAACACCATTCTTCATGGCAGTCTGGAAGCCCTTCTGAATCGAGGGGATATATTCCTTAGGAATGTTACCACCCTTAACTTCGTCAACGAACTGGAGGTTACCATCAAAGCCTTCATCAACGGGTTCTACGCGAACGATGATGTCAGCGAACTTACCACGACCACCGGTCTGCTTCTTGAATACTTCGCGGAGCTGAACCGACTTAGTGATAGTTTCTTTGTAAGTAACCTGAGGACGACCCTGGTTGCATTCTACCTTGAACTCACGACGCAGACGGTCGATGATGATATCGAGGTGAAGCTCACCCATACCCGAGATAACGGTCTGGCCGGTTTCTTCGTTGGTAGCAACGCGGAAGGTAGGATCTTCTTCAGCAAGCTTCTGAAGACCAACGCCCAGCTTATCGAGGTCCTTCTGAGTCTTGGGCTCTACAGCGATACCGATAACGGGATCGGGGAAGTCCATAGCTTCAAGTACGATAGGAGCTTCTTCAGAGCAGAGGGTGTCACCAGTGCGGATATCCTTAAAGCCTACACCTGCACCGATATCGCCGCAAGTAATAGCGTCCTTAGGATTCTGCTTCGACGAGTGCATTTGGAACAGACGCGATACGCGTTCCTTCTTACCCGAACGAGCGTTGAGGACATAAGAACCAGCAACAACATCACCCGAGTAAACGCGGAAGAAAGTCAGACGACCAACATAGGGGTCGGTTGCAATCTTAAACGCGAGAGCACACATGGGAGCATCGCTTGAAGGTTCGCGAGTCTGAACATCGTCGGGATCGCCGGGGGCGTAACCCTGAATAGCACCAGTGTCGATAGGCGAAGGCAGATAAGCGCAGACTGCGTCGAGCAGATACTGCACACCCTTGTTCTTGAACGACGAACCGCAAATCATGGGGACGAGTTCCATTGACAGGGTAGCCTTGCGAAGCGCACGCTTGATTTCTTCTTCTGTAATAGTCGAAGGATCGTCGAAGTACTTGTTCATCAGATCGTCGTCGAATTCGGCGATCTTTTCAAGCATCTTGTCGCGCCATTCTTCAGCTTCATCAACCAGATTGGCAGGAATTTCTTCAACGCTGTATTCAGCGCCCATAGTTTCGTCGTGCCAGAAGATAGCCTTCATGGTCACGAGGTCAACTACACCCTTGAATGTTTCTTCAGCACCGATAGGAATTTCGATGGGGCAAGGGTTAGCGCCGAGAACGTCCTTAAGCTGACGTACAACTTCGAAGAAGTTTGCACCCGAGCGGTCCATCTTGTTAACGTAACCGATACGAGGTACATTGTACTTGTCAGCCTGACGCCATACAGTTTCCGACTGAGGTTCTACACCACCAACGGCGCAGAAAGCGGCAACAGCACCGTCGAGCACACGCAACGAGCGTTCTACTTCGACAGTGAAGTCAACGTGTCCCGGAGTGTCAATGAGGTTGATTTTATACTTCTCATTGTTATACTTCCAGTAAGCGGTAGTAGCAGCCGAGGTAATGGTGATACCGCGTTCCTGTTCCTGTTCCATCCAGTCCATGGTGGCACCGCCATCGTGAACTTCACCGATCTTATGAGTCAGACCGGTATAGAAAAGGATACGCTCCGAGGTTGTGGTCTTACCGGCATCAATGTGAGCCATAATGCCGATATTACGCGTATATTTAAGTAATTCGTCAGATTTAGCCATCTTATTATCTTTGAAAAATTAGAAGCGGAAGTGAGCGAATGCGCGGTTAGCCTCAGCCATCTTGTGCATATCTTCTTTGCGCTTGAATGCACCACCCTGGTTATTGAAGGCATCAACGATTTCAGCAGCCAGCTTATCGGCCATCGTCTTGCCGCCACGCTTACGGGCATAGATGATCAGATTTTTCATAGATATTGACTCTTTACGGTCAGGACGGATTTCCGTCGGCACCTGGAAGGTAGCACCACCAACGCGGCGCGACTTAACTTCTACCTGAGGAGTAACATTCTCGAGGGCTTTCTTCCAGATTTCGAGAGCGGTCTGCTCTTCGTTGGGCAGCTTAGATTTCACAATCTCAAGTGCACCATAGAAAATGGTGTATGCGGTATTCTTCTTACCGTCGTACATCAAGTGATTTACGAACTTTGTCACACGCACTTCACCGAAGACAGGATCGGGCAGTATGACGCGTTTCTTAGGTTTTGCCTTTCTCATTGTAGGTTTTACCGATTTGTGTTTTTGATAGCTTGGTTGCTTGCGTCTGTTCTTCAGTCATCCCCGCAGCGTCGAGCCTCTGCTCAGCTACATCATGGAGAAGCTTACTCAACCGTGATTTCAGCTTTCAAGATTTCAAAAACGAGTTAAATTAACTGATTTAATCTCGCGGTGCTTTTAGTTAACTTCACCTATATAATATATAGATTACTTCTTGGCTGCACCAGCCTTGGGTCGCTTGGCACCATATTTGCTTCGGCGCTGAGTGCGATCTTTTACACCCGAAGTATCGAGCGTACCGCGTACGATGTGGTAACGAACACCAGGAAGGTCCTTTACACGACCACCGCGCACCAGAACGATCGAGTGCTCCTGAAGGTTGTGACCTTCACCGGGGATGTAGCTGTTAACTTCCTTGCCGTTCGTCAGACGAACACGGGCAACTTTTCGCATAGCCGAGTTAGGCTTCTTAGGGGTCGTGGTGTATACGCGGACACACACACCGCGACGCTGCGGGCATGAATCCAGCGCAGGCGACTTACTCTTGTCAACCAGCGCCACGCGACCTTTTCTTACTAATTGCTGAATAGTAGGCATCTTAGTCTTTTAGTTTGTACTTAATTTTTTTATCTCTAGTTTTATCTTTATTTTTCAGTCTTATCAGACCCCACAACATCGGCCAAGTCGCTACACCTCAACAGGTTAACCACTCAGCAGAAGCTCTAAGGCCTTCTAATTCGTTGCAAAGTTACGAATTATTTCTTTAACTACCAAACATTTGCACAACAAATTAATGAGTTTATCTTAACTTTTTTCTCGAGTTAAAAATCACATTCACAAGTAATCGCATTTAATCACACCAACACATAGTTATTTCACTTCTCAAAGCTCAAAAAAACACCAAACGAGCCCCATCATTTCACATCTACGAAGGTAAAAATTCATTATTGACAAATTTTAATATAATAGCTCGAAAAAAGTTTGCCCAAAACACCCAAAAAATACGTAACTTTGCCAAAAGTTTCAAAATACAACTCAATATGAAAAAAGTAGAACGCTTACTGGCCGAAAAGCTTCTAAAAATCGGTGCCATCATCTTACAAGTCGACAACCCCTTCACTTGGGCATCAGGATGGAATTCACCCATCTACACCGACAACCGTAAGACACTCTCTTACCCTGAAATCCGCTCATTCATCAAGGTTGAGCTCACACGCACAATCTTAGAAGCATTCAAAGACGTCGATGTCGTAGCCGGCGTTGCCACCGGAGCAATCGCTCAGGGCGCACTCGTAGCCAACACATTAGGGCTCCCCTACATCTACGTGCGTTCTTCTCCAAAAGACCATGGTCTTGAAAACCTCATTGAAGGCAACTTAAAACCCGGACAGAAGGTAGTAGTAATCGAAGACCTCATCTCGACCGGTCTATCATCGCTCAAAGCCGTAGAAGCTATCCGCGCAGCGGGCGCTGAAGTAGTCGGCATGGTGGCAATCTTCACCTACGGCTTCCCCTTAGCTGAAGAAAACTTCCGCAAAGCAGGCGTAAAACTGCACACACTAAGCAACTACAACGCTATGATTGAAGCCGCCCTCGGCTCAAACTACATTCAGGAAACCGACGTCGACACCCTCAAAGAGTGGCGCAAAGACCCGGCCAACTGGACTCCTAACCCCAAATATTGAACAAAGCCGGCCCATAATGCCGACTCCACACTAAACAAACTTTCAATTGGCAACATTCAGTAGCAAACCTACCACGGTCAACCGACCCGCCGAAGCGATTTACGAAAAATTCAGCGACCTGTCGGCCCTGCAGACAACCCTCGACAATATGCCCGCCGACCAACGAGCAAAAGTTGGCGACGTGACCCTCACCAAGGACGCCCTGACCATACAGACTCCCCAAGTAGGCCAGGTATCATTCGTAGTCACCGAGCGTACACCTGCACGCATCACCTTCGAAGCTCAAGGTGCACCCGTTCCGATGAAACTCGTCATAAACCTCAAAGCACTTAGCGACGAGTCATGTGAAGTCACGACAGAAATGGACGTAAACATCCCGCCATTCCTCAAATCAATGGTGGGCGGCGCCCTTCAGAAAGCCGTCGACCAATTCGGCGACTTAATGACAAAGCTCGCCTAATCGAGCCAAATCTGCCGAGCATCCTTATACCTGCAATGCAGACAGGCTACAAATACCCCCTAATAACACTGACGGCCGCAGCTCTTGCAGCGGCCGCCGTGTTATTGCTATCTGCATGCCACCACATCGACAATCGCCGCCTACCATTCCACCACGCCAACCTCCTATTTTGGACCCAAGCCGAATGGGAAGAACATGGAGTGACAGGAGCCGGTCAATACAAAATATTCGACAAAAAGAAGCGCATACCCTCAAACTTCAACTACCTGGCATCATCAGTCACCGGATTCGGAGGCATACTGCTGGTCAGCACATATAGCGGCGAACCCATAGCCTTCGACATGGCATGCCCCGTAGAATGCCGCGCAGACGTCACTATATTCATCAACGCCGACAAGCAAGCCGAATGCGAACGCTGCCACAGCTGCTACGATGTATTTATGCAAATGGGGGCTCCCGTATCAGGCGAAGCAGCCACCGAAGGCTATGGGCTGGAAGTTTACACAGTAGCCCCCGGCCCAAGTGGCGAATACAAAGTCATCTATTGATATGAAACGCAATTACCTTGGCATCTGGGCGTTGCTGTTAATCGGATTTGCAGCAGTATTTGCCTTATCAGCCTTCAGCCCCGTCAGCATCTGCGGCTACGAACTGCGCGATTCCGGCCTAGCCGAAGCGCTGACAGCTCCACCCACACCGGATAATGCATCAAATGCACTGACAACCGCCAACGACTCAGAGGTTGCCGATGCCATCTTCGAGCAACAAATGCAGCAGATGCAAGCGCCTGTCGACTCCTCGGCTAAAGTACTGCTATTCATTGGCGACTCCATGCTCGAAGGCCTCTCGCCGCGACTCGCCGCGTACGCCAAGCACAACGGCCACACCCTCTACTCAGTCATCTGGTACAGCTCCACATCTGAAGTCTGGGGCCGCTCAGGCAAACTCAAAAGCTATATTGAAAAAATCGAGCCCGACTTTGTATTCATCAGCCTCGGAGCAAACGAGTTGTTTGTCAAAGACATCAAGACAAAACGCGACAAATACGTCAAAACACTCATCGCCGAGCTCGGCGACACACCCTACCTTTGGATTGGTCCGCCAAACTGGAAGCCCGACACCGGCATCAACGACTTAGTGCGCGACAATACCGCACGCGGATGCTTCTTCCTCAGCGACGGCATGCACTTCGACCGAGCCAAAGACGGAGCCCACCCTACTCGCTCATCAGCCGTAGAGTGGATGGACTCCGTAGTGCGCTGGATGAATCACAACTGCCCCACCCCGTTCGTACTCGACGTTCCGCCGATGAACACAGCCTCTGCAAAGCGAGTATTCATTCACCAGCCCAACGAAAAGTAACACCATGTACTGGACAGACATTGCCCACAACGTGGCTAAATTCCTGACATTCACACCCGGCGAGCCGATGCTCTTCTCGAGCGGCACGTTCTGGGCTCTATTTCTCTTCTTCATACCAATATATGCATTGGTGCGCGAACGCCGCTGGCAGATGCTCGCCTTCGTGTCTCTTTTCAGCCTCTATTTCTATTATAAATCGAGCGGCATGTTCGTCGTTCTACTCATAGGCACTTCGATTGTGGACTGGTGCCTATCTCGCCTGCTCGTACTACTACATTCACCAATCAAACGGCGGCTTTGCGTAGCTGCGTCTTTAGCTACCTCCCTCGGCATACTAGCATACTTTAAATATGCCAACTTCTTCCTGTGGAACATCAACGCCATGGTTGGCACCAACTTTCAACCACTCGACCTGATACTACCTGTTGGTATCTCATTCTATACATTCCAGAGCGTCAGCTACATAATAGACGTTTACAAAGGACGCGTGCGCCCCACCCGCTATTGGCTCGAATACTTCTTTTTCCTATCGTTTTTTCCGGCATTAGTTGCCGGCCCGATTGTGCGCGCCGACTACTTTCTCCCTCAACTCGACCGACGCAACCACGCCACACGTCGCCAGATGTGGTCGGGCATGTGGCTAATCCTACTCGGCGTCGCCAAAAAAGCCATCATTGCCGACTACATCGCACAATACAACGACCTTATATTCCAGACTCCGACCGGATACTCCGGCTTCGAGTCGCTTATGGGTATCATCGGATACACCATGCAGATTTACTGCGACTTTTCAGGCTATAGCGACATGGCCATCGGCATCGCCCTCATCATGGGCTTCCATTTGGCACAAAACTTCAACTTCCCATACAAATCGCAGAACCTAACCGACTTCTGGCGCCGCTGGCACATATCGCTATCGTCGTGGCTGCGCGACTACGTCTACATCCCCCTAGGCGGCAACCGCCACGGCACATTCCGCACCTATCTCAACAACTTCATCACCATGCTTGTTGGCGGTCTTTGGCACGGAGCAGCCTGGCGATTCGTATTCTGGGGCGCAATGCACGGTGCCGGACTCGCCATTCACAAAGCTACAAAGCCATATTTAGGCCATCTCGGCAACTCGTGGCCAATCAAAGCCGCCAGCTGGCTCATCACCATGACCTTCGTGATGGCCCTGTGGGTATTCTTCCGCGCCGAAAGCTTCAGCGATGCCGTAGCCGTGATTCAAAACGCCATTACCAACTTCGATATCGCTTACGCCATCCCATTCGTATCGGCCCGCAAACTGTGGCTCATTCTCATGTGTGTCATCATCACAGCCCACTGCATGCCTACACGATTTTGGCAGCGCATAAACGTCCTTTGGATTCGCGCTCCATGGCTTGTCAAATTCAGCTTATTTCTAATTGTAGTACAGTGCGTTATTGAATTACGTTCAGAGTCAGTAATGCCCTTTATCTATTTCAACTTCTAAGCCAAACTCATAGATAGCCTTTGCTATCAACTATCAAGAAGCACGCCCCGCGATAAAAACGAGGCGTGCTTTCGTTTTCAGAAATACAAACTCTGAAGAATTTCGTTCAAAAAAATCCATAAAAAAATTGGATTTGCTCGCAAAATAATATAAATTTGCGAATACCAATATCAATCTAATCCATTCTGTACCATGAAAAGAATTATAGTAGCAGTAATCCTAGGGATACTCATGATGGCCAGCCCAACCGCCCCGTCGGCAACTGCCAAAATGAACAATGAAGAGGTCATGGCATCAATTAATGAAATTAAGCAGGACCTTCCAATGTACATCAACGAAGCCATCACTTGGAAAAGCATAGAACTAATGCCGGATGGCGAAGTCGAATTCGTATACCTCGTAAACCCCACGACACTGGGCGTACAAATCAAAGATTTCGCCAACGCAATGGAACAAGTCAGCAGCGCACAAATGTACGACCTCCTCGGTGAAGAATTCAAAGCCATGTCTGAAAAAATCGGGCGCAACCTAAAGATTGTCTACGAATACCCTGATGGCTCCAAAACCATCAAGCACATTACTCTGCTCTGAAACATACAGCACCAATACCGGCCAGCGCTTACCGACGCTGGCCGCTTTATTTACGCAATAATAGCAATAAGCCTACGAATCTGCAACTTAACAATTATTAACCAATTGTAAAGTTAGTCATATCGTTTTTATGACTAACTTTGCACTAGACGAACAAAAGGTATATTTTTAGGGACTCAGTTTGCGGTAAGCCGCGGCTTGAGTTTCTTCTTTTTATTTTGTCGTCTGATAATCACATTAACGAACCTATAAAACTGATAATAACATGGCTATCACCTACATGACCAAAGAAGGTTACGCGAAAAAGATGGAAGAAATCGCATATCTCGAAAATGTGAAACGTCCGGAAATATCACGTGCCATCGCTGAAGCTCGCGACAAAGGCGACCTCTCGGAGAACGCCGAATACGATGCAGCCAAGGAGGCACAGGGCATGCTTGAGATGAAGATTTCTCAACTGAAAGATCTCGTAGCCAACGCTCGCATACTCGACGAAACCAAACTCAATACCGACGAAGTTCAGATTCTCAATAAGGTTAAAATCAAGAACGTCAAAAACGGTATGGTGATGGAATACACCATCGTGGCCGACTCGGAAGCCAACCTCAAAGAAAAGAAAATCGCCTCGTCGACCCCCATCGCACAGGGCCTACTCGGCCACAAAGTTGGCGACGTAGTCGAAATCAAAGCCCCCGCAGGCCTGATGACCTTCGAAATCGTAGAAATCTCATTCTAACGCTTAATTATATGGCTTCGATATTCTCTCGAATTGTAGCCGGCGAAATCCCCTGCTACAAAGTTGCCGAAGACGCCGACAACTTCGCGTTCCTCGACATCAACCCCGTCGCCGAAGGACACGTACTAGTCATCCCTAAGAAAGAAGTTGATTACATCTTCGATCTCGATGCGGCCGACTACGAATCGCTGCAGCGATTCGCTCGCCGAGTTGCCGTCGCACTCAAGAAAGCTATTCCTTGCCGCAAGGTGGGTGTAGCCGTTCTGGGCCTCGAAGTACCTCACGCTCATATACATCTGATTCCGATGCAGAGCGAAGCCGATATGGACTTCCGCAAAGAGAAACTAAGCCTTCCCGCCGAGCAGATGCAAAAAATCGCTAGTGAGATTGCTGCACAGATTGATTAAAAACACCTAAATTGATAGGACAAATGAAAGGAATGATTAAACTGGCCATTGCAGCAATGCTCGCTGCAGCAACCACAGCTTGCACCCAAAGCAACAATGGCTGGGGCGTTGAAGGCACAATCGAAGGTCTCGATGGCGGCAAAGTTGCTATCGAACGTTTCAACAATGGTCGCTGGCTCGTAGTCGACTCCATCGCACCCAAAGCCGATGGCTCATTCGCCTACACTGCCGAGTCAGCATCGCTCTACCCCGAAATCATGCGACTCACCCTCGATGGCAACAGCATATACTTCCCCATCGACTCCGTCGACCACATCACCGTAGAAGCATCAGCTAGCAATTTTACCGCAGGCAAGGTCTCCGGCACAGTTCAAGCACTGCGCATGCAGTCAGTCGATAGCTTACTGCAAGCCACTATCGCGCAGCACGGCGCTGAATTTGCACTGACCGATAGCCTCACCAAGCGCGAGCTATTCAAAATTGCACACAGCGACCCATCTGTAGTCACCCTCTACTATCTAGTCAACAAGACAGTTGGCGGCCGTCAGCTATTTGACCTCGCACAATCCTTCGACTTGCGACTTTATGCCGCAGTAGCTCAGCGCTTCAACACCGAACTTCCCGACGACCCGCGCACAGCTTACCTGGCCGAACGTGCTACTCGCGCACGCCAAGCCATAAACCCCACCACGACCGAGCTAGTTGTACCCAGCACCGGCCTCTTCGAACTTGAGCGCTACGATGCCAAGGGTAAAAAACAATCACTAGCCGCAATGGCTTCACAAGGCGGTGTCACCCTGCTAAGCTTCACATCGTACAACATCGAGAGCTCACCGGCCTACAACATCATTCTCAACGACTTGTGGGAGAAATACCACGACAAAGGCCTCTACATCTATCAAATCTCATTTGATGCAGACGAAGCCTCGTGGCGCCAGCGCGCAATCAACTTGCCCTGGACTGCTGTTTGGAACGCTACAACCGACGGCAACGAAGCTCTGATCAAGTACAACGTAGGCGCACTCCCCATGACTTACGTCATCAACCGTCAAGGCGAAATCGTAGAGCGAGTAATCGACCCCGACCAACTAGCATCTATGGTAGCTAAATACATCTGATCCCCAATATAAAACCACACACAGCAAAGCGCAGAGCCATCCGGCCCTGCGCTTTCGTTTAATATACAAATGAAAATTAGGATTTCGGTTTAAAAATCGGCAAGTGGGGCCATAGACAATTAGGAATAAGACGCCACAAGGCACAAACCACAGCCCACCGATAATCAATGACAGCGACACGCCGGCCACGCTTCAAGGCCTTTATTATCCGAGATGCCGCATAGTCAAGCGGCATAGTCATCGGCAAATGCTTAGGTCCACGACTGAGCAACGATGTCGCAATAAAACCTGGCCGAATGTCAGTGATATCAACATTTACACCCCGCATGCGAGCCAGCTGCTCAACAGACTGCAGATAAGTCCACTGATAGCGTTTCGAAGCTGAATAAGCGGCTGTGATACCGAGGCCTTTGACTCCGGCTATAGAAGTAATAGCAGCTATACGTCCACGTACACCATCAGCACGCTGACTAAAATAGCCAAACGCAGCATCGACAATCTTTGTGAAGCCAACAACATTTGTCAGCACGGTACGCATATCATCGTCAATCTCAAGCGCAGGATTGTACCAGCCACAACCAGCAGCATAAAGAAGCAAATCCATACCGCCGAGACGCTCAACAAGCTCCAAAAACGACTTTTCTGCGCCTTCGGCAGCTACATCAAAAACCGAGTATTCAATCTGTCGAGGAAAACTAGCAGCAAGGCGGCGAAGCGGCTCTTCACGGCGGGCAACTACACCCACACACCACCCTGCTCGCGCATAAGCCTCAGCCACAGCATGGCCAATACCCGAAGAAGCACCAATGACAACTATGCGCTTCATAATAGCGCAATTATATTGCCATCAGGCACGATAACCGTGTCGTTTGGTTCGGGCAGTGAATCACGATGCTCGTCGAGTGACCGCAGCCCTGCGCCATCGAGCGAACCGTCTGATTGTCGGGTTGCGTTCGGCAAGGTCGGACGTTCGTCGTCCGTAACCGATTCCAAAACAGGGGTGACACGCTTATTCTGAAGCGGCAAAGTATACGAAATGGTAAACGAACCGGTGATTGACTGGCCACGCGTACCATAGCCTGGTATATACCACGGCTCACCATGGCGGCTTTTCGACTCATGAATTAGCGAATGATAGCGGAAATGCCAGCCTGCGTGAATATTTCCGGTAATGCGGACTCGCAATCCCAAGACAATCTCGGCCCAGCCGGCCGTAGCACTCTGCGACGGAATACTGAACAAGGCATCGTCTTTCCAATAGGGCGAACCGAGTGTAATATCATCAACCGACCACGAGAAGGGTGCAAATCCATAGCGTAGACCTGCAAAAAATTGATAGTCGGGATTCGAATTAAATAGGAAGTTATAATCGGCTCCAAGTTTGAAATAAACACTCAAAGGCGACCGATAAGTATAATCGAAATCCGCCGGAGCATTACGAGCCGTACCTAGGCCTATTTCGACCGTAGGAAAGAAGCGATTGAATAGCGAAACATTAGCATTGAAACCAATCAAGCCATGCTTTTGCCCAAACAGACGCATCACGGGTTCCCAGATATCGACACCCACATTAACGGCCGAAAGTAGCGGAAATTTCATAACATTACCTTTGCGAATAGTCGCTGAGTCAATCCACTCCACACCTGTAATTGTATCGACATATACGATTGCTCCATCATTGCGCACGTAGTGACTTGAAGCAGCACGATGCGCGGCATTAATGCGCGCAGTATCATCTCGGGTTTCATTGATAGCTTGAGTGGCCGTAGCGCTATTATTGACCGGAGTAGCACGACGCTGACGACGCGGCACAGCGCTATCGCCGGAAGCATAAGCCGCCAAAGTCACTAAGCAAATAGCCAGGAGTAGAAAAACACGAATCGTTCGCGACAGTAGCGGCGTCATTTGCGCTGCCCTCCTTCGGCAGTAGTGGTGCGGAAATATATTTTGATTGTCTCTATATCTGCATTTGTGATAAGTTGCGACGTCATGCATACGCTATCAATCAAGTGACAAGTATAGTCTACAGCTGTCACATCGTAGTAGTACATAGCGCCACACTCTTCAGATGCAAAATAAGGCAAGGCCTCGTATCTAAATGTAACCGTATCGTTGAGCTCCGGATAGTCGAGCGACTGCTGCTTATAGCTAATGACCCACGAAGTAGATGTGGCAGTGGGGTTCATAGGCAGATATACCGAAGAATTCTGAGCACCTGCACGCACAATAGCCGAATCGCCGGGGGCATGCAAGCCTACAATCGCAAGCGAATCGACGGTAATACTCTGAGCATTAGTCGACGAATAGAATCCGGCCAAAGGTATAGCACTACCATTGTCGAGACAGCCCGACGTATTGCATGCTACGGCAAAAAAGGCCAGCGCTATGGCTATAATAATTGATTTCAAAACTTTTCCCATACGATAATTTCGTCGGACGACTTACGATTTTTAACAGGCACCTGGCAACCTTGCGCAGGATATCCAATCGGAATGATAGCAATCGGCTCAAAACCAGCGGGCAGATTGAAACCTTCACGAATCAGAGCCGCATCAAAGTTACATACCCAGCAAGTAGCCAAGCCTAGAGTCGTAGCAGCCAAGCAGATATGCTCGATAGCGATAGAAAGATCCACATCAGTGTGGTCTTTACCATCGGCACGATGCCACGCTTGACTATGATCGCCAAGTGCAATTAAGAAAGCCGGTGCAGTGCGTATCCAATCGCGATCATAAGCCTTCATGACAACGTCGCGAGCATCATCTGTATCAGCCACTAGGAATTTCCAAGGCTGACGATTGCAAGCCGAGGGTGCTACGCGAGCGGCTTCGACCACAGCTTCGATGTGGTCGTGACTAACGGCACGCTCAGAATCGTAGCTACGGCATGAGAAACGCTGAGTCATCAGCGATAGTAGGTCATCGTATGAGATTGTATTACTCATTGTATGTCATTTGCAAAGTTAGGCTTCAACCTTGATATTCAGCTCTTCGTCGATTTCATAATCGTTGCGACGAGGCGAATTGCGCGCCACCAGTTCACCAACAAATCCGGCAAGGAACATTTGCGCGCCAAGTATCATAAGCGTTAGCGACAAATAGAAGTAGGGCGACGAAGTCACCAGCGTGTAGTGGTTACCGTGGTACATGTTGTAGAGCTTCATGCCCCCGACTACAGCTACGGCAATAAAACCAAGAATAAACATCAGCGAGCCCAGCAGTCCGAAAAAGTGCATAGGTTTACCGCCAAACTTACCTGTAAACCAAAGCGTAGCGAGGTCGAGGTAGCCATTAACAAAACGATCAAGACCAAATTTAGTCTTGCCATACTTGCGTGCTTGGTGGTGCACCACCTTTTCACCGATGCGGTTGAAACCGGCCAACTTAGCCAGATAAGGGATATAACGGTGCATGTCGCCGTAAACTTCGATATGCTTAACCACCTTATTGCGATATGCCTTCAAACCGCAGTTGAAATCATGAAGATTGTGAATACCGGTAACACGGCGAGCAGTAGCATTGAAAAGCTTAGTCGGAATTGTTTTCGACAGCGGATCGTAGCGCTTCTGCTTGTAGCCCGACACGAGGTCGTAGCCCTCATCCTTAATCATGTGGTAGAGCGCCGGTATTTCATCGGGCGAATCTTGCAAGTCAGCATCCATAGTGATGACCACATCGCCTTTAGCACGTGCAAAACCAGTATTAAGAGCCGGCGATTTACCATAGTTGCGGCGGAAAGCCACACCCTTCAGACAAGGATTGGCCTCTGAAAGTCGGCGAATGACATCCCAGGAATCATCTGTAGAGCCATCATTGACGAAGATAACCTCGTATGAAAAGCCATTTTCAGACATGACGCGTTCAATCCACGCGGCCAACTCAGGCAGTGACTCTGCCTCGTTATACAAAGGAACTACAACTGAAATATCCATTAGATCAATCAATTTTTATCAAAATTCGGAGGCGTAACCGGTCGGCGCGAACGGATAATCATCGAAAGCAACATCGACAAAAGCGAACCGGAGAATACCACAAAATAAATCTGCTCGAGCGCTACGTCAATAGGCGTAGGCAGGTTACCGGTCGACACCAGTTGCGCTACCATGTCGGCCAGTTGCTGCGCCTCGGGCCCAGACTGTTGCGACAAGACTTGCGAGAGAAAGCGCATCTGATCGGCTATATAAGTCGGCCACACCCAGCGCAAAGCCACATAAATGGCCAATGCCATGAGCAAACCACCAAAAAAGAATGTGCAAATACCTTGCAACCAAAGAGCCGAAAACGACGAACGATACTCATCTTCTCGATAGCCTCGCGACAGCATCAAATATGCCACACACGGCACCGCGCAAATTCCGATCATTGCCGGAATAGCAAGCACGGGTACCTGTCCACAAGCGCCCATAAGAATAACGATTAGAGCCATCAAAGGCCCAATTACGAGGCCATCTTCAGCCCCGCGCCGATATACAGAACGTTTACTTTCCATCTCATGGACAAAGTTACGCAATTTTTCGCGATTAACACGCTGCAAACCATAAAAATCAGCGGCTGGCGCCGTATCGACCCAAACTATTGGCAGCCTCGCGATTATTTGCTACCTTTGCAAGCAAATAATTTAGAATTATGATACTATCGATTGTATACCTTGCGATTGGTCTGGCTCTAATACTTATCGGCGCTAACATACTCACCGATGGCTCTGCTGCCCTAGCCCGCCGCATGGGCATTTCAGACCTCGTAGTAGGCCTGACAGTAGTAGCCTTCGGCACATCGACTCCCGAGCTTGTGACAAGCATTCTCGCATCACTAAATGGTTCGGCCGGCCTAGCCATCGGCAATGTCGTTGGCAGCAACATTTTCAACATTTTAGCAATCATAGGTATCACAGCCATGGTGCGCCCGCTGAGCGTCAAGCGCGACGTCATGACAACCGAAATCCCCGTAGTAATACTATCAGCCCTCCTACTGATAGTCATGGCTGCCGGGCCGATACTCGACGGTGCCGACGAAAGCATCATAACCCGCGCCAACGGCATAATCCTACTGATCTTTTTCTTGCTATTCATGCGCGAAACTCTAATCCGCTCAAAGAAAAGCGACGAAGCAGAGCTTCCCAACCCAGCAGAGAATCAGCAACTTGCCGCTACTCAAATGCCGCTACTCAAATCCATCATTTTTATCATCCTTGGACTTGCCGGCCTCATTGCAGGCGGCGACCGCTTCGTAGCAGGCGCATCCGAGATAGCACGCAGCCTAGGCGTCAGCGATGCCATCATCGGCCTCACTATAGTATCCGCCGGCACTTCAATGCCCGAATTAGCCGCAGCCGTAGCCGCAGCCCTTAAAGGCAATGCAGACATGGCTCTAGGCAACGTCATCGGCAGCAACATCTTCAATATACTCTTCATCCTCGGCACCGCGGCCGTAGTAAGTCCGCTGCCACTGGGCGAAGTTAGCGCCGTCGACCTCGGCACGCTGATGCTTGCCTCTGTGCTATTTTGGCTGTGTGGCTGGTTTATTGGCCATCGCAAAATCACTCGAGGCGAAGGCGCTATGCTCACAACTCTCTACATAGGTTACGTCGCATGGCTGGTATACAACGCAATTTAAGCGCCACGACTGTCGGTCGATTTGCACCGTCGCCCACAGGGCGCATGCATCTAGGCAACGTCTACACCGCTCTGATTTCATGGTTAGCCGCGAAATCAGTTGGGGGCCGCTGGATACTGCGCATTGAAGACCTCGACCCTCAGCGTTCGCGCCTAGAATATGCTCGACAGATTGAAGACGACCTACGCTGGTTAGGACTCGAATGGGACGAAGGAGGGCTCGACGACCGAGGCCCACATGCGCCTTACTCGCAAAGCCACCGCTCCGACATATACGAAGCTGCGCTTGAACGACTTCGCAATAGCGGACTCACCTATCCTTGTCGCTGCACACGCGCCGACCTAAACGCATCATCAGCCCCACACGCATCAGATGGCCGTCGCATCTACGCTGGCACTTGCCGGCCTGCCAACATGCCGCCATTTCCGCACTCCGACAAGGCCATCGAGCACCCGGCAGCCACACGCCTATACGTACCCGACCGCCCGATTTCATTCACCGACACTATATTTGGACCACAAACCGTCAACTTAGCTCAGGAATGCGGTGACTTCGTACTGCGACGTGCCGACGGTGCTTGGGCCTACCAACTAGCCGTCGTTGTCGATGACGCCGATATGGGCGTCAATCAGATAGTGCGTGGCGCCGACCTCCTTGCATCCGCAGCCCAGCAGGACTATCTTCGCGATATTTTAGGTCTTCCACCTGTGCAATATGCCCACCTACCGCTAATCTGCAACGCCGAGGGCCGACGACTAAGCAAACGAGACCCAGAGCTCGACATGGCCCACCTACGAACGAAACAATCGCCACAGCAAATCATCGGACTTACGGCACATCTAGCCGGGCTGAAGCAAGACTCTGCACCCATCAGCCTAAATGAACTTCTTGATATTTTTTCTTTCGCAAAAATCCCTGCGAAATCGATTGTTACCTTGCCATAAGCAGGGCGTTTCTGCCAATATATTGGTGCGTTTTGCGCATTTTTCGAAATTATAATAAAAAAATCACGAAAATATTTGCACAATTAAAAAATCGGCCGTACCTTTGCAGCGCAAAAGAGAAAAACAATGACTCCGTAGCTCAGTTGGTAGAGCAACTGACTCTTAATCAGTGGGTCGAG
>CAYWAM010000025.1:0-34982 GCA_964456545.1 uncultured Bacteroides sp.
TGAGGTTTTCGGTCTCGCCGGCACCTTCTACGGGGAATACGAGGTATTCAACACCGCCGATGGTCTGAGTCGACGAAGCCTGAGCACCGGGCCATCCGCCGAAGATTTCCTTATCACCCCAAGCGTAGATGTAGAAGTCGCTCCAACCGGTGAGGTTCTGTACATAGATGTTGTACTGCTGAGCAGGAGTGGGGTCGGGTTCGGGTTCTGTGCCGCCGGGAACGTAAGTTTCGGGGTCGATTTCGACGGCGCGCTTGTCGGTCAGTTCAAAGTAAACGTCGCGGTCGAGGCCGAATACTATAACGTCGTCGAGCTGCTTACCGTTGCCGTTGTTGAGGATGAGGTGCTCTTCGAGGCCGGCATTGCAGTTGGCAGCGCCGAGGTCGAAGTAGGTGTACGACACGCCATTGATGGTCTGAGTGCCGGTGGGAGCCATGCCGGGCCATGCGCCGTTGAGGTCATTTACAGAACCCCACATGTAGAGGTAGAGTTCTTCCCAGCTCGAGTTGTTAACAACGAATACGGCGTAGCCATCGTGTTCGACAACAGAGTTCGGGTCAAATTCCTTAACGCCGTCGGGGGTCAATTCAAGGTAGTAATCCTTGTCGAGGGTAACGTTGTAGTCGCCCAGCTGGCTACCATTGTTGTTGTTGTTGAAGATGAGGTTGAGGTTGAGGTTCTTGTTAGCCTCGCCGGTATCGAAGTACTTGTAAGTGACACCGCCCTTTTCAACCTTGCCGGTAGGAGTGATACCGGGCCATCCGCCGAATGCTTCAGCGTCGCCCCAAGCGTACATAGCGAGTTGGTCGTAGCCCGAGTTGTCGACAACGTAAATTACGTAGCCGTCGTGAACGATTTCATCGGGGTTGGCGGGCTTGTTGAAGTAGTCAGCCCAGCGGTAAACGAGTACATTGAGACGGCCACCGAGAGCGGGAGCTTCAGTATGGTTGACCGAGTCATTTTCGAGAGTGCGTTCGGCACCTTGTTCCATCGAGTAGAAGTAGTAGCCGTCGGCGAGGGTTTTGCCATCAACGAAGTCAGCAGGGTTGAGGTAAACACCCCACTTAACGTCGGTATCAGAAGCTTTTTCGAGCTGCCACTGGGGGTTGCCAATAGCGGCTTCGGGGCCACCATTGAATTCGCCGACAATGTAGAGCTTGTCGGTAGCAGTCGTACCCTGGGGCACGATTACTTCGAGGAGCTGATAGCCGGGGCGCAGGTTGAAGCGCGGCAACTCGCTATCAAATATGATCTCGTCCTTCGAGCAACCTGCCACCACGAGCAGGAGCATCATAAGCAGGGCGCTAAATATATTCTTTTTCATGTTGTCAGAAATTAATAGTTAGGATTTTGAACGAGACCCGGGTTTACCATGAGGGCTACCTGGGGCAGAGGATACCATTCGTAGCGACGGTCGCGCTTGGCGGGCAATTCGCGGTCGGTTTCCGAAGCACGGCCGAAGAACCACCACTGGCCCTGAGTGAACTTGTCGAAGCGGCGGAGGTCGGTGCGGCGACGGCGGCCTTCGTCGAGGTATTCAAGACCCCATTCGCTGAGCATCCAGTCTTCGTCGAAAGCGGTGAAGCCGGGGCCGGGCTTTTCGATTTCAGCCTTGTCGGCATCCTTGTAGTAGCGAGTGCGGACGCTGTTGACCAGTTCCTTGGCACCGTTGGTGTCGCCTGCACGGAGCTTGCATTCAGCCAGAGTGTAGACAACTTCGGCGAGACGGAATTCAACCTGGTCGGCATCGCGCCAATCGAGGCCGGTCGAAGCGGGATAAATCGGGTAGCGCACCAGACGGTAGCCCGAGTTGGTTTCACCCCAGCGGGGGCTCATGACGGTTTCGAGGTCGCGGCCAAGGTTTTGGAAAGTACCAACTTGGTCGACGTAGATCAGAGGCTTATCCTGCAGGTCGGCGTCAGCGAGGACCGGTTCGCCGGTCGAGTAGTTCTTCTGCTCACCCATCAACAGGAGGCCCTGCCAGTTGCCGGTTGCATCGCAGTAGAAGGGCTGTTTGCGGATATCCTTGTCGTTCAGACGGTCGTAGGGAGCGCCGAGCTTGTCGCCGTAGTCGAATACGAAGCTCTTAGCGCCGGTAGAGCCGGCGTAGGACACGAGTGTACCCGAGTTGTCCTTCGAAGGAGCGAGGCAAGTACAGTTCCAGCCGCCCTGTTCGCATGAGTAACCGAAGATTTCATCGTAGTTGTAGGGCAGAGAGGGAGTGTTGCGGTTGTTGTTGGTCATTCGGCCGGCTTCCATCGAGAAAGCGAACACAACTTCGGGGCAAGTCGTATTGTTCACGCCATAGATTTCGCGATAGTCGCTAGCGAGTTCGTATGCGCCATATTTGCCATCGAGGATTTCTTGGCACAGGGTAGCACATTCAGCATAGCGGTTAGTACCGGTGAATACTTCAGAGTTGAGGAGCATACGCATCTTGAGCATGCGGTTCACACCCTGGTTCAGACGGTTGCGCGTAGCGTTCGAACCATCTTCGACCATCATGTCGGCGTAGCAAGCGTCGAGTTCGTCGACGATGAATTGCCAGATAACTTCACAACCCTTGTTGAAGTCAACATCGGCCGAGCCGGGGATTTCGCCACCAACCGACACGTTGAGAGGCAGAGCGCCACCCCAGAGTTCGAAGTTGTTGTAGTAGGCCCAAGCGCGCATGGTGCGAACTTCGGCGATGTAGCTCTTGAGCTGCTCTTCAGTCATGCCGATTGCACCGGGATTGATGTTCTGCAGGTCGTTGATAAGAGTGTTACACAGACCGATAGTCTCCCAAGCGTGTTCCCAAGCCTGGCGCACGATTACCGATTCAGAGTTCCAAGTGTGAGTTGAAAGCACGAATTTCTGAGCTTCATCGTAGCCCCAGGCGCCACCGTTCCACGAACGCCAAGCGACCTGGTCAGCCGAGAATTCGTTGAGGTACCAGAAGAGTTCGAGGAAGCCGCTGGTGGCGCTGGCATAGATAGAAGCTACGGCACCCTTCACGCTGGTTTCGTCCTGATAGTATGTCGAAGCGTCAATGCGGTCAAAAGTTACTTCATCGAGATCGGTGCATGACCACGCTCCGAGCGATATTGCGGTCGCACTCAGCAGACCGACTATATGATTTTTGATTTTCATTGTGTCAAAATGTTGAGATTAGCGGAAACGAACAGTTACACCTAAGGTCAGCTGCATAGCCGAGGGATAAGCTGTAGCAGAGTCAACACCGGGAGTAATACCGGTAGAGGTCACGTGCGAAGGATCGTTGCCTGTATAACCGGTGAGGGTGAAGAGGTTTTTGGCAGCTACGTATACGCGGAGGCTGTCGAGCAGACGACGGTCCTTCAGAGGTACGCTATAGCCAAGAGTTACGTTTTCGAGCTTGAAGTAGTCGCCATTTTCGAGGAAGTACGACGAGATAACGCCGCCACCCGACCATACATCGCGGTCCTTGAGGTAAGTGCTGCGGAGCACGTTGTCGCTACCGCTGCCCTTGAGGCCCATGTTGTACTTGCGGATGTTGAAAATCTTGAAGCCGAATGCGCCGGTGAACATCATGCTGAGGTCGAAGTTGTTCCACTTCACGGTGTTGTTCCAGGTCAGGAAGTGCGAGGGAGCACCGTTGCCGATGTAGCGTTTGTCCTTGGGGTCGGCGGTCGATGCGGTGATCTTTTCGCCATCAGCGTTGTATACGAGCATGTTGTGGTCAGCATCTACGCCGGCATATTCATAGCCATAGAATTGGCCAATCTTGCCACCTTCTTCGATGCGGAAGAAGTATTCGCTGGTGCCGACACCGGGCTTCTGGTACATGTCGAGGTACGAAGCTTGGTAGATAGAGTTCGAAAGCTTGGTGAGCTTGGTGGTACCGTACGAGTAGTTGATACCGGTGGTCCAGGTCACGGGCTGGTTGACAACTGCGTCGGCTGTCAGGGCCAGTTCGATACCGGTGTTCTTAGTGGTACCTACGTTGACGAGGATGTCCTTATATACATAAGGAGGCTGAGGAGCGGTGTAGTTGTAGAGCAGGTCTTGCGAGCGGCGGTCGAAGTATTCGATCGAACCATAGAGGCGGTTGAAGAACATGAAGTCAACACCGTAGTTAGCACTGGTCAGTTTTTCCCAGCCAAGTTCGGGGTTTGAATTGTTCGAGGGACGGTAGCCGGTGACCCATTCGCCATCAATGAAGTATGTGCCATTGGGCGAGTAAGTAGCGAGAGATTCGTAAGCGGCGAAGTCGCTACGGCCGGTAACACCAAAAGAGAAGCGAGGCTTCAAGCTCTGGATTACGTTGGTGTAGTCTTCCATGAAAGGAGCCTTGGTCATTTCCCATGCGATAGAGGCTGCAGGGAACGAACCCCACTTGTTGTCGGCACCGAACTTGGTAGAACCTTCGTAGCGGAGAGAAGCCGAAGCGATAATCATTTCGCGCCAAGAGTAGTTAACACGGCCGAAGAAACCGATGAGGGTCGACTGGCTCTTGCCACCATACATTTGAGCTTTACCGTCGCCAAGATACGAACCCGAACCGATACCGTTCCAGAGGGGCTTGTCGAAGGTGAAGTTGTTGTTCTGCATGTACATCTGCTCCCAGTTAGAGCGTTCGAACGAGTAGCCGGCAACGAGCTTCACGTCGTTGTCGTCCTTGTGGAAGCCATAGTTGGCAATCCATTCCACGCGGTTGGTCCACCACTTTTCGAGTTTCTGCGAGGCGCGGCCTGCGTAGCCACCCCAGTATGATTCGCCTGAAGTCGAGGGAGTGTAGTAGTCGCTCTTGAGGTCGTTATAGTTATATGAGTACGACAGAGTGGTGCTCACGTTGTGGTAGTCGTTGCTCCAGATGTTGTACTTGAGGTCGACAGTGCCGAGCAGGTAGGTGCGGTTGCCTTCCGAAGAGTTGACCAGCAGCTGCTGCAAGGGGTTTCTGATATCGGTGGGCGAAGTGGGCTGGTAGAACGAGCCGTCTTCGTTGTAAACGGGGATAGTGGGGTTCATGCTCAGAGCGGTGTCGAACATGCCGTCGTCGCCCCATTTTTCCTTCACGCGGCGAGCGTTGAGCGAAGCGGTGAAGCGGAAGTGGTTGTCGAGTGCAGTTGCAGAAACGGCAGCGCGGCCACCGAATTCTTCACGGCGACTTACGATGTCGAGACCATTGGCCTTCTTCCAGTTGACTGAAGCTGAGTAGTAGCCGCCGTCGTTGAGCGAGCCGTCGATAGCCAGATACTGGTTGGTGTCGTAAGCATAGTCGCGAGTGATGAGGTCGTACCAGTTGGTGCTTGCGCCGTAGTCGTTGCCGCGGCGAGCGAGACGCCATTCGTAGGGCGAGAGCACTTCGGGCTTGTCCTTGCCAAATGCAAGAGCACCATATGAGTCATAAGTAATAACGGGCTTGCCGGGTTCGCCGGTACCTTTTTTAGTAGTAATAAGGATTACACCGTTGGCACCGCGAGTACCATAAATAGCGGCCGAAGCAGCGTCCTTCAGAACCGACATCGATTCGATGTCCTGAGGAGCCAGAGTGCGGATATCACCACCGGCTACACCGTCGATGACAATCAGCGGGCCGTTGCCTGCGCTCAGCGATGTAGCACCGCGCACCTGCAGGTCCGATGAAGCATTCGGGTTGGCCGATGCCGTGCTCGATACATTGAGGCCGGCTACCTTACCCGAAAGCATTTCCATGGCGTTGTTCATTGCGCCCTTCTGGAAGTCATCTGCACTAACTTGTACGATAGAGCTAGAGAGTTCCTTGCGGCTCAACGAACCATAACCAACGACAACGACTTCCTCGAGGACTTCGCTGTCTTCTTGAAGAACCACATCAATGGTAGTGCGGCCTTTCACGGCTACTTCAGTAGTTTTGAAGCCGATGTAGCTCACAACGATAGTACCATCTGCGGGAACATTACTAAGGGTGTAGTTACCATCAAAATCTGTCGCAAAGCCGACGTTTTGATTGCCTTTCAGCACCACACTAGCTCCAATCAGGGGCTCACCCGTCGGATCTGTAACAGTGCCTGACACATTCAACAGCTGTGCCGAACTAAACGGCGCAGCTATTAGAGCTAACATCCATATAGCGCTCAGGATGAAGGCTCGTAAATTCCATGGTTTTCTGTTCATTATTTGAAATGTTTTAGTTATGATGATGGCTTAAATTAAGGCTGTTGACTTACGCATTTTTCACAAAGTTCGTTAACCTTTTTTAAAATTTCAAGCCATTCAAAGAATAATCAAAACAAATCAAAGTCCTAACAGACTGTACATCAGCCGATACACTTTTTGCACCGGCTTAAAAAATCAATATAATTTCGTCGGAAATCAAGGGCGTTTTCAGCCCATATTCTTCACATTTTCTTCGAATCGGTCGGGGTCGATAGCTCGCTTTTTTATACGCGAACGATAGGTGTAGACTGTCGATATCGAGCAGCGCAAAAACTCCGCAATTCGAGCATTGTCGTCGATGCCGATGCGTATCAGGGCATACAGTCGGAGCTCGGTATTGAGTCGCTCGCCCGACTTCAAAACTATCTGCTCGTCGGAGCGAAGCAGTGCGTTGAACTTATCGACAAACGACGGATATATATTCAAAATTGCATCGTCGAATTTTACATAGAAATCCTTCAGCAACTGGTCTGATATCTCGGTCGACTCGATTTTCTTGAGCAATGATGCTACTGTGCCGCCCTTTGTGGCCTGTACGCGCAGTGCTTGCTGATAATGCTGCAATATCGATATAGCCGACGAACAATAGGCCATAAACAAGCCTGCATATTGCTCCTTGGTGTGGCTGAAATCTTTCAACTCGTCGTTTTTCCGAGCAAGCTCTATATTGGCCTGCTTGAAGCGATCCGACAGTAAGCTCAACTCGCGATTGGCCTTGCGCACCTCGTCGTTGGCTCGGTGCAAGCTGCGTATTTGCTTGAGAATCATCAGCACGGTAATAATCAAAATCACCAACAGCACGCTGCTCACGAGCACCATGGTGCGCAGTCGGCTGTTGAGCTGGTCCTGCATCGATGTGTAGGCGCCATCGATTACCGGCAACATCTTGCTCGACTGCGCATTGCGCATCAAAGCCGAATAGAAATTAGCATCGGCAATGCTCTTTTTCAGATATCGATTAGCGCGCGCCACGTCGCCATCCTCAAACATGATGGTAGCCGCTTCGCGAAACGACATATTCTCCTTCACCACGGCTTTTACGTCGGAAATCGCGCTGAGGGCTATATGCTGCTTGTATTCGTTGAGCATACCGGCTGTCTTATAAATATAGGCCAAGGTCGACGCAAGTATCGAATACTCGCGCGTGCCCGACTGGAAAGCTTTCAGATAGTTCGACAACCCCTCGATTGCTTCTTTAGTGTTGCCGTCGCGGGCCATGTCGGCCATGACGTACACCATGTGGTTGAACGAGTTAGGAGCCACAACCAGGCGGAGTGAGTCGGAGTACATCGCACGCAGGCGCTCGTTGTCGAGAGCGGTATCGTGCTCGCTCGAATATTCGCTCAGATACTGATAGGTAGCACAATACGTCGAATAGTAAACCTCCATCAAACTCGGAGTGAGCGAGTCGCGCGGAATCTTCTGCATGATGGCCAATGCATCGGAAAACAAGCCCGCATGGGCTAGCACATCGGCCCGTCGGATAGTCAGTCGCGTATGCTCACCCGGGGTCAGATACACTATCGGCCGCCGCATATTTACATTAATGTAATATATTGCAGAGTCGGCATTGTAGGCGTTGAATTCTTCAATCAATCGGTTGAGCAGCACAGTGCGCTGCTTCTCGTCGGCAGCCGCAGCGTAGCTCTTGCGCAACTGAGCTATTCGAAATTCTTTCGATTGCTGATATTGCTCGCTGTTGGCAATTTCCTGGTCGAGCTGCTCGTATAGCGATTGCAACTCGGGAGTCAGCCTCGACTCTTGCCTGCTGCACGATGCCAGCAACATGAATAATATCAGTAGGTGTAGGTAGTTTTTCATTAAATAGACTTAAGGATAGGCTGCAAATGTTCTCAAAGAAATATGATGCATCGGATACCGGCATAGGCTCCGGCATCCGATGCGATAAGTAGTTGTGTTCTAAATCATTACGATTGGTATCACTCCTTTACAAATACGGCGGCGCCGTAGGGCGGTAGTGCAAATTGAGTCAACTCCGACGACATCTTGACCTTGTTGCCGGTAAAGACGTCGGTAAACTCACCTTCGGGCAAGCCGGCGCCGGCGCTGAAAGTGCGTGCCGCAGAGTCAAAGTTGAGCATAACCACCACGTTGTTGTCGCCCGACGAGCGTTTGTAGGCGAATACCACATCATCGGCCGTAGTGGGTATATAGGTAAGCGTGCCGCTATATTTACCCGTCCACAGAGCCTGCTGAGTGTGCTTCAAGTTGGTGAGAGTCTTTATCATCGCGTTCATGGTAGTGTCGGCTGCTGCCCAATCGATAGGAGTCTTCTCGGCCAGCGATACACGGCCACCGGTCTTATAGCCGATTTCCTGGCCGTTGTAGAGAAGCGGCATACCATATACGGTGAATTGCAGTACGGTCAGAGGCTTCTGATACTGCTTGTAGACGAGGTCGCCGCTGCCGCCTTGATCTTGCACAACATCGTGGTTTTCAAGATATACCATGCGCGAACGTCCGTCGTAGGGGCGAGTTATCGTGTCTTCTGATTCGTGAACTTCTCCGGCTACGATACCTTCGTTGGCGAGCAACTCGCAAGCCGCACGCAATTTGCCAAGGTCGAGGACTGTGTCGTTGGCAAAGCCTTTGAGCACTTTTTCCTGGAAGTTCCAGCAATAGTTATAGTCGAAGTATCCGTTCTTGACCAGCGCCGGACGCGAACCGTCCTCGGCCAGCCAGGCGATACGCTTACCGTCCTTGAGCACCGTCTCGGTGGCTTTTTTCCAGAATTCAGGAGCCGGACCCGAGGCATAGTCGCAGCGATAGCCGTCGATATCGAATTCGTCGACCCAGTATTGCATGGCCTTGATCATCGAGTCCTGCATAGCTTCGTTGTCGCGGTCGAGTTCATAGACATCCTTCCACACGCCACCGAAGGGGTGCACGAAGTCGCCATCCTTCTTTGTGTAGAATTCAGGGTTCGAAGTAACCCACACATTATCCATCGACGTGTGGTTGCCCACCCAGTCAAACCAGATTTCCATGCCATTGTCGTGCAGTGCCTTTACCAGGTCGCGCAGGTCCTGTTCCGAGCCGTTGTCCGGGTCGATTTTGGTGTAGTTTTTGATTGAGTACGGGCTCGAGTACGGACCCCACAGGCCGGTATCGCCAAGTTCGTAGATAGGCATCAGCCACACTACGTCGACGCCTAGGTCTTTCAGGCGAGGCACTTGCGCTTCGACGCCTTTCAGGTTACCTTCGCGCGAGAAGTTGCGCACGAATACTTCATAAATAACACGATTCTCAGCAATATGCTGTTCGGTGGCTTCAGCCGCTTCGTTAGCTTGCTTTGTGCACGACACATTGGCAGACAAGGCTGCCAACGAAGCTACAAACAATGATTTAAGTAATACTTTCATCCGATTTCAAGGTCAAACATTATTGTATATAAATACAGCCGTAGCACGTCGCTGCAACACTGCGGTGCAAACACCGTACTACGAATAAAATCAACAGCCACCGCAAATTTAATGATAATTTCTCATATTCCAAGCCAACACCAAAAAAATCGATTCAAAACCCCTCTGCTATCATCGATAAACAACGGCTCGCGTGCGATTGTGCCTTAGAGGCCAGTAGGCGGTTTGGATTGGAGATTGGCGCTTTTGGTGGGAATCGTATGGAAAAGTTAGCGAAAGTGGTGGAAAAATATTAACTTTGCGTGTATTTTATAGAGCCACAACATGAAAAAAATCATATTGCTGAAAACCGCACTGATGGCCGGAGCCATCGCCGCTACAGCTCAGGTAAATAACCCCGCCGCACCGGGATGTCTCGAACGCGGTATGTTGATGATTGCCGAGGGCAACTATCAGGGTGCTCTCGACCAGCTGTCGATGCTCGATGCTACTCGCCTATCAGCGGCCGAACGCGAACAAGCCGCATGGCTTCGAGCCGAAGCTTCTTATCGCGGAGGATATGCCGAGGCCTACCGGTTATTGGAAGAATTCTGCGAAGCTTATCCGGCCTCAAATCGCCGCATTGAGGCCTCAATCTACATGGCCAATACGCTGCTCGAAACGGAGGCTGCCCGTGCGCTGGCCATCTACGAGTCGCTTGGCGATATCAACCCCGGGCCGCGACTAAATGCCGACCTTAAGTACCACCGCGGCTACGCCTTGATGCGTCTGGGCGAATTCAAACGCGCCGAACTCGATTTCGCAAGCGTCGCCTCGAACACTGACTATGCCAATGAGGCTCAGTTCTATCTCGGCTACATCTATTACTCGCGCCACGATTATGCTCAAGCGGTGCCCTACCTCAATCGTGCCGACCGCAAAAAGCTGCCCGGCGCTGCAGCCGACTACTATCTGGCTCAAATCTACTATGTTCAAGGCAACTACGAGCAGGCACTCGCCAGCGCTCGCCAGTCGATGAACAATCCGCTGATGACCGCCCCGACCTACACCGCCGAGGCTAACCGCATCATCGGCGAATCGCTCTACGCCCAGGGCCACACCGATGAAGCCCTACCCTATCTGGAGCGCTACGCGGCCACAGCCGAAGAGCCCGAGCCAAGCGCACTCTACATACTGGGCACGACTTGCTTCAAACGTGGCAACTACGAACAGGCCGTGACCTATCTTGAGCCGGCCACCAAGGTCGACAGCGCCATGGGGCAGAGCGCTTACCTCTACATCGGCGAAGCCCTGATGGCTCTCGGCCGCACCAACGCCGCCCTGATGGCATTTGACAATGCCCTGCGCCGCGACTTCGACCCCAAAGTGCAAGAAGCTGCATACTACAACTACGCCGTAGCCAAATTTGGCGGCGGCTCTATCCCCTTCGGCTCAAGCGCCGCTACCTTTGAGGACTTCCTGCGCCGCTACCCCGATGGCCCATACACAGCACGCGTACAAGAGTATCTCGTGGCTGGCTATCTGACTGACCACGACTACGACACCGCCTTAGCCTCAATCAACCGCATGACTAACCCCGGAGCCAAGGTGCTCGGAGCCAAGCAACAAATCCTCTACGCTATAGGCACTCGCGCACTAGCAGCCGGCGATGCCGAAGCCGCACGCGGCTACCTCGTCGAGAGCTTGACACTGCAGCGCTACAACCCCTCGGTGGGTGCCTCGACCCGCTTATCGCTCGGCGAAGCTCTCTACCGCCTAGGCGACTATCGCGGTGCAGTTAACAACCTCGACACATATCTCAGCACCACTACACGCGGCGACGCCAACTTGCCTCTAGGTCGCTACGACCTAGGCTATGCGCGCTTCGCTCTCAAAGAATATCCGCAAGCTGCAAAGGCTTTCAAGGCCTTCACCGACGCCCCGGGCTCTATGCCCACCACAGCCATAGCCGATGCCTACAACCGCCTGGCCGACATCGCTCTCTACGACGGCCGTCTGGCTGAAGCCGTAGACCTCTACGGCCGCGCCTACGACAAAGCACCCGCTTCGGGCGACTATGCTCTGTTCCAGCAAGCCGTCATCAAGGGCTATCAACGCGACTATAAAGGCAAAATCAATGCCATCGACCGCCTGCTAGCCGACTTTTCGTCGTCGACTCTCGTTCCGGATGCTCTCCTCGAAAAGACCGAAGGCTACCTGCAGCTGGGCCGCGATGCCGATGCAATCGCCACTTATCGCCAACTCGTGGCCGAATACCCCACCACCGAACAAGGCCGCAAGGGCTACGTGCAGCTGGCTATGACGCTGCTCAACACCGGCAAACGCGCTGAAGCAATCGACACCTATCGCGAACTGGTGCGCCTGGCCCCGACCAGCGAGGAAGCCCACGTAGCAGTAGAAGAATTACAACGAATCGCTGCTACCGATGGCACGCTCGACGACATGGCTTCGTTCCTTGAATCTGTCGAAAACGCCCCCAAACTCGACGTGGCCGAGTCTGACCGCCTCACCTTCGAAGCGGCCGAAGCAGCCTACACCGAGGATGGCTCCACACGCCGCCTCGAATCGTATCTGACTCAGTTCCCCGCCGGCGCCTACCGCGCTCAAGCCTGGAACTACATGATGGAAGCGGCCTCCGATGCCGGACGCATCGGCGACGCACAGACTTTCGCATCGCTCATCGTCGAAAACTATCCCGACACGCGCATGGCCGAAGACGCCCTAGCTGTCAAAGCCTCGGCTGAGCACTCGCTGGGCCTCGGGGCCGAAGCACTAGCATCGTGGCAAGAGCTGGCACGACGTGCGTCGACACCTGCCTTGCTCAACCGCGCCCGCACCGGCATCATGCGTGTGGCTCACGACATGGCCGACAACGCCCTCGTCATCGAAAACGCTGACGCTCTGCTGGCCTCATCGACAGCCGGCGCCGAAGACCGCAACGAAGCTATATTCATGCGCGGTATGGCCCGCCTACGCTCGGGCGACTCGGCCGGTGCACGCGCCGATTGGCAAACAATCGCCAACAAGACCGACGACCTCAATGGCATCAAGAGCGCGCTCTACATGGGCCAATCGTTCTTCGACGACAAACTCATCGACGACGCCCGTCGCGTAGCTGAAACAATCATTGACTCCGCTACGCCGCACACCTATTGGCTCGCGCGCGGTTTCATCCTGCTCAGCGACGTCCTCGCCAGCCAAGACCAGAAATTCGAAGCTCGCGAATACCTCCGCTCGCTGCGCGAAAACTACCCTGGTAGCGAGACCGACATCTTCCAAATGATTGACACCCGACTGAACACACTCAAATGAAAAAACCTCTGAAATATACAGCTGCCCTGGCCGCTTTGACACTGGCCACCGGAGCTGCCGCCCAAGATATCACCACCGAAGTAGTGGTCGAACGCTCAATTCAGCCCATAGAGCGCGCTGCCACACGCCCCGCAGGCCTTACACCGACCCTGACGCTGCCGCCCGTAGGCTCCGTCACCCTCTCTACGGCCTCATACACCGGCCTGTCGCCCGTAGTGCGCGCCTACACTAGCCTGCAACCCTCGCGCGGCGCCGAAGTGCCCGCCGAAAGCCCCTGGCGAGGCTACGTGTCGCTGGGCTACTTCCCGGTCTATAACCTCGGCTTCGCTGCCGGCTATCGCGCCATAGCCAACGAGCGCTCGGCTCTCGACATTCACGCGGCTTTCAACGGCTACGACTACAAAGCTTGGGACAATTCCGACCAAAAGAATAAATACAACGGAGGCAATATCGGTGCCGACTACTCGCTCCGCCCCAATAAGCACTCTCTGCTGACAGCAGCTGCCGACTTCACAATTGCCTCGGCTGCCACTTACTACACCTCATCGCAGAGCCGCACAGCCGGACACGTCAACCTCGGCTGGCAATCCGAAATCCAAGGCCTGGAATACAACGCCGGCTTCAGCGTCGACTTCGACAAATTCGGCGAATCCAGCTACGACCTCGGCACTATCGACACACCCTTCGAAGGCCTCAGCCAACAGCTCTATACTATAAACCTTGGCGGCGCACTTCCGTTCGGCGAAAACAACAAAGTCGGAGCCGACATCTCAGCATCGTTCATGCACTCCGACTTTGATGCGACCTTCGGCGAAAACGAATCGCCCACCCTCGGAATCGTACATATCAACCCCTACTACAGATTGCAAGCCGACCAAGTATCTGCTACAGCCGGCCTCAATGTCGACCTATTCACCGGCGGCACAGGCAGCAAAGTACACGTATCGCCCGCTATTGACCTGGCTTGGACGCCCGCATCATTCATCGCACTCCATGCTACCGCTACTGGCGGTACAGGATTCAACAACGTGCGCTCGCAGCTCGACATCTGCCCGCTGCTACCCGCGTTTGAGTCATTCGGCCGCTATCGCGTACCCTACGACTTCAGCGGCGCTATCGTCGTTGGCCCCATAGCCGGCGTCACAGCCACAATCTCCGGCGGATACTCACATGCTAAAGACCTGCTGATGCCCGACGACAAATCACTCACCCAGTCGCTAAGCTTGCGCGACGCCAAAGGCTGGCACGCATCGCTCGCTCTCGGCTACGAACACCGCCTCTTCAGCATCGGTGCATCGGCCGAATTAGCATCTAGCGACGCTGCAGCCGGCAAGACCTACTATCTGTGGGCCGACGGCGCACGCTGGCAAATCAAAGCCTACGGCACCGTGCGCCCCATCAAGCAACTAGCCATCGGTGCGGACTACACCTTCCGCTCGCACCGCCACACGCCTGTCACATCGCTAGGCTGCATCAGCGACCTCGCACTGCGAGCCACTTATAGTTTCTCCGACCGCTTCGATATCTTCGCTAACGCCGAAAACCTACTCGGCCGCCGCTATCTGATTACCCCGGCAATCAGCTCGCAGAAGCTCCACGGACTCGTAGGCGCCACCTACCGCTTCTAAATTAATCACACATATCGAATACAAAAGATGCTGTGCCTGTTTTGGCGCAGCATCTTTTGTGTAATCGGCTGTAAACAACGGCCGTTTTTGACCCGTATGTCAAAAAAAGTGTTCTCTATTTGGAGGCGTCGCGGATTTCGACACGGCGGATTTTGCCGGAAATTGTCTTGGGAAGTTCTTTTACGAATTCTATCAGACGCGGGTATTTGTAGGGCGCAGTTGTGGTTTTGACATGTTGCTGAAGCTCTTTGACCAGGGCTTCGTCGGCTCGATCTTCGTATTCCTTGGCAAGTACGATAGTGGCTTTGACAAGCTGGCCACGGATGGGATCAGGCACGCCGGTGATGGCGCACTCTACTACGGCCGGGTGAGTCATCAGTGCGTTCTCTACTTCGCAAGGACCGATGCGATAGCCCGATGATTTGATGACATCGTCGACGCGGCCTACAAACCAAAAGTAGCCGTCGTCGTCGCGATACACCACGTCGCAGGTATGGTAGATGCCGTCGCAGAAAGCATCGGCCGTCAGTTGCTCGTTGTTGAGGTATTCGCGGAATAGGCCGAGGGGGCGATGACGGCCAACGTATATTACGAGTTCGCCGTGTTCGTTTACGTCGCAAGGCGTACCATCCTGACGAACTACGTCCATAATATAATCAGGCGAAGGGATACCCATTGAGCCCGGTTTCGACGGCATCCATGGGAAGGTAGCAACGGATAGAGTCGACTCCGTCTGGCCATAGCCTTCGCGAATATCGAGGCCTGTGAGTTCGCGCCAGCGCTCGAAGACGCTCGGATTCATGGCTTCGCCGGCGGTGGTGCAGTAGCGGAGAGCGCTCAGGTCGTAGCTTTTTACATCTTCTAGGATGAGGAACCGATAGACGGTCGGTGGCGCACAGAAATGCGTGATGTGGTGTTTCTGGAATTTTTCGAGTACGTCAGCGGGCTTGAATTTGTCGAAGTCATACACGAAAATATTGGCACCAACAATCCATTGGCCATAGAGTTTACCCCACGCAGCCTTCCCCCAGCCGGTGTCGGCCAGCGTGAAGTGAAGTGCGTCCTCTGTAAGATTGTGCCAGTATTTTGCGGTAGTGATGTGGCCGAGTGGGTAGAGAAAGTCGTGTGCCACCATCTTTGGCTCGCCGGTGGTGCCGCTGGTGAAGTAAAGTAGTGAAATGTCTTCGTTGTTGTTCTTCTCAGTGGGGCGTACGAACTGAGGGGCGGCGGCAATGCCTTTGTCGAAGTCGTGCCATCCGGCCGGAATTTCCGGTCCGGTCGATATGCAGGCTTTCACTGTCGGACACTTTGGCAGTGACTTTTCGATGTGATCTACTATGACTTTGTCGCCGGCCACTACGATGGCTTTAATGTTGGCTGCATTGCATCGGTAGATGATGTCTTTAGGCGTCAGCAAGTGCGTGGCGGGTATGGCTACAGCTCCGAGTTTGTGCAAAGCAAGAATCGAGAGCCAAAACTGGTAGTGGCGCTTCAGTATCAGCATCACCATGTCGCCGCGGCCGATGCCTATACTCTGAAAGAAAGCGGCTGTGCGGTCGGATTCGCGCTTGATGTCGGCAAAGGAGAATTGTATTTCTCGGCCTTCTTCGTTGGTCCAAAGCAAGGCCGGCTTGTCGGGTGCCACATCGGCCCAAGCATCTACAACGTCGTAGGCAAAATTGAAATTCTGCGGTACTTTTACCTTATAATTTCTCATGAAATCGTCGAGGTCGGCGAAGTCAGTTTTTTCTAAAAATTTTTCTAACATTGTACGTGTACCTATTGGTGGAAATGTAGTGGAATGATGGTATAACCTCCGAATGTGACGAGGCATTTGTCGGATTCACGATCCGAGGATTTGCAAATTTGTAAATAAAAATCTAAATATGCAAACAAATTAACAAAAATCAGCACCCGAGCGCTTACAAATCGCAACCGCAAGACACATAATAGCTAATTTTTTCTTTGCAAAAAAAATGGCGCACAACGATGTTGCACGCCTATAGCGAATTTCGATAATTTGCAGTGATTAGCTGGGTGTGTGGAGGTTAGAAGTCGCTGAAGAGATTGGGGCGGATTACGAAGCCTAGGCGGAGCTGGCTTTTGAAGACGTTGTATTCGAGCATACCTTCGCCGTAGCCGTTGTAGTATTGCAAGAATATGTACTGGTTGAGCTTAGTCGACCATCGGTAGGCTAGCTCGACGGTTGTGTTGTAGTTGGGTTTCCAATCCTTGCGCTTGACCAGAGTGACTGAGCCTGTAAATTTGCGGTTGTCGCTCGTTACCTGCAGACCCATTTGGAATATGCCGCTGTATTTTAGGATGTCTTTGTTGTTTTCGCCGTCGACGATGGGTATCCACAGCTTGCCGTAGACCATCAGATGCGGGTCAATGATGATGTTGGCGGCGAGAGACACTTTATTCCACGAGCGCGACCAGATGCTGTCGCGACCGTTGCTTTCGTGCTCAATCATGAAACTGAGCTTGCCGATGTAGCGGTTTTTGACGAAGAGCGGTTTGGTGATGCCAAGGCCGGGGTTGAAGTTGAGGTCGGTCATCGGCATAGAATTTTCGAGGATATTCCAAAAGCACTTCTGCGTGTAGAATAGGTACAGATAGGTGCCACCGGGGAGCGTAGCGTTGGTGAGGCGCTGCGCTATAGATATCTGGAATTTGAGGTTGGTATTTTGGCGAGTGGCTTTGGGGCCTACGCTGGGGCCGAAGATGAAGTAGTTGTCTTTGTAGAGGCCAAAATAGGGTTGGTTTCGGAAGTCGCGGCGAATACTATCGGGGTCGAAGCGACGATCATGTGAAGAGATGATTTGAGCGTCGGCCTCGGCAAAGGCTAGCGCACAGATAATAAGAATCAGCAGGCGGCGTAGGAGTTGCATCGTGTGTAAGTATTATTTGGAGTGCAAAGTTATGAAATTAAGCTGAATAAGATTGTGTTTGTGGAGTAATAGGCCAATAATATGGAAAAATATTCATAAAAAGGCAGTCGTATCCACATATTTTTGAAATCCATAGAGCAGCTATGCGGCCTACTAAAGAAATAGCCGAGCTAGCCACGGAATGTGGCCGGCTCGGCTATATGATGTGCTATGTGAGCTTTATTCTTTGATGCCGTAGGCGAGGTCGCCGGCGTCGCCCAGACCGGGCACAATGTAGCTGTGCGAGTTGATTTCATCGTCGATGACACCAACCCACAGAGTAGAGTCTTCGGGCATTACCTTCTGGAGGTATTCTACGGCCTGGCGCGATGCAATTACCGATGCAATATGGAGCTTGGCGGGGTTGCCCTTGGTGAGGAGGGCACGGTAGCTAAGTTCCATCGAGGCTCCGGTAGCGAGCATGGGGTCGACCAAGATGAGGGTCTTACCCTCGAGGCGGGGCGAAGCCAGGTATTCGATGAAAACGTCGAAGTTCTCCTTTTCTTTGTATTTGCGATAGGCTGATACGAAGGCATTTTCAGCTGAATCGAAGTAGTCGAGGAAGCCTTGGTGGAAAGGAACGCCTGCGCGGAAGATGGTACCGAGCACGACGCGTTCGTCGATTACGTCGCATTGAGCAGTGGCAAGAGGTGTTTCGACATTCTCTTTGCGGTACTGCATGACTTTGCTAATCTCGTAGGCCATGATTTCGCCGGTGCGCTGAAGGTTGCGACGGAAGCGCAGGGGGTCGCGATGGATGGCCGTAGAGCGCATTTCGAGCAAGTATTGGCTCATCAGCGATGGCGTCTCGGCAAAGTTTACTATTTTCATAGGGTGGTGAGTTTTAGTTTAGGCAAAGGTAGTAAATTCTTGCGTAATGTCCAAGAAAAGGGGCAGAGCTGCGGCCCTGCCCCTTTATGGTTAGGAGTGACGATTATTTGAGGTTAGTATCCCACCATACGGGGATAGCCCACATGTCGTTTTCGTTCCACCAGCCGTCGCCGGTCTTAGCACCTACGAGGTTGCAGAGGTCGTTGGGGCAAGCAGCGTTGAGGTTGTTCACGTTGTAGTTGTACTCGTGCGACGAAACGCGCCAGCGGCGAGGATATTGACCTTCGGGAATATTGATCTTTGAGCTTACGCCATATTCGTAGGGCTTATCCCAAGCGAGGAACACATTGGGGTTGTAGTCGTAGCGACGCATGTCGTTCCAGTTTTCCTGCGAGAACATCATGGCGATATGCTTCTGAGTCATAATCTTGCCGATGGTGAGGTCGGAAGCTGTGCCGAGGCCGTTGTTTACGTAGTTGGTGATTTCTTCGTTGGTCATAGCCTTGAACGACGGGCAGCGAGCGAGGTTGCCGTCTTCAGCCAGCCAAGTATCAATCTTAGCCTTCATGAATTCCATGTGAGCGCGAACGCCATCCTGGTAAGCCTTGAAAGCTTCGGCCTTGTTGCCTTCGTTGAAGAGAACTTCGGCGCGGATGAAGCAAGCTTCGTAGTATGTACCGATCGGGCCGGGCGACGACGGACGGGTCATGAACGTACCCGACATAGCCGAGCGTTCTTTGCCTTTACCCTTCTTGTTGTCGAGGTAGATCAGCAGGTCGGTGCCTTGGTAGTAGCCCTTGCCACCGCAGCGCTGCTGCACGTAGATGGTGTCGCCGAGGCAGTTTTCGTCTTTGCTATCGCAATAGAAGCGGTTTTCTTTGTCGTTCCAAGAAGTTGCGTAGGGCGAACCGCCGAGGCGAACGTTGCTCAGCATGTCGACACCGACAGCGCGACGCCATGTCTCAGTTTCGTCCCAAACGAGGCCTTCGGGAGTAGTAGCGGTGATTTCCGACTTGGCCCAAGGCAGGATGTGGTTGGCACGGGGGTCTTCGATGGTAGCACCGGCAAAGTGAGTGAGGTTGTCTTCAACTGTCTTTGTGAAGAACGAGCTCGAGTTCATACCGATAACCGAGTAGAGCGGCGAGTAGTAAACCTGTTCGCCCCAGCCGAGGTGGTCGGTAGAGCCGTCGGGTTCGTCGGTGTGGTTAACTACCATGTTTTCGCTATTGCTCTTGAATGCTTTGTCAAGTGCAGCGAGGATGGCATTTGCGTCGTATACGAAGTTTTCGCTTGCGAGGTCGAATGAGCCACGATCTTTCTTGCTGAGTTTCAGCAGCTGGCGAGCCTTCATGAGGTTGCCGAGTTTGATCCACTTATTGACGTCGCCGAGGCCCCAGTAGTCGTTAGCTGCGAGAGAAGAAGTGCCGGCAGCTTGGTCGCGCGAGAGCAGTTCAAGGCCTTTGTCGATTTCTTCCATGATGTAGCGATACATTTCCTTACCGGTGCTGTAGGTCGGAGTCACGTTCGCGCCCAGAGCGTCGTAGCAGGGAAGTTCGCCATGGAGGTCGTTCATCATCGTCATACCATAAGCCAGCAGGATGTGACCTACGCCGGCGTAGTGGTAAGCACCTTTGGCCATAGCGTCGTCAATCATGGGCTTGATGTTGGGGGCAGCGCCTACGAACCACCACTGGTATACGGTGGTCGTGCGCCATTCGCTCATTGACCACTGGGCGTATTTTCCCTGGCTATTGGTACGAGAGTTCTGGGTGAGGTCACCGCAGAGATATGCGATAGGCTGGCCGCCGATGTAGTAAGCGTGGTGAGTGTAGAACTCAATGTTGGCAAGACGCTTGTCGTAGGGTGCAGCAGCATCGGTAGCACTGTTAGGGCTATCATTTATGTCGAGCCAGTCAGAGCACGATGTTGTGCTGAACATGAGTGCAGCTCCTAGGGCCAGAATTGCTTTATTTAATTTCATGGTTTGTTCTGTTTAAGAGAGTTGACAATTAGAAAGTCAGGTTAACACCGAAGGTGAAGCCGGCTGTGGCGGGAACGCCGCAATAGTCAAAGCCGATTGATGAAGAACCACCAACGCCTGCGCCAGAAGCAACTGCTTCGGGGTCGCCGTTGTAGTTAGTAAACAGAAGCAGGTTGGTAGCGGTAGCTGAGATGACAGCGCGCTTGAATGCTTTTGTCTTTTCGAGCCAAGTCTGGGGCAGATCCCACGACAGCGAGATGCTGCGCAGACGGAGGCTGTTGACCTTGGTGAGGTAGTTCGAGGTGTTCGACGAGTAAGCGCCGGTGTAGTACTTCTTGATGATGTTGTAGCCAAGAGTCTTGGTGCCGTTCTGGTCGTATACGCCGTTGGGTTCGATTACGTAGTTACGTTCTTCGTAGACGGGTGCGCTGGCTGTACCTACGTTTTCAACACCATTGATGGTGAGAGTCTGGTTGCGCCATTCGGCCGACTGGAGTGAAGTACCGTACTGGTCCATAGCATACTGTGTGCCGTTGAATACGTGGCCGCCTACGCGGAATTCCCACAGCATGTTGAAGGTGAAGTTCTTGTACGAGATGGTGTTGTTCCAACCACCGGTGAACTTAGGTTCGCGGTTGCCGACAGCGATATCGGTAGCGTCAACCAGAGGCATCATGTCCTTACCGAGGATATTCTTGCCATAGTAGGGGCTATTTTCGTCTGTAACGGTCTGGAGCTGGTGACCGGCGATGGCCATGAAGTTGCCGCCCGAGAACGAAGCAGCCTTGGCCGAGCCATACTGTACGTCGGTTACGTACATGATATCCATACCTTTGAGGAGGCCTTCAAGCTTACCACGGTTGCCGGCGAGGTTGATACCGGTTTCCCAAGTCCAGTCGCGAGTCTGGATAGGAGTACCACTGATCGAGAGTTCCATACCCTTGTTGCGAACGTTACCTGCGTTGAACGAGCAGAAGATGTAGCCGGTCGACTGCGGGCCACGGGGCGAGAGGATCTGGTTTTCAGAGTCGTTGGTGTAGTAAGCGTAGTCCATGCGTAAGCGGCTGTTGAAGAAGTGAAGTTCGAGGCCGATTTCGGTAGACTTGGTCATTTCAGGCTTCAGATAGGGGTTACCGCGGGTCCACGAGTTGCCGAGCGATACCATGCCGTTGAGGTATGTAGCGACGGGCCAGAGGTTGGTGTTGGTAGCGTAGGGCGATGTATCCTTACCTACTTTTGCCCACGATGCGCGGATCTTACCAAAGTTGAGGACGCTGTTGGTGTCCATCAGCTTGAGGTCTTTGAGTACGTTGGTGAATACAACTGCACCGCTGTACGAAGGATAGAAGTAGCTGCGGTTTTCCTTAGGCAGAGTTGAAGTCCAGTCGTTACGGCCGGTGACGGTGAAGAATACGGTGCTCTTCCAGTCAGCGCGGAATTCGCCGTATACACCTACGAGGCGCTTGCGATAGAGGTTGTATTCAAATTTCTTGTGGCTTTCGTCGGTGTTGCTGTACGAGAAGAAGTCGGGCACCTGGAAAGCGTAGGCCATGCGGTAGTTGCTAGTGGTCTTGGTGTTGTCGGTCGACATACCTGCGAGCAGCGAGAAGCCGAAGTCGCCAAACGACTTGTTGAAGCTGGTCATCAAGTTGGTGTTGAGGTAGTTGTAGGTTGTCGAGTTATCCGACATCATACCGTCTTGCCATTCTTGCTTAACGACGCCACCGGGGAGGATGCGCTTGCTGTAGTCAGTGGTATATTTGTCGAGACCCATACGATAGCTGATCCACCACCAGTCGGTGATGTCGGCCTTTACGCTGAAGTTGCCGGTGAAGCGAGCGGTCTTATCGGTGATGTTGTTGCTGTGGATAATCCAATAGGGGTTGTCAGTTTCTTCCCACGGGTCGAGACGGTCGCCGAAGAGACGGAAACGAGAGCCATCTTCGTTGAGGTAGTGCGACATATCGTCGGTGGTACCGAAGGTATAGATACGATGGAGAGCACCATTGCCCGACGAACCGTAGAGGCCACCTGAGGTGAGGGCCTTCTTGGTGCGGTTTTCCGAGTAAGAGGTGTTGGCGGTGAAGGTCAGCATTTTCCATTTCTGTTCGCCGTTGAAACGGAATGTGGTCTTCTTATAGCCGGTTTCGGGAACGACACCTGCTTGGTCGAAGTACGAACCCGAGAGGTAGAAGTTGCCGTTTTCGTTACCGCCGGCAACGCTTACACTTGTATCCCAAATCGAACCGTTCTGGAAGAAGTCGTCGATATTGTTAGTGTAAACCTTGTCGCCGTCTTTGTATTTTTCACCCCACGAGCTATATGCATAGTCGTCGTAGTAGTAACCGGTGTAGTTGTTGTTGTCGTCGTAGGTTTCCTGGAGGTAGCCACGCTTGTACTGAGTCTGCGATTCGGGCACGTCCTTCACCCACGAAGTGGTGAAGCGGGTCGATACGTTGACTTCAACGCGGCCGGCTTTACCTTTCTTTGTAGTGATGAGCACAACGCCGTTGGCAGCGCGAGAGCCGTAGAGAGCGGCAGCGGCCGGACCTTTCAGAATCGACATGTTTTCGATATCTTCGGGGTTGATGTCCATCAGGCGGTTGGTCGAGGTGGTCGAAGTGTTAGTCGAGCCGTCGAACGATGAGTTGCCGCCTACGGCCGACGAGTTATCGTAGATGACACCGTCGACTACGATCAGCGGTTGGTTGTCAACGCCTTCAGCGGCTGATGTAGCACCGCGAAGCACGATTTGAGCGCCCGAACCGGCAGCGCCCGATGACTGGGTGATATTCACACCGGCAACTTTACCGGAGAGCGATGACAGCGGGTTGGCTGTCTTTACTTTCATGAGTTCTTCCGCGCCGACTTCGTCAATGGCGTAGCCGAGCGACTTTTTGTCCTTACGGATACCAAGTGCGGTCACGACCACTTCGTCGAGGTTGGTGGTCGAGGGGGTCATGGTCACGTCCATAGTGCTACCGGTCACCTTGACGGTGCTGGTCTGGTAGCCTACGTAGCTGAACTGCAGTTCCTGACCGGGCTTAGCGTTGATACGGTATTTACCGTCGATGTCAGTAGTCTGGCCTACACTTTGGCCTTTTACCACTACTGAAACGCCAATCAAGGGTTCGCCGTTTTCATCCACAACTGTACCGCTGACGGTTGCTGTTGTTGTTGCAGCCTGAGGCTCCGGATTACTAGCAGCCGACACCGCCATAGGTGCGCCACAAGCAAGCAAAGCCACTGCAAGAGTGATAACTTCCTTTTTCATAAAACAAATGATTGATTGGTATAGATTTAGGATTCTAAATTTGTTTCTGACTATATTTGGAGAGAGGTGGCTTTGAGTTTATGTACTCTGCCTCGGTTTTCACTTCATAGAGTTTTGTGGTATACTTATTTTGATTGGTTTTTTACATTACAATCACCGACAAAAGTAGATAAATTTTTTGAGTAAGCAAAGATAATTTCAAAAAAAATCAATTATAATCTAAAATTTATTAAAAAAATGAGAGCCTCAGCAAGCTACGGACATCGCAGTTCGCACACCGCGCATGTATACGTTTTTTTATATCATTTCACGAGTATATTTATCACAATAGACACAAAAAAAGCCTGAAAAACGGCTTTTTACGCGAATAGTGAGCGCCATTTCAACTTTTTACCTTAACTTTGCAACGGATTTAACTATAATATACTATAAATATATATAGAAATGTCAACAAACACAGTAGATAACACACGAAAAGTCACGACAATACGTCTGCGCGAGATGAAAAGCCGTGGCGAAAAAATTGCAATGCTCACCGCTTATGATTACTCGTTGGCTCGTCTGGTGGATGAAGCCGGTATCGACGTAATCCTCGTTGGCGACTCGGCCTCAAATGTCATGATCGGCAACGCAACTACTCTGCCTATCACCCTCGACCAAATGATATATCACGCCAAGTGCGTCACCAATGCGGCCCGTCGTGCCCTCGTAGTGTGCGACATGCCCTTTGGCTCGTATCAAGGCAACTCTAAAGAGGCTCTCAGCTCGGCTATCCGCATCATGAAGGAAAGTGGTGCAGAAGCAGTCAAAATCGAAGGCGGCTCGGAAGTGCGTGAATCAATCGAACGCATCCTCACAGCCGGCATCCCCGTCATGGGTCACCTGGGCCTCACCCCGCAGTCAATCAATAAGTTTGGCACCTATGCTGTGCGTGCAAAGGAAGAAGCTGAAGCTCAGAAGCTAATCGACGATGCTAAGATGCTCGAAGAAATTGGCTGCTTCGCCCTTGTGCTTGAAAAGATTCCTTCGGCCCTTGCCACTCGCGTAGCTGCAGAGGTGTCGATTCCTGTTATCGGCATCGGTGCCGGTTCGGGTGTCGACGGCCAAGTGCTCGTGCTACAAGATATGCTTGGCATCAACCAAGGTTTCTCACCCAAGTTCCTACGTCGCTACGCCGACCTGGGCACTACTATCCACAATGCCATCGGCCAGTACGTCACCGACGTCAAGGAAGTAACCTTCCCCTCGGCTACCGAACAATACTAATCGACAAACCATCAATAAAAAGGGAGGCCACTCAGTAGCGAGTGGCCTCCTTTTTTATTGGTCGTAATACCGTCAGAGCGATGCTTCGACGCGTTTTAGATAATTGAGCAAGCCGTCGACCACCTTTTCGGCCAGGCGCGTGCGATAGTCGGGGTCGGCCAATAGTTCTTCTTCGGGTAGCGACGACATAAACAGCACTTCGACTAGCGCATTCGGATATTCAGTAGGCATATTCAGCGAGAAGTTGAAATTGCCGGTCAAGCCGAAGTTGGCAAGTCCAAGACTCAGCATAGATTCGTGCAGATCGCGAGCGAGGTCGCGGTTGGCGATGTGCTTGTAGTAGGCGCTGGTGCCCATTGGCACGAGCGGATTGCCCGACGCGTTGTTGTGTACACTGATGGCTATATCTACGCCGCCTTCGCGCCAGATACGCTTGCGCTCGGTCATCGACGGGCCGGTATCGCCGTCGCGCGTCAGCACCACGCGGGCACCCATGCCGCGCAGTATTTTGGCGGCTTTCAGTATGATGTCGAGGTTCACTTCCTTTTCAGTGAGGCCAGAAGGCGATTTGGCTCCGGGGTTTTCGCCGCCATGTCCGGCATCCAGGCCTACTACGAGGTCTTTGATTGCCAGCGACTCGGGGCGGTGGCGCACATCAATCACCAAGTTATTGCCTTGGTAATCGATGCTATAGCCCCACGAATAGCGGTCTTTCAGTCGAATTACCAGGGTGAGGGCGTCCTCGCCGTCGCGGCGCAGGTCCACATAGTCGACCATCGCGGGGGTACTGCGCTGCGTCAGCCAGTTCGAATTATTGGTGGCACCATAGAGTGTCACAAGTATGGTCGAGGGGTCGATTTCGGCGCGATCGTAGAACGCTAGTCGTCGCGGCAGCGACACCACTATGCGGTCGGTAGAGTCGTTATTTGAAATAGAAATAGACCCTGTATTCACCACAGCGCCACCCGTGCCACCGACTTCGACGAGCGATTTCTGCACATAGGCATGGTCCGATGCGCCCAGTGCCACGCGGTAGAGGTTATCTGTAGCGCCATCGGCTGTCAGTTCCACACCTGCCGGTATGAAACACATCTTCGAACCACCCAAGCGGTCTGAGCCATTGCCGTGTTGTAGGTAAGCGCCTTCAAGGGTAGTTATATTTATCGGCTGAGCAAGGTCGCTGGTCACCGGTGCTGACGTGCGACGTCGGGCCGTTCGATCCGTAGCGTAGACTAGGCGGACATCGCGACGAGTGACGTCGCGACCGCGTCGCACAGCCACGGGCACTACATTTTCACCCGGCTTGAGCTTCAATTCGGCTCCGAATGAGCCTGTACGATAGACGTGGCAGTCGCGCCCGTCGATTGTAGCGAGGGCATCAGGGTCTGTCACACCAATCAGATAATAACGCTCGGCGTAGACAGTATCAGTCGGTTGTTCATCTCGATAAATCTTCAGCGACGGGCCTTTTGCAGCCATCAAGGCAGGTGTGGCCAGCATAGCTGCCGCTAAGATTGATAACTTAAATGTATTTGAAATTTTCATGGCATAAAAAATAGTTGTTAGAGATGTTCGTGCGCTTAGGCAACGACACGGCAAAAATACAAAAAATAGCCGACGCAGCCAATCTCTATTTTCACATATATAATATATACAATTTACATAAAACAAAAGGCAACTGCGCTTGGTAGTAAAAGCATGGGGCTATATGCTATATAATTTAGCTATCAAGGCTTAAAAAGCAGGTGTTTTGGTTAACAAAGGTTAAAGTTGGAAAATTAGTAAGGAAAAATTATGTTGTATAACATAAAATGTGTAATTTTGCATCGTGTTTTTCATGGTATTAGATTTAAGGTTAAAGAGATTGCTCGTCGTGACGACGGGTAATTTTTTTTTGCACCTATTCAAAGTCTGCGTAAATTTCGGATTAACAGCTCCTTAAACAATTTTGGTTGAAAAAAGGTTCTTTAGTTTTAGTTTTTTTAACACTAGTGCTATTTTCCTTTTAAGAATCCGTTTGTAAATTTGCAATGCATAACCTAGCGAACTGACCAAAGTTGAGTATTTGTCTGTGAGTATCTAATAATCATAGGGCTTCGGCCGTATTATCTCTGACGTAACATATTTCAACGGATGGTCCCCTCGTCGTAAATGGTGAGAGGTTTCGTTGTTGTTATGTAGTTTTGATTAAAAAAAGACATTATTGTTTACTAAGTTTCATAAGTAGCAAAAAAATAGTTGTTTTATAGATAATTGTGTATTGGGTGCGGGGCGTCGCGACGACAGCCCTGCACTTTTTTTATTCGTCTGCAAATCTAAAAACAGCGGTTAAATCATAAAAAAAAAGAAACTGTGTCGTAACCAGAGTTACGACACAGCTTCTTAAGTAGTATGGAGTCTGTGATTATTTCTTAACCACCTTGCCGCCTACGATGTAGAAGCCGGCGGGAAGTTCGCTCCAAGCAGCATTGAGCTTAATGCCCTGGAGGTTGTAAACATCGGCGTTTTCGTAGTCGTCAGCGACAACACTTTCAACACCCAAAACGAAGTCATAAACCTTAGTGATGGGATCGTTTGAAGCGAGGTTATCCATGCCGAAGGTGTAGCCACCAATCGAGAGTGTGTAAGAACCGCTTACGGTAGGAGCGGGATCGAAAGTAGCCTTGAAGGTCGGCACTTCAGCACCTTCTACAACCGAGAGGGTAGCAGTAGCGAAGTAAGCATCTGCACCGTAGCCATTGCGCATTGTCACACCGTAGGGGTTGTTGATGACCGCTTCGTCAGCACCATTGATAGTGATGGTGATTTCAGCGAGGTCATCAGTGCTGGTGAGACCATCGGGGTTGAATGTGAATTCGTAGGTACGAGGTTCAACAACATTCCAAGTGTGGCTGAGTTCGGGCGATTCCTGACCATTAACGGTGAATGCACCGGGAGCAACGTAGAGCGAGATCTGACCGGTCTGGTTGAGCACGCTTTCGCCAACAATGTTGAACATGAGGAAGTTGCTTTCGGCAGATACTTCAAAGTCGTTGGGGTAAGAGAGCTCGATAGGCATCATCGAACCGGTGGGAGTGAATTCGAGCATCATGCTCGAGAGGAGCATATCACCAACTTGCACACGAGCGCCTTCGGGGAATACGATAGCAACATAGAGCCAATCAGCAGCTACGATGTCGCCGGTGGGGTTGTATTCGGGAGTCAGATCAACGTTAGCGCCTGCGTAGTTGAAGCGAGCGCTTACTTCAGGCAGAGCTTCATAGTCTACTACGAAGAAACCTTCAGGAATCATAAGGCTATAGTTGCCCATGGTGACAGGAGCTTCAGCGAGGCTAATCTTGTACGAAGGAACATCAGCACCTTCTACGGGAGTTACGCTAACCTGGCCAACCCACGACCAACCAAGACGGAAGAGGATTTCGTCGTCGCCCATCGAGCCGTTGCGCTCAACCTTGGTAGCTTCGGGGAAGCTGATGATGATGTTGTCGAGGGTTTCGAGGGGAGTTTCATTAGAAGCTGCGGGGGTGAGTTCGTACTTGATGTCAGCATCACCAATCTTGACGATGTGCTCGCCGGTGGTGGTGAAGGTGTAAACGCCATTTTCATCAGCGGTGAGAGCTTCACCATTGAGTTTTACAGGAGCTGCGGTAGCAGGCTTCACTACGATTTCAGTGCCTTTGAAAGCCATGATAGATTTAGCATCTTCGGCAAGTGTTAACACCTTATCATAGGTAACTTCAGCATCAACATTCTTCTTGAAAGTAACAGTAGCAGCGGTAGCTTTCACTCTGCCACGATATACTTTGAATACATCGCCGTCCTTAAGTACGGGGTAGTAGTTGCCGCTATCGCTATCGGGAGTGAGGTTGTAAACTTCGCCATTGAGGACGAAAGTGAGCACGTCAGAGCCGAGGTCATAGAAGCCCAGCTGGAAGCCATTGTCGTAATCAGCATCGAATTCTACAGCGCCGTAGCCCTGAGTCAGTTGAACGTAGCGATAAGAGCCGGTGTACATGAAAGCATCCGACGGTTCGAAGTCGAAATAGAGATATGCCTTCGAGTCGTTCTCAATCTTTTCGTTGATGAGGTAGAATACATTGTCGCGGATCGGATTGCTAACGGTAGCAGTGAGCGAAGCGTTGCGAGCAGCGCGCATCCAATAGTCATAGTCGAGGTAGTAGTTGATTTCGCCATACTTCGAGCTAACTGTGAATGTGTACTTGCGCATGGTGCCGGCGGGCACGGTGTAGGCAGGATATTCAACGCCATCTTCGGTGAAGGCAGGGAGTTCGACTGCTTCGGCGACGAGTTCACCTTCGCCAAGCTCAATCTTCTCGCCGTTCACGCGCGAACCGGCATAGAGTTCGAGGCCGGCGGCGTCAACAATATAAGCAGTGTATTCAACATCTTCATACTGCTTCTGAGTAGCGTCAACGTCGAATTCGCCGGCGCCGGTGACGATGAAGTTGTTGATTACAGGTAAGCCTGAGTAGTCAGTAGTTACGGCGACGGGCTCGCCCAGGTACTTAACAGCATTGATAGTCCAATCTTCGCTGAAGGTAATCTTGAGCTGATCGCCGGTTTCGGCCTGGAAAGAGCCTGCGGCGTATTCAACGAAAGAAGCCTGAGTGAAGTTATAAATCTGAGTGAAGCATTCCTTGGGAGTGGTAGCCGAGAAGGTAACGGTCACAACCTGGGGTACATCGCTGTCGTTTTCATAAACGCGCACGTTGATGACGGTGCCGGGTTTGAGATCTACGGTGTAGGGGTTCCACGACTGAGTGCGAGTCACCTCTTCGCCATCGGCAGTAACCTTGTAGACTTCTTGGCCGCTGCGAGGAGTGATAGTCAGCTGTTTGTCTACGCCAGAGTCAAATTTAAATTTATTTTCGCCATCTTTCACGGTGAGGACGGTGCCGGTGGTGCTGAGCATGATTTCTTTCAGCTTGTTGGCGCCGTTTTCAACGTTGATGGTAAGGTCATCGTTGAGTTCAAGTTTTTTGGTAACGATGGTGAAAGTGCGGCCGCTGTAGAGCGAGCTCGACATCGAAATCGAGAACTGCTGCGATACGGTGTTGAGGCGAACGCTCTGTTCTTTGCCATCGTCATCGAGATAAGTACAGCTTACGAGCTGATAGCCATTAGCAGCCTTGACGACTGCGCTAGGCCACGTGCTCTTATCGCGAACGATTGTGCACTCAGTGGCATCCTCGGCGATTTCGACGTTGGTCGTACCAACGCTCACTGCAAGTGCACCGGGGTTGTCCCATTTGAGCGTGATTTGCACGTCCTCAGCATTGGCGGCAAAGCCAAAGCTGCTCAGGATGAATGCGCAAACCAGTGAAAAGAATAACTTTTTCATAGGATTTTGAATAATAGGTTAATTTTTATGGAATTTAACGACTTTTCCATTAGAGTGGGCGATGTAAACGCCGGGGGTGAGGGCCGTCACATCCACTTCGCCTGCGCCCGTAGCAACGAGTGCACCGGCAGCAGTGTAGATGCTGATAGCAGCGTCGGCATTGGCAGCGACGACGCTTTGGCCATTGTATTCGAGAGCGCCTGCTTCGACAGCTACGTCTTCAACACCCAAAGTACCCACGCGCATGTAGCTATAATAGGGACCAACCTGCACCAGGTTAGAACCATAAGAATAGCCCATCATGATGCGGTAGAGCTGACCTGAAACAGCCAAGGGGAAAACAACAGATGTTTTGAAGTTCTTAGTCTCGCCTGCTTTGTCGAGGAACATAGTGTAGCCAGAATAGGTGTCGAGGGCAATCTGAGTCGGGTCGCTCTGGCTGGTCGAAGCAATGCAAGCATACATAGGATATGCAAATGTGCCACGGACCAGTGTGATATCAGCGCTCACCTGGATGTCGCGACGGTCGTCGCAGTTGAAGACAACCACTTCCTGGCCATCAATGGTCTCGGTAGTAGTGGTGGCATTGAGCACAATGGGTGCTGAAGTTGTGAGGGCAGGTACACCGGGGTTGGGCTTCATAACGATGGGAAGTGCGCGACCCGAGCTATGAATGTTGTAAGTGGTTTCATCGAGGAATAGCAAGTCTACAATAGTAGCTTCATCGCAGGTGAATTGCTGATTGAGCAGATACAGAGGAGTCGACCACTCGCGAGTGACGCTTCCGCCGGCAGGCACCGTAATCATGATGCTTTCGCCAAGCATTACCAGAGTGTTTTGGTAAGCAATTACGGGAGCAAAACCACCCGACATTTCTACATCGGAGGGGTTCATGACGGTGATGCTAAAGCGGTTGGTGAGGCCATAGGTGAGGTCGCCAATCACTTTGCTCGAACGAACTACGAGCTCAGCGGTGGGGTTGTTTTCGACTGTGTAAGTGTCGCCTTCTTTCGAGAGTACAAAGTGGTCGGCGTAGCCCCATGCAGTCTGCACGGGAATCCAAGCAGCGCCTTCTACTTCAGGATCGCGAATGACAATCGACACACAGTACTTGCCATCGGCAAGACCGGCAGTAGCCAGGTCGGCAGCCATGGTGAAGAGGCTCGGACCGGTAGCATTACCTGAAGAGATTTGGAAACGCTTGTTGCTTACCGAAAGGACTGTCGAGTAAGGGTTGTTGCCATCAGCGCTGACAACCTTAGCACCAAACTCTACCTTGAGAGTTTCGGGGTTGTAGTTAACCCACATAGGATCAGACTGGCCGGTAAGCGATATTTCGAGGCTAGTACCATTGATAGTACCTTCAATCGAGCCTTGCTGAACAAGAGTCATGGGGCGGTCTTCGGCAGGCTTGCCTGTAGGAGGCTGAATGCCAAGAACTACGTCCTGAGTGAAGTTATAGCCACCACCGGCACCACCACCGGCACCGAGGGCCGAGGGGTTGAGTGCGTCGAGCGAGAAGTAGCCGTTCGACATACCGGTCCAACCCCAGTTGAAGTGGAAAAAGCCGTTGCCGTCATAGCCGTCGCATACGAACGAGTGGCCGCCGCCGATATACGAGCCACCACCGTAAAGGATTGGGCCGCAGTCGCGGAGGTTGTTATAAATCATTTCCTCCCACTGGGTAGCCGAATAGCAAGCACGGATTTCATACGAGAGGTTTTCATCATAGTTGAAGTAGCGCTTGAGTGCCTTGGCGATATTCATAGCGAGAGCGCCCGACGAGTCGAGACCGTAGTCCATGCGCACGCTATAACCTGCAGCCTTCATCAGATAAGCCACAGCGTTGCCCTGCTCTTCATTCCAGTTGTTGTCGACATAGACGTCGAGCATGTTGTCCCAATCGAACTTACGGAGCGAGAAATCAAGCGAGATACGCTTCTGGAGCGACTCCGACTGGTAGGTGATAGAGCCTTTGCCCTTTTCGGGATACTTCCAGTAGTTCATCACCTGAGCCATAGCGGTAGCGACGCAGCCGGTGTAGGTGCGCTGTGTACCATACATGGGGCACTGGTCGTTGTAGGGTGCGCCCTGGTCCCACTCGGTGGTGAGCATAGGTGCGATGGCAACGCGCTCGGCAACTGTACGCTCAGTAGCCTTCAGGCCATTGTCATTGAGATATTTAATCTGCTTTGTATACTCTTCAAGCCACCATTCGAGAGCAGGCGGCAGGTTGTCGCCGTCGAGCGAGCCTTCGTCAGAGTAGCCCAGCAGAGGCATAGCGCTGTCATCAGCGCTGAGTACCATGTAGCCGGGACCGGAAGCGGCTTCGAAAAGATATACGGCAGGCTCACCTTCGACAGTGCTCACAGTGCTCACCAGACGAGGAGCCACACGCACACGAGCCGGGGCGCGATTGCCACCTTCGGCATTAAGACGTGCGAGAGCTTCAGCAGGTGTGATGGGTGCACCGAATGCAGCGGGCACAGCGGCAGCCGCCAAGGCTGCCAGTACAATATTTTTTAAATTCATTTCTTAACAATCTTCTTAGTTACGTCGCCCTGGCGAACAATGTAAAGGCCAGCGTCAAGGTTGTCCAGACCGGCAAGGTTCTCGATAGAGGCAATGCGAATGCCTTGGAGGTTAAATACCTCAGCAGGAGCATCAGCGAGGTCAGCGTCGGCGATGATGTCGTTCACACCGGCAGCCCAGTCGAAGGGCAGACGATAGAAGTCAACGCTATACATTTTGCTGGTGGCGCTGCCGTAAGCTACGCTGAGGGTGGGGAAACCTGCAGATTCGTATACGTAAGCAGAAGCGAGGGGACCGCGCTCGGCATCGGGACCGAGCAGCAGCAGGTCGCGACCATCGGGATAGTCTTCACACTGAGCGGTAGCGATAAGGAGTTCTTCGATCTTGGTGTCGTCGCCCTGGCCGCGCTTGATGAGCAGCATGTACTCCATGTTGTCATCGCTGTAGAAGTACTTATTCGAGAGCGCGTCGGTGGTCAGATAGCACTGTGCGTAGTACACATACTTGCCCATGTTGACGTTGTCGAAGTGGTCGAATTTGCCCTTGGCGTCAAACCAAGCCATGCGCATGTACGAGTTGTCGTCGATGTCGACAGGATACTGCATTTCAGCAACATACATGTACGAGTCGCCCGAAAGCACGCGAGCGATGTTGGTGGTCATGGGGTCGGGATCGGAATCTTCAACTTGAATCATGTTGGAAATCTGCAGAGCCTGCTTGCCCGATACGAGGTCAACGAACGAGTAGATAGCGTTGCCCGAGTAGTCGTATGTCACGAAGAATGCTTGGGGCTCAAAGCCGGGAAGGTCAGCGATGCTGACAGCCGAGTAAGCGTTGCGGAAGAGAGTTGTGCGAACTGTACCATCAGGTTCAACGATATAGTACGAAGTCACGAGCGATTCGTCGTTGCCTACATACTTGTTGCCGGCGCAGACGATAAATGTAGCCTTGCCATCGTTGCCGTAGCCGGTGAAGTTGATGTCGCCGCGATAGCGGAGGTCGCCAATCGAATAGTAAGTAGCGAGTATTTCAGCGCCTTCATCCTTTGTAACTTTCACTTCGGTAGTTTGAACCACATTGGCATCATTAGCACCGAGTTTGTAGATATCGATGACGAGCGAATTGTCTTCGCGCATGGTCAAATCCTGCTCAATAGAGTAGTAGGGGTTGTAGAACGATTCCTTGTAGCGCGAGAACACAACATAGGGTGTGTTGTTCTCGAACATCGAAATCATGATGGCGGTATTCTCCTGGTCGCCGGGGAGGCACTGCAGAGGAATCTTGTGCGAAAGCACACGGTTGAGGTCGCCATTGTTTTCAACCTTGCCGTAGATATCGAACTGAAGGTTAAGACCCATAATGTAGTCCCAAACAGCTTCGGTACCTTCCTGATCATAGGGGTACTCGCCGGGGTAATCCTCAATCATGAGGGTCATGTATACATTTTCTTCGCCACCGGGCACAGTTGCATCGAGCACGTCGCCCACAAGGCCGGGAAGGGTCGATACGATCACGTCGTCGCCCGATTCATCCTTCTGACCATCGAGCTGATATACTACCGAACGATAGTGGTTGATGCCGGGCTTCCAGTTTACAGCGAGGCTAACCACCACTTCGAACTTATCGTCGTTGTTAAAGAATTTCTGAGTAATCGAAGGGAGCACTTCGCACTGTACGACGCGAACTTCACCTTCTTGGTAGTCCATTTTATCCTTAATGGTACCTACATATTTGTGATTATTGTCGTAGATATCGATTGTGTACGACTGCAGAATGTAGTCAGAGAAGTACTCGTATTTGATTTCTTCGTTCTCGAGCTGCATGGTGTAGTACCATACTTCGCCATTAGGACCATCGATGTCACCTAAGTCCGAGAACTTATCATAGTGATTGTCGGGGGTAGGAGTTTCGAACGCTGCTGCGCTCTTTTGTGCAGCGCGCGACAGAATCTGCTTGTTAGCAGCATTAATTTTGTCAACGCGAGGACCACTGAAAGCCGTCTCGGCCTCAAATTGGTATACATGCTTTGTCAGGTCGAACTTTGCAGGAGCAAGTGCCTGATTGCCGGCTGCCGCCGAGAGTGTTGAAAGCACTGCGGCAGCTGCTAATGTCAGAGTAGTTTTTTTCATCAAAATATTATAATATTTATTTGCAATTTTCTATTAATAAGTAAGTATTTTTAAAGTGAAAAATCAGCTTAAAAATACAAAGAACTACCGACCACGAGTTAATACCATTAACCTCTATCGGTAATTCTTTGCAAATTTAAACAGATTCACGTAAATACACAAAAAATCATAAGCAAAAGACGCCAAAAAACTTAT
>CAYWAM010000026.1:0-30041 GCA_964456545.1 uncultured Bacteroides sp.
GCGCTCTTTGCGGAGCAAAGCGCCTTCGGCGGTTGGCGGGGCGGGCGCGGCGTTCACCATCGCCTGCGTCTCAGAGGACAAGCAAAAAAAGCAAAGGGCGAGCCTCGCTGTCGAAGACACAATAACGATAATGCCCGACTTCCGCTCTTGGAAATCGGGCATTATTAGAATTTATTTCGTGACTGATTAGTCGCGGCGCGGACCGTGGTTGCCACCTTCACGACGCGGACCGCGGTCGCGGCGGGGACGTTCGCCTTCGCCACCTTCGCGGCGAGCGGGGCGTTCACGGCGCTGAGGTTCTACCCAGCCTTCGGGTTTTTCCTTCAGAGCGCGCATCGACAGACGATACTTGCCGGTCTTCTTGTCTATTTCGATGAGCTTAACATCGACCTTGTCGCCTTCCTTCAGGCCCGAAGCTTCCATATCGGCCAGACGCTCCCAGGCGATTTCGCTGATGTGGAGCAGACCATCGCGGTTGGGCATAAATTCAACGAATGCGCCGAAGTCCATGATTGAGCGTACGGTGCCGTGGTAAACCTTGCCTTCTTCAGGCAGGGCCACGATAGCATTAATCATATCGAGAGCCTTATCGATTGAAGCCTTGTTGGCTGCAGCCACTTCGATGTAGCCACCTTCGGGGATTTCGTCGATTGATACTGTAGCGCCGGAAGCTTCCTGGATACCTTGGATAACCTTTCCGCCCGGGCCAATGACAGCACCGATGAGTTCCTTCGGAATAATCATGGTCACGATGCGAGGCACGTGAGGCTTGTAGTCTTCGCGAGGAGCGGGAATGGTTTCATTGATGATATTCAGGATGTGCAGACGACCGTCGCGAGCCTGGAGCAGAGCCTTCTCGAGGATTTCATACGACAGACCGTCGCACTTGATATCCATCTGAGTAGCAGTGATACCGTTAATCGTACCGGTCACCTTGAAGTCCATATCGCCGAGGTGGTCCTCATCGCCAAGGATATCGCTCAGGATTGCATACTTCGAGCCGTCAGAAATCAGGCCCATAGCAATACCGGCAACGGGGCGCTTCATCTTCACACCGGCGTCGAGCAGCGACAGAGTACCTGCGCAGACGGTAGCCATCGACGACGAACCGTTAGATTCCAGGATGTCGCTGACGATGCGGCATACATAGGGGAAATCATCGGGGAACATGCGCTTCAGTGCGCGATGTGCGAGGTTGCCGTGACCGATTTCACGACGGCCTACGCCACGCTGCGGGCGAGCTTCGCCAGTCGAGAAGGGCGGGAAGTTATAGTGAAGCAGGAAACGTTCACGGCCCTGGTTGAGCACGTCGTCCTGAATCTTTTCGTCGAGCTTGGTGCCGAGAGTAACGGTAGCGAGCGACTGAGTCTCACCGCGAGTGAAGACAGCCGAGCCGTGAGGGCCGGGCAGGTAGTCGGTTTCGCACCAGATGGGGCGAATTTCAGTAGTTTTGCGGCCATCGAGACGAATACCTTCGTCGAGCACGCAACGACGCATAGCCTCTTTTTCTACATCGTGGTAGTAGCGGCGCACCAGAGGTTCTTTTTCATCGCGTTCTTCTTCGGGAAGAGCGTCGATATACTCCTGGCAGATAGCGTCAAATGATTCTTGGCGCCAGTGCTTGTCGGCTGCGCCGGTTTTAGCGATGGCATAAGCCTTGTCGTAGCACTTTTCGCGAACGTCCTTGCGGAGGTCTTCATCGTTCACTTCGTGGCAGTATTCGCGCTTAACAGTAGCGCCGGCAGCTGCCTCGAGCTCCTTCACTACGAGGCACTGAGCCTTGATAGCTTCGTGAGCTGTGCGGAGGGCTTCGAGGAGGTCAGTTTCCGAAACTTCGTCCATTTCGCCTTCCACCATCATTATATTGTCGTAGGTTGCACCTACCATCAGTTCCATATCTGCCTTTTCGAGCTGTTCGAAAGTAGGATCGATCACGAACTTGCCGTCGATGCGAGCTACGCGAACTTCTGAAATGGGACCATTGAAGGGAATGTCACTCACAGCGAGTGCTGCCGAAGCAGCGAGGCCGGCGAGAGCGTCGGGCATTTCAACGCCATCGGCCGAATACATTGTGATGTTGACAAAAGTATCAGCGTGATAGTTATCGGGGAAGAGGGGACGCAGCACGCGGTCTACGAGACGCGAAGTCAGGATTTCGTAGTCGCTTGCGCGGCCTTCACGCTTGAGGAAGCCGCCGGGGAAGCGGCCGTTCGATGAAAATTTCTCTTTGTACTCTACTGTCAGCGGCATGAAGTCAACACCTTCGCCTGCTTCCTTAGCCGACACTACGGTGGCAAGGAGCATAGTGTTGCCCATGCGGAGTTCTACCGCTCCATCGGCTTGCTTTGCAAGTTTGCCGGTCTCAAGCGTGATGGTACGACCGTCAGCGAGCTCGATGGTTTTCTTAATTGGATTCATAAAAAGCTTTTTATTTTATTGTATCGTCTTGATATTTGGTACAAAGATACAATTTATTTTTCACATTTCAGCCATTTTAGCTATCAAAAAGCAATTTAACCCAATTTTCAACCGATTTTCTCCATGAAGTTTACTAGCACATTTATCACAATTGAGACGAAACTGAAGTGAATGACGTCTCTACATTTTTCCACAATACGACACGCTAAGTAAACCGACAATCCCACTCACAATATGACGAGCTACTGACCGCAACAATGTTGGCAACTTTTTTCCTAAAGCGCGCCAAATTAGTCACAACGCTTCACATTTTCGCGCCAAAGTTGTTATTTTTGCAGTGAGATTTATATCAACTATGACACGAAACATACTTACTCTCCTGCTACCAATTACGATATTGGCAGCTCCTCTCGACGTTGTAGCACAAGATGTTAACACGGACTCAACCACCCACACAACCGACCTTGCTAAAGGCTCTGCGGTGAAAACTGACATCACTCCAATCGAATTGAGCGCAAATTTGCCGAAACCTCGCCACGGCTGGACCTCACCCTACCGTCTGCCCTACTCCACACACTCTACCGGGCAAAGCTGGGAACGCCTGTGGACAAACACCGCCGTACTATCAGGTGCCTTCGTAGGCACCCTGTTTGTACTCGAACTGCTACCCGAAGATGCCACAGCTTGGAACCGCAAAGAAATTCAAGGAACTCCAATGTTCAAACGCTGGTGGCGCAACATCTTCGTGCGCAACCCCGAATGGGACCACGACAACCCGATTTTCAACTACGTACTTCACCCCTACGCCGGGCTGGCCTATTTCATGGCTGCCCGCTCGTGTGGCTTCAGTTTTTGGGGGTCGATGCTCTACTCGGCCGCCATCTCAACTATCGGTTGGGAATTCGGCATCGAAGCCTTCATGGAACGTCCATCATACCAAGACCTATTCATCACCCCGGTTGTTGGCAGCATCCTCGGCGAACTCAGCTACAAGGGCAAGCGTTCAATCGTAGAAAACGGCTACGAGCTACTGGGCTCTTCGGTTTTGGGCCACATTGCGGCGTTCTTCCTCGATCCGGTCAACGAATTCGTCGACTTATTCCGCGGCAATCCGGCCTTAGGCGCCAACTCGCGCAATAGCGTCGGCGTCACCCCAACGCTGGCCATCGCACCCGGGCGCTTGGTACTGGCCGTCAACTTCTGATTACCAGCTAACAAAAATTAAGCCGAGACTGCGTCTGATGCACAGTCTCGGCTTAATATTTATATCAGACAGGGATTATTCCCAGGTCATGTTCCAGATTGCGATACGGTCGCTATTAGTCGACTTACCCGAGAGGCTTGCGTTGACAAACTTAATCTGAACATCACCGGTGATGTTCACATCGAGCGAGTACTCGTAAGCAGTCTTAGTTGTGAAGTTTTCGAGGGTCACAACTTCTTCCTTTACGACTTCGTTGTTCTGAATGAACTGTATCTTATACTGACACTTAGTATCGCTATAGGCGAAACCGTAATTATAGGTCAGTTTCTTGATACCGCCTTCAATCACGGGCGAAGTCAGCGTACCGGGCGCGGTAACCTTACCATTGATGCAGACAGCCAAAGTCGAAGCGCCGCCGATAAAGGCAAAGCGGGGATTCTGCTCGGTAGCACCGTCTGCCAGACCGCTGAGGATGCATGAGTTGTCAACTTCCCAGCCGGTAGCATTAGTATAGGTAGTATACTTCGAGTTAGGCGAGCCGCCATTGAAGGTGCTGAAATTGCCCTTGGTGGTATCTTCTTCAGCAGGGGTATCTCCGCTGCCCGAACCCGAGCCAGAGCCAGAGCCATTGAGGCTTACGATTTGGCTACCGCTTGTGAACTGAGGAGTATTTCCCATATAGTTCACCAGGTCGCCGAGAACCACTACCTCGTCGCCAACTTTGAGTTGGTCGGCCGAAGTAAACTTATCGCCATTGAGGTAGTAACCACGATATACACTCAGATTAGCAGAGCCATCGGTAATGGTGTATGTGGCGTTGCCAAACGAAGAAGTATCGATTTCGCTAATAGATGCAACTTTACCCTTCACGTAGGCATTCTGCTTGCCGTCGGCCGAAAGCGCCTTTGCTACAGCCAACGCAGCCGTTGCATTGTAGGGCGAAGCCAGTGTACCGTCGCCTTCAGCAGTGCCGGGCGTACTGGGCGTAGTGCCGGCGCCATCCATCTTGTAGGCAGTGACCGATTTGATACCTGCTACACCGAAGTATTTTTCGAGCGAGCCCTGGAAAGTAACTTGCTTGCCGAGGTTTTCAGGATGATCCTTGAGGTTGACAGCCGAGCGGATATCGCCTGCGGGGAGCTGCACAGCCATACACTTGCTCGACACAGTCTCGTTGGGCGAAGCTGCGATTGCCACGCAAGTATTGACGGTTGTGGGGATTGTATTCTCGAAAGACGAATTATTGTCGTAGTTAAATACGCCTACGATGTAGCCCGTAACCCATGCCACAGTAGCAGGATTGTTCAAGGCGATAGCCTCTGTCACATTATATGGGCTAGCTTCAGTACCTTCACCCTTTTCAGGTTCAACAGGACCCAAGTCTATGCCTTCGATACGGAAATTAGAAGCTGAGCCATCGTTGCCGGTCAGGCCATATGTGCCCATGTACTGAGCAAACGTACCGCGAATCACGATTTCCTTGCCAAGATTTTCGGGGTTCTCACGGAGTGCGCCATAGGTCTGCAGGTCTGAGCCCTGGGGCAGCGACACTACGAGACACTCTGCGATATCCTTGGTCTCGGGAGTCTGACCGATAACGAGGGTATTGCGCAAAGTAGCTTCAGCACCCCATTCGATGTCGGCACTCGACGAGATGGTCTCGACTTCGGGAGCGACAGTACCTACGATATAACCCTTAACCCAGCCGCTATGATCCTGGCTGTTCACCTGATAAGCAATGGCTTCGAGCACATTGTAGGGGTTGCCTTCCTCACCCTTAGACACGGTAGGATTACCAACGTTCATGATTGAGTTGATATCAATCAGTGTCAGCTGCCAGCCACCGGTGCCGGCCAGGTTCACATAGTAGCCAAGCAGAGCCACTACGTCGCACTTGTCCTCGGGCAGTTCCTGATTCCAGAAGTTGGCATAACCGCTGGTGCGGATATCGAGGGTGTTGCCTTCGCTGTCAGTGATTTGCTGAGTGACACCGCTCGAATGGTAGGTCGAGAGAGTCGGAGTGGTAGCGTTGGCCACGAATTTAACATTGTTGAAGCGCACAAGGCGGCTCTGCCACTTGCGCAGTTCGGCCGGGGTCACGCCAAGATCGCTGAAGCGCTCTACGACAGTAGTGTCGACCTTCGACACATCGGGGTGACCGTTGAGTTCGAGATGACGAGCGAAAAGCTCGGGAGCCATAAACGAAGTTTCATAGCCCGGAATCGACGAGTTGTAGCTCGGGAAACCGACCTGTTCGAGGCCGCGATACTTACCGGCATGAAGACCCGTAAGGTCCACGACGATTTCCTGACCTACACGATAGTTCAGATAAAGATTGTAAGTATTTACCGAGAAGTTCAGAGCAGCTGTTTCGTCTTGCAGCACTACATACTTAAAGCAGTTGCCTGCATAGTCCGACGAAACCACACGACCCTTAACGATGACGTGCGTACCTTCGGTCTTCATTTCCTCAGTACGTTCAGCCTCGGGGGTGTTGTACCATTCGACGGTATATACCGTCTCGCAGTAGTTGTTTGAGTCGTCCCACATCCACTCCTTAAGCTGCATCAGCGTCGTATTGGCTTCCATAGTAGCCACCGGAATCTCACCGCCGACGGTAGGCTCGTCGAAGTCGTCCTGGCACGAGGGCATCACAGCGGCAACAGCCACCGCCAGAGCACCGTAGATATATTTTTTCAGATTTTTCATTGTCTGATTCGATTAAAAGCTGATTATTGGGCAACCTGTACGTTGACGAGGTTCAGATTGCGAATTTCCCAAGTATCGGTGGCCTTGCAGCCGTATTTGAAGCCGAGTTCGATGGTCTTACCGGCATAATCGGCCAGCGAGACGCTTCCGCTATTGACAAATGTCCACGCACCGGCTTCGGGCCAAGTGGGGAAGGTCAGAGCAGTCCACGCTTCAGCGCCGGCCTCGCGTACTACGATGCCACATTCGGTGCGCAGGCCGCTATCCTGGAACTTGGCAGCGTGCTCAAACGAGAACGATGCATCGGCGGCAACAGTCAGTTTCGGCGAAATCATATAAGCGTCTTCTGTCGGAACTTCAGTCACGCCGAAGAGCTGGCCATTGAGATAGTAGCGACCGCTGTATTCTTTCCAAATCCAGACAGCTGCATTAGTATTGGTCCAGCCGGTCAAGCCATTGGCATCGCTTTCGCCCAGCAGAGTCAAACCTTCGGTGGGCTTGGGAGCTGAGTTTTCATCGCCATACTGCAGAAGGCGGTTGCCCTGGTTGACCTGCGGAGTGCCATTGTACACAATCAGCTTACCCTGAACGGTGACTTTTTTACCAACTTCGAGCTGGTCGGTAGCGGTGAATTTGGCGCCATCAAGGTAATAGCCGCGATATACTACAATCGAAGCCGTGCCGGTGCCATCGTTGATTGAATAAGTAGCGTTGCCAAACGAAGGGTCGATTTCTGTGATAGCATCGATGACACCGCTAATGCAAACTTCTGTTTCGGGAATCGAACCACTCTGAGCCACCTGCAGAGCCTTAGCCACATTGTAGGGCGAAGCGACTGTACCGTCGCCTGCGGGCTCATTAACACCGGGCTGGTCAGGAGCTACTACTTCGTCAAAGCCGATGCAACCGGCCTTGTCGATAAGCAACAGCTGCCACGACGAGCGGTAGCACGAAAGGATACCAACTACCGAACCCTGGCCCGAAGGCATCAGGTCGTAAGCAAAGTCGGCATACGAGCTATTGTAAACAATCATGCGGTTGCCCTCGCTGTCGACGATATTGCGCGAGGTGGTGTTGCCGTTGGTGAAGGGCTGGCCGGCTTCTACGAAATTCACATTATCGATGCGAACCAAGCGGCTCTGCCATTCGATTTTGCCTTCGGTAGTCTTAGCGGCAGCGTCCATCTCGGGAATGGTCACTGTAGCCGTGTCGAGGCGGCCCGAGTAGAAGTCGAGCATTGTGTGGGGATTGAACTCAGCATTTGTGATACGGTTCACACCCGTGCCTTGGAGCTGACCGAGCTGCACCAGGCCATTGTAGCGGCCGATGCACAGACCGGTGACATTCACAGCCATGCCTACACCCATGGGGTAGATAGTCTCGATATTTGTGGTGTCGATACCGATAGTGATAGCGCCCGATTCATCCTGCAGCACTACAGTCTTGTAGATGTTACCGGCTTCGGTCGACGACACTACAGAACCGGCAATCCAGATTTCCTTGCCGTTGAGCTTGCCGATTTCAGTGCCATAGGTTTCCTGATCCTGCCAGTACATCTGCTTGAGCTCGGCAATTGACATTGTGGCCTCGAATCCGGCCGGATAAGCCGGGACGTCCATCGGCGGGCGTTCCCAGTTGTCGGAGCACGACTGCATCGCCGTCGCACCCAGCACCAATGTGGTGATATATAATGATATCTTTTTCATCTTTCTTATTGCTGATTGGGTTTAGAATCGGATACCTACGTTAAGGAAGGCACGTGTACCCTGAGCGTAGGTATAACGGTTGGGGTAAGCGTTGCGATCGTAATTTTTGGTATCGAGTCGGCCCTGCTGGTAAGCGTAGGTCACGACATCGCGATTGTTGAGTACGTTGTTTACACTAAGATTGATATTCATCGACACCGAACGGTTGATGTAGATAACCTTACCAATCGAGAGGTTCAGCGTGAATGCATTCTTAAGTTTATCCTGAGCCGAGAGTTCATTAATCTTAGCCTGGAGCTGCTCCTTGTCGGGGTACGAAGCCCACAGGTCAGACAGCTTCTCGTGGTAAGCAGGCGACAGGTTCACGTAGGCATCGCCCTGGAACGTACCGTTGATGCCAAAGAACCACATGCCGGGGGCAGCCCAGTCGAGGCCGATATTGGCAGCGTACTGCGGGGTCGAACCTACGTAGTAGTTCTTGAGGTAAACGGTCTGGGTGGTATCAGCGTGCAGGCCGTTTTCAAACGAACGAGTACCCTGCGGATTATTCTTGTACTGGAAGCGAGCGTAAGTGCCGGCAAAAGTAGCGGTCAGCGACGGAGTAATCTTATAAGCCATGCCGAGTTCTACACCCTTATAGACCTTCTTCACGCCCGACAGCACGAAGTAAGAGTATGAGTTGTAGCGGTCATCGTAGAAGCCGGTGCGCTCGATACCGTCGTCCGACATGGTAGCGAAGGCAGCCAACGAACCGCGGAAGCGGCGATAGTTCCAAGTGTAGGCGATGTCGCCGGCGAGGATACGTTCCGACGACACACCGTCGACTACGTCATTTTTAACGCGAGGCATCAGATAGATAGCGTCGGCCAGCGGGGCGCGAGTCGAGTATTCGGCGTGGCCCAGGAAGTAGTTGTGACCGTCGAGCTTAAAGGTCGCACCCACTTTCAGGCCAATGTTGTCGAACGACTGCCACTTACCCTTGCCATACGAGGTCAGGGGAGCGCGGCCGTTGCGCATATGGCCGTTGCGCTGATATTGTGTGTGCGAGATCGACATACCGTAGTTGATATCCCAACGGGGCAGCGTCACAGTGTTCTGCAGCCAAGCCTTGGCGTTGAGAGCATAGAGGCTGTAGTTGTAGCCGAATTTATCGCCCTTGTACACGCGGTGGGTGTAGGGGTCGGCATAGTTGAAGTCGTTGACCAAGTTGTCAGGAGCCAGCGTGATGTCGCGGTCGCTGAAGGGGTCAATATCAACCCAGAACTCACCGCCCAGCAGGTCGCGCACGGTCTTGTAGTTCTGCGAGCAAGCGTAGCTCACGGCTGCACCGGCCTGCAAGCTGACATACTTGTTCAGGCGAGTGTTCACGTAGCTATTGAGCTTGAAGTTCAGAGTCGTGTTGATACGATTTTCGAGGATATAGCTTGCACCCTGCTTCTTATCTTCGGGCAGCGTGGTGTTGGCATAGTTATTGAGTTCGTTGACACGATAGAGGTTATCCCAGTTAATCTGCGAGAAGCTCTGGTCGTTTTGCCACAGCCAAGTGTAGTATTCACTCTGCTCGGTGGGCTGGTCGTTGTCGTCGAGATAGTACGACGGTAAGTAGCGATAGTAGGTAGGGTTGGGGTCATTGGCCTTATAATACTGCAGAGCCGAGCGGTTGTAGTAGTTGTAGGTCACGGCAGCAGCGGTATTAACCGAAGTCGAGCCCTTCTTGTAGAGCCAGTTGAGCATAGCGGTGGGGTCGTAAGTCTCGGTGATACGAGCCGCACGCTTCTTACCCTGATACCAGCCCCAGTTGGGGTTGTAAAGGTTGTCGTCGAGCAGGTCATACACTTCTTGATATGTACCGGTAGCGGTAGCACGCTGTGTCGGGCCACCCCAAGCGGTGAGCACCAGCTGGTTGTTGTCGTTGATATATTTTTCGAGCGAGAAGAACAGACCTCCCGAGTTATAGAATGTACCGTCGATAACACCTTCCTTAGCATAGCGACCGATTGCGCTCACAGTCAGAGCCCAACCCTTGCTATTCAGGCCGGTGGCATAAGTAGCCATACCGCGGAACATATAGTTGCTGTTGGTAAAAGCCAGCGAGCCGTTGAAGCCGGTTGCGTAAAGGTCGGTTGTAGTGTTGTAGTTGACCGAACCGCCGATGTCGCCGAAGCCATAGTTGCTGGCACCCATACCAACGGTGGTGGTCTTATTGCGGAATGCGCGCGAGGTCATACCAAGCAGCGACGAGAATGTGAAGCGACCGCGAATCAGGTCATTCATCTGCACGCCATTGATATAAACCGCCTGATACTGGCTATCGTAGCCACGATAACGGAAATACATCGGGCCGAAATTGTACGAAGCGGTGCTGTAGTAGATATCGTCGTTGGCGCCGGTCAGAGCGGCGACGCTCTGCGTGTTGTCGTCCTCGTCTTCGAGTACGTTTTCATCGAACACCAAGTCATCGGCATCGCCATAGTATTCACTGGCGTCGAGCACCTTTTCCAGGCGCACCTGGCCCAAGTCGTTGGCGCCATTAGCTATGGTCACATCCAATCCCTTGGGCTGATAACCGTCGCAGCTAATTACGACATAATCGTTGCCGGGCTGTGCTTCTAGGCGGAAATCGCCATTGAACCCGGTCGTGGCAAACCCTCCGGAGCTACGCAGCGTCACCGTTGCGCCGCTGATCGGGCTGCCCGATGTACTGTTAATCACCACACCCGTGAGGGTTGCGGCCTGAGCCACTATCGGCATCATTACCGAAAGCAAGGCTAATAAGAACAGTTTAATTCTCATGCGGTTTTGTTATTGATTGATAATTACGTGTTTAGTAGCTTAACTATGTTTAGGTAGCCAATAATAGCAGCCCCGTCGACGCTTCGTCGGGGCTTTAGCGACTCCAAAAATACTACTATTCTTAATTCTCACAAAGAGTTGTAAAGATTTTTTACAAATTTTTAACAACTACGCGGGGCCATTTTTCAGCATTCTACCCGCGTCGACAACGCATCCGGATTCGGCATCCGTGCGGTTGAATCTCGCCATGAAAGTCTTAATAACGAATCGCTACAAATCTCAAATAGCCGCCCTTGCCATTTTTTTACCTAATTTTCATAATTACTAAACACTTTCGAAGTCTCACCCACACATTAAATAAAAAAAATTGCGTATCTTTGTACCGGAAAAAACTCTCGACAATAAAACAAGCCACATAGACCATGCTTAAGAAACTCTTCATTACAGCACTGGTGATTGCCGCCTCGATTCCTGCTATTTTTGCTCAAGGAATGCAAGCCGCCGGCGTCGCCTTCTACAATCTTGAAAATCTTTTCGACACCATCCCCAACAATCCACTGGGACGCGACCTAGAATACACTCCCAATGGCTCGAAGCAATGGGACTCTCGCAAATACAACAACAAGCTTCACAACCTGGCTTACGCCATCTCGCAATTCACCACCAAGGTAACTCCAAAAGGCCCGGCCATCATCGGCGTTAGCGAAATCGAGAACCGCGGCGTGCTCGAAGACCTCGTAAACCAACCCGAGCTCAAGCCTTGGAATCTTCAAATTTGCCACCACGATTCACCCGACCGCCGCGGCATTGACGTCGGCCTGCTCTACAATCCGCGATACTTCAAATTGCAGAACGTCACCAACCACCGACTGACAGCCGTATCATTTGCCACTCGCGATCAGATGTGCGTCACCGGACTCCTGCTCGGACAGCCCGTCGCTATCATCGTCAACCACTGGCCTTCGCGCCTCGGCGGCGCCGAGCAATCATCGCCCAGCCGCGAAGCTGCTGCCGCTCTCTGCCTCGAGATTGCCGACTCCATCTGGCAAGCCGAGCCCGAACGCGGCGTCATCATCATGGGCGACCTCAACGACGACCCCATGGACAAATCATGCGCCAAAGTACTTGGCGGCAAGAAAAAAGCCGACGGCATCGGTGAGCACGAGTTCTTCAACCCCTTCTGGAAAATGCTCGACGACGGCATCGGCACCCTTGCCTATAAGAGCTCGTGGAATCTATTTGACCAAATTATCATCTCCGGCAACCTCGTCAACAAAGACGCGACCGGCGAATTCAATTGGCACTTCCACAAGGCCATGGTTCACAACTTCGAATTCCTCAAAGACACCGAAGGCACCCGCCAAGGCTACCCCAAGCGCACTCACGCCTCGGGCTCGTACCTCAACGGTTACAGCGACCACTTCCCCACCGAAATCCTCCTCATTCGCAAAGTACAACGCTAACCACTCAACATTAACCAAATAACTACAATCGCATGAAAAAATTTTTACTTTCATTGGCAGTTGTGCTCGGCATCGGCTCTATGTCAGCAGCTGAGACAACGACCCTCCCAAGCGGTGCTTGGAGCGACTATTCATGGACAAAAAATGCTGCAGGTGACTGGAGCGCTACCATTTCAGGCTGCGAATTCAATCTTGAAAAAGCCGGATCGACTAGCGATTACGCAGGCCCGGCAAGCGACCTCCGCATCTACCAAGGCTCTGTTCTGACAATTACCGCACCCACCGGTATTACTTTCAGCAATATCGAAATTTCAATAGCTAACGGCAGCAAAGCTACTACCGCCATCGTAAGCGATGGATGGACCGCTTCTGGAATCGCTAACAACAAAGTTACTTTCACAGCAACAACCGGCCAGTCATCAATCACATTCAATGGCGACAAGCAACTCCGTATTGCCTCTATGGTTGTAACTTCAAGCGCTGCTCTTTCTTCAGATCAAAAGCCTGCCGGCGAAGCAAAGGGCACAGGCACCGAAGCTGACCCCTACAATGCGACCGCTGCTCTCGCTATCGCTAAGAGCCTCGACGAAAACGGCTCTGTAGAAGCCTACACCTATGGTACCGTAAAGACTGTATCTATCGATACTTCTTATGGCAATGCCACCTACACCATCACCGACGGTGCTTCTAACCTCAGCGTATACCGAGGCAAATATTTTAACGGCGATAAGTTCACTTCTACCGACCAACTCAAAGAAGGCGACGAAGTAGTAGTATACGGCAACCTCGTTAACTATAAGGGCAATACCCCTCAGTACACCACCAATAGCAGAATTGTAAAATTAACCAGCAAGGATGCAGGTGAAGTTGCCACTACCGAAGTAGCTAACATCGCTGCTTTCATGGAACTCGCTATCGGCACTAAGGCTCGCATCACTTCGCCCGTAACCGCTATCTACCAAAACGGCAACTACCTTTACATCCAGGACAACACAGGTAGCACCCTCGTTTATGGTTCTGTAAACAAAACCTTCGAAAACGGTATGACTATCGCCGCCGGCATCGAAGGCACAATTAGCGAACACAATGGCCTCAAACAGTTTGCTACTCCCGTTGCTGAAACTTTCGCTGATGGCGTAGCCGGTACTGCTATCGCTCCCGAAGCTTACGCTATCGAAGAAATCTCTGCCGATATAGCTTACGCTTACGTATCTTTCGAAGGCGTATCGATTGCTGCTGTTGAAGGCAACGACCGCAACTTCACCATGACCGACGAAACCGGTTCTATCACCCTCTATCAGCAATGGACCAATGTAGAAATCCCCGTTGGTGAAAACCTCAACGTTGTTGGCTTCGTAGGTGCATACAAAGGCACTGCTCAAATTCTCGCCGTATCGATCACCTCTGCTTCAGGCAAGGAAATCGTTGCTGCTCCCACCTTCTCGCCCAATGGCGGCGCTGTACTCGCCGGCACTGAAGTGACCATCGCTTCTGCTACCGAAGGCGCTACTATCTACTACACCACCGACGGCACCGAGCCTACCACCGCTTCGACCGTTTACACCGAAGCTATCGTCGTAAACGAAGCGCTCACTCTGAAGGCTATCGCCGTAAAGGAAGGTTTGGACAACTCTGCCGTTGCTACCGCTGAATTCACCATCAAAGAACCCACAGCAGTTAGCGGCAACACCGCCACCTTCAACTTCACCGACCCCTCGACCCTCGACCCCGCATACTCGCTTGCAGATTCAGAACCTGACGGCACAACCGGCAACAACAAGATTGACCTCGCAAACGGCAACCTCTTCACCGCAAACGGCATCACCATCAGCACCAATGCAACCGGCAACCCCACCCGTCTCTACTGCCAAAAGGCCGAGACCGATAAAACTTGGTCATTCCGTTTCTTCAAGAATTCTGTAGTTACCGTATCTTGCCAGCAGGGCTATAAACTCACTTCTATTGAGTTCGAACCCCAAACCACAAATTATGCAAGCATTCTTTCGGGCACCTGCACATTCAGCACAGGCACTCTGGCCGACAACGTTCTCACCTTCGGCACCGAAGCAACCGTGACCAGCGTTGACATCACCAACCCCAGCAACGGCGCTACTTGCGGTCTCAAGACAATGACCGTTACATTCACAGAAGTAAACGGCATCAGCGACGTTGAAATCGACGAAAATGCTCCCGTTGAATTCTTCAACCTCCAGGGCGTTCGCGTTAACGGCGACCTCACTCCCGGCCTCTACATCCGTCGCCAAGGCAACAACGCCACCAAGGTAATCGTGAAGTAATCACCTCCCGACGACTTACACATTATTATATATAGGGTCGGCCCAACTCGGGTCGGCCCTATTTCTTTATCACCACACCGGCATCTCTTTCCCATTCCGCAAAAAATCACTACTTTTGCAGCGCTAATGAAGCCATTCATCAAATACATAGCATACCTACAAGTCATCGGCATCATCCTCGTGGTGCTCGGGCACTCCTTTCACGAATATCCCGACGGCAACTTCGGCCGCTCGATGCTATTCTATCGGATGCTCTTCAGCTTCCGAATGCCCGTGTTTTTATTTGTATCCGGCTTCCTGATGGTGTTCACCACACGCCTTCGCGCACCCGAAGCGCGCCCGAGCATCGGACAATTCACTTACACAAAAATAAAGCGACTGCTGCTGCCGTTTGCTTTCCTCACCATTGTCACGTTCATACCAAGGACTTTGCTGGCCGACTTTGCCGACGATGGCGGAGCCGAAATAAGCATCCTCGAAATCGTTCGCGCACTTGTGTTCACCAACCGCTTGGTCATCCCATACTTCTGGTTTCTTCACGTCAGTTTCATCCTCTTGGTGTTCAACTACGCCGTAATCACTCTTGGCGAAAAGGCCGGCATTAAGGAAATCGTGATATATGGGGCTTTAATAGCGCTATTCGCTGCCCTGCCCTACATGAACATCATCGTCCGCTGCTACTTCTCCATCAACGAAGTAATTCGCCTGGGCGTCTATTTCGCCATCGGCGCAGCCTTCGGACGCTACCACGCCACGCTCGACCGCCTCATACCCTGGACTTCGCCTCTATTCCTCGCAGGCGCCGCCACCGCCTGGGCTGCACTATTCTTCGCCGCCGAAGGCACGCCCTACATCATGCTATGCTCGCTGTGCGGCATCGCCATGTGTATCTCCGTAGCCAAGCTACTCGAACGCTACCACATCACCGTGCTCGACCACCTCATCGGCGCCAACTACATCATTTTCCTGCTGTCGTGGTACTTCAATGTCGCCGCGCAGCAAGGCCTGCACCACTTTATAGCGTTGCCGTGGTGGTGCCATAGTATCTTATCACTTACGACAGGCGTCTACGGTCCGTGGCTTATCTATCGCTTTCTGCAAAACCACTCCAGCTGCCGCATGGTGCAAATAATTGCAACCTTGCTTGGCCAGTCGCTAAAAAAAGCATAGTTGCTCGCCATTCAATCGAATACGACCGTCGCCCTATCTAAGGGAAACGGTCATTTTTATCATTTAGCTCGTGAAAAACTAAAAATTGTAAGCATTTTATTGGATTTGCTCGCGGATATTTAGTAATTTTGCATCTTGAATCAACGATTGTAAATATTTTTAATGGAATTCCCATCATTTGACTTAGCAAGCGCCGACTGGTTGCTGCCCGCTATAGGTGTGGCAGCATCACTGATAGCGCTCGCCATATTTCTACTCACCGTCATCCCGATAGCCCGTCGCCGACGCGCCTGCGACGCCACCGAAGGCAGCACAGAAGCCTCAGGTAGCATCTGCGGAGCCTCGATTATCGTCTACTCGGCCGACGAATACAGCGCGCTAGAGCAGCTATTGCCCCAGCTACTGAGTCAAGAATACGATGGCGAATTCGAAGTAATCGTCGTCAACGAGGGCGACACTCCACAAGTGCGCGACGTAGTCGAAGCTCTACAGCTCTCGCACCACAACCTCTATCAGACACACACACCTGAAGGCGCCCGCAACCTAAGCCGCAAAAAGCTAGCCATTACCCTCGGCATCAAAGCCGCTCGCTACCCCGTAGTGGTCCTTACCGGTGCGTCCACTGTGATTGATTCGCGCCACTGGCTGGCTAAGATGATGCAGCACTTCGCAGCCAACAGCAGCACCCAACTGGTACTCGGCTTTGCCACCGCCGCTCCCTACGAAGACACCGGCTGGGGCAAGCGCACACGCTCTTTCGACTATGTTGCCGACTCGGCTCGCTGGCTCGGCGATGCTCTCCACGGCCATCCCTGGCGCGGCTGCGAATACAACCTCGCCTACACTCGCAACATATTTTTCAACTCCAAAGGCTTCTCGAGCCACCTCAACCTACGCGATGGCGACGACGACATATTCGTAAGTTCAATCGCCACCGCCGACAATACGGCCATCGAGCTCAGCCTCGAATCTATAGTCGAAATCACCGGCAACAACTCACGTCGCATCGCTCGCGAACGCCGACGCCGACGACTGTTCACCGCTCGATTCATCAAACGCCGCCCACGCCTAATTCATGGACTAGGATGGCTTTGCTACGCCGCCGGGCTGGTCATTCCACTAGTCGCAGCTGCCCTACCCCCCTACAACCTAGCCACTTGGGCATGCGCTGCCGCAGCACTCGCTGTATGGTACCCCGTCGGGCTTGCTTGGCTACCGGCCACTCGCGCCTTATGCGGCCGTCGACTCCTACTCACACTCCCATTTCTGGCCGCAACACGCCCGCTGCGCCAAGGCATTTCGGCTATCGCAGCCTTATTCAGCCACAGCAAGCGCTACACTTGGGAATAATTGACTTTTAATACATTAACTCGATAATAATCAGAAACTCTATCATATGTCGCGCCAATCGTTAGATCATCTTGACCTAAAAATTCTTAAAAACCTGTCGGTCAACGCTCGTAAACCCTATTTGGAAATCGCACGCGAGTGCGGCGTCTCAGGCGCAGCTATCCATCAGCGCATTCAGCGTCTCACACAAATCGGCATCATCAAGGGCAGCGAATGCCTCATTGACCCCACTGCTGTAGGCTACGAAACTTGCGCCTACGTTGGCCTTTACTTGCGCGACCCCGCACAGTTCAACTCCGTAGTTACCGCCCTTGAAAAGATTCCCGAACTCGTCGAATGTCATTACACCACCGGCCAGTACGATATCTTCATCAAGCTATACGCTCGCAACAACGACCACCTGCTGCACGTACTGCAGAAAATCCAAGCCCTCGGCTTTGCTCGCACCGAGACACTCATCTCGTTCAAGCAAATCTTTAAGCGCCAAATGCTTATCGAAGAGGAGGAATAATCTCATTCTAATTTATTTAGTTTTTTAGTGAAGGAAGTGTTTCAATGGCACACTTCCTCTACATTTCTATTACCCATATAGAAACAAGAAGTTAAGTATTCGATTACTTTTAATTTCTATTTTTTTGCCGGCTCGTGTCATTTTTTGACCAATTACTGTGTCTTATATTCAGAAACATAAAATGAAAAAGCAATATAAAACTCAGAATTTTCAAAAATGACACTTCGCACGCTATTCGCAGCAATCACACTCATCACCGCCTCGGCCGCTCAGGCCTACAACGTAAAAGCTACTGTCGTTGACACCATCGGCGATTTTCTCCCCTACGTCACCTACCGCATATTTCCGGATTCAGCCACCGTCGCCGCCATATCCGGCACTTCCACCGAATTGGGCGAAATCAACCAGACCATCAGCCAAGCCGGCAACTACCGCCTGACTCTCAGCTATGTAGGCATGGTCGAAAGCACCACCAAATTCACCGTCGGCAACTCGCAGGCCACAGCCGACCTCGGCACCCTGACCATGACCGACGACACTCAGCAACTCGAAAACATCACCGTCACAGCCCAGCGCCCTCTGGTAGTCAAGAAAATCGACCGCCTCGAATACGACGTCACAGCCGACCCCACCGCCCCCACATCGACCCTCAACCAAATCCTGCGCAAAGTGCCTATGGTGAGCGTCGACCCCGACGGCACCATCAAGGTCAACGGCTCCACCAACTTCAAAATCTATAAAAACGGCCGTCCCAGCAACTCGCTCAGCCGCAATGCCAAAGATCTCTTTGCAGCCCTGCCCGCATCGATGATTAAGCGCATCGAAGTAATCACCGAGCCGGGCGCCGAATACGACGCCGAAGGCACCACCGCCATCCTCAACATCGTCACCGATAGCCACTCAGCTATCAAAGGCGTACTCGGCAACGTCAGCTCTCACTGCTCGACCGACATGAAAGCCCCGGCGGTCAACACTTGGCTCACCTCTGAAATCGACAAAGTGACATTCAACGTCTACGGCGGCTACAACCCTGTCGGCGGCACTCAAAACAAAACCCGCACCGAATCGCGCACAGACTACCCCGGAGGCATCAGCCGAATCGGCAACTCTAATAGCCGCAACGACGGCGACCTCGAATTCTTCGGACTCGACGCATCGTATCAGCTCGACACGCTCAACCTCATCACCGCCGAAATCAGCGGCTACGCCTACGACATAGCAAGCCGCGGCTCGGCCTACGAAGCAACCATCGGCCGCGATGCCGACGGCATCGAGCAAACTCTCGGCTCTTTCCGCTCTACTACCGACAACCCCTACCAACGCTACATCGACTTCGACGCCGCCGTCAACTTCCAGCACAACACCCACCGCAAGGGCGAAGTCTACACCCTCTCGTATCTCATCTCGCACACCAACCAAAGCACGCACTCGCAGACATACTACTCCGACTTCACCGGCTCTGAGCAGCTCCCCTACTCGGCAATCCTCGCCAAGTACAACCTCAGCTTCTACGAACACACCCTGCAAGCCGACTGGACTCGCCAGCTAGGTATCCACAACCTCGACTTCGGCGTCAAAGGCATCTTCCGACGCAACCACTCCACCAACGAATTCGACTACACCGGCATGGGCTCAGCCGACAACGAATTCCGCCACAACACCGACATCGCCGCCGTCTACGGCCAATACTCCGTGGCCCTGGGGCGCGTAAATCTCCGCGCCGGCCTCCGCTACGAATACTCGCACATGAAAGCCAGCTACCCCGACGGCTCCGAAGCCGAGTACTCGGCCAACCTAAACGACCTCGTACCCAGCGCCGCCATCTCATGGGCAATCAACGGCGCCAATTCGCTGACCGCCAACTACTCGACATCAATCAACCGCCCCGGCATCAACTTCCTCAACCCGGCCATCACCATCAGCCCCACAAACAAAGACTACGGCAACCCCGACCTGGGCAGCGCACGGCGCCAATCGGCCAAGCTCACATACATGCTCATCAAGAATAAGTTCAATTTCCAACTCTCGGCCGACTACGCATTCATCAACAACAGCATAGCTGCCGTCCGCTTCCTCGACGACGACAACATCATCAACTCCACCTACCGAAACATCGGCCACGAACGCAACCTCACCATCGGAACATTCATGCAGTGGTCGCCCACCGCGAAGACGCAATTCATGCTCCAAGGCCATGTCACCTACGCTCGATTCTCGCAGCTCGGCATGTCGCTCTCGCGCTGGAGCCCATTCGTCTACACCAATATACAGCAGAAACTACCCTGGAAGCTCCAGTCGAGCATCTACTTCTTCTACCACGGCGGCCAGGTCAACGACGTGTACCAACGCTGGACGCAATCGTTCAGCAGCGGCTCTTACTACGGCATCTCGCTCAGCCGCGCATTCCTCAAAGACGACCGCCTGAACATCCGCGCTGAATTACTCAACCCAATCTCGCCCAAATATATACGCCTGCGCAACGAAATTGTCAACGGCGACTACACCGGCTACAACAACTCCTACATGCGCCGCGGCATACAGGGCCGCATCTCTGTCAGCTTCCGCTTCGGCTCACTGAAAACTCAAGTCAAAAAGACATCGCGCAGCATCGAGAACGATGACCTTATCGGCCGTAAGACCGAATAACCTCCTCGACACATATAGCCACGCGACGGAGTACTCGGGCGAATGCCGAGTACTCCGTCGTTTTTCACATCCAAAATCATCCTTGCAAAGATTATTTTGCGCTAATACCTTTGTGGCTATTCGGATTTCTGTACTAAACATCGAAAGATATCCTAAGTATCAGTGTACGCAAAACACCGCTACTCAGAATGTCACCTTCGAAAACACTCGAAAATTAGTGCTTTCCTAGCGTTTTCCGGGGTTTTTATTGGCCGACACACGATTTTTTCGTATTTTTGCGAATTGAAAAGAAAAAAGCATGGAAAAGAAATATAAACGTACTCTCGTCACCACGGCACTCCCTTATGCCAACGGTCCCGTCCACATCGGACACCTCGCCGGCGTATACGTGCCGGCCGATATATATGCCCGCTATTTACGTCTGAACGGCCGCGAAGTCACCCTCGTGGGCGGTAGCGACGAACACGGCGTGCCTATCACCATCAAAGCCAAGAAAGAAGGCGTCACGCCTCAAGATATTGTCGACCGCTACCATACGCTCATCAAAGATTCGATGGAAGAGCTGGGTATCTCGTTCGACGTTTACTCGCGCACCACATCCGATACACACTCGGCAACCGCTTCTGAATTCTTCCGCCGCCTCTACGACAAGGGCGTATTCATCGAGAAGGATTCGATGCAGCTCTACGACGAAAAAGCCTGTCAATTCCTGGCCGACCGCTACGTCATCGGCGAATGCCCCAACTGCCACGCTCCCGGAGCCTACGGCGACCAGTGCGAAAAGTGCGGCTCGTCGCTCAACGCAACTGACCTTATCAACCCCGTGAGCGCCATCACCGGTTCGACACCCGTGCTGCGCCCCACTCACCACTGGTACTTGCCGCTCGACAAGTACGAGCAAGCCCTGAGCCAGTGGATTCTCGAAGGTCACAAAGAGTGGAAGACCAACGTCTACGGCCAGTGCAAGTCGTGGATTGACCTGGGTCTGCAGCCCCGCGCCGTTTCGCGCGACCTCGACTGGGGCGTACCCGTGCCCGTCGAAGGTGCCGAAGGCAAGGTGCTCTACGTGTGGTTCGATGCCCCCATTGGCTACATCTCCAACACCAAAGAAATCTATCCCGACACCTGGGAACAGTGGTGGAAGAGCGAAGACACGCGCATCATCAACTTCATCGGCAAGGACAACATCGTATTCCACTGCATCGTATTCCCCGCCATGCTCATGGCCTACGGCGATAACTTCCAGCTGCCCGACAACGTACCTGCCAACGAATTCCTCAACCTCGAAGGCGACAAAATCTCGACCTCGCGCAACTGGGCCGTGTGGCTCCACGAATACCTACGCGACTTCCCAGGCAAGCAGGACGTACTCCGCTACGTGCTGACAGCCAACGCGCCCGAAACCAAAGACAACGACTTCACCTGGAAAGACTTCCAGACCCGCAATAATAGCGAGCTGGTAGCAATCCTGGGCAACTTCGTCAACCGCGTCACCGTACTGACCCACAAATACTTCGGTGGCAACGTACCCGAGCCGCTCGAACGCACCGACGAAGACCTGCGCGCCATCGCCGACGTGCGCACGGCGGCCAAGCTGCTCTCCGAGTCAATCGAGACCTTCCACTTCCGCGAAGCCCTCAAGCAGGCTATGGAAATCGCCCGCATCGGCAACCGCTACCTGCAGGAAACCGAACCCTGGAAAGTCGCAAAGACCGATATGGAGCGCGTACGCACCATCATATACACTGCCTTGCAGATTTGCGGCTCACTGGCCGTAGCTTGCGAACCCTTCATGCCCTTCATGGCCCACGCGCTGGCCGACGACCTGCGTATCGCCAACCTCGACTGGGCTCGTCTGGGCGCCGACGACATCGTGCCCGCCGGCACTGTTATCGCTCCCGCTCGCCTCATCTTCCAAAAAATTGAAGACGACGCCATCAAGGCTCAGACCGACCGCCTCGACCACATCAAGGAAGAGAATAAAAAATCGGCTTGGAAGCCCGCAGCACAGCTGCCCGACGTCGACTTCGACACCTTCTGCAAGAGCGACTTGCGCGTAGCCACCGTCAAGGCGTGCGAAAAAGTGCCCAAGGCCGACCGTCTGCTGAAATTCACCCTCGACGACGGCACTGGCACCGACCGCACCATCGTATCAGGCATCGCCGCATACTATCCCGACCCCGAGGTGCTCGTCGGACGCCAGGTGTGCTTCATCGCCAACCTGCCTCCGCGCAAACTTCGCGGCATCGAGTCGCAAGGTATGCTGCTTTCGGCCGAAAATTCCGACGGCACACTTTCACTGATAGCTCCATCGGCTCCGGTAGCTCCCGGCGCCCAGGTCAAATAATCGCTAACCTCGACTCTCCGTTGATCATGGACAAACCACGCATTCTTATCATATACACCGGCGGTACAATCGGCATGATTGAAGACCCCGTATCGAAGGCCCTAAAACCATTCGATTTCTCACACCTTATGGAAAACGTGCCAAAGGTGAGAATGCTCGACTACGTGATTGACAATATACAATTCGAACAGCCCATTGACTCGTCGGACATGAGTCCGGAGCATTGGCGCGAAATCGCTCGCAGCATCGCCAACAACTACGACGCCTACGACGGCTTCGTGGTACTCCACGGCACCGACACCATGGCCTACACGGCCTCTGCCCTGTCGTTTATGCTCCAAGGACTTGCAAAGCCGGTGATTATCACCGGCTCGCAACTCCCAATCGGCGAAGTGCGCACCGACGGCGAAGAAAACCTAATCACCGCCTTGCAGATTGCCGCCGCACGCGACACCGACGGCCGGCCGATGGTGCGAGAGGTTGCTATTCTGTTCGAAAAATACCTCTGGCGCGGCAATCGCTCCACCAAGCGCTCGTCTGACCACTTCAACGCCTTCCGCTCGTCGAACTATCCGCACCTGGCCAAAATCGGCCTCGACATCGAATACGACCGCGACGCACTGGCTCGCCCTTCTGACGGCCCGCTGAAAGTGTTCTACGAACTCGACACCGACGTAGCTAGCATCGATCTCTTCCCCGGCTTGACTGAGCGCTCACTGCGCCATCAACTGGCCTGTCCGGGCGTCAAGGGCATCGTGCTGCGCACCTACGGCGCCGGCAATTCGCCGACGGCATCATGGTTTATCGACGCACTGCGCGAGACCATCGCTCGAGGCATTGTCATACTCAACGTCACTCAGTGTCGCAACGGCTCGGTGCTCAGCGCACGCTACGTCTCGGGCGACTTACTCTCGAACGCCGGCGTAGTGCCGGGTAGCGACATCACATTTGAAGCCGCTATCACCAAGATGATGCACCTCTTCGGTCGCGGATTCTCCAATGCTAAAGTAAGCCGCGAACTACAAAAGCCTCTTGCCGGCGAAATGACCATCAACGACTGATAACAACCTGAAAGCATCTCCGATATGAAACTCCAACGCCTGCTCCGACATCGGCTGCTCAGCATCGCTTTGCTGAGTGCGTTTGCGGCCATGCCATTGCAGGCGGCCGGGCCGGCGACTCAAGCCCAGCGCTGGGAGACCGTGCAGACCATTGTCAGCGAACTATCGGAAGGCACCTTCGACGTAGCCGTGCGCGACCACTATATCTATGTATACTCGCCACAGCCGATCAACATCAAGTTGTTTACCATTTTAGGCCAGCTCGTGTCGCAAGGCTCGCTGCCTGCCGGCACATCGCGCTTACGCTTAAATTCACGCGGCATCTACATCCTCAAGGCCGGCGACGTCACCCGCCGCATCAACATCTGACAATAATGGACCAAATAAAAGTTAAGATAATCAACAGCTCGGGCCAAGCACTGCCCGCCTACGCAACGCCATCGTCGGCCGGTATGGACGTGCGCGCAGCTATCAACGAGCCCATCGAGCTCAAGCCGCTGCAGCGCACTCTCGTGCCCACAGGCTTGCGAGTCGAGCTCCCTCAAGGCTACGAAATGCAACTACGGCCACGAAGCGGACTCGCTCTGCGCCACGGCATCTCGCTGGTCAACACGCCCGGAACCATCGACGCTGACTATCGCGGCGAAATCGGTGTGATTCTCATAAACCTTTCGGACGTGCCGTTTGTAATTAATCCAGGTGAGCGAATCTGCCAAATGGTGATTACCAACTACACCCGCGGCGAATGGGTACCGGTCGACGAACTCGACCAGACAACCCGCGGCGAAGGCGGATTTGGACACACCGGAAAAAACTGACACACCCGCGCGGCAGACTCTACGTAGCCGCACAGTATTTCGGTCCTCACTAGCAACATGAAACGCGCCCCTCTTATCCTACTGATACTCTGCTGCTTGGCGGCGATTGCAGTCGGTGCCGGCAACCACCGCGACGATCGCGATGCCCGCGCTCGCCATAACTTGGCTCAATACATATACTATCGAGCCAACGAAGTGGTGGCACCCACCTATGGCGTGGCCGACACGGCATTTACCGACGGCGTTTACCTACTAGAAACCTCACGTGCCTTGGGCGACCCCAACCTCGACGCCGCTGCGACACTCGCCCGCATGGTCATCGTATCCGAAATGGGCGACTCTGCTACGTTCGAAAAAGCATATAGCGACATTATCGCTCACTACTTCAAATATCCCGAAAACACGTCGGACGGCGAATTTGCAGCGAACCTAGCCGGCAATCGCAACGACATCGATGCCTTCATCAGCATCAATAAATCACTGGCCAAGCATTACCCCGAACGCACCGACTTGCTGATGAACCTAGTCGACGGCTACACCGCTGCCTACAAACGCGGCGACTCACTCTACCGCGACTCGGCCCTGCTGACATTGCAATCGCTCGAAGACCGACTAGGCCCCGAACCGGCTCTAATAATGCGCTATGCATGGATTGACCAAGGCAACGTCGACACCACCGCAATTATTGATAAAATACGCAAATTCACCAACTCTCGCCCGACCGACGCCTCGGCTCTGTACTACACGGCGCGCATGTACGCCATGTTTCAGTTTACCGACTCAGTCACGAAGTACCTCACAAAAGCTTGCGAAGCCGACTCCACTTACGGCCCGGCCTATCTGGCTCTTGCCGACGAATACATACGCCAAGGCGACTCAATAGCCTACGACCACACCGTCATCGGCGTCATATCGAGCTCTGAAATCGAATTCGAAGACAAGTTGCGTGCCGTGCAGTCGTACTTTCAGAACGCCTACACCGACTCGACTCGTATCGAATTCACCGACTCGATATTCACACTCCTCGAAGACCAACACGCCGGCGAACCTCAAATCTACCGCTTGCGTGGCGCTTACTTTGCTACCAAACAGGACTATGCACGAAGCGCCGAATACTTCCGATACGCACTTGATCTCGACCGCGACGACCGCGACACATATCAAATGCTCATAGAAGTGCAGCAAAAAGCCGGCGACACCATCGGTGCTATCGCCACCGGACACATGGCCATAGCCAAGTGGGACGACAACCTGCTGTTCCCTCTGCTCACAGCCGGAATGGAAATGATGACCGACCGCCCCGAGGCTGCTTTGGCCACACTCGACTCATTTGACGTCACAGGGTTCAACAACCCTGCAGCCTTGTCGTCGTATCACCAATCGCGCGCCGACGCCCTCTACAAACTCCAACAAACCGATAGCGCCTTTGCCGAATACGACAAAGCCATTGCACTCGACCCCACCAATGCCATGGCCAAAAACAATGCGGCCTACTTTATGGCTTGCACCGGCAAAGACCTCGACCGCGCCCGCAAACTTGCTGAAGAAGCAGTCGATGCCAACCCGCTCAACCCCACGCAACTCGACACATACGCGTGGGTGCTCTTCAAACTAAAAGAGTACAAAGAAGCGCGCGAGCAGATGGACATAGCCCTAAGCGTCTGCGGCATCAAGGTTATCAACAAGGCGGTCACATTCCAACCGACTGACCCCAACGAGATAACATCCAGCGACGAAGCCTCTGCTGAAATCTACGACCACGCCGGCGACATATATTATATGAACGGCGAACCCGACGTAGCCGTGCAGTTCTGGCAGCTGGCTCTCAAGCTCGAACCGACCAACGAGCAGATTCTTAAAAAGATTCAACACCGAGCTTATTTCTTCGAGTAAATTCACAACTAAAATATAGAAAATCACCTAAATATGTCATTATCACAAATCCTTCGAGTCCTGGCCGCCGTTGCCTTGTCGTTTATCCTTTTTATTGCATCGGGTTGCTCCTCATCGCGCAGCAATTCCACCCAGCAAGGCCAAGCCACAACACTCCCGAAAGCTAAAACTACTAGCGGCAAGCTCATCCTGAGCCAGCTGCAGAGCGACACGACTACATGGACAGACTTCTATGCCCCCTTCAACTTCAAGATACGCCGACCCATCAGCCTTGCTGTGTCGGGCCGCGCAACTATGGTACGCGACAAGTCGATTCTTTTCTCGGCTCGCATGATGGGCATCGAAGTAGCCCAACTCTATATTGATAACGATTCGACATGGCTAGTCGACAAATTCCACAAACTCGTCTGTGCCGTACCCACCGACCGCCTCACCGGTCTGAGCGGCCTCTCAATCGCCAACCTGCAAGACCTGATGCTCGGCAAGCCCTTCTGCCCGGGCACTACTGACTTAATTAACGCCTTCGAACAGCTAAAATTCGCTGAAGAAGACAGCACTCTGGTGCTTCAACCCCGCAAAGCCGACACCACCGGTAAATGGTCGATGACTCTCACTGAAGGCCCCGTCATAGCACTGGCCGAGCTCGCTCTACCCGGCGATAAGACCATCAACCTTGAATACTCCAAAAATACGACAACCGACAATGGCGCCACCTACCCCGCTCAGCTCGATGCCATGGGGGCTGCCGGCCAGTTCCCAATCAACGCCGGCCTCACATGGCAACTCGGCAAAGCTCGCTACGACCAGGGCAACATCAAAGAGTGGACCGCTCCATCATACCGCCGTATCACCATCGCTCAACTCATTGAGTTAGTAAAAAATATGTAATCTGCGATGCGCAAACTACTCCTGGTATTCATCACCATACTGCTCGCCGCGGCCACCTTCGACTCGGAAGGCCGACGGCGATCACAGCGCGATGTACGTCGCGACCGCAACGCCAATCGCGAGCAAATCGAACGTACAAACCGGGAGATTTCGGCCAATACGGCCGAAGTTGGTCGCCAGCTGAGCCGACTTCAGTCGCTCGAGGCAACCATAGCCTTGCGCACAGACTCTGTAGCTGCCCTGCAGAAGGTCATCAACAACGTCAAAAGCCGAATAGCGGTCCTCGACGATTCAATCGCCACGCTCGAAAACGCCACGCTCCGACTCAAGGACGATTATGGCAACACTCTTCGACGCATGCGCACTCGACGCCAGTCGATGAGCGACCTATCGTTCATCTTCTCGGCTCAAACTTTCGGCCAAGCATGGCGCCGCATTCGCTACCTGCGCCAGACGTCAGCCGCAATTGCTCGTCGAGCTCACCAAATCAAAGACTATCAGCAACAACTTGCCGTGGCTCGAGGCAACCAAGCAACTATGCTTGACAGCCTCAACTCAACTGTAGCTACACTCAACGCTGCTACACGCCGCCTCGACAACGAACGCGTCGCTGCACGCGACTTAGTTAAGAATTTGCGTAGCCACGGACGCGCCCTTGAGCGCGAGCTACAGCGTCGCCGGCAACAGGCAGCAGCACTAGAAGCTGAGCTGCAACAGGTTATAGAGCAAGAACTTGAAGAGCAACGCCAACGCGAAGCTGAAGAACGTCGACGCCGAGAAGAAGCCGAGCGCCAAAAACGCGAAGCCGAAGAACGCCGCCGCCAAGAAGAAGCCGAGCGTCAGCGCAAACAAAAAGAGCAACAAAAGCAGCAACAAAAGCAGGAAAAGCCCACAAAACCTGCTAAAACAGAGCCTCAGAAACCCACTGAGCCAACGAAGCCGGCCACTCAACCGCAAAAACCTGAAAAGCAACCTTCTACGCCCGCTAAAAGCACCGCCGAAGAAGATATTCGCCTGACAGGCTCGTTCGGCTCTAACAAGGGCAAACTGCCATTCCCGGTCACCGGGCCCCACACCATCGTTTCGCACTTTGGCACAAACATACATCCCGACCTGCCTAAAGTTAAAGTCGACAACCTCGGTATCGACATCGAAGCCTCGCGCGGAGCATCTGTCCGCTCGGTATTCGAAGGCGTCGTATCATCGATTTTCCGCCTCGACGGCTACCACAACGTAGTAATCATTCGCCACGGCGAGTACCTCACCGTATACGCCGGACTCGACACTCTGAGCATCCGCAAAGGCGACAAGGTTCGCACCGGGCAAACAATCGGCACTATATACTGCGACACCGAAAACGACTCGCGCTCGCTACTTCACTTCGAAATCCGCCGCGAAAAGCAAAAACTCAACCCTGCCGAATGGGTCAAGTGAGCCGACATACTAACCTGACGGCCCGAGTGATTAAGACTCTGAGCATTTTTGGCTCGCTCGAAGTCATCACCATGGCCTGCGCCATCGTGCGCACCAAGTTGGTAGCTATCTGGATTGGAGCTGCCGGCGTGGGCATCATCTCGCTCTACAACACTACGCTGGAGATGCTCAAAACCATAATGCAGCTTAATTTGCGCCAAAGCGCCGTACGCGAAATCGCCGCCGCCAGCCCCGAAAACCGGCCTCTACTATGCTCGGCCACGCGCCGTTGCGGCCTCTACATAGGCCTTATTTCGGCTATCGTAGTTGCCTTGCTCGCACCACTACTTTCGCGCCTCACATTCGACACATCCGATTACACTTGGGGCTTCGCCGCGCTCGCCACTACCATGTTTGCAGCCTCGGTAGCCTCAGCTAAAAGCGCTGTGCTGCAAGCCTTGGGATTGCTGCGCGCACTAGCACGAGCTTCTCTATGGGCCGCTCTGCTGTCGACCGCCGCGGCCGTGCCGCTCTTCTACTTCTTCCGCACCGAAGCCATCGTGCCTGTGCTGCTTATATTCCCGTTCTCGACCATGCTATTCACGCTCGTGCAGCGCGACGGTGTCGACCGCAGTATTCATCATTTACCGGCCGAGTTGCGCCGCACGATGCTAGGCATACTCAAGCTTGGCGGCTGGCTCACCCTTGCCATTGGCGTCACCCTTGTCGCTGACTACGCCCTGCGCATCTACATCAACTACCGCGGCGGACTGGGAGCGGTCGGCACATTCCAAGCCGGCTACACCATCATCAACTCCTACATCGGCATCTTCTTCACCGCCATCTCGATGGAATATTTCCCACGATTGTCGGCTACAATCGAGCGGCGCCGGCTCACCGACGTAATCGTCGGCCATGAAATCACGGTCGTCAGCTGGTTGCTGCTTCCCGTGGTCATCATCTTCATAGCCGCCGACCGCCTGATACTCAACATCCTATACTCGGCCGACTTCGAAGCCGTACTTCCCTACATGAACGTAGCCATCGTGGCCACGCTGCTTCGCGGCTCGTCGTGGTGCATGGCCTACATGATTATGGCCAAGGGCGACGGGCGCGCCTACGTCGCCACCGAGATAGCCTCGGCCGCCGTCATGCTCGGCGCAGCTATCCCGCTCTACAATGCCCTTGGCTTTGAGGGCCTCGGCATCGCCTACCTCGTTCAATACGTCTTCTACACAGCCATCTGCGGAGCCGTATGTCGCCGTCGCTATGGCCTGCGCCTCGGGGCCTCGGTCGGCAGCCTCATCGTAGCCGCTCCGCTGATTGCCGCCTTTGCGTTAGCGCTGAAGCAGCT
>CAYWAM010000026.1:30141-34435 GCA_964456545.1 uncultured Bacteroides sp.
CACACCGACGCCCAACGCGACGAATTCATGGCCATGCACTTTTGGGACCGACTCGACTTCGCCGACACCATCCGCAGCCTCGACTCGGAGCTCATCGACGGAGCATTCTCATACTACGCCACTATCTTGCATCGCACACCCGACAGCGTGCGCACCGCAGCGGTCGACAACCTGCTCAGCCGCGCCGCATCTGTGCCCTCGGCCTATATGTTTATGCTTGAAACGGCTCGAGCACATCTCTATAGCCCCGACTCTCCCGTATTCAGCGAGGATATATACCTCGCGGTTCTCGATTATGTCTTTGCTCGCGGCGATGACTCCGACATCGACCGCATGATTCGCGACGACATCATGCGCAACCGCCCCGGCACCCCGGCGGCCGACTTCACCTTCGAATCGACAACCGGACAAGCCACCGCGCTCGACCACAGCGGACGCGCCCGCACCCTACTGATTTTCTACGACCCCGACTGCGACACGTGCCACCACCTCATCGACCGCCTGCGCAAAAATGCTGCGCTACAAACAGCCGTCGGCGCGTCAGACCTGCGCGTGGTGCTCGTCTATATTGGCGACAACCGCGACCTGTGGCTACGCGATGCCGCTTCGCTGCCCGACGACTGGACTATCGGCATCGACGACTGCGGCACCGTAGAAGAATCAGATCTCTACATCATACGCAACGTCCCTTCGATATATCTCATCGACCGCGACGGCACCATCCTACTCAAAGAGCCCACTACCGACCAACTATTCGACCAACTCTAACTCCGCCTCTAATACTCATTCCGATTAGCTGCTTTACGAATTTATTCGTAACTTTGCGGCGGGAAATTGTATCATGGATAATAGTACGAAAAAATCGGCCGGTGTGGATATGCTCCACGGCCCGATGGCGATGAAAATTCTGGTATTCGCCTTACCATTGATGGCCAGCGGCATACTACAGCAATCGTTCAATGCCGTCGACGTAGCCATCATAGGCAACTACTCCACATCGCAAGCCATGGCTGCGGTCGGCTCAAACGGCCCTATTATCAGCATTCTCGTCAACTTATTCCTAGGCCTAGCCATCGGCGCCAACGTAGTGATTGCCAACTACATCGGCCAGCGCAACGAAGGCGGCATCCGACGCGCTGTTGCCACCGTAGGCATCATTTCTATCATCAGTGGCATATTACTGCTCATACTAGGCACCACGCTGGCGCGACCCATCCTCGAAATGATGAGCGCCCCGCACGACGTAATCGACCTGGCTACCACCTACTTGCGCATCTACTTCTGCGGCATGCCGTTCATCATGGTCTACAACTTTGGCTCGGCCATCCTGCGCTCGATTGGCGACACTAGCCGACCATTCTACTCGCTGCTCGTAGCCACAGTAGTCAATGCCGTGCTCGACTGGGTATTTGTAGCTCGGCTGGGTATGGGCGTCGACGGCGTAGCCATCGCCACGGTGATTGCCAACGGCGTCAACGCCGCCATCATCATACACATACTGATGCGCGAGCCCGAGCCCTTCACCTTTCATCCTCATCGGATGAAAATCGACACTCGCGACCTCTCGAAAATGCTGCGCATCGGCATACCCGCGGGCTTACAAGGCATGGTGTTCTCGTTCTCGAACATTTTCATCCAATCGTCAATCAACAAATTTGGTGCTCACGCCATCGCCGGCTCAGCCGCCGCACTCACCTACGAGTCGTACTGCTACTACATAGTGACAGCCTTCTGCGCCGCTACAATCGCCTTTGCCGGGCAGAATTACGGTGCCGGCCAGCACGCTCGCTGCCGCCGCGTTTTCGGCATCTGTATGTTCTACGCCATGGCTTTGTGCGCAGCCGCCAACTGGTTGATTATCTGGCAAAGCAAAGCCTGCATCAGCGTCTTCTCCGACGACCCCGAAGTCTATAACTTCGCTCGCATTCGCTTCATGACAGCCCTATCAGTGCAATGCTTGGCCGCTTCATACGAAATCGGCGGCGCATACATGCGCGGCTTAGGCTATTCTATGACACCTATGCTACTCACCATCTTTGGCACCTGCGTGCTACGCCTCGTATGGGTCTTAGCCGTCATACCACTCCACATGGATTTCACCCTGCTGCTTAGCATCTATCCCATCACATGGATTGTCACAGGCATAATGGTACTGACTGCCGCATTCATTGTGCAGAAGCGTGCTTTCGCCCTTCGCTCAGCCCCTATATGAAATTGCGCTTAAAACACTTCGCATTCACCGCCGCAATCGCGCCTGCTGCTCTATGGCTCTCCGGCATAGTGGCCATCGCCGCTCAGCTTATCATATTCCACTACCTAATCGATCAAATCAATCCTTGGATACAAATCCATTGGGACGTGTCAATAGCCGATGCATGCATAATCATGCTGCCGCTCGTCTTCATGTCGGCGCGCCGTCGACGCCTGGTGTGGATTGCCATCGCTGCGAGTTCGGTGTTGTGCTACGCCAATCTATGGTACTGCCGAGCTTTTTACGACCTAATGCCCCTCGACTCCATGGGGATGGGAGCCAACCTTCAGGACCGAGTCATCGACGGATTCATCGACCAACTACGCTGGCGCGACCTGTCGCTACTGGCTCCAGTCGTATTCTTCGGCCTAATACATTTTCTGCTACGAGGCAAGCGCCTACAAAGGCCGCTTACACGGCGAGCAAAACTCACGATGGCCGCAGCTTCAATACTGCTCTGCTGCGGCTCATTCGCCTTGCAAGCCTACAGACTATACGATGCCAACTCAGATAAATTCGACTATTGGCACGCCCTGACCAACTACCGCTCGACCTACCGCGAAGCAGCCTACAAATACGTGCAGCACTTCTCCGGCATGGGCGCTGTGTGGTACGCCGCCTGGCAACTCAAAAACGAATTCATACCCGAAACACTATCGGCCGACGAACGCGCCGAGATCGAAGCCTTCTGGGCCGAACGCCGCCAACGCCCGTCAGCCGCCTCGCGTTTTGCTCACAACCGAGGCAAAAACCTGATATTCATCGTCGTAGAATCGCTCAGTGCCGACCTACTCGACCTTGAAGCGGGCGGCATCGCCGTCACGCCCACCCTCAACTCACTTGCGCGCACCGACGGCGCCCTCGTCGCGAGGCACATGCGACCGCAAGTCGGGCATGGCCGCTCGGCCGACGGCCTGTTCATGTACAACACCGGCCTGCTGCCCCTGCGCCGCAACGCTGTGGCTAAAAGCTTCCCATCGGCCGACTACCCATCGCTCGTCAAAGCTCTCGGAGTGAAAAACGCCGTAGAAGTCGCAGGCGACCCTACGACGTTCTACAACCACTCGATAACAAACATCAGCTACGGATACACAGGCTTCATCTCAGGCGGAAACGGAAAGTGGCGACGCGACAGCTGGATTTTTGCGCGTGCCGACTCCGCCATCGCCACACTAAAGCAGCCGTTTGTAGCCACCGTTATCACCCTGACGATGCACGACCCCTACAAGGGCATTACCGGCAAGCGCACTGCCATTTCCGGCGACAAACGCTTCGTACAAAGCGACCTCAACTACATGGAAGAAGCGCACCTCTTCGACAAGCGACTTGCTTGGTTTATCAATCAGCTCAAACGACGCGGCCTCTACGACAACTCCGTCATCGTCATCGCCTCCGACCATGAACCACGCCGCACCGCCCTCGGCCCCGACTTCTTCACCGACAACATCCTGCTGATGGTAGTCAACAGCGGAGCATCGCTCGTCACCGACCGCATCATCGGCCAAATCGACGTATACCCCACCATACTCGACCTCATGGGCGTCACCGACTACGCCTACCCCGGCGTCGGCACCAGCATCGTAGCCGACACTGCGCGCCACGGCCTCGTCAATTTCGACGGATGCGTCGTCGACGAGCCCGCCGACTCCACCGCCTTGCACCGCGCATGGGACATCTCCGCTCTTCTCATCGAATCAAGCTACTTCTAACCAACGGACACCCGCGCAGCTGATAATTCGCAGCAAACCTATCAGAATTAAGCGAATACTGCATTATCATCGCAAAAAAATAGTTCCCACACACGGCTCTTTCATTTAAAACTAAAAAAAATGACACACCGCCCCTTGACCTCGGAGGACGGGGCTACGCAGCGCAGCATGGAGAGCAGGCGTCTCGCCTGCGACCCCGAAGGACGGGACTACGCAGCGAAGCATGGCAACCGCCGAAGGCGCTTTGCTCCGCAAAGAGCGCACCCAACTCGCCTGCGACCTCGGAGGACGGGAGAACGCAGCGCAGCCCGGAGAGCAGGCGTCTCGCCTGCGA
>CAYWAM010000027.1:0-33909 GCA_964456545.1 uncultured Bacteroides sp.
CACTCACCGCAATGCAAATGGCTCGCCGAGCGCAGCACTGCGCCACTAAGCGAGCAGATACCGTGATGGTCCTTTGTCCTGTCAATGTCAGGTGTATTATTGTTCCTTGGCTGTAAGAATGCACAATAAATTGATACACTCGTTTTACAATATTTTGGTGGATGTTATATAACTTTGTAACTGTAAATCAAAATAGCTAATTGTATGGCAAATAAAAGGACTATAGGAGAACTCATAGAAAATGAGGTACGCAAACAACAAATTCCGATTACAGAATTTGCTAAGATGATTTGCTGCCAAAGGAATAATGTTTATGACATTTTCAAGCGCAATAAAATGGATATTGCGCAATTGAAGCAAATATCAAAAGTACTTAACCGTAATTTCTTCAAGGAACTTTCCGAAGATGTGGAACTTATAAACGATAGTGAAGAATCCGAAGAAGAGGTGATGAAACAAAAAGCTGTGTCTCAGTTTCTTAATGTTGTGCCTGATATATTGCGAAAATTAGGTAAACCTTCGGCCATAGTTTTCAGTAAATTGGATGAGCCCGGATATGAGGATTGCCAGACCCCTGATTTTGGATTGTCTGACTATCTGATCTCTTTCACTATCGGTGAAACTCTACAAGAGCGTATGGGTATTTGCGCTTTGCTTCCTATAAGAACTGTTTTCAGTGATGATGGGTATATGGTGGAAGTATGCACTAATATTTATAATGGCTCAGTATTAGTAAATATAAAATTGGATTATAAAACGTCTGATGAGTGGTATAAGATTTTAGCTTTTGCATTTGAGACATATGTAGGATTTAGGAGGATATAGGTGATGGATAAGAATTCTATTCTGAATAATTATGATGAGATAAGAGAATGTTCTTATAAAGGAGAACTGTACTCTGTTCGTGATAATGGAGCCGTGTTACGTCATGCGCGTGAGGGAAAACGTATAAGAAAAGATGATGATATATGGACTTTCGGGAAACCTAATGAGAATACTGGATATATGGAAATTGGGTCAGAACGGGTACACCGAATTGTGGCTTTCGCTTTTCTTGGCGAACCATCCACACCTCAGCACATCGTTGACCACATTGATACGAACCGTAGAAACAACAGACCTCAAAACCTTAGATGGCTGACAAAATTAGAGAATGCGTTAAACAATCCGATAACACGAAAGAAAATAGAATATCTTTGTGGAAGCATTGAAGCTTTTGTAAAAGACCCATCGATAATACGAGAATTTGTCAATAACAATCCAAATTATGAATGGATGAGAACCGTAACGCCGGAGGAAGCAAAGGCTTCTTACGAAAGATTGTCTACTTGGGCAAAAACAAAAAATAATGAGAAATCTTTTGGAGGGTCTATTGGAGAATGGATTTATACTTCTTATAAAAGGAAAGAAATTGAATTTCCTTTTGAAAGAGAACAACCTGGAACAGATGCAGTTCCAGAACAAATCGATAAAATGGCGGGGATAGATTCTCACATAGATAGCCTGACAGAATCATTAACACCCAACGCCATGCAAAGATATTGGTCTACGCCAACAGAATACCCTCTCTGTCCTTCTGGAATAGGAGATAAGCCTCTGACCGCTTATCTGAACAATTTGAAAAAAGGGGCTGTCGTAACTAAGAATCAATATGCCACACATTTCATAGATGATTTTGCCTTATGTAAAGATAATCGCCTTGTGATAAGTACACATGCAGATGACGGGATAAAGAAGTTTTCAATGATTACTGTAACATTTGAAGACGGGAAATACGTGCATGAAGGAAAAACGTTCTTTGATGAACAAGGTGTGCGAAAGGCTTTTACTTTGGCGCAAGGTCTTGTATGGATGGGTGGAGATGGAATAGATGATTATTGTTAATATATATAACATGAAAAGATGAAAATATTTAACCTATAGAAGCAGCGTTAATAACAAATCTGCATCGAAAGCTTTTGAAGTGATGTAAACCCTGATAAACAAGTGTATACAAGTTTTTCTTGGCATCCAAATTGACCTATACGCCTTATTTTTTAGCTTTTTTGGGAAGGATTAATATAATTGATTTTAACAGTGTAGTTTGTGGTTTGTGGAGGGTTAGGGGATGAGGATTTGGAGGGCGTCGAAGGCGAAGGCCACGCCGGCGGGGAGGTCGACGGTGGCTTCGGGGCCCATGTCGTGGCTCATGTGAGTGAGGTAGGTGCGGCGTGGTGCGACGCGCTCGACTACAGCCAATGCTTCGTCGAGTGTGAAGTGTGATAGGTGAGGCTCGCGGCGCAGTGCGTTTATGATTAGCGTATCGACGCCTTGCAGAGCTTCGATAGTCGAGTCAGGCATTGCAGAGCAATCGGTGATGTAGGCAACGGCGCCAAATCGGAAGCCGAGAATCGGCAGTTTGCCGTGGGTGATGGCAAGTGGCATGATTTCGTGGCCGTTGATGCTGAATGCCGTGCCGGCTTCGATTTCATGAATTGCGAAAGTGGGAACGCCCGGGTATAGGTGTTTGGCAAATGACCATGGGTTGCGTTGGCGTAGGTCTTCGGCTACGTCGGCTTTGCAGTATGTCGGGAAGTGCAGTCCGTCTTTGCAGTAGGGGCGTAGGTCGTCGATGCCGCCGGTGTGGTCGTAGTGGCTATGAGTGATGAGTAGGGCAGCGAGGTCGGGGGCTCCGGCATCGATGATTTGTTGGCGAAAGTCGGGGCCGCAGTCGATTAGCAGGTTTGTGCCGTCGTCGTAGCTGACGATGGCAGATGCCCGCAGGCGATTGTCGTGCGGGTCGGTTGATGTGCATGCTGCGCAGCGGCAGCCTATCTGCGGTATGCCGGTGGAGGTGCCGGTGCCGAGAAAGTGGATTTTCATTGTCTGAAGCGAGTTAAGATGCCGTCCTCGAAAATCAGGTATACGCCGTCGTCGTATGACCAATGTTCGATTTGAGCACCAGTGGTGGCGCCGCGTCGCAGCGAGGCCGGAGTGCCGAGCGCTAGGCGACATTCGTCGCGAGTCATGCCTTCAGCTACTCGCGAGTGGATGATAAGCTGCCAAGTAGCGTCCTCGATTAGTGGAAATTCGCGGCGAGGGTCGGTGAACGAAAACAAGCGGTCGAAGTTGCGTGTGGCCGTAGTGGCTGAGCCGTAGGTCATCATCGCATAGTGGATGCTCGGGTCGTTGTTGCAAGTGAAAGCGACGCGCAGCGGATGCACGGCAGTGCCTGCAGTGACGCCTTGAATCTTGACCGGAACGTGTCGCAGACCGGTGGTAGCTTGGCCATCGGCATCGTACCAATAGGGCGTGCGGACGTAGTAGGTGTTGCCGCGCAGTAGCGAGTCGGCCGTGGCTACGGGTGCGAGTTCGATGGTGAATGGAATCTCTACGGAGCTGCGTTGGGCAAAGTCAACTTTATCGACTCCCGGAATATAGCGGTAGGTGTTGCCGCGGTTGTCGCGCAAGTCGAGTGCTATGCCTTCTGTGCCCATGATGGTCGGTACCGTCGCGACTTCGGCAAGCGTCAGCGTGTCGCCTTGGCGGAGACTATTGTCGGCTGCAGGGGTGAATATTATCGAAATTTTACTATCACTTACGAGCCATTGCTTGCCTGGGAGCCATGCGGCCGGGGCTTCTGATTTGATTACCGATGCGAAGCGCGCTTCGGCCGTAGCTGCGGACGACTGTCCGTGGCTACGATCGGAGATGCGCGGTGTGCTTTCGATGCCGGTAAAGCACGAAGTGCAGCAAAGCGCCGTGGCTATGCAGGTTGCGGTGGTGATAAATGCTACTTTCAATGCGGCTTATTTAGGCTCGCGGCCAAGGTTAAAGAAAATGAACGAATAGATGTCGGTCCACTCGTCGATTACCTTCGAAATGGGCTTGCCCGCGCCGTGTCCGGCTTTAGAGTCGATGCGAATCAGCTTGGGACGGTCGCCGGTGTTGGCTGCTTGGAGTGCGGCTGCGTACTTGAACGAGTGTGCGGGTACTACGCGGTCGTCGTGGTCGGCAGTTGTGACGAGAATCGACGGATAGCGTGTGCCGTCGTTCTTGATGGTGTGGAGCGGCGAGTAGCCCAGCAGATAGGCTGCCATTTCGGCAGAGTCGTCGCTGGTGCCATAGTCGCTGGCCCAGTTCCAGCCGATGGTGAAGAGGTGATAGCGCATCATGTCCATCACGCCTACGCGGGGAATGGCCACACGGAAGAGGTCGGGACGCTGGTTGACGGTTGCGCCTACGAGCAGGCCACCGTTGCTGCCGCCTTCGATGGTGAGCAAGTCGGGGGTAGTCCACTTCTGGTCAATCATGTATTCGGCGGCTGCAATGAAGTCATCAAATACGTTTTGCTTTTTCATCTTAGTGCCGGCTTCGTGCCATGCTTCGCCGTATTCGGCACCGCCGCGGAGGTTGGTCTGAGCGTAGATGCCGCCGTTTTCGAGCCAGAATAGGCGCGAGGGCGAGAAGCCGGGGTTGAGGGTGATGTTGAAGCCACCGTAGCCGTAGAGGTATACGGGGTTGGTGCCGTCGGGGGTCAAACCTTTCTTGTAAACGATGAACATGGGTACGCGTGTGCCGTCCTTCGATGTGAAGAATACCTGTTCGGTGACATAATCATCGGGTATGAGGCCGTCGACCGTAGTAGCTTTGACGAGTTTGCTCTCACCTGAGGCTTGGTCGTAGCTGTAGATGCTCGAGGGGTAGGTGAACGATGAGAAGCTGTAGAAAATTTCTGCCGATTTGCGGTCGGTCGAGAATCCGGCCGAGCCGTAGGTCGGGAATTTGATTTCGCGGATGAGGCTACCATCGATTTTGTGTAGGTAGGCATGTGTCGATGCGTCGAGGTCGCGTGTGGCGAGCAGGTTGCCGCCAGAGAGGCTTACGCCGGTGAGCACGGATTTTTCGTCTTCGGCGATTATGGTAACCCAATTGCTGCGCTGAGGAGCGAGCGGGTCAATCGACACGAGGCGGTTCATGGGTGCGTCGGCTGATGTAAAGACTAGCAGGTGGCCTTCGGGTGTGGTGCCTACGACGCTCATCATGCTTTCTTGCGTAGGCTCAATGGTAATCCAATCGGCACCGGGTTTGCCGAGTTCTTTCACGTATAGCGAGTTGCCGAAGCCTTGTCCTCCGCCTGAGATGAGCAGGTACTTTTCGTCGTCAGTGACATCGACTGAGTGGAAGTAGAGCGGTTGGTCGCGGTTTTCGTATATTACTTGGTCGGCGCTTTGCGGAGTGCCGAGCTTGTGAAAATATACACGGTGATATTCGTTAGCGTTTGAGAATTCCTTGCCGGCTTCTGGACGGTCGTAAGCGCTGTAGTAGAAGCCGTCGGCCGTCCAAGCGCAACCGGTGAATTTAGCCCACTCAATGTGGTCGTCGAGCAGCTGACCGGTGGCGTTGTCGAGTACGTAGATTTCAGTCCAGTCGCTACCGCTGCGCGAGATGGTGTAAGCCGTGTATTTGCCGTCGTGGCTCTGGAAAAGTCCGGTGAGAGCTACGGTGCCGTCGTCGCTGAGTTTATTTGGGTCGAGAAATACTTCGGCATCGGCCGCAAGCGGGGTGGTGCCGCGGTAGATTACTGATTGGTTGCGCAGGCCGTCGTTGGCCGAGTGGTAGTATAGTCCATCTTTGCCCTTCCAAGGCAGGCCTGTCTTGGCATAGTTGTTGAGGGCGGTGAGGCGATTGCGGATAGCGTCGCGATAGGGTACTTGGGCTAGGTATTCGCCGGTGACGCGGTTCTCGGCAGCTACCCAGGCGAGTGTAGCTGCTGCAGTGTCATTTTCGAGCGGACGATAGCGGTCGTCGACTTCCATGCCGAAGCATTCATAGCGAGTGCCGTCGGTGGGAGCTTGCGGATATTGCAGCGTCGGAGTTTGAGCCGACGCGCTTGTAGCAATTAAAGCCATTGCTGTGATGATATTTGTTTTAGCCATGATTTATTACTTGATTGATTATTTCAACTGTTTGCCATCGGCGAAGGCATTGCCCACGCGCTTGCCCAGTGCTACATAGCCGTGGCTGATGGGGTCGTATGTGATGAGTTGCATTTTTTCTAAGTCGGGAGTGCCATCTTCGGTGAGGTATGCCTCGTCGACTAGGATATTCACGATTTCGGCCACGATGTAGTAGCCGGTTTCTGATTCGTCGAGTTTCTGCTTGATGCGGCATTCTAAAGTCAGCGGGAAGTCGGTGAATACCGGAGCGTTGACGTTGTCGGCTTTGACGGCGGTCCACCTGGTCTTTGCCATTTTGTTGGGGTCGTTCTTAGCGCTGACTATTCCTACGAAGTCGGCCGCCACCATGGTGTTCTGCGTGGCAAAGGCCACGGTGAAGTCGGGGCAGTTGCTGAGATTTTCGGTAGTGGCATGAGCGCCCATCGAAATCATTATTTCTTTTGCATCCCATTGGCCGGCCCATGCGGCATTCATGGCGTTGGGCTTGCCGTTCTTGTCGTATGTACCGATAACCAGTACAGGCTGTGGAAGCATCCACGATTTCTGACCAAAGCTTTTCATAATAGTTTAAATCTAATAGCAGGCCGCGAGGCCGGTCTGTTGGTCTGTTTAGTAGACCTATGAGGCGAGGTGTGTTATTATTATTTATGTGCAAAGATATACAATTTCGGCCGAAAAATAGGTTAAAATCGGCATTGGCCGAAAAAAATTAACGTTTTTTCTTGCTTTCGAATTACTTTATGCTTACTTTTGCCGTGGTAAATAACTTTTACACGTATTCAAAAAAACTACTTACCTTAAAAACCATAATAGCTATGGATATTAATAAAATAATGGCCGACTTAGAGGCTAAGCACCCCGGCGAAAAAGAGTATCTGCAGGCTGTCCGTGAAGTACTTATGTCAGTACAGGACATCTATAATCAGCATCCCGAATTCGAACGCAACAAAATCGTAGAGCGCATGGTCGAACCCGACCGTATCGTTACCTTCCGCGTAACTTGGCTCGACGATAATGGTGAAGTTCAAAACAATATAGGCTACCGCGTACAATTTAACAACGCTATTGGCCCGTACAAGGGTGGTATTCGTTTCCACGCATCAGTCAACCTCTCTATTCTTAAATTCCTCGGCTTCGAGCAGACCTTCAAGAACGCACTCACCACGCTGCCTATGGGCGGCGCAAAGGGTGGTAGCGACTTCTCGCCCCGCGGCAAGAGCGATCGCGAAATCATGCGTTTCTGCCAGGCCTTCATGCTCGGTCTGTGGAAGAATCTCGGTCCGGACCGCGACGTGCCCGCAGGCGATATCGGCGTAGGTGGTCGCGAAGTTGGCTACATGTATGGTATGTACAAGCGCCTCGTCAACCAGCACGATGGTACATTCACCGGCAAGGGCCTCGAATTCGGTGGCTCGCGCATCCGTCCGGAAGCTACCGGTTTCGGTGCTCTCTATTTCGTACAGAGCATGCTCAAAGAGAAGGGCGAATCTATCGAAGGTAAGACTGTGGCAATCTCGGGCTTCGGCAACGTGGCTTGGGGCGCTGCTACTAAGGCTACCGAACTGGGCGCTAAGGTCGTTACAATCTCTGGCCCCGATGGCTACATCTATGACCCCGCAGGTCTCAACGAAGAGAAAATCAACTATATGCTCGAACTCCGTGCTTCGGGCAACGATATCGTAGCTCCCTACGCTGAAAAATTCCCCGGTTCGGAATTCTTTGCCGGTAAGAAGCCTTGGGAACGCAAGGTCGACATCGCTCTGCCCTGCGCTACTCAGAACGAACTCAATGGCGACGATGCCAAGGCTCTTGTTGCAAATGGCGTAGGTATGGTTGCTGAAGTTTCGAACATGGGTTGCACACCCGAAGCTATCGACCACTTCATCGCTACTCGCACTACTTATGCTCCCGGCAAGGCTGTAAATGCCGGCGGTGTAGCTACTTCAGGTCTCGAAATGAGCCAGAACGCTATGCACCTGCAGTGGAGCGCTGAAGAAGTCGACGAAAAGCTCCACACCATCATGAGCGACATCCACACACAGTGTCTCCGCTATGGTGTAGAACCCGACGGATACATCAACTACATGAAGGGCGCTAACATCGCAGGCTTCATGAAGGTCGCTCACGCTATGATGGGCGAAGGTGTCTGCTAATTAATTATTTGCTAACAACACAACTCTATAAGTCTTGCCTCGGATTTCCGGGGCAGGACTTTTTCAAAATTTACCTGACCGGATATGAATGTTTACCTACAGATTGAAAAGCTGACCAAAAGTGTCGGCGACCGCATGCTTTTTGCAGATGTCACTTTCGGAATCAACGAAGGTGATAAAATCGGCATTGTAGCTAAAAACGGCACCGGCAAGTCGACCCTGCTTTCAATCATCGCAGGTGAGCTCGACGCCGACTCGGGTACTGTTACGCGCCGTTCTGATTTACGAGTGGCCATGCTCCCGCAGAAGCCTCACTTCGATGGCAACCCCACAGTTGCCGAGGCGGCGCTTCGTTCTGACGATCCTGCAGCTGTCTGTGTTCGCAAGTATGAGGCCGCTTTGGCCGGTGGCGATGCAGATGTCATTCAGCAGGCCGCGCACGAGATGGACAATCTATCGGCTTGGGACTATGAGGACCGCCTGCGCCAGCTACTTTCGCGTTTGCGCATCGACGACCTTACTGCTCGCGTCGATACGCTGTCGGGCGGACAACGCAAGCGTGTCGCTTTGGCATCGGCTATCATGAGCGAGCCCCAGCTGCTTATTCTCGACGAGCCAACCAACCACCTCGACGTGGAGGTAATAGAGTGGCTCGAAAACTATTTGAAACGCTCGCGTGTGACGTTGCTGATGGTGACGCACGACCGCTATTTCCTTGACCGCGTCTGCAATCGCATCATCGAAATCGACAATCACACCATCTATACTTACGATGGCAATTTCGACTACTATCTGCGTCGTCGTGCCGAGCGTATCGAAGCGATGAATGCCGAGCTGGCTCGCATCAATAACACTCTCCGACGCGAGCAAGAGTGGATGAGCCGCCAACCACAGGCTCGTGCCGGCAAGGCTAAGTATCGCATTGATGCTTTTTATGAGCTGAAGGAGAAGAAAAACCAGGGCATTCGCCCCGAGAAGGATGTGAATCTGTCGGTTGACGCTTCGTATATCGGCTCAAAAATTTTCGAGGCTCGCGGTATTTCGAAACGATTTGGCGATAAGGTAATTCTCGACGATTTTTCGTATACGTTTGCCCGCTATGAGAAGGTAGGTATTGTCGGCGCTAATGGCGTCGGTAAGTCGACATTTATTAAGTTGCTGCAAGGTCTCATTCAGCCCGATTCAGGCACGTGGGATGTCGGTACGACTGTTCGTTTCGGCTATTATAGCCAGGACGGCATTAGTTTCGATTCACAGAAGCGTGTCGTTGACGCTATCCAAGAAAAAGCCGAAGAGGTGGATACCGGCGAGGGGCATCTGTCGCCGATGCAGTTTCTTAATAGATTCTTGTTTTCGCCGGCCGATCAGCAGAAGTATATTCACACACTTAGTGGTGGTGAGCTTTGTCGCTTGCATTTGGCTACTGTGCTGATGATGCGTCCCAACTTCCTTGTGCTCGACGAGCCGACCAACGATCTCGATATCGTGACACTCGGTATTCTCGAAGAGTATCTGTCGGAATTTAAGGGGTGCCTGATTGTAATTAGCCACGACCGCTATTTCCTTGATAATATCGTCGACCATTTGTTCGTGATGCAGGGCGATGGCGTTGTTAAGGACTTCCCCGGAACTTATACGGAGTATGCCTCTTGGCGCGATGAGCAAGCTGCCGAGGCTGCGCGTGCTGCTCGTGTCGAGAAGCCTGTGGAGCGTCCGCGTGCGCAACGAGCTCCAAAGATGTCGTTCAAGCAACGTCGCGAATTCGAGCAACTTACTGCCGAACTCGAAGAACTCAACGCTGAAAAATCACGTCTTGAAGGAGTGTTCAACTCAGGCGAGACTATCGACGATGTTACCGCTCTTTCGGCCCATTATGAGGAGGTCAAGGACCTTATCGATGAAAAAGAAATGCGTTGGCTCGAGCTTTCCGAACTCGAATAAATTTAAATCGACGTAATTACGTTAAGGGCTCGGCGGTGACGAGTAGGCGGTTGCCTGCACGATCGCTTATGGCAAATAGCCGGTTGGGGCCGTCTTTTACGCCCAATTTTGCGCGCAATGCGTCGGCGCCGATGTCGAAGTTGCGTGTTGTCACACCTACGCGTGGATGCCGCGCAGCGTAGCGCTTAATGTTTTTCGAAGCGTATGGCAATACTTCAGTGACCTTATAAATATGTCCTGGAAATCCGTCGACGCGTTTAGCTGACCACCAAAAATGAGTGTTTGCTGCAGGTTTGTTTAGTCCAAATCGTTCGGCCAGTAGCTTCATAGCTCCGATTTTCATAACGGCAGGGAACGGCTCGTAGACGTAAGCACTTTCCGAGGGGTTGCTGTAGTCGACTTGTGCGAGTTCTTCTTCGGTACGTTTAAGTGCAAATGACCATTCCGCACCATCGTTGCCCAAAGTCACGGCTTCGATAAGTGGGTCAGTGCAATCCGAGCCAAAATCGACGATGATGTCGAGTTCTTTGCATTCGGTGGTAGTGCCGAGCGCTATCACGTGTGTGGCGTCGGGTAGTTCGTTCAGTGTATGAGTGATGTCGAGCATTGGCGACGCTTTCACTACGAGGCGGTCGGTGAGTCGGCGTAGCAGAGGAAGCATGGCTACAATGTCGGGGCGGCAATCGGCTAGAGCATAAACGCGGCCACCGGTGTCGTCGCGCCTGGCCGGGTCGATGAACATTGCGTCGAAATGTCGGCCTTCGTCCATCGCTTGCTTGCAAAAGTTAAGGCAATCGTCGCACACTACGGTGAGGCGGTCGTTGCCTGACGCGTTGTGGCGCAGAGCATCTGCAACTTCGCTGTTTATTTCTACGGCTGTGACTTCAGTAGCTGTGCGCGTCAGTGCCATAGCGTCGATGCCAAGGCCGGCAGTGAGGTCCACGACTAGCTTCTTGCCTTCGACCAAAGATGCATGGTAATCAGCCAAGCGGTCAGATGTCGACATCTCGCCTGAGAGTGCATTTGGAAAGATAAACTTTGGATTCTTTTCCAGAGTGGTGCCAAGTTTGGCAGCGTACTTGCGGCGACATTCAATCTGCAGGATTTCGTCCGCGCGTTCTTTGCCGAACTTCAGTCGTAGTCGGATGGGGTCGTCGGCTTTGTGCTTGTCAATCCACTGAAAAAAGTCGTCGTGAAGCTCCATATTACGAAGTGCGTTAAAAACGTAGCAATTTAAAAGAACACCGGCACGGCGGCTTTTGTGGCCGCAGCGCCGGTGTGTTAGATATTAGCGGATTAATGCGCGTCGGTTCGACGGCGGCTTAATCTCGGCTTAATGGTGTATTATTCGCCCTTGATAGCTGCGATACCGGGAAGCACCTTACCTTCGATGGCTTCGAGCAGAGCACCACCACCGGTCGATACGTAAGAAACTTCGTCGGCCAGACCGAACTTGTTGATGCAAGCTACAGAGTCGCCACCACCGACGAGTGAGAATGCGCCGTTCTTGGTCGATTCAACGATAGCGTCGGCAATTGCGCGCGAACCGGCAGAGAAGTTGTCGAATTCGAATACGCCGGCGGGGCCGTTCCACAGGATGGTCTTCGAGGGGAGGATTACGTTAGCAAACGACTGGCGAGTCACAGGACCTGCGTCGAGGCCTTCCCAGCCTTCGGGAATTTCCTTAACTGAGCATACCTGGGTGTTGCAATCGTTCTTGAACGAGTCGCCAGCTACGCAGTCGGTGCCGAGTACGAGGTTTACGCCTTTGTCTTTAGCCTTCTGCATGATTTCGAGAGCGAGATCCAGCTTGTCGTCTTCGCAGAGCGAAACGCCGATGTTGCCACCCATAGCCTTAGAGAAGGTGTAGGTCATGCCGCCGCAGAGGATCAGGTTGTCAACCTTGTCCATGAGGTTTTCGATGATGCCGATTTTGGTCGAAACTTTCGAGCCACCCATGATAGCGGTGAAGGGGCGCTTGATGTTGTTCAGGATGTTGTCGACAGCGTTAACTTCCTTTTCCATCAGGTAGCCGAGCATCTTGTGGTCAGCGTCGAAGAAGTCGGCAACGACAGCGGTCGAAGCGTGGCGACGGTGAGCAGTGCCGAATGCGTCGTTTACATAAACGTCAGCGTACGAAGCCAAGGTCTTAGCGAAGTTCTTCTGGCGTTCTTTCATTTCCTTCTTAGCAGCGTCGTAAGCGGGATCGGCTTTGTCGATGCCTACGGGCTTGCCTTCTTCTTCGGGGTAGAAGCGGAGGTTTTCGAGCAGCAGTACTTGGCCGGGCTTCAGGGCAGCAGCGAGTTCGCCTGCAGCAGCGCAGTCGGGTGCGAATTCTACTTCAGCATCGAGAGCTTTTGCAACAGCGTCCTTAATCTGGCTCAGTGACAGCTTGGCGTTTACTTTGCCTTTGGGCTTACCCATGTGAGACATTACGATCAGCGAGCCGCCGTCGTTGAGGATTTTCTTCAGTGTGGGCAGTGCACCGCGGATGCGGGTGTCGTCAGTGATGTTGCCGTTTTCGTCCAGGGGCACGTTGAAGTCTACGCGCACGATGGCTTTTTTGCCGTTGAAATTAAAATTGTCGATAGTCATCGCTTTATTTTTTAGTTGTGTTAGTATTCTTGAATTCTGACGCGGTATTGGCCGCGTAAACCTACATTAGGTAATGTTTTCGAATGCAAAATTACTAAAAAATATATTACTCAACCACATATTTCAATTAAAATTAAGGAAATTTTTCAATAAATAGCTAACAATTTCGATATTGGCCTTCTGTCAGTGGTTCTCGACTGTGTAAGGTTCGTTTCAGAAGGTGATTTGGGCCATCAGACCGAGGCGGCGAGCATAGCGGTGAGCGCCGGAGAAATTTTGTCGCTTTGCATAGTTGAATTCAGCGGCAACTTGTATCCGAGGTAGCGGATTCCAAAACACATTTATTGTGCCCATTAGGCCGTATTTATATTCGTCGGGATTTATGTCGTGCGATGGCAGAAACCGTGTTTGGGCGGCACTGAGAGTTATAAATAAATTGTGTCGTAAATTGTATTGTAGGCCGATGTTCCAGCCTAGCGAACGCGGAGCGTATAGCTTGCCTGGTCGGTCGGGGTTCGTTATAAGGTCATAAGCACCGACAAGCAAGTCTCCACCCATACCGGCATAGCCGGCGCCATAATTGGCCGTAAGGTAGGTTGTGATAGCGTAGCAAGGGGTGGTAATGGCCGATAGTTGCACACCCCATCCGGCGGCGTTGTAATTACGTTGCGACTGCATATCGCGATAGGGCAAAGAGCGTACTACAGCCGATAAGCGTACATGTTGTAGTCGGCTCCAGCTATACTGTATCATCGTTGCGAAATCAGGCGTGAACGAAGCCCGGGCTTTAGTCAAAGAACCGTCGGCACCGATTTCTGTGTCAGGGTTTTCAATTGAGGCGGCGAATAATACGTTGCGCGTCAATTGAGGCATGTAGCGAACCAGCACTGTGGTGTGGTCCATCTTGTTGTTTGGCCCGCCGGCATCTACTGTTGGCGGTACTGCGGCGGGGTCGCTGAACGTCGAGCTAGCGTATCCGATGGTGAAATCTCCGACTATGCCGTAAGCTTTTTTTAAGTGAAAGTCTCGAGCGTTGTTGCCGTTGAAGTTCGCTTCTATATATAATTGATATTCGCCGATGCGATGTGCGTGCCCAAGCATTCTGAAGAAAAGGCAAGTTCCGGCCGGCGTTGTGCCGAGATGTTTTTCGTTTAGTGGGTCGACCGGCATCGGAATCTGAATAGGCAAAAATGCCGGTGTAGGCATGGCTCCGTCCCAGTCGTAGTAAGCGCGCATGCGCACAGTGCCGCCAATGCCCATTAGCATCATGCTATCCTTACTCATAAATAAGAAGTAGGGTGCATCGGGGTTCTGAGAGTGGCGAAATTGATCGTAGTAAAACTCTTCGATACGGTTGCGCGTAGCCTCGTCGGGGATATCGCTATACAATTCGCTTAGGTTGATTACGCGGGTACTGTTCACTAGCGAGTCTATATGCTGTTCGGTGAGCGTTTTTGTTGAGGCCGACCAACTTGTCATGCATGTAATCATCGCCGTGATTATTGCGTTCTTTAATTTCATATCTGACAACTATTTTTTTCTCGTCATATAAACACCTTCGCAATTGCATTAGTTTTTAACCTTAAAGCGCTGTGCAATATTTGGTAGAGTTATCTATCGATGGCGCTTGCTCGATACTTGTTTTCGTTTTTGGGGCTATTGGTTGACTCGCAAAATTTTAGTAAATTTGCAAAAAAATAAAGAATATGACATTGTCCAGCTCATTCACTGCCGACTGGCGTATGCGCGACATTATCAGAACAAATAGCTCGATGCTGATGACTTTGAGTCGCTTCGGCATCTCGCTTGGTTTTGGTAATGCCACCATCGGTCAGGTCTGTGCGGCAAACAACATCGATACTACTACGTTTTTGGCTGTTGCAAACTTCTGCAGTGGCCGCGCGGTAGACACCTCTGAGACCATCAAACTCAAATCGCTGATGGACTATCTGAAGGGTGCGCACTCTTTTTTTCTTGAATTTTCAATTCCTCGGATTCGTCATAAACTTCTATCTGTGATTGATAGAGCTCCCAGCGAAGTCGGAATGGTGGTTTTGCGCTTTTTCGACGACTGGGTCGATGAAGTTCGCAAACACATGGATTATGAGAATAACCGCGTGTTTGGCTACGTGGAGCATTTGCTCGAGGGTAAGTCGCCGTCGGACTTCTGCATCGACATTTTTGCAGCGCATCACGATTCGATAGCGATGAAACTCGAGGCGCTCAAGGATGTGCTCATTCGCTTTGTGCCGTCGGGTGCCGGCGATTTACTCAATGCCGTGCTGTTTGATATCATCAGTTGTGAGGACGATCTTAAGCAACACTGTGCGCTCGAAGACAAGCTTTTTGTTCCTGCAGTAGCGACGCTCGAGGAGCAAGTGGCAGCGACTGTTGGTGAGGCCGATGGCGAGGGCGGTGATGATGATGCGACAGGAAGCGTCGACCCGCGTTTGGATCAGCTTTCGGCCCGCGAACGCGAGATTGTAGCTCAGATAGCGCTGGGCAAGTCGAACAAGGAGATTGCCGATACCCTTTGTCTGTCGGTACATACCGTCACGACTCACCGTCGCAACATCACCTCAAAATTGAATCTTCATTCCGTGGCTGCAATTACGATTTTTGCGGTCATCAACCGCTTGGTCGATCTTGAAGATATTGATGTATAATAATTGAATTAATACCTATAAACCCATCTATGAAAAGACTATTTTTTGCTCTGGCTTTTGCGCTGACTGCGACTGTTGCAGTGGTGGCTCAGAATCCGAAACGCGAATTCCGTGGAGCCTGGATGCATACTGTATATCAGGCTCAGTATCATAATCAGAATACTAATGAAAATAAGGCATACCTGCGCGACCAGCTCGATCGTCTGAAAGCAGCCGGCGTCAATGCCGTCGTCTTCCAGGTGCGTCCACAAGCCGATGCTTTCTATCCCAGCGAACTCGAGCCCTGGAGCCGCTACCTTACTGATGGAGGCAAAGCCCCCGAACCATACTGGGACCCTCTGCAGTTTATGATTGATGAAGCTCATGCTCGCGGCATGGAGCTGCACGCATGGCTCAATCCCTATCGTGTTACCAGCTCGAAGGCGCAGACTCTGCCTGCCAATCATATTTATCACAAGCATCCCGAGTGGTTTGTACGCTACGACGGAAAGCTCTACTTTGACCCTGCGCTGCCCGAAAGCCGCCAATTTATTACCAAGGTTGTGATGGATATTGTCAATCGCTACGACGTCGATGGTATTCACTTCGATGACTATTTTTATCCGTACCCCGTGAAGGATAAGGAATTTCCTGACGATAAGTCGTACGCCAAGTATGGCAAGGGAATGGACCGAGGCGACTGGCGTCGAAAGAATGTAGATCTGCTTATCGAGGGCCTTCACAAGGAAATTAGCACAGCTAAGCCTTGGGTTATTTTTGGCATCAGTCCATTTGGTATCTGGCGCAATAAAGGCACTGACCCGCGTGGCTCGGAGACTAATGGCTTGCAAAATTACGATGCTCTCTATGCCGACGTGCTGCTATGGGCGCGCGAAGGTTGGATTGACTATCTGCTGCCGCAACTCTATTGGGATTTGCAGCACAAAGCGGCTTCGTATCTGGTACTCGTGGATTGGTGGAACCGCAACGCAGAAGGCCGCCACATGTACATCGGACAAGATGTAGCGGTGACAATGAAGAAGCCCGACATTGCACCTTCGACCGAACTTACTCAGCTACGCCATAAGGTGAACCTCACGCGTGCTGCCGAGAATATCGGTGGCAACTGCTGGTGGCCCGGCTACTCGGTGACAGCCAACACTGGTGGCATCGCTGATTCGCTGGCTTGCGATCTGCAGTCGACCGTGGCTATCGTGCCGCCATATCCTTGGATTAGCGACCGACAGCCTGTAGCTCCGACCGAAGTGAAGGCGCAAGGCCGCACTATCACTTGGAATGCTGCTGCACCGGCAGGCACTGCCGACGACGCAGTGAAATTTGTCGTTTACCGTTTCGATAATGTTGCTGATATCGACCTTGAAGCTGCCGATGCTATACAGGCTGTGACATGGAAACGTGAATTTTGCGCCGAACGACCCGGCGTTTACGTCGTGACGGCTCTGAGTCGTGTCAACCAGGAATCGGCACCTGCCAAGGCTGTCACAGTCCGCTAATAGCTTAATCTCATGCCCTCGGTCTCCATCGTTCTGCCTGTTTACAATGGCGAGAACTATCTCGCCGAAGCCGTTGACTCGGTCATCGGCCAGGCGTTTCATGACTGGGAGCTAATCATTGTCGACGATGGCTCTACCGATAGCTCGGGAGCCGTCGCCGACAAATATTTAATGGCCGATAGCCGCGTGCGTGTGATTCATGCGCCAAATGGCGGACTGTCGGTGGCGCGCAATCGAGGCATAGAGGCTGCTCGTGCACCATGGATTTATTTTTTAGATGCCGACGATGCTATGCATCCCTTTGCGCTTGAAGCACTCGTCAAGGCTGTCGAGCTTGATAGTGATGTTGACCTTGCAGTAGCAGGATTTTGCTTTGACAGGGCACAGTTTGTAGGCGCAACCTACGATTTTGAACTGATGTCGCCCGAGAGACTTGTCGAAGCGACTCTCTATCAAGAGCCGGGAATAGTTCACACTGCATGGGGAAAGCTCTATCGCTCTGAAATATTTGCAAAGGAGCAGTTTACCCCCGGACTTTATTACGAGGACCTTGATTTCTTCTATCGCTATGTGCTGCATTGCCGTGCTACGGCGGTCAGTCGCGCGCCACTCTACTTTTATCGTCAGCATCCGGCTAGCATCATGCATACCTGGGACGCACGGCGGCTCGACGTGCTCGGTGTCACAGAGCGCATCGAAAGATATATGTCCGAAAGCTATCCGTCGCTGGTGCGAGCCGCTCGTGATAGGCGGTTGAGCGCCAATTTCAATATTTTTATCAACGCTTCGCAGGCGGGTCAGGGCGATGTCGCTCGTCAATGTTGGACGCTCGTTCGGCGCTATCGGTTAGGCTCGCTATTCGATGGGCGAGTACGTGCGAAGAATAAGGTGGGTGTGCTGCTTTCGTTTTTTGGCAGCCGTTTGTTTAAGACTTTTGCAAAATGGGTAGGCGCGTGATTACACTAGGCCGGGAGGCCTTTTCCGAAGCATGTTGCCGGCTCGAAAGCTTGGTCGCTGGCGCAGGTTTTGTGCCCGATGCGGTGATGTCAATTGCGCATGGCGGCGTTTATGTCGGTGAGCAGTTATTTAAAAATATACCGCATTTTAGTACAAGTTTGCAACGGCCTTCGACGCGCTATAAACGACCTCGACTAAAAGCTATATTGCGGCTCGTGTCTCAGCCGGTGCTCGATATGCTGCGCAAGGTGGAGGCTATGTTGCTTGCTCTGCGAAAGCCTCAGCCGGTCGATATAGCTCGAATTGTTATTCCTGAGCAAATAGTCACCTGCAAGCGCATTTTGGTGGTTGACGATGCTGTCGACTCTGGAGCAACGCTCGATGGAGTGTTGCGCGCGTTGTGTGTTGTGGCGCCCGAGGCTGACGTTCGCACGGCTGTCGTCACTGTGACGACTACGCATCCGCTCGCAGTGCCTGACTTTGCAGTTTACGATGATTTAACCTTAATACGATTCCCATGGTCGATGGATGTAAAAGGCAAGGAGTAGTAGTCGTAGACCTTGATGGCACGCTTTACCGCTCAAATAGCTTGCGTGTGTATTTGCGCACGGCGATGGCTATGCACGCCCGTCGGTTGGCCTTGCATCGTGTGGTGGCTATCGGCTCGCTGTGGTTGGCTCGCCGCTTGCACCTTATCGACCACGAGGCGATGAAGTATCGCGCACTGGCGCTAGCCGGTCGCAGCGAGCAATTGCTGAGCGACTTTCGCCGTCGTATGGAAGTGTCGCTAAATTCGTTTGTTGTTTCGAAAATAGAGCAGCATCGCGCTGCCGGCGACCGTATATTGCTGGCTTCGGCCGCTGCCGGGTTCTATGTACCGCTCTTGTGGCAAGGCGAAATGCTCGTGTCGCCCGACGGAGGTCCTGACCTGCGTGGCGAGGCTAAGCGTGAGGCTGTCGTGCGATGGCTGGCTGATAACGATTTGGAGTTGCGATTGTTTCTTACTGATCATATCCACGACTTGCCGCTCGTGCGCGAAGCACGCGACCGCGGAGCCGAGGTCATGATTGTAGACCCGTCTCCGCGGTCGGCTGCGGCGTTTACCCGCGAGGGCTTCGCCGATTGTATCAAACGTTGAAATACTTTGCAACCATTCTCTGCATGCGTGCAGGGTCGCTCATAGCGGCTTTTGTCTCCGCAGGGTCGTAGGAGCGTAGCTTGGCGATGATGCCGTCAATCATGCCGGGCGAGAATACGTTGTGCTCTTCAAATATGTGGCGCACTTGTTCGAGGCAGTCGGCCGATGCGGCGCAATCTACAGGTAGGCTGTCGAGCGCAGCGAGGCGGTCGGCATTTTCGGCTGCATGGATGTTTACGTCGACATATGTGCGGTCGGCAATTTCGAGGGCATCGGGGCATTCGAGGCCATAGCGCAGGGCCACGGCTAGGCCGGCCAATAGCTGGTAGATGTCTGCAGAGCCGTCGGCCGAGCGAATTTCTACGGTCTGTTTTTGTGTCGGGTCGACATAAGCAGGAGTTGATTCACCTGGATTGATGGCTGCGCACATGTCGGCGTCGGCTGTCCAGCCCAGCGGCACGCGCACCAGCACAGAGCGGTTGCGGTCGCCCCAGCATACGTTGGTGGGCGCTTCTTGGTGAGGTACTAGGCGGAAGTACGACGTCGGGTTCGTGTTGCCGAAGGCCGTTATGGCCGGAGCCAGCTTCATCAGTCCGGCAATAGCGCGGCGAGCTGTCTCGCTGATATGGCGGTCAGTGTCGAGCATCATGTTTTTGCCGTCGCGCGACATCTTCATGTGTATGTGCAAGCCGGAGCCGGCTTTGCCGGTCGTGATTTTCGGAGCGAAAGTCACGTCATAGCCTTCGCGATAGGCGAGGTTGCGAATTACCCACTTGGCGAGCATGAGCTGGTCGGCAGCGTCCTGAGCCGCAACGGGCAGGAATTCGATTTCGTTCTGCTCGTAGATGGTGCCATCGAGGGTGAAGTTGCCAACTTCGGAGTGGCCGTACTTGATGCGGCCGCCCGTTTGTGCTATGTAGTTCATGCACAGCGTGCGGAAGTCGTTGAATTTGGCAAACGGGGCGCTTTCGTGGTAGCCTTTTTGGTCGGTGGCCTCAAAGCAGTGTTCATCTTCTGATATTACGTAGTACTCGAGTTCGCCCATGGCCTCGAACACCATGCCGGTGGCTTTGGTGAATTCGTCGCAAGCTTTCTGTAGGGTGTACTCCGGTGCTGATTCCAGCGGTTTGCCATCCTTGTCGCAGAAGCTGCATAGCATCGTCACGGTGGGCAACTCGGCGAATGGGTCGACAAAGGCCGTGCGGTAGCGAGGCACGACGTAGAGGTCGGAGCTGCCTGCGCTGATGAAGGGAAATAGCGACGAGCCGTCGACGCGCTCGCCCAGTGTAAGTATTGTTTCGAGATATGCGTAGTCGTTGATGACGAAATTCAGTGTTTTTAGGCGACCGTCGGCTGCAGGATACATGAAGTTCACCATCTCTATGTCGTTTTGTATGATGTAGTCTATGATATCCTGGCGCGTGAATTGCGCAGCCGGTTTGTCGAGTGTGCGCACCAGCGCATTTTTGCTTAAAGCAATTTCTTTATTCATCATGGTTGTTTTTTAGGCTATTGTTTTTAAGGTGCAACTAAGTTACGCCAAAAAACTAACCTTCCCAACCGCTTAACAATATTTAACCCTGCCTGATGTGTTGCTATTTGTTGTGATGGTTGGTTAACATAGTAATGGCGGGTGTGTTAAAAGATATAATAAAGGTGAATGAGCGAGAGTTTGAGGCCGGTTGATTGTTATAAGTATATAAGTGTCTCGTGTGCATTTTTTGGTGTGCGAGGCTTTTGAACCTAAAACCTACTTCAGATGGCTTCACCTAAATTTCAGACTAAGATACTTGGCTTGCAGGAGAATCTGCTCAATTTCGCTTATATGCTGACATCGAATCGCGATGATGCCTACGACTTGCTGCAAGAAACGACCTTGAAGTTGCTCGACAACGAGGATAAGTATGTTGATAACACCAATTTCAAAGGGTGGGCGTTTACCATTATGCGAAATACATTTATTAATAATTATCGCAAGAAGGTGCGCGCCAACACGGTTGTCGACCAATCCGACACACTTTATCAGTTGAATATGTCGCAAGCTTCAGTCTACGAAACGCCCGAGGGGGCTGCCGAAGTGAGCGACATACAGGCAGCAATAAACAAGTTTTCCGATGATATGCGCATACCCTTCTCGCTGCACTTGCAGGGATATAAATACAAGGAGATTGCTGAATATATGCACATGCCGGTTGGCACGGTCAAAAGTCGGATTTTCTTTGCGCGGAAGCGTCTTCAGCAGGAACTTGGCGGTAGTCGTTGATGCTATCGGCAGAGTCGGGTGTGAGGATGCCGGGGATTGTTTTGGTGGGCTTTACGCCTAGCGATGCGAGGCGCTCTACGCGCGAGGCAACGCTACCGCGTCCGGTGCGCAAGCGGCTCATAGCCGAGTCGTAGGCGTTGCGAGCGTTGTCGAGTTGCGTGCCGGCACGTTCGAGGTCTTCGCAAGCACCGACGAGTTTGTCGAGCATTTTGACGGCTTCTTCGGCGATGAGCCGAGCATTGGTGTTGCGGTCGTCGGTCACCCACATTTGTTCGATAAGCTTAATCATCGCCACCAAGTGGGTAGGGGACACGATTATGACGCGGGCGTCGAAGGCGCGTTGCCATAAGCCCTCGTCGGTCTGCATAGCTGTGAGGTAGGCGCCTTCGTGTGGCATGAACATGATGACGAAGTCGGCCTTGTCTTCGCCAATATAGTCTTGGTAGTTCTTGAGTTTGAGCGTGCGAACGTGTGCTTCGACAGCTTTGGCGTGCGCTTTAGCCAGAGCAAGACGCGATGATTCGTCGTCGGTTTCGAGCATGGTGAGGTAGTCGGCGAGCGAACACTTGGCGTCGATGATGATGCGTCGGCCGCGAGGGCAGACTACTACGGCGTCGGGGCGTAGGCGTCGGCCTTCGTCGGTGGTCGTTGAGTCTTGGTATAGTAGCCAGCGGCCAGGTTCCAGGCCTGAATGTTCGAGGACATTGGCTAGAATCATTTCGCCCCAGCGGCCCTGAAAGCCACGGTCGCCTTTGAGCGCATGGCTCAGACGAGATGTTTCTGCGCTGACACGGCGGTTGAGTTCTGCCAGCGATGTGATGCTTTGTCGCAGCGATGCGCGGTCGTCGCGGTCGCCGGCGTAGCAAGCTCGCAGGTCGCGCACGAATCCTTCGATTGACGACCGCACCGGAGCTAGAGCCGTGTTGAGGCCACGTTGTGAGCGGTCGTCGAGGTCGTGGCCCAGTTGGCGCAGAACGTCGGTGGCTAGGGCGCGAAAGCGCTCGCCATCGCGAGCTTCTGAGTCTGCTAGCCGTCGCTCGGCAACTGCTAAGTCGGTGGAGAGACGTGCGTTTGCGTCGCGCAATGCGGCGTTGCGATTGGCGATTTTGATTATGTAGGCAACGGCGGCTGCAAGGGCGATGCCCATGGCAGTCACGCATATTATCAATGCTGTATTCATAGTATTTGCAAATTTAAGAATTATTTCCTGACTTTTGAGTCAACCTTGGCCGTTATTTTGGGGTTAATTTTTCGAATAATCGGTGAGTTATTGAGACGGTCGTTTTGAAAAGCCGAAAAAAATGCTTACCTTTGCGGCTTGAAAATCGGATTCAGTTATGGCTGAGAAAGCAAAAGATTATATTTTTGAAGTAAGTTGGGAGGTTTGTAATAAGATTGGTGGAATTTATACAGTGTTATCTACCAAAGCTAAAAACCTTCATAATGATTACAAAGACCATTTGATATTTATCGGTCCGGACGTATGGTCGGACGAGAATGTTGCGCTCGATTTTACCGAGAGCGCTACCGTGCTACGTGGCTGGCGCGAAAATGCCCTCTTGCCCGAAGACCTTAAAGTGCGTATCGGTCGCTGGGATATTCCCGGCCGTCCGCTCGTTATTTTGGTCGATTTCAAGGCTATGTATGCCTCGAAAGATGCCTTCTATGGACATATGTGGGAAAAGTTCGGCGTCGATTCGCTTCACGCTTACGGCGACTACGACGAGGCTTGCGCCTTTGGCCGCGCTTCGGCTGCAGTCATCGAAAGCCTTGTAGGGTATTTCTCGAAGAAGGATTCAAAGGCAGGCTTTATCGCTCATTTCGACGAATGGACCACAGGTATGGGTCTGCTCGCCGTGAAGGAGCGTCTGCCCCAGGTCGCTACAGTGTTCACAACCCATGCTACTAGCATTGGCCGCAGTATTTGCGGCAACGGCAAGCCGCTCTACGACCAGCTGCACAACTACAATGGCGATCAGATGGCTCGCGAGCTCAATATGGAAGCTAAGCATTCGCTCGAAAAGGCTGCTGCTCACGCTGCAGATTGCTTTACAACTGTCAGCGAGGTCACTGCTCGCGAATGTGAGCAACTGCTTGAACGTCGTCCCGATGTGGTGACACCCAATGGCTTTGAGCCGGGTTTTGTTCCGGCGAAAACACGCTTTGCCAAGGCTCGCAAGGCTGCTCGTACATGTCTGCTCGAGGTGGCTCGCGACCTTACGGGCCGAAATCTGCCCGACGACACGTTCTTGTTGGCTACGTCTGGACGTTGCGAATATCGCAACAAAGGCCTCGATGTATTCCTTGACACAGCGGCTCGCATGTCTGACAATGGTACTGCTAAGCCGGTAGTGGCATTTGTGATGGTGCCCGCTTGGAGTGCCGGTCCGCGTGCCGATTTGCAGCAAGCCATTGCAGCTCACAATGCAGCCGGTGTCGCAGACCCCGTGCTGACACACAACTTGCACAACTACAACGAGGACGCAGTCAATGGTCGTATCCATAGCCTGGGATTTGCAGGCTACCGTCGCGACGAATCAGTTGCGGTCATCTACGTGCCTTGCTATCTCAAGGGCGACGATGGCATCTTCAACATGTCTTACTATGACTTATTGATAGGTTTTGATGCGACTGCGTTCCCATCGTACTATGAGCCGTGGGGCTATACTCCGCTCGAAAGTGTAGCCTTCGGTGTGCCGACGGTGACTACTTCGCTTTCGGGTTTTGGCCAGTGGATGGAAGCAACTACCGAAAACTCGTTTGACGACTGCGGTGTGTGTGTCATTTCGCGTACCGACTCTAATTACGACCAAGTAGTCACTACCATGGCCGATGCACTCAGCGCTCTTGTCGCTTCTGATGCTGACCGATGCGCTCGCATCAGCGAAGCCGCTCGCTCTACGGCTGCTGCCTGTGACTGGGCTCATTTTATTGAATATTACCGCAAGGCTTATGCTATAGCCTTTGCTAACAATAAGAAATCAAACAAATAATACATATTATAAATATGAAACTTCCGGTTAGTAAAACCAATGCACCCGTATGGCGTGACATTACTGTGAAAGCTCAGCTGCCTTCACAGCTCAAGCCGCTCGAAGAAATGGCCCGCAACCTTTGGTGGGTTTGGAATAGCGACGGCAAAAATCTTTTCCGCGAATTGTGCCCCGATCTGTGGCGCGCTACGGGTGAAAACCCTGTAATGCTGCTTCAGCAGCTTCCCTCGGAGCGTATCGACGAAATCCTCGCCGACACCGTACTGATGGAACGCATCGATAATGTTTACCGCAAGATGCGTGAATATCTGAGCAAGCCTATGCGCAAGGATGTTCCTTCGGTAGCATATTTCTCGATGGAATACGGTCTGTGCAACTGTCTCAAAATCTATAGTGGTGGTCTCGGTGTGCTCGCCGGTGACTACATCAAAGAAGCTTCGGATAGCTGCGTCGATATGACCGCTGTCGGCTTCCTCTATCGCTACGGTTATTTCACTCAGACGCTGAGTGTCGACGGCCAGCAGATTGCTAAGTACGAACCTCAGAACTTCAACCAGCTGCCTATCGAACAGGTGATGGATGCCAATGGCCATCCTATGGTGCTCGAAGTTCCCTTCCCCGGCCGTGTAGTTTATAGCCACATCTGGCGTGTGAACGTTGGTCGCATGAAGCTCTATCTGATGGATACTGACTTCGACGCCAATAGCGAATACGACCGCCCGATTACTCACCAGCTTTATGGTGGCGACTGGGAAAACCGTATTAAGCAGGAATACCTTCTCGGTATCGGTGGCGTGCTGATGCTGAAAAAACTCGGCATTTCGACTCAACTCTACCACTGCAACGAAGGTCACGCAGCTCTGCTCAACCTGCAGCGTCTCGTTGACTACGTTCAGGAAGACAAACTCGACTTTAACGTAGCTCTCGAGCTCGTTCGCTCTACCGGCCTCTACACTGTGCACACTCCCGTGCCCGCCGGTCACGACTATTTCGACGAATCGCTCTTCGGCAAGTACATGGGCGAATTCCCCGGCAAGCTTGGTATCTCGTGGAACGACCTTATGAACATGGGTCGCGAAAATCCCGACACCAACGAACGCTTCTCGATGAGCGTATTCGCACTGAACACCTGCCAGGAAGCCAACGGCGTTAGCTACCTCCACGGCGAAGTATCGAAGCGTATGTTCTCAGGTATCTGGAAGGGTTACAGCTGGGAAGAATCGCACGTTGGTTATGTGACCAATGGTGTGCACATGCCCACTTGGGCTGCTTCGGAATGGAAGGACTTCTACTGGAAGAACCTCGGCCCCGAAGTATTCGCAGATCAGAGCAATCCCGAAGCTTGGCGTGGCATCTACAATGTTCCCGACGAAGAAATCTGGAACATGCGTTGCCAGCTCAAGAACAAGTTCATCAACTTTGTTAAGCGCGAATTCAAGGCTCGTTGGCTCGCTAATCAGGGCGATCCTTCGGCAGTAATGGAAGTGCTCGATCGCATCAACCCCAACGCGCTCATCATCGGCTTCGCTCGTCGCTTTGCTACATACAAGCGCGCTCACCTGCTCTTCACCGACCTCGACCGTCTGGCCAAGATCGTTAACAATCCGAAATTCCCCGTACAGTTCATCTTCTCGGGCAAGGCTCACCCCGCCGATGGTGCAGGTCAGGATCTGATCAAGCGCATCACCGAAATCTCGCGTCGTCCCGAATTCCTCGGCAAGATTATCTTCCTTGAGGACTACAACATGATTGTAGCTAAGCGCCTCGTGACCGGTGTCGACATCTGGCTCAACACTCCGACACGTCCGCTCGAAGCATCTGGTACATCAGGCGAAAAGGCCGAGATGAACGGTGTGCTCAACTTCTCAGTACTCGACGGCTGGTGGTACGAAGGCTACCGCTTCAACGAAAAGGCCGGCTGGGCTCTGACCGACAAGCGTACATTCACCGACCAATCGCAGCAAGATAAGCTCGACGCAGCTACCATCTACAAGATGCTCGAAAACGAGATTATTCCTCTGTACTTCGACACTAACTCGAAGGGCTACTCGCCTCGCTGGATTGAGTACATCAAGGGTTCAATCGCTGACATCGCGCCTAACTTCACCATGAAGCGTATGATCGACGACTATATCGCCCGCTTCTACGCTCCTGAAGCTGCTCGCGCGAAGACCCTCGTTGCTCACGACTACAGCAAAGCTAAGGAAATTGCAGCTTGGAAGGAAAAAGTTGCAGCCGCTTGGGATGGTATTAAGGTACTCGACGTTCGTCAGGGTGCTGACGTCACTTCTAGCACTACCGGCGAAATCTACCGCACAGAAGTTGTGCTCGACACCAATGGTTTGGGCGACGACCTGGGCGTTGAACAGGTAATCTTCCGCTGCGAAGATGGCCAGGAGAAGTTTGTTGACGCTCGCGAATTCAAGGTTGCTAAGACCGAAGGCAACGTCAAGACCTACGAACTTCAGTTCAAGATTAAGGATGCCGGTGTATTCCGCTACGGCTACCGTATCTTCCCCAAGAACGAGGCTCTGCCCCACCGTCAGGACTTCGCATTCGTTCGCTGGATCTAATTCATCGTCCGAATTCTCCAAATAATCAAGGGCTGCTCCGCCACTGCGGAGCGGCCCTTGATTATTAATATTTACATAAGTCTTTGTGAGCAGCGAATATAATTAGATATAAAGTAAGTGAGCGGATGGGGTGACCCATCCGCTCACTATCATATTAAGGAGAATTGATTAGCAGGCTTTGAAGCTCATGTCGAGGCCGTTGACCGAGTGGGTTAGGGCGCCTACCGAGATGAAGTCGACGCCGGCTTCGCCATAGGCGCGAAGTGTATCGAGGGTTATGCCGCCCGACGATTCGATTTCGACGTTGGGATTCTTCGAGCGGATAAGCTTGACGGCTTCAGCGGTGCGTTCGGGTGTGAAGTTGTCGAGCATGATGCGGTCAACTCCGGCTTCGAGCGCTTGGTTGATTTCGTCGGTGTTGCGCACTTCCTGTTCGATGCGCAGGTCTTTGCCATTTTCGCGATTCCACTGCTTAGCGCGGGCTACGGCGTTGGCAATGCCGCCGGCGAAGTCGGTGTGGTTATCCTTAATGAGAATCATGTCGAACAGGCCGATGCGGTGGTTGGCTCCGCCACCGATTTTGACAGCCATCTTTTCGAGGATGCGCATGCCGGGAGTGGTCTTGCGTGTGTCGAGCACTTTGGTGTGCAGCCCATCGAGGCGCTCTTGATACATAGCAGTCATTGTGGCGATACCGCTCATGCGCTGCATGATGTTGAGCATGGTGCGTTCGGTCTGAAGCAGTGAGCGCACGGGGCCTTCGACCACGAAAGCAATGTCGCCGGGGCGTACGTGAGCACCGTCTTCAATGAAGACAGTCATCTTAAGCGACTTGTCGAAGAAGTCGAATACGCGGCGAGCTATATCGACGCCGGCTAGGATGCCTTCTTGCTTGATGAGCAGGTGTTGGCGGCCCATAGCGTCAGCCGGAATAGTGCTTAGAGTGGTGGCATCGCCGTCGCCTACGTCTTCGGCGAATGCGAGTTCTATCAGTCGGTCGATAAGTTGGTCGGGTGTTTGCATATCGTTTGGTATTTTTTGAATTCTTATCCGCAAATTTACGAATAATTTGCCACAGAACACTCTCATTACGAAAAAAATGCTTACTTTTGCGTAAGTAACGTATGAAAATTAATCTTATTTGTGTAGGCAATGTGAAGGACGCCGCGTTGAGCAGCGTCTTGAGTCGGTATGTCGGCAAGTTGCCTTATTATATGCCCTTTGAGTTTACGGCTATTGCCGATGTTAAAACCCCACGCTCGGGCGGTGCCGAAGCACAAAAGCAGCGCGAGGGCGAGGCAATACTGGCGCGCACCGCGCCGGCTGATTTTGTAGTGCTGTTCGATGAGCGAGGGCGCGAGCTGACTTCGCGCGAGTTGGCCGAGTTTATTGATAAAAAGGCGTCAATATTGCCGCGCAACCTAGTGTTTGTTATTGGTGGCCCTTATGGATTTTCGAAGGATGTATATGCGCGAGCTGATATGCAGATATCGCTTTCGCGCATGACATTTACTCACGAGATGGCCATCGTGATAGCTGCTGAGCAGCTCTATCGAGCGCAAACCATTCTGCGAGGCGAACCTTATCATCACGATTAAGACTTTCGACGTGCTATCACCGCTTTGACTTTGCGCAGCTACCGCTTTTAGCGGCGGCTAATAGTTTGATGGCTAGTGCGGCTTAAAAATCAAAAAACTATCACTGAAATGAATCTTCGACGCATCATACTTCCACTCTTGTTGCTGGCTTGCTTTGTAGTAGCATTTGCCGCTAACCCCGACATCAAGGCAGTCAAAAGCCAAGTAGCTGATGGCTACAATTTTTGGCTTTACACGCCGGCCACTGCTGCGGCTGATGGCGACTCGGTGGGCACGCCTGTGGTGATTTTCTTGCATGGCGCTAGCTTGTGCGGCAACAATCTTGACCGCGTGAAGCGCTACGGTACCATCGATGCTATCACTCATGGCCGCGAACTCGACGCCTACGTTATCGCACCTCAAAATCCGGGAGGAGCGTGGAGTCCGCGTCGCGTCATGAATGTAGTTGACTATGTGCGTCGTGACCACAACATTGACTCTACACGCATATACGTTCTCGGCATGAGTCTTGGTGGCTATGGCACGCTCGATCTTGCGGCCACGTATCCCGACAAGATTGCCGCTGCAATTGCTATGTGCGGAGGGGCCTCGGTCAAGAACCTGAGCGGTTTGGCAAAATTGCCCCTATGGATTATTCATGGCACAGCCGACCGTGCTGTCACCATCGCGCAGAGCGACCGAGTGGTTCAGGCCATCGAATCGGGCCGCGATAGTTGCGACACTGTGCGTTTGACCTACGACCGTGTTAAGGGTATGGATCATGGACGCCCGGCTCGCCTTTTGTATCGTCGTGATATCTATGATTGGCTATTGAGCCATTCGCTGACAGATTCGTTGCGAGCTTCCAAACCGACATTCCCGCTTACTGATCAAGTTTTTCAGACTGCTTACAAAGATTTGAAATTTTCGGGACAACGCCGTCGTTCGCGTCGCTAACAAGGCTTATGTGCTAGCGCTAGCATAGTGAAGTACTTGCTCCTATAGTCTGTATAATTTTGATGATTTCAGAAAGCACTGGTTGGAAGGAAACTTTAAGGGTAAAGTACTTGCTTTTAGTTAAAGTGTTAAAGTCGTAAAGCCTACTTGTAGATTGGCGTTTTTTTTACTAAATTTGCCAAAATTTTGCCCGGTTGAAAGGCTAGGCTGTTATGACAACTAAATGAAAAAACTAATACCATTAATGATAGCTCTCGGAGTCGGACTGACTGCCACTGCTATCAAGCCTTCAGAAATGAAAGCACATGATGCCGCCTGCCTGCCTGTGTTAGGTACGTTGGCTCCGGATGCTTCGAAGGCCTATTCACGTTTGCCGGATGCTATGGCCGACACTGTGCGTACCGAACTTCGCGATCTTGGATATAACTCTGCAGGTCTGGCTATCCGATTTCGGTCGGATGCTGAGGCTATCGGTGCTCAGTGGCGCTCACTCAAGATGTTTAATATGAATCACATGACGCCGACGGGTATTCGCGGTGTCGACCTATATGTATTGCAGGACGACTCGACTTGGACTACTGTAGGCTCGGGTCGCCCGGCTCTGCGCGAGCACACCACGCGTTCGCTGATTATGCCCGATATGCCGCGACGTATGCGCGAATATATGCTCTACTTACCGCTCTACGATGGCGTCGACAGTGTGTATATCTTGACCGATTCGGCAGCAGTGGTCGAAGCGCCGGCTGTTGACCTTCCGCGTCGTGAGCGCCCGGTAGTGATGTATGGCACCAGCATACTGCAAGGTGGCTGCGCCTCGCGCCCCGGCATGGCGCATACTTCGATTGTAGGCCGTATGCTCAACCGCGAAGTTATCAATCTTGGCTTCAGTGGCAATGCACGCCTCGACTTGCCGGTGGCCGACCTGATGGCCTCGGCCGATGCGTCGGTCTATGTCCTCGATGTACTGCCTAATTGCACGGCCGAAATACTGGAGGAACGCCTTGAGGCGTTCTACCGCCGCTTGCGCAGTGTGCGTCCGACTACTCCGATACTCTTTGTCGAAAGCCCGATGTTCCCGGCTTCGCGCTTCAGCACCGAAGTCGTGGCTACGCTGACGCACAAGAACGAAGTGTTCCGCGCTATTTTCGACCGCCTGCATGCCGAGGATCCGAACATCCACTATATGCCGGCCGAGCAGGGTATGACAAATCCCGATGGCACGGTCGATAATTACCACTTCACCGACCTCGGTTTCGATGAGTATGCTCGCTCGACATATCGCTTTGTAGCGCCACTCATAGCTGAATAATTTTCACAAGTAGTAATATCTGAAATAAGTACAATAAATAGAATAAAAACCTTTAAAACCAAACAATGAAAAAAAGAATCCTGACTATGCTGGTAGCTTGTCTGGCCCTGGTGGGCGCAGTGCAGGCACAGTCGCCCAAGCGCGAGCTGCGTTCGTCGTGGCTTGCCACCGTTTGGGCTATTGACTGGCCTAAGTCTACAAATCAAGCTACAGCTAAAGCTCAGCTTATCGACTATCTCGACAACTTTGCCGATCACAATTTCAATGGCGTGTGTTTTCAGGTGCGCGGCTTGGCCGATGCGATGTACAAATCGAGCTACGAGCCTTGGAACTCTGCGCTGACCGGCACACGTGGCAAGGACCCGGGTTGGGATCCGCTGGCGTTTGCTATTGAGGAGTGCCACAAGCGCGGTCTCGAATGTTATGCGTGGGTGAATCCCTATCGCGAAAGTTCGACAGCTAATCCGTATTCGACTGCACAGGATCAGAAGTGGCAGGCCGATGGTTGGTTGCTCTCGAACGGCTCATACATTGTGTTCAATCCCGGCATGCCCGAGACTCGCGCCCATATCCTCAATGTTATCAAAGAAATCTATACAAACTACGCTATCGACGGCATGCTCTTCGACGACTATTTCTACCCCAGCGGTGGTACATCGGAAGGAACGAATGCGCCCGACTATGACCTTTACAAAGCATCGGGAACCACGCTGTCGATTGGCGACTGGCGCCGCAAGAATGTCAACGATTTCATGAAGGAAATCTACGACAACATCCAGCACGACCGCCCCGACTTGCGCTTCGGTATATCGCCGGCCGGCGTGGCCGGCGCGTCGGCCTCGAAGTATGGTTTGTCGAAGCCTAGTGGTGTTACGGCAAGCGATTGGCAGTATGCTGAAATCTACAGCGACCCCTTGGCTTGGCTTAGCGATGGCTCTGTCGACTTCATTTCGCCGCAGATTTATTGGAAAACTAATCACTCGACTGCTCCGTTCGGCCCGCTGACTAAGTGGTGGAGCCAGGTTTCGGAGCATTTCGGCCGCCACTTCTACGCCTCTCATTCGATTTCTATGTTGCTTGATAATAATACGACTGCCAACTGGAAAGACCTCTGCGAGCAAGTGAGCCTCCATCGCCAGTACAACACGCAGGCCGACCCCGGCGAGATCTACTATTCAGCGAAGAATCTCGACGGCGCAGGTTCGGCGAGTGGCGCTTCCGGCTTCGGTAACTATCTGCTTCAAAACCGTTATCAGGCCCCGGCACTGGTGCCCCGAATCACTTGGAAGGATCGCCATGTCTATGCTGCCCCCGCCGGCTTCAAGCGCAGCGGCTCGACTCTGAGCTGGACTGCCACCAAGGGCGAGCGCACCAACTCGGTAATTCGCTACTCGGTGTACGCAATCCCCATGTCGGTAGCGATTGAAAATGCTATGGATGTCACCGGCGACGGCATCGATGGCAAGTATCTGGCCGGTGTGTCGTACGCTACTTCTTATGCTATCCCCGCCGGCAAGACTTCGGGCTATTACTACGCCGTCTGCGTCTACGACGGCTATGGCTACGAATCAGAGCCCGCTATTGTCGGCTATTCGACCATTCCGTCGGAAAAGGCCACGCTGGTTGCTCCGGCCGATGGCTCGACCGTCGATTGGACCGCAACATTCAGCTGGAATGCCGTGGCCGATGCCACTTATAGCGTCGAGATTTCGTCGAAAGCCGACTTCTCGGTAATCGACCTCAGCCGCGATGGCATCACGACTACTAAGGCCACTATCGACCTGTCGACTCTGCGTAGCACCACCACATACTATTGGCGCGTAGTTGTAGCTCAGCCCGATAAACTTGGCACCGCATCCGACGCCTTCACTTTCACAACACCCAAGCGCGAAGTAGGCAACTACGAACAAGGCTACTCCGTAGCGACCGATGGCGCTACTTATGCCGATGCCGACGACTACAAGCTGACTTCGCTCTGGTATCGCTCGGCCGACAAGGGCAATTTCAATGTCGTCGAAGATGGTAAGCTCAATCGCGGTATGGTTGCAACCCCCGACTATGTATATGTCAGCGGCCGTAGCGAAGCTTCGTCATCGGCCGACCTTTATCTGCAGGCCTACAATGCCGAGACCGGCGAGCACGAGCACGATGTGATTCTTAGCTCAAACGGCCAGTGTAGCTACTTCCCTTGCAACGATGTCATCAAGGACTCGAACGGCAACGTCTGCATCACCAACCTTACTCTCAACATCAGCAACACACCGCTGAATGTGCACCTGGTGAATGTCACTACCGGCAACCTGACCGAAGTGGCTTCGCTCACAGCATCTGAATCGGGCCGTATCGACCACGCAGGCATCTTCGGCGACGTCACCACCGGCAACTTCACAGTCTTTGCCGCCGTAGCTAGCAGCAACGTCATTTTCCGCTGGACTATCACCAACGGCGAGGCCTCAGCTGCCGAAAAGCGCACCGTCAGCGCTTTCTATCCGTCGAACGCCGCCAACTTTGGCATCGCTCCGCGCGTGTTGCCCGTCAGCTCGACCTTGCTTTATGTCGATGGCGGTAGCACCTCGGCTGCGCTCTACGACTTCTCGACCGGCAAGATTGTTGATAAGTCTGTGCCTGAAGCTTCGAGCAAATCCTCTAATGGCGTAGCCACTTTCAATTTCGACGGCAAGGACTTCATGCTTTATGCTGCTTCGAGCTTCGAAAGCGGTTTTACATTCAATCTCATTGCCGCTGGCAGCGACAAGACTTTTGCCGCCGGTAGCCGCTTGTGGAACTTCCCGGAATCTACGCTAGGCGATCTCAATTCGACTACATACTCGGCTCCTGTATCAGCGTTGGTCAACAATGCCGACCGCGCCACGGTCTATGTCTATGCTCCCGGCAACGGCCTCGCCGCATACGCGCTCACCAAAAAGACACAGGGTGTCAGCGATGTCGTCTCTGAAATGCCCTCGTATCATATCTATGGTCGTACCATCGTGTTCGACGCACCCGTTGCGTTTGCCAAGGCATTCACTCTTAGTGGTGTCGAAGTAGCTTCAGTCGCTTCGTCTGTTGAGCTACAACTTCCGACCGCCGGCATCTACTTGGTCGTTACGCCTAGCGGTGCTGCCAAGATCGCAATTCACGGCGAATATTAACCGCCCCACCGATATCACCAAACGCCCCGACTCACCACCGAGCCGGGGCGCTTTTTTTGCAAGAGTCGCCCCCACGGCGGTTGCTAGGCTGCGCTGCGTTCGCTCTTTCTCTTGGTTGCGCGGACTCTTTTGTTCTTCTGTCTTTGGAGTTGGCTATGTCGAGAAAAAGTTGTAACTTTGATTTTCATTCCAAAGACTTTTAT
>CAYWAM010000028.1:0-25189 GCA_964456545.1 uncultured Bacteroides sp.
AAAAAGGCCGGCCGCAGCTCCGATTGGGAGGTGCGGCCGGCTGTATAGTGTGAGTGTGCTGGCTAGGGCTTAGCGGCGACGGCGGACTGAGCGCGTGGCGCTAGATGAGCGTGAGGCTTGCGATTCCTTGACCTTGGCCGGCTTCTTGTTGGACTTGGATACGCGGCGAGTCGAGCGTGTGACGCGCTCGGGGCGAGTCGTAGTCTGAGGCTCGTCGATTTTGGTGGTGTCGTTGGCGGCAGCGAGAGCGGCTTGCGCTTCGGCGCGGGCTTGGAGTTCTTCGCGAGTGGGCGTCCAGAGGTTGTCTTCGAAGTGGTCGAGGCGAGCTTGGATGCTGTCGCGGGCGTGCTTGAGGTCTTCCTGGTCGGGGTAGAGCTGTGCGAGCGACTTGTTCTTCAGGTTGCGAGTTTTGTAGATGTCGCCTTCGTACATGTTGAGGGTGAAGTAGTCGTCGTAGGTGCAGGTGGGCAGGTTGTTGTCGTCGTTGACGAAGATTTGCTGCAGAGCCAGGTGCGGACGCAGGTCGTCCATCTGAATCCAGAACATGGGGTAGCGGATGGCTTCGCCGCCGAAGTCGCCCGAGCGGTGGAGCACCGGGCAGATGGCCTCGACTGCTGCGCGCAGGCGGTTGTTGCGAGTGTCGAAGGTCCACTTCTCGATGATGTAGTAGCTAAGTACTTCGTTTGAGGGTACGTCGCTCTCGTTGATTACGAAGCGAGGGTTCTTTTCGGTGGAGCCTTTGGCGGGTTCGTAGATGACGTGGAAACGGTCGAGTACGTCCTTGACGGGCACTTGGTATTTTTCGTTGAAGATTTCGCGGCCGTCGAGGTATTCGTAGGCTTTGAGCTGGTTGTCGGCCAGAAGTCGCATGATGATGCGGAATAGGTTTTCGTGGCCTTCTTCGAGCTCTTCGGGGAAGTAGAGGGGCGCGTTAGCGTCCTTGTTGAGGTCGAGCTCGCGGTAGATGATTCGCAGCCACTGTAGGTCGGCATCGCTGAGGCCTTGGTTGTCGTAGAGGCCTTGCATGCGCTCGCTGACGCCGGTTTGTTGCTGCTGAGTCTGGCGGTCGGTGGCACGGCGACGAGTGACTGAAGAGCCTGTCGACGATGAGTTTTGGGCCACCATTGAGAGTCCGGCCGAGGCCAGCACGATTGCTGACAGTGTATATCTGAGTGCTTTCATAAGCTATTTCGGTTGAGGCTTTTTAGTTGATGATGACTTCCATGGGCGAGAGGTCGCGGGTGATGCCATCGGGGCCGGTGGCTTTGATGCGCGAGATGTAGAAACGCTTGCCGCGCTGCAGGCGCTGGAACGACTGCTTCTGGCGAGCCGAGAAGTTTGCGCCGTCGCTGACTTCGGGAATTGCGTTGCCCATCGAGTCGAAGAACACGGTCTCGAAGCTTACGACCTTGAAGGGCGTGTTGAGCAGTCCGTCGTCGATGGCGGCTTCGAGTCCCGGGGCTTTGAGCAGCAGGGTCTTGGCAAATGGCTTGCCGCCGCGATAGCGGTCGGTGTTGCCCTGGGCGTCGGCGAAGGTGATGAATGGAGTGGGGTCGGGTAGCTTGCGGACGCGGAATGTGGTCTGCGCCATCTGCACCGAGTGGCCGTCCATGTTGGCGGTAACGGTGATGGATGCGTCCTTGCCTACGGATGCCGGGCGAGCAATCCAGTGGTCGCCCGAGCGGGTGAGGGTGCCGTTTGACATGGTGGCCGATATGTCGTTCATGGCCACGCCGGGCACGGAGATGCTGATGGGGTTGTCGATGCCGCCGTAGAGCACGTTCATCATCGTGGCCGAAACGGTGGCCATCGGTTCGATGACGGTGTAGGATGATTCGTAGGGGTGGCGAGTGACGGAGCCGTCGCCGTGGGTGACTTCGATGAAGCCGTCGTACGAGAATTCGCCGGTCTGTGTAGGTGTGAGCTCATAGAGGCCACGGTCGTTGTCCAGGCGTTTGTCTTGCACGTAGACTACCGGGCGGGCGGTGGTGTCGACGGCGGCCAGAACGATGTTGGCCGAGTATTTGCCGCCGCGCATGACCATTCGCGACTGAGGCATGACGTAGGCTTGCAGTTCGTTGACGCGGACGTCGCCGGCGTCGACTTGCGAGTAGATGGTCGAGAGGGCTTCGCCTTCGGCGTAGAGGATGTCGCTTTGCAGCTTTGTCAGCAGGGTGATGGCGGCCACGACGGGCTGCTGGTCGAACTTAGCTTCTTCCCACAGCTGCGGTGCGAGGGTGCCGGCGCGTTTGATAGGTGCGGTCGACAGCATATCGGCGATGTTGGCCTGCTTGAGTGTGTCGGGCACGAAGGTCGAGATGAAGTCGCGGTAAGAGTCGATGCGCAGGCGGAGTTGCTTGCCCAGGGGATTTCCGGGCGCCAGCATTACTACGGCGGCGGCTTCGAGGTCTTCGCGGTTGAGTATGTTGTCGGGGTCGCCGTCGGGGCCATCGGTCTCGTGCACGATTTCGAGCTTGAGCGAGTCGACCAGATTAATCATCTGCTCGGTGGCGAGGCGTACCTGGGTGGCTTTGTCGAGCCAGGCCTGTCCCTTGTCGGGGTTGAGGGCCGTGAAGGCTTCGAGCTGCCGATACAGGGCGTCGTTGCGCTGAGCTACGTTGTTGTTGGTCTGCGTGAGTCCTTCGTGGACTTGCGTGAACCCATCGAGCACATCGCTTGAGACGTTGAGCGCCAGCATAGCGGTCAACACGATGTACATCAGGTTGATCATCTTTTGGCGCGGGCTGAGCCTGTTGTTGTTAGCTCCCATTTATAGTCGGTGGTGTGTGGAGTTTTGTATGTTAAAGAGTGATAGTCGTCGGTGTGAGCTTTACTCGTTGCCGGCGTGGTTTTGAGCCATGCCCATGGGGTTGTACATGTTGACGGTCATGGCGGTGAGCATCTTCTCGTAGACGCTGTTGAGCTGCTGCAGGTGGCGTGCCATCTTTTCGGTTTCTTCGCAGTAGCGAACGCTGTTTGATGCGCTCTTTTCGTACATGTCGCGAATGTCCTTGATGCCGCGGTTGACGCGGTCGATAGCGTCGAGCTGCGACGATACGCTCTTGAGCTGAATTTCGTAGATGGTGTTCAGGCCGGTGATGTTGTGGTTCAGGGCCGACATCTGGTCGACGTAGCCTTGCGACGAGCGAGTGATGTTTTCGGAGTTTTCGGTGATGGCGCGGTACGATGTGAGCAGTGTGTCGCTGACGTGGTTGAGGGCTTCGGTGGTCTGGCGCAGGCGCTGCATTTCGTCGGCGATAGCGGCCATGTTGTCGAGATACTGCTGGGTGGCAGAGGTGAGCTCGGCCATGCGCGAGAGTTGGTCGGCGGCAGCAGCCATCTTGGTGATAGCGCCCGAGAGTGAGCGGGCGTCGTCCTCTGAAAGGTTGATGCCGTCGGGGATGCCTACGGCGGCGCGAGCCTGAGCAGGAGTGGCTGCAGGAGTGGCTGTGGGAGCTGCGCTGCCATAGTGAGCGCTGCCACCGGCCACGATGGTGGTGACGGGCTGGTTGGCGTCGTCGGTTTGTTCGCCGTCTTTTTTAAGCGCAGGGAACACCTTGTCCCATTCGTAATCGCGTGCGGGGCGGTCGAAGGCGGTCAGCAAGAACATGAGCACTTCGGTGCCCATACCGAGCGAGAGCAGTGTGTTGCCACCGGGCAGGTGAAGAATCTTGAACAGTGCGCCCCAGATTACGACGGCCGCACCGATAGAGTAGGCAAAGTTGAAGAAACGCTGGCCTTTCTCGCTGCTGATGAAAGCACCGATGCCGCGGCGATATTTTTGAACACTTCTCATTGTCGTTTATGTGTAGTGTGATGTTGGGTTAGTGGTATGGGAGGGGAGAGCGATGATTATTTTTTCTGGTGGTTGCCGCGGGCGAAGCCAATCTGCGTGCGCACGCAGCGGAAGCCGATGTACGAGCGCTGCTCGTTTTGGTATTCCCACATGCGGAGGTCTGAGCGGATGTTGTGGGCTACGTCCTTCCACGAGCCGCCGCGCACGATTTTGCGTTTCATGCGGTAGGGGTCTTCCTGGGCTGCATCGTAGCGGTATTCGGGGTTGATGTCGTTGGTGAGGCGGCCTACGCTCTCGGTGTAGGCGGTCGATGTCCATTCGCTGACGTTGCCGGCCATGTCGTAGAGGCCGAAGTCGTTGGGGGCGTAAGTGCCGACACGCGAGGTGATCAGGTGGCCGTCGCGCACGAAGTTGCCTTCGCCGGGCTTGAAGTTGGCGTAGAAGCAGCCGCGGTCTTCGCTCATGGCGAGCTCGCCATCCCAGGGATACATATTTTCGTTGACGCCGGCGCGTGCGGCATATTCCCATTCGGCTTCGGTGGGCAGTCGGTAGGGCTCTATGTAGATGCCTTCCTTGCCGAGCGAGCGGCGCAGGAAGTCGGTGCGCCAGTTGGCGAATGCGTTGGCTTGCTCCCAGCTGACCCCTACGACTGGGTAGTCGGTGTAGCCGCCGTGGGCGAAGTACATGCGCACGTAGGGTTCGTTGTACGAGTTTTCGAAGTCGTTGACCCAGGCAGTGGTGTCGGGATATACGTTGACGATGTATGTGTTGAGAAAGTCGTAGTCGCCGGTGAGAGTTCGGTTGATGGTCTGGCGTACGATTTCACCGGCATCGTTGATGTATGCGGTGTCCTTCGAAATCGTGGGATTCTCGGTGGCTGCGGCGTGGTCGGTGTTGAGGTCGCGACGGCGAGGGTCGAGGCGGTTGCGTCGGCGCGCAGCGGCGGTGTGGTTGTATATTTCGTAGCGGTAGTTGAGCTGAGTGCCGTCGAGCTCGCGCACGCCGGTGATGGGGTTGGTGCGGTAGAGGCTCTCGATGGCGCGCTGCTCATCTTCGTTGGGGTTGCGCCAGGGTATAGGCTTGCTCCAGTTGAGGTGTGGCGTGATGGGGTTGCCTTCGCGGTCTTCTTCGATGCGGAAGTCTTCGTTGCCACCATATTGCGGGTCGGCGAGGCGTTCGCGGATGATGGAGTCGCGCACCCAGAATACAAATTGCTTGTATTTACCGTTGGTGATTTCGGTTTCGTCCATCCAGAAGCCGTCGACCGATATGCCGCGAGCATCGGCAATCAGATTCCAGGCAGAGTCGGCTTTGGCCACGCCCACTTTCATCGAGCCGCGGTCGACCAGGACCATGCCGTAGGGCGTGGGTTCGGCGAATGAAGCGCCGCCTACACCGGTGACTTCGCCGCCGGCCGACGAGCGTGTGCCGGTAGCGCACGATGAAGTCAGCTGCATAGCAGCGCCGGCGCAGATAAGAAGTATTTTAGAGTATCTGTTCATTGTCCTTTATAGTGGAGTATACTGTTTTTCTTTTGTTTACATTATGCGAATGCTCTTGTGTCGGTTGCGGTTTTTGTCGCCGAGGTCGAGCTTTAGGCGGTAGCCGAGAACCAGCTCGTGGCTGCCCGAGGAGGCCGAGTGTATGGCCGAGGTGGCGTAGTCGTAGCTGTAGCCGAGATAGAAATTCTTGATTTCGGCGGCGATAGTTGCTGTGACGGCGTCGTCCCAGCGGTATCCAATGCCGAAGCTGAGGAATTTGTTGTATCGAGCGCGGGCCATGATTTCGCCGGTGGTGAATGTGAAGTCGCTCTTGACCATCACCGAGGGCATTATTTCGAATAACGTGTTATTTATTGGAATATTGCATCCGCCGATGAAATAAAGTGTGCGTGCGGCTTTGAATTCGTAGATTTGGCTGCCGGTGGCGTCGCTGCCGCCTTCGCCGCCCATGGTGATTGAGGGGCTGCTCAGGTGAGTGACTGAGAGGCCGGCGTGCCAGCGCTTGTGCTCGTACCAGATGCCGGCGCCGAGGTCGAGAGCGGTGCCGTGGAGGTCGGTGGTGGGGATGCCTTCGTCGGTGCCCTGGTGGTAGTCGTCGCCGTCGGGGATGTAGACTTCGCTGCCCTTGAAGCGCTGGTCGTACATGCCGATTTGCAGGGCGATGGTGAATTCGCCGCCCCAGCGCTTGCGCTTGTAGCCGAGTTGGGCGTTGAGGTTGAGCGAGTTGTAGAGGCCGTAGCTTTCTTGCTGCATGACTAGGCCGGTGGCGAATCGCTGGCCTAGTAGCTTGAAGGGCATGTCGGCTGCGCCCAGAAATGTGCTGGGTGCGTTGTCAATGCCGACCCACTGCAGGCGGCCGGCGCCGCGAATGCTCAGAAAGTCGGTGCGGCCCGTGGCTGCGGGGTTGTAGATAGTGGGCAGTTCGTAGAATTGTGTGAACAGTGCGTCGGTCTGCGCGCTCAGCGAGGCGACTGTCGAGGTCACGGCGAGCACGAGGGCGACGAGACGGGGTAGGAGGCCTGATTTCATGGTCAATTATTCGAAGTAGAAGGTCAGGACTATCATTTTCGATGTCGCTTTCGACAGCGAGTTGGTGAATTTCAGCTTGTCGGGGTTGTCGGCCAGGTCCGGACGGTCGTGTGCGAGCACGTCGGTGAGTCCGAGGCAGAATTTTACCTCCGGAATCAGCTTGAAGTAAGGCAGATAGAAGTCGCAGCCGAAGCCGATTGAGAAGAACATCTCGCCGGTCTGTAGTTTGAGCTGGTCGCTGCGTTTCTTGCCTACATCGAAGGCGGGCATGATGCCGGCGGTGACGTAGGGGCGGGCGTTGCGCACGCGCATGGCGGCGTATTTGAGGTCGAGCGGCATGATGACGTAGGTCGACTTGATGTTTTGGCGCTCTTCAGCGCCGGTGGCTACTTCGCGAAATCGGATGTCGCGGCTGCCAAACATCATGCCTGGCGAGAAGCGCACCGAGAAGTAGTTGTTGAGGCGCAAGTCGAGCAGGCCGGTGACTACGAAGCCGGGCTGGTAGGCAGGCTGGTCCATGCGCCATTGCTCGCCGGCATCGGTGAGCAGGCCGTTGTGTGTCAGGCGTAAATCTTCGACAAATCCGCCAAACGAGAAGCCGAGGTGCCAGCGACGCAAGTCGGCATATGGTCGATTGTCGAGCTTATCGTTGAGCCGACGTGCGGAGGCGGGCATTGCTGCCGTCAGCGCTATGGCTATCAGTGTGATTATGATTGAAAATTTTTTCATCACTTTGTTTAACGTCAAAACTTACTTATTATTGTGTGAGCGCGAAAAAAGCCCTGCGCAGCAAGGTGTGCGGCGCAGGGCGTAGATTGGCGTTGCGAGGTGTCAGATGACGTCGTAGTCGAGCCCGATGCAGTGGCGGTCGGGGTGGTCGCAAGCCGGACATTCGGTGGGCGGCACGGTGCCTTCGCTGACGTAGCCGCACACGAGGCATAGCCAGCGGATGGGCACTTCGCGCTGCCACAGCGAGCCGTCGCGCAGCTGGCTGAGTAGGCGCATGAAGCGGGCGTGGTGACGTGCTTCGATTGAGGCGGTGGCGCGGAAGTGGTCGGCTATGGAGTGGAAGCCTTCGGCGTCGGCGATTTTTGCGAAGCCGAGGTATAGGTCGACGCCTTCGGTCAGTTCGTCGTTGGTGGCGGTCAGCAGGTTTTGGGCGGTGGAGCCGATGGCACCGGCATCGGCAGTGATAGGCACTGTGATGGTGCCGCCTTCGAGCATCTTGAAGTATACTTTGCAGTGGCGCAGCTCGTTGGCGGCCGTCGAGCGAAAGATGTGTCCGATAGGGTAGTACCCTTCTTTGTCGGCCTGGGTGGCGAAGAAGGTGTAGCGAGTGTAGGCCGATGCTTCGGTCAGGTAGGCTACGGCGAGGTTTTTCTCGGTCTGCGAGCCTCGGATGCTTTTTTTAGTCATAGTCGTAGGCTTAGTTGGATTTGGGATGAGGTAGGCGAAGGTTAGAAGTTGTACTGCGCGGCCACCATCTGCAGGTTTGGGCAGTCGAGTGAGCGGAAGTCGATTATGCGGTTGTAGCGGCAGTTGATGTACATGAGGTTTTGGTCAAACGACACGTCGAGCATCTGCAGTTCGTTGTTGTTGCAGATAAGTCGCTGCAGGAAGGTCTGGTTGCTGAGGTTTAGGCTGGTGAGGTTGTTGTACTGGCAGTCGACGAATAGCAGCGCGGGGCAGTTTTCGACGTTCAGAGCCGTCAGGTCGTTGTAGGCGCATATGATGTCGAGCAGGTTTTTGCAGTCTTTTACGGTGAGCGATTTCATGTCGTTGTCCATGCAGACGAGAAATGACAGAGCCGGCAGGTTGGAAATTATCAAGTCGGAGAGGCAGTTGCTGTCGCAGTTGAGGTTCTGTAGGTCGACGAGTCCGGCCAGAGTCAGAGCTGTCAGTTTGTTGTATCCGCAGAAGAGGTCTCTGAGGGCGGTGCAGTTGTCGACCATCAGGCTTACTAGCTTGTTCGACTGGCAGTTGAGTGTCTTCAGCGTAGCCGAGTTCGATACGTCGAGGGCTGTGAATTGGTTGGCGGCGATGTTTAGCTCTTGTAGGAAGTGTGTGTCAGTGATGTTGAGGTTGGCGATGCGGTTGTTGTTGATAATCAGCTTGGTGATTTGCGGGCAGCCGTCGAGGTTGATTTCGGCCAGGTCGTTGCGCGAGGCGTTGACGTAGGTCAGTGCCGGGTTGCCGCTGAGGTCGAGCGCGGTGAGGCTGTTGCGGGCTAGGTCTACGTGGGCCAAGGCTGCGAATCCGGCCAGGTTGAGCTTGCCGGCGAGGTGCTTGTCCTTCCAGTTGATGGCGGCGACGTGGCCGTTTTCGATTTTGATGCCTTCCCACGATGCGGGTGCGCTCAAATCGGTGATTTTTAGAGCTTCGGCGTTTGTCGAGGCTACTTCGGCCGGCTGATTTAGGAATGCTTGAAGCTGGCGAAGTTCGTTTTTGGCAATTTTCTGAGCTGATGCAGCAGCTGCGCAGAGAGCCATGATTAAGAGTAGGGCAATCTTTTTCATATTGATGTGTTTTTTGTAGATTAGTTGACGTGTGCGTTAGGGTAGTGATGTATTTTCAACAACATCGCGGCTACGAAAGTTTTTGCGACGGGCGAAAAAAAAGCTGCGCCGGGTGGGGCGCAGCTTTGTGTATGGGGGGGATGGTGTGTGCGGTTATTTTCCGAAGATGTAGTTGTACTGCTGCATCAGGCGCAGGAAGCGTAGGTCGTCGCGCAGGGCGCCGGCGTTGACGGGGCCGTCGGTGTTGTACATCCAGTTGTGGTTGTCGCTGTATCCGGCTTTGAGCGAGCGTTCTACGGCTTCGAGGGCCTTGACGTCGTCGTTGCGCAGCATGTAGTAGCAAGCGGCGAGGTAGTTGAGGCGGCCGTCGTTGTCTGCTACGTTGTTTATGATGTCTTCGAGCCACATGTCGCCTTCGGCTTCGCGGTCGAGAGCTAATAGGGCAAAGCCACGCAGCGAGTTGATGTCGTTGTCGGCAAAGCCTTCGACTTCAAGAGCCTGAGTGTAGAACTGGCGAGCGGCGGCAGGCTGATTCATGAAATTTTCGTGAATCCAGGCGCGCAGTATGTATATTTCGGGCAGGTTGGCGTCGAGCATCGAAGCTTCGCCCAGTACGGCTATGGCTTGCTCGTAGTCTTTCTTGTCGACGTAGTTGAGAGCCATTTCGATAAGGCCGGGCACGTATTCGCGGTCGATGACCATGGCGTGTCCGCCGGCGGCGATAGCTTCGTCGTGTCGGCCCAGAGCGCGCATGATGCGCGAGCGTGTCACGTAGTATTCGGCGATGGTGCCGTTAGAGTCGTAGATGGCTTTGTCGATTTGGGTCAGGGCTTCGTCGTAGCGTCCCAGGCCGAGTTCGCAGCGAGCGATTGCGGCATAAAGGCCGTGATAGTTGTAGAGGCGCTGGTCGATGATAGTCTGGAAGTCGTCGATGGCCGAGAGGTAGTTGAAGTGGGCCTGAGCGATGTTGGCGCGCAGGTAGCGGTATAGGCCGTTGCCGGGCGCTGATTCGATGGCGCGTGTGAGGCCGTCGATTGTGGCTTTGTAGTTGGTGTTGCCGTAGCTGACCAGGGCGGCAATCGAGCGCTGGTCGCGCGAATTGAGCGATATGGCCACAATCAGGTCGTCGACGGCGCCGTTGTGGTTGCCCATGGTTTTGCGCACTGATGCGCGGCGCACGTAAATTTCGGGCATTGCGGCGTTGAAGGCCACGGCTTGTTCGAGGAGTTCTTCGGCTTCGGTGTAGTTGCCTTCGGCGGCCGAGCAGCGAGCCATGCCGATGAGCGCTTCGGTGCTGCGAGTGTTCATACGCTGGATGCGCATGAATTCGTAGCGAGCGTCGTTGGTTTTGCCCAGGTCGAGCAGGGTGACGGCGCGCTGGTAGATGGCTGAGGCTGACTGTGGCTCGAGCAGCAGGGCGGCGTCGATGTCGGTCAGTGCCAGTTGAGGCTTGCCGGTCTGGTTGTAGATGCCGGCGCGGAGCATGAGTGCCTGGAATTTGGTGTCGCGGTCGTCGCCGCAGTAGCGTATGGCGTTGTTGACATCGTCGAGGGCGTGCACATATTCGTTGTGACGGTAATATTCGTTTGCACGGCGAAACCAGGTGAGGTGGTCGGTGGGGTCGGCCTGCAGCATCTGGTCGTAGGCGCCGATTACGGCGAGTGTCATGGGGTTGTCTATGGCAGCCGGGGCATTTTGTGCGGTCAGAGCCATGGCCAAGGCTGTCAGAGCTACTTTGAATACTTTCATTTTATTATCAGCAAGAAATTGAAGTGCAAATTTACCGTTTTTGGCTTAACACTCAAAACAATTAACATCTTTTTTGGCGATGTTTTTTAGAGATTGGCATTCGCAGCCTTTTTGGCTGGTCGAGGTATTGGTTTGAATAGTAGTCGGTTATTCGCAGCGGTTGTTGTGGTCGACGGCTTGTCCGCGGTAGGGCTCGATGTGGATGGTGATGAGCATGTCGCGTCCGTAGGCTTGCTTGAGGCGGTTTTCGACGTCGGAGGCTATGGCGTGGGCGTGTTCGACGGTGACGTCGGGGTCGACTTTGATGTGGAAGTCGATAATCATCATGTTGCCATTGCGGCGCGAGGCAAAGTGGTGGAATGCCTTGACGCCCTGTGTGGCGCCAATGACGCGAAACATACCTTCGACGACTTCGGTCGGCAGCGACACTTCGAGTAGCTCCATGACTGCCGGCTTGCCAATCTTGATGGCTACGGCGAAGATGAAGATGCTGACTACCATGGCGGCCAGGGGGTCGAGTATGCGCCACGCTGAGCCGAACGTCATGGCTCCGGCCACGCCTGCGAGCGTGGCAAGCGATGAGAAGGCGTCGCTGCGGTGGTGCCAGGCGTTGGCTATGACCACGGCCGAGCGGATACGCTCGCCTACGCGGCGTGTGTAGCGGTAGAGCCACTCTTTGACCGCGATTGAGAGTATGGCCATGACGAGTGCCGGCCATGTCGGGGCGTCGAGCGAGCCGCCGTCGGCCACGAGCATTACCTTTTCGGCGCCGTCGAGGAAGAATAGCACGCCGACGATGCCTAAAATGACGGCGATCAGCATCGTGGCCAGGGTTTCGAACTTGCCGTGGCCGTATTGGTAGTCGGCGTTGGCTTTTCGGCGCGATACGCTCATGAACACTACGACGATGATATCGGTGACGAAGTCGGATAGCGAGTGCACACCATCGGCAATCATAGCGGCCGAGCGGCCGAAGATGCCGGCTAGTATCTTGGCAATGCTCAGCAGGGCGTTGATGGCGAAGCCTACCCAGGTGGCTCGCTGTGCGGCTTTCACTACCTGTGCGTCGTGGATGTTCTGTGAGGCGTCGGTCATTTTATTTCGACTTGGATTTGGCTAATGTCAGGGCGATTAGCGATGAGTAGCGCGACTTGCCGGCGGTGGCGCGTCCGTACTGCACGGCGCGGTGGGGGCAGATGTGGTAGCAGCGCAAGCACATGGCGCAGCGGTCGGCCCAAGCGGGATGGCGCCGGTCGGTCATCGAGATGTTGGCCATCGGGCACGAGCGGGCGCACAGTCCGCAGCCTACACAGGCGTCGGAGGCGTGGAAGGGGCGGGGCGACATGGCGTGACGCACGAACCAGGGGTAGATGATGGCCGATTTCACCCATGCGAAGCTGCCGCGCACGCAGTCGTCGGTGGTGGCGTGGGCGCGGATGCGGCCGGCGATGTCGGCCAGGCGCGCGGGCGCCGCAGCTATCTTGGCCTGGGCCACTTCGGGGTCGTCGACGTCGAAGCCCTTCATCAGCACGTAGGTGTTGGGCATCTGCACGGAGAAGGCGGCGCAGGCTTCTCCGCCGCACTTGCTGATGATGCGGCGCCACTGGCGGGCAGTGTTGCCGGTGTCGTCGCCGCAGGTCATCACGGCGTAGTGCTCGGCTGCTTGCAGCTCGGGGCAGGCCGTCATCGCGTCGCGAATCCAGTCGACGACTACGGGTGGCACGCCCCACGAGTAGACGGGAAATACCCACACGACCGGGTCGCGATGCACTTCAGCGGGGCAGTCGGGAAAGACGGTCAGGCTGCTATCGGCGAGCTGCTCGGCCAGGTGCTGAGCCGCAAAGAGGCTGTTGCCGGTGCCTGAAAAGACTAGTATCATCGGATGTGGCGGATTACGACCTTGGTGGCGCCGAAGCCGTATTCGCGGAACGAAGCGTCGCTGACGTCGTGGCCTTTGTAGCGGTTGTTGAGTTCCTTCATCAGCGCTGCGCGGAGCACGCCTTCGCCCTTGCCGTGGATGAAGATGATGGTGCGGCCGGGGTATTTGAGGTTTTCGTCCATGACGCGGCGGAAGGTGTCGACTTGGTAGTTGAGGATGTCGGATTTCGACAGGCCTTCGGTGGAGTAGAGTAGCTCCGACGAGTGCAGGTCGACTTCGAGGGGGATTGACAAGTCGGGCTTGACGCTGCGCTTCTCGACGGTGCGCGGCCGGCGGCGGTCGACTTTCTGCTTCTCGGTCAGAGCGGCTTGCAGTATTTCGGCATGCGAGGGTTCGGCGCGGCCTACGGTCTTGTCGTCGCGCACGATGTCGACGGCGATGACTTTCGATTCGAAGTATGGGTTGACGTCGAAGCAGTGCAAGCGGGCAAATTTGGTGGCGTCGATGCGCTGCTCGAAGTCGATGGGGGCCTTGCGGGTGAATTCGCCGGGGCGCTTGAAGGGTAGCGCCTGCACGGAGAGGCGGTCGATGTCGGGCAGGTCTTCGACGGTGAGCTCGAAGAGAAATTCCTGCATCTGCGGCTCGATGATGCCGCCGAAGCGCAGCTGCCAGTGGTCGCTGTCGCGGCGGCGGGTGGCTACGGTGAGGTAGAGCCAATAGTTGGAGTCGTTGACAAACGAGGCGTCGAATGTCGTGGAGCTAAGTCGGCGGATGTCGGCCGGCTCGAAGCCTATGACGAGGTTGAGTTTTTCGCCTTCGGGAGTTTCTTCGACGGCAGGCAGCGGAGCCGGCTCGGGCTCGCGCATGGCGGGCTGAGGCGCAGCTTTAGGCTCGGCAGCGGCGGCTTGCTTTGGTCGCAAGGCCGGTGGTACCTCTTTTTTATAAAAGGAGTCGCCCGAAGCGACCACCACACATTCACGAGCCAGGACGGGAGTCTCGAAGCCGTCCTCGTCGACGTAGGCCATCTGGCCCTCTATTTTTGTGACGCGTCCGCCGCCTACGCTGTTGAGGTAGCGCACGGTGTCTCCGACTTTTAGTTGCATAGTTTCGTTATTTTTTTTGCAAAAATACTATTTTTCACCTTAACGGCAAAAATATCTTTGCCAAAGGGCAGCAATCGGCTTTTCGAAGTAGCGGTTGACGGCAAAGGCGGCGCCAACGGTCGCTACGAATAGACTGGCGATGAATGTCGCAGATGACGGTAGCACGGCAATTTTTTCGAATGCTATGCGCAGGTAGTCGCCGACTACGATGTGGAGCATGAAGAAGCTGAAGCTGACGTTGCCAAAGGCCACCAGCGGGCGCCATTGCAGCAGGCGCGTGATTAGTCCGCCATTCTGATCCATCGCTGCGAATGTGGCGATTAGCAGCATCGATGGCAGCCACCACATCGCTGCTAAGGCGTAGCGCTGAGGCAGCTGAGCGTGCAGGGCTATTGCTGCGCTGAAGATTGCAATTGACGCAAATTCGATAGCTGTGCGTGTGGCTGTCGATTGCTCGCGTGCCACGTGCGCAAGGCTTTCAGCACCGCGCCGCCACAGTTGCCACAGCAGCATACCCCAGCTGAAGTCGATAAGCCTCATAGCCGGGTTTATGTATATGATAGCGTCGCAGAGGCTTTCGTGAATGTGTTGGATGACAAGGAGATATGCCGTGATGATTAAGCCGGTAGCCGTCGCAAGTCCGCGCAGGCTCATGCGGCTTGCTATTCGTATTAGTGCCGGAAATGCTAAGTAGCAGAATAATAGCGCCGAAAGGAACCAAGCCGAGCCAACACCGGAGAAGTAATAGCGCGATTCGGGTATCCACGCTTGTATGAGCGCAAGGTTTGACAGATATATCAGTATTGTATCTGTGGTGAATGTGCGGCATTGCACCAGGATGGCTGCTATGAGGGTCAGCACGTGCAGCGGATAGATTCGGATAAGGCGTCCGCTGATAAATCGGCCATAGGTTATTTCGCCGTGTGAAAACTTGCTTTCGAAGCCTTTGCTCAATACAAATCCGCTCAGTATCAGAAATAAACTCACACTGCTGTCGCCGCCTTCGGCAAATCCACAGAAGTGGTGGGCGAAGATGGCAATGGCAAAAATGCCGCGAAGCGATTGCAGTGATTTAAACATTAGCGTGATTTTTGCACAAAGTTAGCCATTATGTCGAAAACTGCAAAGGTATAGAGCAGTGATATTTTAAAATAAAAGTGTCACCGACTGATGTGGTGACACTATAGCAAGAGATATCAGAAAAATCCCGGATGCGCTTATTGAAAATAGAGGAGAGTACCCATATTTTTTAAGAAGGAATGTTACAAAAATAGAAAAATAAATAACCTTTTAGAAGAAAAGTATTAACGTAATGAACTCTCGTCGCATTAGTCGGATTCTCTAATCCGTTGCTGTTTTTGGGTAAACGTCCGAATGATTTTCTGTCGTAAAATTATTGAAATTTTTTGAATGACAAAGTAAAAAATTATCCAAAAAATGTGTTATTGGGTAAATGATTCTTTTTTTGATTATTTGTGACAGTTTACATTGTCGAAATCGCACAAAATTGTCGAATTAGCAATTTCTGAAATAAATAATTCTGCAATCTGAGCCGTGTATTAGGGGTGGGCGCTTTTTTGATGTTTTCGATAGATTTTGAATTTCTTGATGTTAATTAGTGTTAATATTACTTGATTTTACTCAGAAAGTGCACCTCTCAGAGCTGTGCGTTGGCTATGTAAGTCGCCGCTGCGGTTCCGGCGTGGCTGCGACTGTTTGTGGCGGAGGCTTGCTTTGCCGCTGGCTTCATTCGGCTCTGATGTGTGGGTGGCGATTGGTTAAAAATGTTGTTCAAGTTGTGAATTTGGAGGATAATAATTAACTTTGTGCTATTCTATCAAACTTACTTTATCGCTACATGAAAAAGTTACTACTTCTTATTTTCGTGGCTCTTACGGCTGTCGTGATGCACGGCCAGATTGTCACTACTAATCCGCCGCTGCTGACTCAGTCGAGCACCGGGATTGTGCTAACTTATCATCCTGACGCTGCTGATTCAAATAAAGCGCTGATGGGGCTGCCCTCGTCGACGGCTATCTATGCACACATCGGTCTGATTACTGATAAGAGCACGAGTGGCTCCGACTGGAAGTACGCGCCCAACTGGTGCGACAACTCGGCCAAGTACCAACTGACCTATGTGTCGGCCAATACTTATACGCTGAATATCGGCGATTTCCGCTCGTATTTCCCCTCGCTGGGCGCCAATGAGAAAGTTGAGCGCATTGCGCTGGTATTCCGCACAGCCGATGGTAACAAGCAAGGCAAGACCATGGCCGGCGGCGATATCTTTGTCGACGTTTTCGAAGAAGGCTTCAACGTATCGCTCACCGCATCCGAAAAAGATATTATTTCCGTGGGCAAGTCGGTGACCCTCAAAGTGGCAACTAGCCAAGAAGCGACAATCGAACTGACGGTAAATGGCACTAAGCTTGCTTCGAAGAGCAATGCTACGCAGCTCATCTCGGGCTACACGATTCCGGCTACCGGCTCGTATGAATTCGTGGCTACGGCTACCAATGCTGCCGGCCAGTCGGCCTCCGAGTCGGTGACGCTCGTGGCTCCCGAGGAGTCGAAAGCTGCTGAGTATCCGGGCGGCACACCCAAGATGGGCGCTGTGGCCAACGCCGATGGCTCGGTGACTTTTTGCCTCGCTGCTCCGGGCAAGTCGTCGGTCATCCTGATACCTTCGTGGGACGACTATGCTATCAAACCCTCGAACGTGATGGCATATCACGACTACAACGGCTACCGCTACTTCTGGATTACCGTCCAAGGCCTCGACCCCGCGACTCCGTATCCCTACTACTACCTCGTCGACGGCACCATCAAGGTGGGCGACCCCTATGCTCGTCTGGTGCTCGACTGTTACAATGATAAGTATATCGACGACAGCATTTGGCCCGACCGTCCGCAGTATCCCTACGAGAAGTTCGACGACGTGATGCTGGCCGTGTATCAAGGCAACCTCGACACTGACTACAAATTCAGCAACTTCACTATTCCCGACCATCGCAACATGGTCATCTACGAGCTGCTGCTGCGCGACTTCACCGGCACCGAGGGCAAGAGCGAAGGCAACGGCACCGTGCGCCAGGCCATCGAGAAGATTCCTTATCTGGCCGAGCTGGGCGTCAACGCCGTGGAGCTGATGCCTATCATGGAATTCAACGGCAACAACTCGTGGGGCTACAACACCAACTTCTATTTCGCTCCCGACAAGGCCTACGGCTCGCCCAAGGACTATAAGGACTTCGTGGAAACCTGCCACCGCTACGGCATGGCCGTGATTCTCGACATCGTTTTCAACCAGAGCGATGGCTTGCACCCCTGGTACCGCATGTACGATATCAATAGCAACCCCTTCTACAACGCTAACGCTCCACACGCCTACAGCGTGCTCAACGACTGGAAGCAGGACAATCCTCTGGTCGAGCAGCAGTGGGCCGACGCTCTGCGCTACTGGATGACCGCCTACAACGTCGACGGCTTCCGCTTCGACCTCGTCAAAGGCCTGGGCGACAATGACTCGTACAACAATGATACCGAGAAGTACAACCAGTCGCGCATCGACCGCATGAAGCGTCTGCACGCTGTCATCGCTTCTGTGAAGCCCAACGGTATTCACATCAACGAAAACCTTGCCGGCTCGTCGGAGGAAACTCAGATGGCCAACGACGGCCAGCTGCAGTGGGCCAATTTCAACAATAACTTCACTCAGTTTGCAATCGGCCAGGCCGAAAACTCATATGGTGGCAAGCTCAGCCAGCTCTATACCGGCTACGGTCGCCCCGAGGCTTCGTTCATCGCTTATGCTGAAAGCCACGACGAGGAGCGCCTCGGCTACGCTATCAGCTCGCGCGGTGTCACCGCTCTGCGCTCGGCTTCGAATGCCGCCAAGCGCCTGGGCCTCGTGGCTGCTCAGCTGCTGCTTACGCCCGGCCCGAAGATGATCTGGCAGTTTGGCGAACTCGGCGCTAACCAGACCACTAAAAAGGACGGCGGTAACAACACTGACCCCAAGAAGGTGATTTGGAGCAACCTCGACAATGAAAACTACAAGGCTCTGCACGACGTCTATCAGGCTATGCTCTACATTCGTAACCACAACTCGGAGCTCTTCGATGCCGACGCTACCTACACCCAGACCAACCTCGGCGGCGACGTGTCGAAGCCTCGCACCATCGTGCTGCGCAAGGGCGACAAGGAAGTGGTTTGCTTCATCAACCCCAACGCCAGTGGCTCGGCCATGACCGTTTCGGCCCGCACCTCGTTGGTGAGCGCGTCGAACAATCAGCTTATCATCGCCTCGCCCGGCGTCAGCACCACGCTCAGTGGTACTAACAATGTGTCGGTGTCGCTGCCGGCCAACTCCATGGCTGTCTTCGCCACTAAGAGCGTATCGGGCACCGAGGATATCACCGATGACTTCGCTCCGGCCGCGAAGGTTTATGGCTCGGAAGGTCGAATCGTCATCGACGGCGAGTATGACTCGGCCGCAGTCTACACCATCGACGGCCGTGCCCTCTCGGCTACCGACAACTTGCTGCCCGGCATCTACGTAGTCGTAGTCGATGGCGCTTCGCACAAGGTAGTCGTGCGCTAATCGTCACATTTATATATAAAAAGGGAGCTTTGCCGTGGCAGAGCTCCCTTTTTTTCGTACCTTTGCAGCAAATTTAAGTTATGGCAATAAAAAGTATACTTTTCGACCTCGATGGCGTGCTGCTCGACAGCGAAGGCATCTATACCGATTTTTGGCGCGACGTAGAGCGCCGCTATCCGACCGGAATCGAAGATTTCGCTCTGAAAATCAAGGGTACGACGCTGCCCGACATCCTCAATACCTACTATCCGGCCGATCAGCACCCCGGCATCGTGGCCATGCTGCGCGAGCTGGAGGAAACGATGGTCTACCGCCTCTTCGACGGCGTGGAGCCGATGCTGGCCGAGCTTAAAGCTGCAGGCTATAGCGTGGCAATCGTCACGTCGAGCAATCATCCCAAGATGATGACAATCTTCGACCGCTTGCCCTCGTTCGGCCGCTATATCGACGCGCTGATTACCGATGAGGATGTGACGCACTGCAAGCCTCACCCCGAGCCTTACCTGCGCGGCGCCGAGCGCCTGGGCGTAGAACCCTCGGAGTGTGTCGTGGTGGAAGATTCGCTCAACGGATTGCGGTCGGGCCGCGCTGCCGGAGCCTACGTAGTGGGCTTGCCCACCACCAATAGCGAGGCCGACATAGCTCCGCTGTGCGACACAGTCCTTGCCGACGTAGCAGCCTTGCCCGGCCTCCTCTGCACCCTCGCCTGACAGTGCGCCCCGGTGCGGAGTCCGGCTCATCAGATAGTTCTGAATTAACTTAGCTCTTTAAGTAGCTCTTCGTAAACGTAGGCGGGGCTCTGCACGTAGAGCTCGCCCTCTACGTCCTGCAATCTGCGATAAGTCTCTGACTTATAGACGCATTGCAGCGCATCTACTATACCAATGCTTTTGTCGACTACCAAAAATTCAGTCAGCCGATCAACGATATGGTTGACCAAAAACTCTCGGTGCTCAGGAGTGATCATAGACGTTTTAAATACTGAATTGATTTGTGCCGTGGTAAAGAATCATTTCAAGGTTCCTCCATTATTTTGGCAACAAACAATCAAATCATCGACGGCATCATCAATAGATTGAAGGTGCTCAATTCCGTAGAAATCAATCAAAAACTGAACACCCTTGAAGTGGTCGAGGTATTCAAAAGCGCTTCTGACCGAAAGATTGAATCTTTTGGCGAATGCTCTGATGCAAGCGTTAATATACGGAATCTGATACTTATCACTCATAATATTTAATAAGAGAAATCGGATTTTCAACTTATCGTTGCAAATATAGTGACTTTTTTTCAGAAACGATAAACGCGCCAAATCATTTTTTTGGGTGTGTGTTTGGCTTATAATGCGGGCGCCCGACTGCCATCAAGCAGTCGGGCGCTCGTGGTGTGTATTTGTGTGTGATTAGTGGCTGAGGGCTTCGTCCATGGCTGCGGCAGCTCGGCGGCCGTCGCCCATGGCGAGAATGACGGTGGCGCCGCCGCGCACGATGTCGCCGCCGGCCCAGATGGTGGGAATCGACGAGCGCAGGTTGTCGTCGACGGCGATGGTGCCGCGCTGCGTGACGTCGAGTCCGTCGATCGACGAGGGTATCAGCGGGTTGGGCGACACGCCTACGCTGACGATGACTACGTCGACCGGAATCTCGTCGATGGCGCCTTCGATGGCCACGGGCGAGCGACGGCCCGAGGCATCGGGCTCGCCGAGCTCCATGCGCTGCACGCGCATAGCGCGGACGTGGCCGCGTTCGTCGCCGAGGTATTCGATGGGGTTGCAGAGGGTCATGAATTCGACGCCTTCTTCGCGTGCGTGTTCGATTTCTTCGCGGCGAGCGGGCATCTCGGCTTCGCTGCGGCGGTAGACGAGGAATGCCTTCTCGGCACCCATGCGCAGGGCGGTGCGCACGGAGTCCATGGCGGTGTTGCCGCCGCCGATGACTGCTACTCGAGCGCCGCGCGGAGCGGGTGTGGCGTATCCGTCGGTGCCGGCGTGCATGAGGTTGATGCGCGTGAGGTATTCGTTGGACGACAGGATGTTGATGAGGTTTTCGCCCGGTATGTTCATGAAGCGAGGCAGGCCGGCGCCTGATGCTACGAAGATGCCGTCGAAGCCTTCGGCGCGGAGGTCGTCGTAGCTGAGTGTCTTGCCGATGATGGTGTCGGGGCGGAATTCCACGCCGAGGTCGCTGAGAGCCTTAAGCTCGGCATCGACTACGGAGTTGGGGAGGCGGAATTCGGGGATGCCGTATTTGAGCACGCCGCCGATTTGGTGCAGTGCTTCGAACACTACTACTTTGTAGCCACGGCGAGCCATGTCGCCGGCAAATGACAGGCCGGCGGGTCCGGAGCCTGCTACGGCTACTTTCTTGCCGTTGGGGGTGATGTCGGGGGTGGCTTGTGCTGAGCCGGCGGCTGTGGCGGCGAAGCGTTCGAGCCAGCCGATGGCCACGGGCTGCTTTTTCATCTTGTTGTAGATGCAGCGGCTCTCGCACTGCTTCTCTTGCGGGCAGACGCGTCCGCAGACGGCGGGCAGGGCGCTGGTGGCGCGGAGCACGGCCGAGGCGGCTGCGTCGTCGCCGCGCTGTATGTTTTTGATGAATCCGGGGATGTCGATGTTGACCGGGCAGCCCTGCACGCACTGCGGGTCGGGGCAGTCGAGGCATCGAGTGGCTTCGGTGCGGGCTTGTTCGGCCGACAGGCCTTGGTTCACTTCTTCGTTGCTGTGGATGCGGTAGGCGGCATCGAGCATGGGCATCTGAGCCCTGGGTATGGCTGTGCGCTCTTTGGGGCTGATGGCGTCGCGGAGTTCCTGGCGCCACCGGGCATCGCGCTGTGATTTTTCAGACATAGTCGGTGGGGGGTGGGGTGTGATGGGTTAGTTGTAGGCGCGCAGGCGCATCATCATTTCGTCGAAGTCGACCTGGTGGGCGTCGAATTCGGGTCCGTCGACGCACACGAAGCGAACTTTGCCGCCTACGGTGACGCGGCAGGCGCCGCACATGCCGGTGCCGTCGACCATGATGGTGTTGAGCGAGCAGGTGGTGGGGATGTCGTAGCGGCGTGTGAGCTGGGCCACGAATTTCATCATGATGGCCGGGCCGATGGTGACTACTTCGTCGACTTTCTCGCGCTGAATCACTTGCTCGACGCCGGTGGTGACGAGTCCTTGCTGGCCGTATGAGCCGTCGTCGGTCATGATTATGACTTCGTCGGAGTATTCGGCTACTTGCTTTTCGAGGATGATGAGGTCGCGGGTGCGGGCGGCCAGCACGCTGACTACGCGGTTGCCGGCTTCCTTCATGGCGCGGATGATGGGCAGCAGGGGCGCTACGCCTACACCGCCGCCGCAGCATACTACGGTGCCGCGCTTTTCGATTTTGGTGGCTTGGCCGAGGGGGCCGACTACGTCGTGTAGGTACTGGCCGGGCTCGAGAGCGCAGATTTTAGCCGTAGACTCGCCTACGGCTTGCACCACCAGAGTGATGCTGCCGCGCTCGGTGTCGGAGTCGGCGATGGTCAGCGGTATGCGTTCGCCCTTCTCGTCGGGGATGACGATGACGAAGTGTCCGGGGCGGCGCGAGCGTGCAATCAGCGGTGCTTCGACCGTGAGGCAGACTACGCGCTCCGAGAAGTGTTCTTTTGTGAGTATCTTGTTCATGATTTTAGGGATTCATGATTGTGACGTGATGCGTTTGAGGAGGCCGAGGAGGGCTTCGGTGGAAGCGCGGCCGATGACGCGGCTGCGGTTGCCGGGCAGGTGGAAGAGTTGTGAGCTGACGTGGCCGTCGATGGCCCATGCCATCCAGACGGTGCCTACGGGCTTGCCGTCGACGGCTCCGCCGGGTCCGGCGATGCCTGAGGTGGCTACGGCGCAGTGTGCTCCGGTGGCGCGGCAGGCGCCCAGGGCCATTTGCTCGACTACTTGCTGCGACACGGCGCCGTGGGTGGCGAGGTCGTCGGTGCTGACGCCGAGCAGGCGGTGCTTGACGTCGTTGGAGTAGCTGACCACTGAGCCTACGAATACGTCGCTGCTGCCGGCGATTGAGGTGATGAGGTGGGCTATGTTGCCGCCGGTGCAGCTTTCGGCGGTGGCCAGTGTGAGGCCGCGGCGGCGCAGTGTGTCGAGCACTATGGCGGCGGCGTCGGCGTCGCCGCGGAAGATGGCCAGCGGGCCGAGTTTGTCGATGAGGCGGTCGTAGGCGCGGTCGAAGCGGTCGGCGATGTCGCCGGTGGCGTGGCCGGTGCCGTCGAGGCGCAGGCGTATGAGGCCGGGCGTGGGCAGGTAGGCCAGGTGGAGGCCGTCGGTGAGCGAGGCTTCGAAGTCGGTGAGGTGCTCGGAGAGGGCCGACTCGGTGATGCCGGCTACCATGACGCTGCGGTGGAGGCGCAGCTCGTCGGGCGCGAAGTGGCTGTGGACGTAGTCGGCAACTTCGGGCAGCATGCCTTCGGTCTCGAACGGCACGCCGGGCATGGAGATGAGCATGCGGCCATCTTTCTCGAAGCACATGATGGGTGCGGTGCCGTAGAGGTTTTGGATGACGTGGCAGCTCGAGGGCACCAGGGCTTGGGCCTCGGTGGAGGCGTTGAGCTGCAGGTGTCGCAGGGCGAAGACGCGGCAGATGTTTTCGGTGACGCGGTCGTCCTTGACGAGGTGTCCGCCGAATATTTGCATCAGCACGGTCTTGGTGATATCGTCCTTGGTGGGGCCGAGGCCGCCGGTGGTGATGACCAGGTCGGAGCTGTCGAGAGCGCGGCCGACGGCGGCAGTGATGTCGGCGGCGTTGTCGCCCACGGTGGTGACGGAGGCGATTTCCCAGCCGGCGGGGCCGAATGTGCGGGCAATGGCGCCGGAGTTGGTGTCGGTGACCTGTCCGATGAGTATTTCGTCGCCGATGATGATTACTGAGAGTTTCATAGCTGCAAGAGACTAATCGGGCTCAGACGGTTACGCGCGCGTAGGGAGTGCTGTCGTAGCTGCAGAAGTCGTTGTCGAGGTATTTGAAGTATCCGGCCATGGCCACCATGGCGGCGTTGTCGGTGGTGAAAGCTCGCTCGGGGATGAAGGCTTCGAGTCCGCGGCGCTGGCAGAAGTCGGCCACGGCAGCGCGGACGCCGGAGTTGGCTGATACGCCGCCGCCGATGGCTACGGTCTCGACGCCGGTGGCGTCGACGGCCTTGCCGAGCTTGTCGAGCAGGATGTCGATGATGGTGCGCTGGAGCGAAGCGGCGAGGTCGGCTCGGCGCTTTTCGATGAAGTCGGGGTCGGCCTTGAGGTTATCGCGCAGGGTGTATAGGAACGAGGTTTTCAGTCCGCTGAAGCTGTAGTCGAGTCCGGGGATGTGGGGTCGGCTGAATCGGAATGCGTCGGGGTCGCCTTCGGCAGCGAGGCGGTCGATGTGCGGTCCGCCGGGATAGGGCAGGCCCATGACTTTGGCGCATTTGTCGAATGCTTCGCCGGCGGCGTCGTCGATAGTGCGTCCGATGATTTCCATGTTGTTGTAGTTGCGAACAACGACGAGCTGGCTGTTGCCGCCCGAGATGAGCAGGCACAGGAAGGGGAATCGGGGCACGCGGTCGTCGGGCGAGCGGCGCACGAAGTGGCTCAGCACGTGGCCGTGGAGGTGGTTGACGTCGACCAGCGGTATGCGCAGGCCTAGCGAGAGGCCTTTGGCGAAGCTGGTGCCTACGAGCAGCGAGCCGAGCAGTCCCGGGCCGCGCGTGAAGGCAATGGCTTGTATGTCGCGAAGGCCGACGCCGGCGCGCTTGAGGGCTGTGTCGACCACAGGCACGATGTTTTGCTGGTGGGCGCGCGAAGCGAGTTCGGGAACTACGCCGCCGTATTCTTCGTGTACGCTTTGCGATGTGATGACGTTGCTCAGCAGCAGGCCGTCGCGGATGACGGCGGCCGAGGTGTCGTCGCACGACGATTCGATGCCGAGTATGGTGATGTGTTTGTTGTTTTCCATCAGAAGATGTAGCTGATGCCGGCAGTGACGTAGGTTGCCGAGTATGATTTTATGAGGGTGTATTTAGCTTCGATATTTAGCTTGAGGGCGTCGGAGCAGCGGAGCTCGAAACCGGCGCCTACGTTTACGCCGAAGCGGTTGATGTGTGACGTGACGTCGTCGCTGTTGATTTCTTCAAGTGCGTGAGTGGCCCATGAGTTGAACGAAAGGCCGGCTACGGGGTAGAGCCAGGCTTTGGGGCTGCCGACGCCGAATGGTACGTGTGCGTTGAGGTCGAGGAGCAGTGCGTCCTGGCCTTTATTGCGGAATACGCATGATATTTCGGGTACTAGTCGGAAGTGTTCGGAGACGGTGTACTGGAATACGAGTCCGGCCACGCACGAGCTGTTGTGCGATACGTAGCCGAGCTTAGGGCCGAGCGATTTTTCGCCGGGAGTGAGTTGGGCCTGTGCGGCGCAGCAAATAGCAGCGGCGGCCAGGGTGGTAAGGACTTTCTTAATCATGCCATCAAGTGTGTTGTTAGGGCAAAGATAGCAAAATTTATCTGAATGGGAGACGTAGAGGCGTAAAAAGCCAATAAAAAGCTAAAAAAAGCGTCAGCCCCGCCGTCGAAGGCAGGGCTGAGCTGAGACCCCGCTGATGAGAATCACGGGTCTAAGTCTGCGAATCGATTGGCTTACTTGTGAGCCATCGAGTCAGAAACGGTCAGACGTGCGCGGCCTTTAGCACGACGACGAGCGAGTACCTTGCGGCCTTCGGGGGTCGACATACGTTCGCGGAAACCGTGCTTGTTGACACGCTTGCGGTTGTGAGGTTGGAATGTTCTTTTCATTGCCTATATAGTTTTATTATTATTCCACAATTCGAGTTGCAAAGTTAGTAACTTTTTTCTAACTCTGCAAATATCGCGAGCTTTTTCGGCCCTATTTTTTTGAAATGAACTTGATAGGGCTGTTTTTATGCCTCGCCGAGCGGGTGCTCGATGTGGAATAGTCGCTGCCGTGGGGGTTAGAACAGCGGCAGGGTGGAGTTGGTGTATACGTATTTTT
>CAYWAM010000028.1:25289-31332 GCA_964456545.1 uncultured Bacteroides sp.
CGCTGCCGTGGGGGTTAGAACAGCGGCAGGGTGGAGTTGGTGTATACGTATTTTTGGTCGAAATCTTCTTGTGTGAGGGTGAGCATGTAGATGCCCTGGGCGAGCATGAGCATCGACCAGATGCCACACGATACGAACGAAAGCAGCAGGGTGATGAGGCCGGCGGTGACTTTGCCGATGTAGAAGTAGTGTAAGCCGAGGCCGCCGAGCAGGATAGCCAGTATGCCGGCGGCTACTTTGTCTTTGCCTGAAGTTGAAGGAATTGTGGTCATTTTTTTAATGTTGTATCAGTTGGTGGTTAGTGTTTATCCGATGAGTTCGATGCCGATGCCGGGGCGGTCGGGGATGGTGACTTTGCCGTCGACAATCTTGATGCCGTCGAAGCGGTCGTTGGCGATGAGGAGGTTGCCGTCGAGGTCGGCCCAGTCGACCATAGGCGAGAGCTGGGCGGCGGCGGTGACGGCGCACGAGGTCTCGGTCATGCATCCGAGCATCACTTTCATGCCGAGTCCGCGGGCTAGCACGGCCATCTTGTGGGCTTCGTACATGCCGGTGCTCTTCATGAGCTTGATGTTGATGCCGTCGTAGGCATCGGCGGCGCGCACCACGTCGGGGAGGCGCTGGAGGAATTCGTCGGCAATCAGAGGCAGCGGCGAGCGTTCGCGCACCCATGCGGTCTCTTTGATCATCTCTTTGGGCATGGGTTGCTCGACGAACATGCAGTTTTGGTCGGCGAGCCATTTGCACATGTCCAGTGCATGGCGCTTGTTGGTCCAGCCTTGGTTGGCATCGACGCAGATGGCCACGTCGCTGTGCTTGCGCAGGGCTTCGACTGTCTCTTTGTCGTGTCCGACGCCCATCTTTACTTTCACGATTTTGAATGGAGCGGTCTCGTCGATTTTTGCTTTCATTTCGGCGGGGTCGGCGTCGTAGCTGATGGTGTAGGATGTGTTGGGTGTCTTATCGGGATTGAGTCCCCAGATTTTATACCATGGTTGGCCCATGATTTTGCCGGTGAGGTCGTGCAGGGCGATGTCGACCGAGGCTTTTGCGGCGCGGTTTGCGTCGGCCACGCTGTCGAGGTATTCGTGCAGCTCTTCCATGGCAAATGGGTCGGTGAATTGTCCGAGGTCGAGGCTATTGAGGTATTTGCATACGGATTCGACGTTTTCGCCCAGGTAGGGAGGCATGGATGCTTCGCCGTAGCCGATGATGCCGTCGTACTCGATTTGTACTTGCACGCCGGGGGTGGTGGTGCGCTGCGAGCGCGCGAGGTTGAAGGCGTGGCGGAGCTTTAGCTCGTAGGGCTGGAAAGAGAGGTTGAGGCGGCCCGAGCGTGAGGCTTTGCGAGTGGGCTCGTCGAGGGCCGAGATTGATATGGGGCTAGCGGCGATGGCGAGGCCCAGGGCTGAGGTTTTGAGGAAGTTTCTGCGATTCATGGTTGTGGAGTACGGGGATGTCAACGTGTTTGTTAGAAGTACCAGGGGTGGTCGATGACGCGCGTGATGCCGTCGGTGCCTTCCATGCCGTGGATGCGCACGGAGTGGAGGGGGCTGTAGAGGTAGTCGGGCGACTGCGGGTCGACGCTGTTGCGCTTGACGCGGCCCGAGGAGTGTATGTAGCAGCCGTCGTGGTCGTAGATGGCTACGTGGGTGACGCGTCCGGTGGAGCTATTGCCGAAGAACATGAGGTCGCCGGGCTGGTACTGGGGCCAGGCGTCGGCTTCGAGTCGTGTGCCGGTGAGGGCTTGCTGCGATGCGTCGCGGCGCAGGATTATGCCGTTGTTGTAGTAGCTGACTTTGGCTAGGCCGGAGCAGTCGACTGACTTGTTGGATGTGCCACCCCAGAGGTAGGGCGAGCCTTCGAGTGAGTAGGCTGTGTCGAGAATTTTGACGGCATCGAAGGCTTGGTCGGCCCAGGTGCTGATGGCTGAGAAGTCGGCAGCGTCGGCCCAGGCTTTGCGACCGTCGGGCAGTATGATGGCGATGCGGCCTCCGATGGGGGCCAGGGTGGTGTCGGCTTCGACGATGGCGCCCAGGACGAGGTCGGTGACTACGTCGCGAGGGCCGGCAGCGGTGGGCTGGTAGTAGGCGTGTGTCTGCCACAGGTTGGTGACTACCAGTCGGCGGCTATTGGCGCGCCAAGCTGACACTTCATCGGCGGTCTTGGCTACGACCGACGAGTTGGGCACCCAGGCTATGTAGCCGTCGGGGGTCTGTATGCGTAGCCATTCGTTGAGCTCGGTGAGGATGCGCACGGGTGTGCCCATGACGGCCTGTGTGGCCATCTCGCCGGCGTGTGCTCCGCGTGTGCGTAGCGAGGCTACCGGTATGCGCACCTGGCCCATGCTGTCGGCGGGGTAGACGGTGGCTTGGCAGGTGTAGCGGATGCCGGCGGCGTCGAGGGCGTCGGTGGCAGCGCGCAGCAGGGTGCTATCGGATGTGGCGCCGGTGAGCAGGGTGTGGCCGCGCTGCTTTTCGAGTTTGAGTTCGAAGACGGCCTGGCGGCTGTCGGGTGCTACTTCTGATTTTACGCGGGCGAGTATATCTTGTCCTTTCGGGGCGGCAGCTGCGCCGGATGTGCCGGCTATGACAGTGGCTGCGAGTAGGATGATGCGGCTGATTCGGTTCATTGTTGATGTTCTATGGGGGTTATGCTGATGAGGTTGAGGCGGCTGCTCCAGCCGGGCCAGTAGAGGTTGCCCTTGGCGGTCTCGACTTCACCGGCCTGGAAGTCGATGGTCTCGGAGCGTACGAAGCGCTTGGGCGGGAATAGTTGGCCGGCGATGCCGTGGTTTGAGGCAAAGCGGTGCGAGTCCATGCCGTGCGAGTAGAATCCGGCGGCTTGGGCAGTGGGTGCGGTGGAGTATCGGCCGAATGAAACGTCGACGGGCACCCAGCCTACGCCTTCGAAGTAGACTTCGGCCCAGTCGTGGAAGTTTTTTTCGCCGGGGTGCAGCATCCAGCCGCTTTCCCAGCGAGTGGGGATGCCGAGTGTGCGCATGAGCGAGATGTAGAGGAGCGATACTTGGCCGCAGTCGCCGTGGCCTTCGTGGAGCACGTAGGTGGGTATGCAGTCGATGGTGCTGTATTCGCGCGCACCGGCCCAGGGGAAGTGGGTGATGAAGTCGAATACTTTCTCGCTGATGCGATAGGGGTTTGATTCGTTGCCTACGATGGCTCGGGCGAGCGACGGTAGCTCTACGATGTGGGGCGCCTCGGTGGCGGTGTATTGTCGGTAGAGGTCGCTCGAGGTGTCGTAGGGTTTGAGGTTGGCCAGGATGTAGTCTTCGGTGAAGTATTGTCCGGCGGTGGTGAACTCGGCTTCGTAGCTGAAGCGGGCGGTGTCGGCCGGAGTGGTGGGGGCAGGCGCTTCGAAGTAGATGGTGTTGTGGAGCGAGCGTCCGTCGGAGAGTATGTAGTGGGGCTGCGATGTGGCGAGCAAGCGGAAGTCGGCTTGGCGTGCGCTGCCGAATGGCACTGGCATCCACACGCGCAGGGTGTCGCCGGCGAGGGCTTCGTGGTAGGGCACGGCCACGGTGAAGCTGTAGTGTACGCGGTGTGCGCCGCCGGTGGGGTTGAGGCCTCGGCTCCAGTCGATGACGGAGTCGACGTAGCTGATGTGGCGAGGCTCGGCGTCGCATCCGCGCTGGTACCAGCCGCCGTTGCGGTCGGGGTCGAGCAGGTAGAGGTTGCGCAGAGCTTTGCGGAAGACGCGCACTTGGCCGTCGAACGTCATCGTCTCGACGTAGTTGTTGAGAACGAGCTCATCGATTGCGGCGCGCGTGAGGGTGGAGTCGAGCTGCATGGCGCGGTCGGCAAATTCGTCGATGGTCCACGGGAAGTCGGCTATGGTGCGCTGAGCGATAGCGGCGGCAGAGTCGCTTTCGAGCCACGCGGGCGTTTCGGCTTGGGCTGAGGCTGCAAGTGCTATGGTGGCGGCAATGATGAGTGAGCGTTTCATGGTGTGTGGGGCTGAGGAGTGGGGCTTAGGGTTGGTCGAAATAGATGTCGCCGAAGAATTCGGGGCGGTGGAAGTCGGGATGGTCGATGTGAATCGGGTTCCACGACAGGTAGTGGGGCTCGGTGGTGGCTGATGCGCACTTGTAGAAGTTGGCGCGAGCGAGGCGGGGCATGTTGTCGGCATCGAGGCCTATCAGCTCGAGCGGTATCGCCACGAGGAGGTCCCAGGTGAAGAGGCCTTGAATCTCGCAGAAGGCGCGCGTGCCGCACGAGGCCCAGCGGCGCACAGATGCCAGCTCGGCGGTGTTGAGGCGAGTGGGGTTGGGGCGCTCGCTGCGGTGCGAGGCGTTGATGGCGCCGATGCAGTTGAATTCGAAGTTCCAGTAGTGGCCGTCGCAGCGCGGGTCGATGAAGAATTCGACGCACGAGTCTTGGCTCACGGGCGACTGGTCGGCCGTGTTTTCGGCGCGCAGGTAGTTGCAGCGCACCAGGAAGTCGATGTAAAGATACTTCTTGGAGTAGGCGCAGGCAAATGAAGTCATCGGCCGGTAGGGCGACACTTCGGGCCAGTTGACGATGCTGATGTCGGCGCGAGCGCCTTTGTCGTCGAGCAGTGCTACGATGTCGTTTGAATCCGAGAGCTCGTCGAGGCTGTCGATGCGCGGGATGTGTATGCTGTTGCGGTCGTTGTTATTCATGTCGATTAGTAGGAGTGAGGCGTTTTTTTAAATCAGGTCTTTTAGAGCCATAGTGATGCCGAAGACGCCCATGGCCATCAGTATGGTCGAGACGACACGGTTGACGAGCCATAGCGAGCGCACGTTGAATCGGCGCCGCAGGCGGTTGACGAGCCAAGTCACGCCATACCACCACAGTAGCGCTCCGCCCAGCAAGCAGGCATAGGCGAATACGTAGTGGATGATAGTGAAATCGGGCAGTATCAAGCAGAAACGCGCGAAGAGGCCGATGATAAAGAAGAGAATCAGCGGATTGGAGAATGTGAGCAAGAAACCGGTGACGAAGTCAGTCCAGTAGTTGTTGGTCGGCGTTTGGTCGGCGTTTTTGAGAGCTCGAGTGGGGTTTTTCTTGAAGAGATACAGAGCAAAAATGGTGAGAACGAATCCGCCAAGGAGCTGAATGAGCAGCTGCTTCTCTTCGATGAAGTCGGTAATGAAGCTGAGGCCGAAGCCGGTGAGTAGGCAGTAAATCAAGTCGCTCAGAGCAGCGCCTATGCCGGTCGACATACCCGCCCAGCGCCCTTTGCTGAGCGTGCGCTGTATGATAAGAATGCCAATCGGCCCCATCGGAGCCGAGATTAGGGCGCCGATAGCCATGCCACGCGGTAGTATGTAAAGTAATTGCTCCATTCCAAATAGCAAATTTAGTTATTTTTACCGAAAATCCAAAATTCTTCTTTGAAATCGCAAGAAAAGTTCAAAATCAGAGCCTCGGCAGACGGGTCGCAGGCGTCCCAGAGGAAGGGTGAACGTGGCGCTAGCCTGGAAAGCAGGCGTCTCGCCTGCGTCGGTTGTGCAGGCGGTAGTGATTTTTTGTGTTACGCGGAAGTTACCGCCGACTGGCGATTCGCAGGCGAGACGCCTGCTCTCCGGGCTGCGCTGCGTTCGCCAGTCCTCTGGGTCGAGAAAGTTACTGTCGACTGGCTTCTCGCCTGCGTCGGTTGTGTAGCTGTAGTAATTTTCCCCGCCAAGCGTGTCGAGAAAGTTACCGTCGCCTGCGTCGGTTGTGCAGCTGTAGTAATTATCGCTGCCAAGCGGGTCGAGGAAGTTACCGCCGACTGGTGATTCGCAGGCGAGACGCCTGCTCTCCAGGCTGCGCCGCGTTTGCCTTCGGCGGTGACAGGGCTGCGCCGCGTTCTCCCGTCCTCTGGGGTTGCAGGCGACGGAAATTTTTCGGCAGTCGCCCCCGTGGCGCTAGCCTGGAAAGCAGGCGTCTCGCCTGCGTCGGTTGTGTAGCAGTAGTAATTACCGTCGCCAAGCGTGTCGAGAAAGTTACCGTCGACTGGTGATTCGCAGGCGAGACGCCTGCTCTCCTGGCTGCGCTGCGTTTGCCTTCGGCGGTGA
>CAYWAM010000029.1:0-30086 GCA_964456545.1 uncultured Bacteroides sp.
GCCACCGTCGACCTCCCCGCCGGCGTGGCCTTCGCCTTCGACGCCCTCCAAATCCACATCCCCTAACCCTCCACAAACCACAATTACTATGCGCTCGCTTAGTGGCGCAGTGCTGCGCTCGGCGAGCCATTTGCATTGCGGTGAGTGCAAACAAAAAAAGAGCCGCGATTGCGACTCTTTTTCAGTGATCCGCCTGGGGCTCGAACCCAGGACCCCAACATTAAAAGTGTTGTGCTCTACCAGCTGAGCTAGCGAATCATGCTCCGGAAAATGGAAGTGCCTTTCCCAAAAGCGATGCAAAGTTACGACTTCTTTTTGAAACATGCAAATTTTTCAAGCATTTTCTTTCATAAATTTGATTATTTCGTCACATTTCGGCTTTTTTTGGGGTAATCCGGGCTAAATATAGAGGATGGTATCGATAAAAGTGGCTAATCCGAATGAACAAACACCTGCGCTACGGCGTTTGCTTCACGACTATTTATTCCACACAAATATGAAAAAAGTATTAGTAACGCTATTCGCAACACTTGCTACGATAACTTGGGCTTGCAGCAACGACGACAAGCCCATATCAGCAAACGACCTTCCGGCCGATGCCCTGGTATTTATCGAGACCTACTATCCCGGTCATACTATTATATACGTAGAAAAGGAGGCAAAACACTCATCGACCACCTTTGATGTACTGCTGAGCGACGGCTCCGAAATAGAGTTTGACTCTCAAGGCAAGTGGCTCGAAGTCGACGCTCCGTATGGCAACGCGGTAGCGGCAGCGCTAATTCCGCATCCAATTGCAGAATTTGTTGTACTAACCTACCCCGATCAGCTCATTAACGAGTTTTCGCGCGAAAAATACGGATACAAAGCCGTGCTGACCAACAATATCGGGCTGGAATTCTCGCACGACTACATCTTCCTTCGACGCGCTCGCTGATTGCAACTTCGAAGAGCATCGGTACGCTGGTAGCACATTTCTATACTCAACCAAAAGACTCTAAAGACATAACGGCCAAATAATTCGACATATTGGTTGTTAATAACTCGCAAAAAATTCGTACCTTTGCAGTCCGAAATTGAATGCGTATCCCCGAATGAAGAAGTTGCTTACTAAGGTATTGATTGTTATGGTTCTGACTCTGCTATCAGGCGCCAAAGCAAGTGGCATATCCTTCAATCTTGATTCTATAGCTGAATGGGGCAAATTTCCCCGATTTTGCGTAAACACCTATCGCTGGGGCGACCGCTTCTTTAACACATACGATACGACTTACGTACGCGGTTCAGGATATAAGTTCAATGTCAAACTTACGACTGACTCGTGGCTCAACTATTATAACTTTGGCTTACCCGAACGTGTGCGAATGACCATGCGTAGCGACCCATCTACCTCTATGGGTTTTTACGCCACATATTTAGCAGTATCTGTCGGCTACGATATCAACATCAGCCAACTGTTCCAGGGCACTTCGCAAGCTCGCTCGCGCTATCGATTCGGATTCGACTGCAGCCTACTGGCCGTAGAAGTATATCTCGAGAACAACGCCGTAGGTACGAACATCAAACGATTCGGCAATGAAACCGGACTAAGCATCCCCTTCAACGACATAAAAATACACTCGTGGGGCATCGATGCATACTACTTCTTTAATCACAAGAAGTATTCACAGTCAGCAGCATTCGGCTTCGGACGTATCCAACATAAGAGCCAAGGATCGTTCTTTGCAGGCATTTCATATTATCTACAGGACTACGATTTCGATTTCAACAGCCTGCCAATCTATATGCTCGACCAAATTCCGGATTGGTGGACCGACCACCACTACAAGGTAAAAACTCGAAACTACGGTTTCCGTCTTGGTTACAGCTACAACTGGGCTTTCGCTCGCCACTGGATGGCCGGTTTTCATTTTTCGCCCACAATCGGAATTCGCAAAGGGTTTGTAAATTCTGAAAACAAGGCAGTAGACGCTTCACTAATGGTACGACTCAAAACTTCGGTCGTATGGAACAACAAGCGTTGGTTTGCCGGCATAATTGGCCGCATCGACTCATCAATAATCAACGACCGCAAAACCACCTTCATGGGGCACGATATGTCACTATCGGCCTGCATAGGCTACCGATTCAACCTTTGGTAATCTCGGCTACACGAGCACTAACGCCCGCTCCGAACAAAGCAAAATCATATTTTACAGGGTCATCAGGGCAAAAACGACGCAATTGAGCAGTGAGTTCCTCGACGGCTCGGCGATCGTTCTGCCGTCGCTCCAACAATCCGAGCGCACGCGACACATTACCTACATGCACATCAAGCGGTATGCGAAGTTGATTCGGCCTAATCACAGTCCAAACACCCAGATCGACAATACCATCATCACGCACCAACCAACGCAGCGCCATATTAAAGCGTTTTAGCGCTGTCTTATCAATATTGCCGGGCAGACAACGAGAATCAGCGACGCCATCATTAGCAGCTGTGAGTCGCTCGGAAATCGCAGCAGCCAGATGCCAGGCCGGTGACTCCGCTCGGCCAGCGCCAACAGCGGCCGCAAAATCTTCAAGCGAGCCATACTCTGCATAAATGCTACGCAAGCCTCGCAAATAATGACACAAATTTGAATTGAAAAAGGTGCGATGCACATTAGCTTGAGGCAACTCTTCATATCCACAATCCATCATAAAATGATATGGCTGATGGCCCAACAAATCAAGCATACGAGCCGCCGAACGGCAAATCATCGTACGATTGCCCCACGCAATAGTCGAAACCAGCAACGCCGCAATTTCAATATCGCGCTTATCGCTATAAAGCCTCGGAAATTGCACCGGATCATCATCGATAAACTCCGGGCAATTGTAGCGCAGCACTTCGCGGTCAAGCAACGTCTTCAAATCAGCATTCATAGTATAGAATAAAAAAACAGCCCGGAGAAAACCGGGCTGTAGTCAATCTTTATTGGGGTGAGATATGGGGCTCGAACCCACGACCTTCGGAACCACAATCCGACGCTCTAACCAACTGAGCTAAACTCACCATTTCTTAAAAGCACTGCAAAGGTACAGACTTTTTTTGAATCCAGCAAGTTTTTGACAAAAAAATTGCTATCTTTGTCATGATTTTTTTTGAAAGTTCTGATAAATGAAGATTATCCACATAGCCATCGTAGCACTTGTAGCGGCACTTTGGAGCTGCTCGACCAACTCTGATTCCTACCGCAACATCAGCGGAAGTGCCTGGGGCACAGTCTACCACATCACTTACAAAGGAGCGCCCGAACTGGCCGATTCAATTTTAGCCGAAATTGAGCACGTAAATTCATCGCTTTCGACATTTAATACCGAATCGACACTCTACCGACTCAACTCAGGCACATCTGACATTGTTGATTCGCTATTCATCGACGTTTTCACTGAAGCCCACGGCATATGGAAAGTCAGCAACGGACTATTCGACCCCACCATCGGACCACTGGTAAAGCTATGGGGATTTGGCAATCTAGGCGAAATCCCCGAACCCGACTCAGCAGCAGTAGATTCCGCACGCGCACTAGTTGGCTTCGACCGCTGCCATCTCGACGGCATGCGCCTACACAAAGATATTGATGGCATGGAAATAGACCTTGCAGCCATCGCCAAAGGCTATGGCGTAGACCGCATCGGGCGCGTACTGCGTCGCAACGGCTGCTCGAACTTCATGGCCGAAGTTGGCGGAGAAATTGTAGCATCGGGCGTAAACCCCAAAGGTAAAGCTTGGCGTATCCGCATCGATGCGCCCGGCATAGATGAAAACGAAGCAATCATAACACTCGACAACGAATGTACTGCCACCTCGGGCAATTACCGAAACTATCGTGAGCGAGCCGACGGCTCGCGCTATGGCCACACCATCAATCCGCTGACCGGGTACCCAGCCACCACTCCGATTATTGCAGCTACAATTGTCGCGCCAAGCTGCGCCACTGCCGACGGCTTAGCAACTGCCGTAATGACCATGGGTAGCTTAATGCCGACCGACTCTATCGCTAAGAAGATACAAAGCGCATATCCGACCGTAGACCTTTATCTGGTAGTTGCTACCAACAGTCTGCCGCAAACACTGCGCTATCTTCGCCCAAAAAACGCCGCCTCTGCATCGCACTGACGCAGAAAGCGGCGAATCGTAACTTAACGACTTATCGCAAGCAGTTAATGCCAATCTATAACCTTTTAATCTAATACCATGAAATCATTGTTCAATAAAGCAATTACACCTATATAACAATACCAATAATAAAAAGTTCACATCCGACACACATTATATAAAAACACCCTGAAATAATACTAATTTATAAGTCTTCAGCACAGCAATCACGCACAATTTTGCGAATTTATGTGCAAAGATTTGCGAATTCGCATTTTTTTGCCCAATTTTGCAACGAATACATACTAAAACTGTTTGATCATGGATCAAGAAATAGATTGGAAAAAACTACCTTTCGGCTACTACCCCACTGACTACAACGTTCGTTGCTACTTCCGCGACGGCAAATGGGGCGAGATTGAAGTATCTTCATCCGATAAAATAGAGATGCATATGGCTGCGACAGCGCTCCACTACGGCCAAGAACTATTCGAAGGCCTCAAGGCATTCCGCGGCGCCGACGGCAAGGTCCGCATCTTCCGCCTGCACGACAACGCCGAGCGCGTACGCTCGTCGGCTAAAGGCATTTTGATGGAACCAGTCCCCGAAGACATTTTCTGCAAAATGTGCGAAATGGCCGTGAAGCTCAACGAACGCTTCATACCGCCCTACGGCAGCGGTGCTTCGCTCTACATCCGACCTCTCGAAATCGGTCTATCGCCCAGCATTGGCGTCAAAGCCGCATCGGAATACCTCTTCATCGTCATGGTGACTCCCGTCGGCCCGTACTTCAAGACAGGCTTCGGCTGCACTGACATCTGCATCATGCGCGACTACGACCGCGTAGCTCCTCGCGGCACCGGCCGTTTCAAGATCGGCGGCAACTACGCAGCATCGCTCGTCGCCGGCGAACACGCCCACGAACTCGGCTGCTCAGCCGTGCTTTACCTTGACCCGAAAGAGAAAAAATACCTCGACGAATGTGGTCCGGCCAACTTCTTCGCCATCATCGACGGCAAATACGTCACTCCGAAGAGCGACTCCATCCTACCTTCAATTACTAACCGCGCCCTGATGACTCTGGCTCGCGACCTCGGCATCGAAGTCGAAGAACGCCACATCGCAGTCGAAGAACTCGAAAACGCCACAGAAGCCGGCGCTTGCGGCACAGCTGCAGTAATCTCGCCCGTTGGCCGCATCCGCGACATCGACACCGGCAAAGTCTACGAAATCGCAAAAGATGGAAAGCCCGGTCCAATCTCGACCAAGCTCTACAACGCTCTCAATGCTATCCGCCTCGGCGAAGCTCCCGACAAATTCAACTGGAACACAATCGTAGAATGACCCTCACTCAGCAGTCGTGGACCAACATCTACGACACATTCTACCCCACGCAAACGCTGACCCGCGACATACTGGAGCGCCACTCGCGCTCCGTAGCCGGGTTGGCGCTTGACATAAACCGCCACTTGCAGCTCGGCCTGCCCGACGACCTCGTCGAACAAGCCGCCATGCTACACGACATCGGTATTTTCCTCACCGACGCCCCGTCGATTGGATGCTTCGGCTCACAACCATACCTGCTCCACGGCGTACTCGGCGCCGATCTGCTCCGTCGCCATGGATTCGACGAACAAATCGCTCGCGTTGCCGAGCGACACACCGGCTCCGGCATCACTGCCACCGAAATCGAGCAGTGGCACCTGCCCTTCCCCACTGATCGTATTCTCGCTCCGCAGACCCTCCTCGAGCAGCTCATCTGCTACGCCGATAAATTCTACAGCAAATCAGGCGACATGCAGCGCAAGCCGCTCGAACGCGTCCGCGCCTCGCTCGCCAAATTCGGCAACGAATCCCTCGCTCGATTCGAGCAGCTCCACGCCAAGTTCAACATAGATCTCTAAAATTCACTCCACAACACAAACAAACGCTGCGCGCTGCAATTTTTAAATTGTCGGCGAGCGGCGTTGATTTTAAATATTTGCTTACATCCATATCACCATCGTCAATAAATTTTGTTAATGTTTTATTAAATATCATAGCAAGGGGTGGTTTCAGGCGTACAATAATCGTAAATTTGCAGGCGAAATCATTAAAAAAATATGACGATGAGCAAACGAATATTAGTTGTCGACGACGAAGACACTTTATGCGAAGCATTGCGATTCAACCTTGAAGCCGAAGGCTACGAAGTAGACACAGCTCTTAGTGCAGAAGAAGCACTGACATTCGACCCGGGCAGCTACGACCTGATATTGCTCGACATAATGATGGGCGAGCTCTCAGGCACTCAATTCGCCCGAATCCTAAAGGCTAATCCAGCCACCTCATCGGTTCCCATCATATTCTGCACAGCCAAAGACGCTGAAAACGACATGATTGACGGACTCGAACTAGGCGCCGACGACTACATCACCAAGCCCTACTCGCTGCGCAACGTCATCGCTCGCGTCAAGACCGTGTTGCGACGCACCGCCACCGCACCTGCCTCTACATCGGCTCTGGCTGAGCAAATCTCGTTCGAAGGGCTATCGGTGATACCATCGCGCAAGCTGTGTATTGTCGACGGCATCGAAGTGAAAATGCCAAAAAAAGAATTCGAAATTCTGCTGAGACTCATTAGCAACCGCGGCCGCGTTTTTTCACGCGAAGAACTACTCAAAGACATTTGGCCGGCCGAAGTCGTAGTACTCGACCGCGTCATCGACGTAAACATCACGCGTATTCGCCAAAAGATTGGCCACTACGGCCGCCACATAATCAGTCGCTCGGGCTACGGATATGGCTTTATCGAATAAACTCAACTACCCAGCACGCCTCTTCCTGTGGTTGCTAAGCTACACCGTGCTGCTAGCCGGCACCTTCGTCACATTCCAATATTTTCGTGAAAAGGAATTCAAGGCCGAATTAATCAACACCCGATTACAGACCATCAACACTTACATCATTAGTGAAATCGAAGAGGGAAACGACATCGCCAACATCAATTTGAGCGAATTTCACTCCTTCGATGACATTCGCGTAAGTGTAATTTCAGAAGACGGCGACATCGTCTACGACAATAGCCTCGACTCGCTCCCGAAATCAAACCACCTCGACCGCACTGAGATTCAACAAGCACGCGAACGCGGCACCGGCTACACCGTCCGCCGCCATAGCCAAAGCACCGGCCACAATTATTTCTACTCGGCCTGCCGCAGCAACGACGGCTCGATTGTGCGCACAGCCGTCCCCTACTCCTTGACGCTTAGCGAGCTGCTCAAAGCCGATTACAGTTTCCTGTGGCTTATGGGGCTAATTGCTGCCGCAATGTGCGTAATGTGCTATTTTTCAGCCCGACGCATCGGCCAGCACATCACACGTCTGAGCGCTTTCGCACGCGATGTGGAGAGAGGCACGATTATCTCAGACACCGAACCATTTCCGCACGACGAACTTGGCGACATTTCAAACAACATCGTCCGCCTTTACGCTCGTCTACAGCAAGCCCTGACCGACCGCGATGCCGAACATCGCAAAGCGCTGCAACAACAGCTCGAAAAGGAGCGCATAAAAAAGCAACTTACCAACAACATTAATCACGAGCTGAAAACACCCGTTGCTGCAATTCGCGTGTGCCTCGAGACCCTCTTGGCTCACAGCAATCTCGAGCCCGACAAACGCGAAACATTCATTCAGCGAGCGCTCTCGAACACTGACCGACTGCAACGCCTGCTAGCCGACGTTGCAATCATCACTCGCATGGACGACGGCGGTGCGTCAATCGTCAAAGAGCATATCGACCTTAGAGATATAATCATAGAAACTGTAGACAATCAGCGTCCCATAGCCGAATCAAAAGGTATCGCCATCGAAACCTCAATCGACATAGCTATGCCTCTCGATGGCAACGCGGCGATGCTTGAGACGGTATTCAACAATCTTATCGACAACGCCATTGCATATAGCGGGGGCGACACCATCAAAATCACAGCTAGCGACATCGGCTCGCGCTACGTCATCGAGCTGAGCGACAATGGCTCGGGGGTGGCCGACGAACATCTTTCGCGCCTGTTCGAGCGGTTCTACCGCGTCGACAAAGGGCGCTCGCGTGCCTGCGGTGGCACAGGCCTAGGCCTAGCTATCGTCAAAAATGCCATACTGCTCCACAACGGCACCATAACGGTCAAAAATCGTGCCGGTGGCGGCCTGCTATTCCGCATGACTCTTCCGACATGTAGTGATGTTACAAAAGGTTAGTGTTTTTGAAATATTTTTGAAATATTTTCCAAGTTACTTTGTAACGTGAAATTATGATAAAGTAACCCCAAGGGAAACCAATATGGAAATACTATTTCTTTGCGTAATTATTTTTTTATTTCTGCTGGCCATCTTCGACCTGTCGGTCGGCGTCAGCAACGATGCTGTAAACTTTCTGAACTCAGCCATCGGTTCGAAAGCCGCATCATTCAAGCGTGTACTAATTGTAGCCTCGTGTGGCGTCTTCATCGGCGCAGCTATGAGCAACGGTATGATGGATATTGCTCGGCACGGTATCTTCCGTCCCGAGCATTTTTCATTCTATGACATCATTTGCATTTTCATGGCAGTGATGGTCACCGACATCATACTGCTCGATATGTTCAACACACTCGGCATGCCTACGTCGACCACCGTGTCGATGGTATTCGAGCTGCTCGGCGCTACATTTGTAGTTTCACTTATCAAGATGTCGAACGGCATCGACCTCGGATTCGACGACCTGCTCAATACCGAGAAAGCTCTTTCGGTAATCATCGGCATATTCCTGTCTGTGGCTATTGCTTTCATCTTCGGTACACTCGTGATGTTTCTGTCGCGAACAATTTTCACGTTCAACTACCGCTCGAATCTGAAGTGGAAGATTGGTATCTTCGGCGGCATCTGTGCCACAGCCATCGTCTACTTCCTGCTCATCAAGGGAGCTAAGGACCTCACCTTCATGACCGCTGATGTCAAAGCTTGGATTGCCACTCACACGATGACCATTATCGGCTGTTGCTTCGTGTTCTTTACAATATTAATGCAACTACTGCACATCTGCCGCGTCAACGTACTTAAAGTAATCGTGCTCATGGGCACCTTTGCCCTGGCTATGGCCTTCGCCGGCAACGACCTTGTCAACTTCATCGGCGTACCCCTGACCGGCCTGGCATCGTATATCGACTACTCAGCAAACGGCGGTGGCGATGCCTACGGCTTCATGATGAGTTCGCTCAACGGCCCGGCCAACACACCGCTCTACTTCTTGGTTGGCGCAGGCATCATCATGGTTATCTCACTCGTTACATCTAAGAAAGCTCGCAACGTCACCAAGACCGAAATAGGCCTCGGCAGCCAGCAGGGCGGCGACGAAATGTTTGGTTCGTCGCGCATCGCTCGCCGACTCGTACGCTGGACTCTGTCAGTCAATACTAAAGTAGTCAACAAGACTCCGCTGCGAGTGCGTGAATGGTTCGGCCGTCGCTTCAACGTCGACGAATCCATCATGGCCGACGGCGCCGCTTTCGACCTTATCCGTGGCTCGGTCAACCTCGTGCTCGCCGGCGCACTTATCGCCATGGGCACCTCGCTCAAGCTACCTCTATCGACCACGTTCGTCACTTTCATGGTAGCTATGGGCTCGTCGCTCGCCGACCGCGCCTGGGGACGTGAAAGCGCCGTATTCCGCATCACCGGCGTCATCTCTGTCATCGGTGGCTGGTTTCTCACCGCCGGCGTTGCCTTCATAGGCGCAGGCATCATCGTAGTAGCTATGTACTACGGTGGCATGTGGGCCGTAATCGCTCTCGCCCTGCTCACCATCTACATCATCATACACAGCAACCGCCGCTTCAGCAAAAAACAGGAAGCCGAATCAAGCGACGTACTTTTCCAAACCATCATCTCCTCCAACGACAAAGCAGCCAATTGGCCCCTGCTGATGATGTACATCACCGAACAGCAAACCGCATTCCTCAAACTTGCCGATGCCGAATATCGCTCAATAACCGAAGCATTCATCAAAGACAATGCATCAGCACTGTCGCGCTCCGAATCAAGCCTCGCTCGCCAAAAGACAATACTCAAGAACGCTCGCCGCAAAGAGACCCTATGCCTGCGCCACCTCACTCGCGAGATGGCCATCGAAAAGAGCACATGGTTCTATCTGAGCAACAACTGCTGCATGGGTATGCTCTACAACCTGCGCCGCATCAACGAAGTCTGCAAAGAACACGTCGACAACAACTTCAACCCCCTGCCCGCTCGCTATAGCGCCGAATACGAACAAATCCGCTCACGCGTCAGCGACGTCCTCGAAGCCACCATCACAATGATGGGCAGCGGCAGCATCGAAGCCGTCGGCACTCTGCGACGAAACTGCGACGAAATCAAGGACCTCATTTCGGACACTTACCACAGCGCACACGACCAGCTGCGCGACGGCGACTCCGACTCGCTAGCCGTGCTCTACGTCTACGTCAACATGCTGCAAGAGACACAAGAAATGGTATCGTCGATTCGCAAATACCTCCGCGCTTTCGGCAAACTTTCCGACTCTGAATACCGTAGCCGCGGCTCGCGCCCGACTCCTATTCAGACCATATCGGCCGCTGAATAATAAGCACAAATCACATATTAAAAGTTACTCCTAAAACTCGTGCAGTACGGCTTCTACGCAAGTCGTACTGCACTTTTTTAGCGTATAGGTCAATCTTTTCATATCGCAGCCTTAGCGCCTCAACAACCGAAATTTTGCTACGCGAACAACTAAGCTGTGCGTGGCTTGCAGCCCAAGCCGACGTTAGCCCCAGCGCGCTCGCTGAGCAATCCCCACCGCAAAAGTTCACATACCACGACTCCTTCGCATTTTCCGCTTCGGGTGTTTCATAAAAATGTTAATTCTGATGCGTTTTAACGTCATATTCTTGCCTAATTCTTTGTAATATTGCAATATAGTAATTTGGTATATCTAAAAAGAATCTGATATGGCAATGCCAATTAAAATGACCGAAGACATGCGCAAAAAAATCGCCACAGCCGACTGATTCACATTTTTTTAAGTAAAAAGCGAGGACACAAACCCAAGTCCTCGCTTTTTTTTGCTTAACTTTGCACACTAAAACGTGAAAACACACGTTTTTCTAAAATATGAAAATGACAGTGAAAACTATGCGTGCAGTGCTGGCTACAGCGCTAGTGGCGTTGGCCGTTGCAACGACAAGCTGCGGCGGTGCCAAGATGTCGGTTGCTGATGAGCAGATGGCTCGCGGCGAATATTTTGACGCTTCGCGCACTTATCGCAAGATTTACAATAAGTTGACTAAAAAAGAAGACCGTTCGCAACGTGGTGTCGTAGCATTCAAGATGGCGCAGTGCCACGAACGTATGCGCCAATTCCAGCGCGCGGCGGCGGCCTATCAGAATGCTATCCGATATGAGTATGGCGATACGTCGGCCTATTTGAGCTTGGCTGAAAACTTGCATGCCGCAGGCCAGTATGCTCAGGCGGTGAAGGCTTATGAGGAGTATTTAGCTATGCACCCCGACGACACTCAGGCTCAAACCGAGCTGGCCGGAGCTCGCATGGGCGCTTCGCGCAGTGGTGCTACTCGCTATGTGGTGCGCAAGAGCGATCTGTTCAATTCGCCTCGCAGCGACTTTTCGCCTATGTATGTGCCCGGTGCTTATGACCGTCTGTACTTCGCAACTACTCGCGAGAAAGTGACAGGGCCGCGCAGCGAAATCACCGGCATGAAGAAAAGCGACATTTGGGTGGCCGCCAAGGACGAACAAGGCGTATGGCAACGTCCCGAGCCGGTCGAAGGCGAGCTCAACACCGATGTCGAGGAGGGCATCATATCGTTCTCGCCCGATGGCTCGCTAATGTATCTGACACGCGCTCGCCGCGAACCGAATGCTAACACTACGGTCGAAATATTTACCTCGCAGCGTAGCGACGCTAAGTGGGGTGCTCCGCAGAAATTCGAAATCACGGCCGACACGCTCTCGGCTATGGGGCATCCGGCGGTGTCGCCCTCAGGCGAATGGCTGTATTTCTCGAGCGATATGCCCGGCGGCTCTGGTGGCCGCGACCTTTGGCGCATCAATATCAAGCAGCGCCTGGGCTCGCTCGAAAATCTGGGCGAATGGATTAACACACCGGGCGACGAGATGTTCCCCTTCGTGCGCACCGATTCTGTGATTTATTTTGCATCAGACGGGCACCCCGGCTACGGCGGTCTCGACATTTTCAAGGCCACGCAAAAGCCGTCGGGTGGATGGGAGGTAGTCAATATGGGCACACCGATGAACTCGGCAGCCGATGACTTTGGCATCACATTCGGCGAAGGTGAGAGCGGATTCTTTACCTCCAACCGCAACGACGCTCGCGGCTACGACAATATTTACTCATTTGAACTCCCCGAGCTAAAGATTCTAATCTCGGGCTGGGTGCTGGATAAAGACGAAGAACCTGTGCCGAATGCCGTGATTCGCATCATCGGCGACGATGGTTCGAATCAGAAGGCTGTTGCGCGCACGGACGGCTCGTTCTCGTTCCCGCTCAATCGAGGCGTGCGCTATGTGATGCTCGCCGGCGCTCGCGGTTATCTGAACGCTCGCCAAGAATTCACAAGCGACACGGCCGAAGAAGATGCCGAGTATGGCGTCGACTTCATTCTAGCCTCAATCACCAAGCCGGTGGTTATCGACAATATCTTCTACGACTACGATCGCGCCACGCTGCGTCCAGAATCGAAGACTGCCCTCGACGAGATGGTGCAAGTGCTGAGCGACAATCCAAATGTCACCATCGAAATGGCCTCGCACACCGACCGCCATGGTTCGGATGCCTATAATATTGACCTTTCGGGTCGCCGCGCCAAGTCGGTAATCGACTATTTGATTGAACATGGTATAGCGCCTGAACGCTTACAGTCGCAAGGCTACGGCGAGTCACGTCCCAAGACTATCACCAAAAAGTTAGCTCGCGAGCATCCGCAGTTCAAGGAAGGCGACGTGCTCACCGAAGAGTATATTCTGAACCTCTCGCCCGAGGACCAAGATGTGGCCGACCAGATTAATCGCCGCACAGAGTTCCAGGTGCTGTCGATCGACTATCAGATGTATTGATGAAGTTTAGAACTGAAATCGAACAGCTACGCGGGTCGTTTGAACTTGGATTCGACGACCGCATCGTCATGCTCGGCTCGTGTTTCAGCGACTCGATAGGCGAACGCTTGGCTATGGATGGTTTTGCAGTGACGCATAATCCGCTTGGGCCGCTGTTCAATCCGCTGTCGGTAGCGAGGGCTTATAGCCATCGTGCTGATTATGCCGAGACCGACTTCTTTTGTCACGATAACCTATGGCACTGCATGGACTACGCTTCGCGCTACTCAGCAGCCGATTCGGCTACGCTAGCCGAAATGGTTAACGCCGACCGCCGACGCTTGACCGAGGCCCTTGAGCAAGCCTCTGTGGCTATTTTCACGTTCGGCTCTGCCCGTGTCTACGAGCTTTTAGCACAAAACGACATAGTGGGCAATTGCCATCGATTGCCGGCGGCGATGTTCAGCGAAGTTAACCTCACCATCGACCGCATCGTCGAGGCTTGGACTGCCGCCGATATGCCGAAGCTACCACAAAAGGTGATTTTCACTTTGTCGCCCATTCGGTATACTGCCTACGGCTTGGCAGCTAATTCGCTATCAAAAGCCGTGCTACGCGTAGCTATTGACGAATTGTGCCAACGGCTGGGCGCCGATTACTTCCCGGCATTTGAAATTCTTAACGACGACTTGCGCGACTATCGCTTCTACGCTACCGACCTGAAACACCCGTCGGACATGGCCGTCGAATATATTTACGAAAAATTTACTGAAGCATACTGCACGCCGCAGACCAGGCTGACTATTGCCGACAATCACCGACGCGCATTGCGGAATTGTCATATACAGAAATGAACCTGACCGTACGAGATATTCAACGCGCAACCGGCGCACGCATCGAAGGCGCCCGGGCGCTCGACTCCGTAGTTACAAATATTATTATCGATAGCCGCTCGCCACTGATGGCAGCTTCCGGCATGTTTTGCGCTATCAGCGGTGCGTCCGACGGACATCGCTACATCTCGGATATGTATCGAAAGGCTGTGCAGCTTTTCCTTGTCGAAAAATTGCCGACAGCTTATGCAGATTTGATGCCATCGGCCACGTTTATCGTCGTGCCGTCAGTTGAAAAGGCTTTGCTTCAAATCGCTGAATGCCGCCGTGCAGCTTTGGCCGAAACTACTTTTATTGGTATTACTGGCAGCGTAGGCAAGACTGTGGTCAAGGAATTGCTTTTTAGAGCTCTTGCCCCGGTCGCTCGAGTGGAGCGCAGTCCGCGAAGTTGGAATTCGCGCATCGGTGTCCCCCTGTCGGTTAGTGATTTAAGTGATGGACTGGATTATGCCATCGTTGAAGTCGGCATTGACCATTCCGGCTCTATGGCAGGCCTTGCAGCAGTCGTTAGACCTACTATTGGTATCCTTACGCCCATCACCGACGAGCACGACGAGGGCTTTGCCAGCCGCGCAGAGAAGGTAACAGAGAAGGGCAAGCTTTTTGCCGGTTGTCAGCGGCTATATTATGCAGCAGGCGACTCATTGGTTGACGAAATTGTGGCTTCGCTTGACCGGCAGGTTGAGCGCGTTGCCATAGCAGCCGATGATTTCAATCGCAAGGTCGTTGAAGCAGTATGTCGCGATTTCGGCATCGCTGTCGCACCGACTGCACTTACCGATTTTCCGACCAACCGCATCGACGTGCATGAAGGCGTCAATGACTGCGTCGTGATTTACGATGGATTCACGGCCGATGAGGTCTCGCTACGCCATTCACTCGACTTTATGAGCCGCCGTGCGACAGCTACGCGTTCCAACACGGTCATCTTAACCGATATGCTTCGCTGCAACAGCGAGTCTGAGAAATACTATGCTTCAGTCGCTGCCGACCTTATTGCTGCCGGTGTCGACCGCGTCATCGGTATAGGGGCTGACATCGCGGCCAGTCCGCAAGCTTTCGCTGCGCTGCGATTCGAAACTATAGAATCAGTCGATGCGTTCTTGCGCGACTACGACGCCGACGATTTCAGTGCCGAGACTATCCTGCTCTTCGGTAGCGGTCGTCAGCAACTCGAGCGCATCAAGGCCATGCTTGAAGCTCCGCGCCACGACACCACACTGGAGGTAAACCTCGACTCTGTGGTGCACAATTTCAACTACTATCGCTCGCTGTTGCGCCCCACCACCGGCATCGTCTGCATGGTGAAGGCCTCGGCTTATGGCATGGGGGCTGTGGAGATTTCCAAAACCTTGCAGGCCCAGGGAGCGGCTTATCTGGCCGTAGCTGTCATTGACGAGGGCGTCGAACTGCGCCGAGGCGGCATCACCATGCCGATTGTGGTGCTGAATCCGATTACAGGCAACTATAAGGCTCTGTTTGATTACAATCTGGAGCCGTCGGTATTCTCGCTACGCGAGCTAGCTACTTTGCGCGAAGCTGCAGCCCGCTGGAATGTCAGCCGCTTCAAGGTACACATTAAGCTCGATACGGGTATGCATCGCGTTGGCTTTACGCCCGACGAAATCGACGGCTTAGTGGCCGAGTTGAAGACACTCCGCGACGTAGAAGTAGCCTCGATATTCAGCCACTTGGCTACGGCCGATTGCCTCGACCTCGACCGATACACTGATATGCAGCTACGACTCTACGATGAGATGTCGACAAAGATTGTCGATGCTTTACCCTATAAGGTACTACGCCACGTGCTGAATACGGCCGGCATCACTCGCCGCACCGACTATCAGTACGACATGGTACGTCTTGGCATTGGGCTTTACGGTGTGTCGCCTCTTGATGGCGATGGTGCACCGCTGCGCCCCGTGGCTACGCTACGCTCGACCATCATTTCGCTGCGTTGCTGGCCGGCCGGCACGACTGTCGGCTATGGCTGCCGCGGAGTGCTGCGCCGCGACTCGGTGGTGGCTACTGTGCCCATAGGATATGCCGATGGTGTCAATCGACATCTGGGCCGAGGCAATGCTTCGTTCGTCGTCGACGGTGTGGAATGTCCGACGGTTGGCAACATTTGCATGGACCAGTGCATGATTGATGTGACCGACGTCGCATCGCCGGCAATCGGCGATGCCGTCGAAGTGTTTGGCACTCAAAAGCCAGTGCAGGACCACGCGGCCACTCTTGACACTATTCCCTACGAAATTATTGCCTCAGTCGCCCCCCGCGTCAAGCGCATCTACTTCCGCGACTAACCTGCGGTGACAATAGTGAGGCACTCTGGGTCGAGGTGGCGCGAGGCCACTTCGGCGATGCGTTCAGTTGTCAGCGAGTTGATTTCGCGTAGTTGGCGTTCGAAATAGTCTGTATCGGTGCCGACTTCTTGACGTACTATATAATAGTCGGCAATTGAGAATGGCGAGTCGGTGGTAGCCGCTAGTGATGTCCAAGCATTAAGCTGCAGACGGCGCAGTTCGTCGGCCGATAGAGGATTAGTCCATAGTCGAGTTATTTCGGCTTTAGTTTCTTCGATAACTTGTTCGACGTATGAATTGTCGCACTGTGCGCCTATGTTCATGTAGGCACCTTCGAATGTACCGAGCAGGTATGAACTGATGCCGTAGGTTAGGCCTTTTTCCTCGCGTATGTTAGCCATAAGTCGGCTACTGAAGTATCCACCCAGGGCAATGATAGCTAGTCGGAGGGCTATGTAGTCGGGATGCGAGCGCGGAATTGTGGGCATTACCATGGCAATTGCCGATTGTACGGCTCCTTCTACATTGATGTCGATACGCGATGGAGCCGCCGGACTATTTGGAACTATTGTTATAGGTGATTTGCCGGATGGAGCAGGCATCGATTCCAAGAAGGTCGCGACAGCTTTAATAGTGTCGGGCGCGAGTTGGCCAGCAAGGTAGGCATGCAGGTGACCTGAGCCCAAAAAGCGGTTGTGAGTAAGCTGCACGTCGGCCGGTGTGGTGGCTAAGATGCTTTCGGGTGTTTCGTCGTACGACGCCGGATGGTCCGCGCCTTTTATAGCACGAGTGGCTGCCAGTGACGCGTGATAGCTAACCTTTGCCATCTTGGTCGCTAGTGAGCCGGCAGCGTTTCGAGCCCACAATGCGACGGTAGAAGGTGCAAATTGCGGTTCGAGAATCATCTCGCGCATTAATGGCAGCAAGGTTGGAAGCTTGCGGTTGATGGCTGTTAGTTCGATGCCAGTGTGGTGCTCAGTGACGCGCGACGACAAGCGAGCACCGGCAAAGTCGAGTGCGTCGGCGATTGCATCGCCACCGGTGTGACGTGTGCCTTCGCGCATGCCTTCGGTGACAAACATTGGCAGCGACTGTCGGTCAGCATCGAGTGTGCCGCCATCCCAAAGTAGTGTAAGACGAGCCAAGTCTTGGTCGCCTGAATCTATCAGATGCAAGTCTATGCCCGAGGGCAGAGTTTCTACAATCTCGTTCTTGATAGTAATATCACCGGTAGTGCTTACTGCCGGTGCTTTAGTGCGGTCGAGAGCGCTCATTCGGGCTGTGAATTCAGAAATTTGATAGCCTGTTCGAGGTCGGCCGGAGTGTCAATGCCGATAGTAGGACAGTCGGTGACAGCTGTCTGAATCTTATAGCCATTCTGCAACCAACGAAGCTGCTCGAGCGATTCTGCAATTTCGAGTGGCGAGCGTTCGAGTTTCACAATCTCAGATAGAACCGAGGTGCGGTAGGCATAGACGCCCACATGAGTATAGAATGTGGCGTTGTCGAGCCATTCGGTGTACTTGAAGTTGCGCACATAGGGAATGATGCTGCGCGAGAAGTACAAAGCTCGGCCATCAACGTCGGTGACGACTTTGGGAGTGTTCGCGTCGAAGAGTGCGTCGAAGCCTTGAGCCGGGTCAAAGTGGCGAATCAGCGTTGCGATGTCTGTCGATGACGAATCGAAGCAGCCTTGTAGCTGACGTATTTGCTTGGGGTCGATAAAGGGTTCATCGCCCTGAATGTTAATGACAACGTCAGCGTCAGAGCCACTCAGGCAGAAGGCTTCGTAGCATCTGTCTGTGCCGCTGCGATGGTTAGGCGAAGTCATCACGGCGCGTCCGCCGAAGGCTTCGACGGCCTGGAAGATGCGTTCATCATCGGTGGCTACGACCACGTCGTCGATGGCCATACGCGCACGGGTATAGACGCGTTCGATCATAGTCTTGCCGCCAATCATGGCCAGCGGTTTGCCCGGAAAGCGCGTCGAGGCGTAGCGGGCGGGAATTATGCAGATGAATTTCATTTTTTAACGGTATAGTGTAAGCTTATAGCTTTGTTATTTTTCTTTTTCTACAAAAATTGACGATGTCTCGTAGCGCACGACACGGATTTGAGCTCCGGCATCGATAAATTCGCCGGTTGATGATGCATCGTAGATGTTACCATCGATTTCTACCTTTCCGGCCGGGCGCAAGGCTGTGAAGGCCACACCGGAGCGGCCAGTGAGGGCAGCCGGAGTAGTGTCAACGCCTATGTAGCCCATCTCAGTCTTTTGTTCGTGTGTGAGCGCAGCTACACTTTGCAGCTTTTTTGGTGCAAAACGCGAAGTTATGAACCAGGCAAGCCCGATAGCCAGCACAGTTCCCGAGACGAGTATTAAGGAAGCCTGACCTAGGAGTCCGGTGTCGAAGTTTCCGGTGAAGCTATATAGCATAGCGCCCAATAGCGATACGATGATGCTCGCTATGCCGCTGATGCCGCAAATGCCGAATCCCGGGATGACGAAAATCTCAAAAGCCAGCAATACGATGCCGAGGATAAAGAGAATTACTACCCATGCGGCCATAGTGCCTGTGACAATCAAGGGCAGGAAGTAGAGCGCAGCAGCTACAAGTGCTACGCCACCGGCCACGCCCAATCCGGGAGTGTGCATTTCGAAGTAGATGCCGCCGAGAATCAGCGTGATGAGTATGGCACGGACGGCTGCCGAGGCTAGAAAGCCAAGCAAGTATTCGGTAGTCGACGTCGTGTAGTACTGAGCTTCGTCTGCGTTAAATCCAAGCTGATTCAGGGCATCGTCGAGACTTTGGGCGATACCATCGGCCAAGCCGTTGTCCACGGCTTCGGAGGCGGTGAAGGCCACGGCCTTATCGGGGCGAACCATGTCGGCTGCCAAATCAGGATTACGGCGCCAGCGAGCCACGCTATCGCCTTCGGAAACGTATTTACCATGGGCCATAGCCGTAGCACGCATGATTGAACTCCAATAGCTTTGATACTTTTCGGGCATCGGGTCGCCTGCTCCGTTGACTACGGTGGCGGCGCCGATGGTGGCATCGGGCGCCATGAATATCGTGTCGCAAGCCAGCGAAATCAAGGCACCGGCCGAGGCAGCATTGTGGTCAATGTAGACGGCCGTCGGGATACGAAGGCGCATCAGGGCTGTGCGAATAGAGTCAGCCACGTCTATGGCTCCGCCGTAGGTGTTTAGTCGCAACATCACGAGGTCTACGTTGTCGCCTTTTGCAGCGATGTCATCAAGTACGTTACGCGTATGTAGCCAAGCCACAGCGTCGATTTCGTCGTCGATAGTGAAAACGGCCGCGCGACGCTCGGCAGCCTGAATCTGTATGGCCGACAGCGCAGCCACGAGGAGCAGTAGCAGATGTCTCATTTTCGCTTTTTGAAGTATGAAGGTAGCAGGCACACACCCGCCACGAGGTAAATATAGTAGCTAACAACGCGCCATATCATTGCAATGACGAGGGCTGCGGAGAGGTCGCCAATCATGTCGCCGTAGTAGTTTGTGAAGAGCCATTCGCTGACACCGCTACCGCCGGGCGTCGGGCTAATCATGAGCACCACCCACACCACAAACTGGCGTCCGAAGACTAGTAGCTGCGAAGCAGCGGGTACAAATCCGAAAAACAATGCATTGACAACGAGGTAGCGCGAGAACCACGACAGAGTCGTGGCACCGAACACGTTGAGCCACCAACGCTTTGACTGTCCCTTGACCCAAGTCGACGTGGCTCGCATGCCAGATGTCATGCGCACGGCACCGTCCTTCCAGCGGCGTAGCCAGCGCAAGCTGAAGAGCTTGATGACTGTCCGTTCGAGCCATTCGGGCCTAGCGAGGATGCCTATAAATAGGATTGCAGCCCATGCCACGATGCCGGCGTAAACGAGCCAGAAGATGACTTTTACGCTTTCAAGAAATACGTTGCCCGTAGCAGTGCCGAAAATCTCACCAACGGGGAGCAGTAGGACCAATATCGGACAAAAGACCACGAAAAACATCTCGTCGAGAAAGAGCGTAGTAAGGGTTAGTGTGGTAGCTTGGCCCACCTTGATGCCTTCGCGGTTGAGATAGAAAATTGCCAGCGCACTGCCGCCTACGGCCGATGGTGTGATGGCCGAAGTGAAGGCACACATGAGGTCGACGCGAAAAGCGCGGCGCCACGACAAGCTGCCATCGGTGATGGTGCGGAAGCGCCAAGCTAGGCCAAAATCACGGCCGAATACAAACAGCAGACACGCCGCCAGCGATAGCACTGTGCGAGTGTCGAAAGTGAGCATCGACAGCGCAGCCGGATTGAAGTCTTTGAGAAACAACCATACGACTACGCCCACACCGATGACAATCGGCAAGGCAGTCTTTAGTAGTATGGTGCGCAAGCTTTCCATTAGCAGCTGATTGCAGCAATTATGGCAGCAACGGCTTCGACGGGATCGGGTGCATCAGTTATGTATTTGCTCACGGCAAATCCGTTGAAACCTTCGGCGATGTAATCGGCTGCATTATCGGCCGTTATGTCGCCTTGGGCTACAATGGGGATAGCTACGTCGAGGGCACGCACAGCTGCTATGAATTCGCGACGACGATCACTATCGAATGATGCCGGTGTGCAGATATAGTCGATGTCGGCAGCGGCCATGGCCGGTGCGGCCGAGGGGTCGGCACAGACGATGCCGATGACAGCTTCCGGACCCAGCTCATCGCGCAACTGAGCGGGAGAGGCAGATTGGGCTGCAGGGCCGCCGGCTGTGAAGCGCACACCGTGAAGGCCTAGTTCGCGAGCCAGCTCGGGCCGGTCGTCGACGGTGAGGAAAATACCGGCTTGGCGACACATTTCGATTGCTTCGGGTTCGATGGCAGCGCGTACTTCGTCGTCAGTCATATCCGGCAAGCGGAGGTCAATCCAGCCGCAACCACCCTCGATAGCCATTTGGCACTGTTCGGCCACGCTGTAGCGCGGCGATTCGGTCAGTATATATTGTAGCATTTTTCTTTGCGTTAGATTACTAAACGCAAAGTTAAGAAAATTTCGTGAGAATTTACACCATCATTGCGCTATTGATTAACATGACTTAATGATGTCCATCCTTTATTATTAATGTAAATTGGTCGAGTCGCTTTTTTTTGCTAATTTTGCAAAAGAATGACACACCGACTGATATTAACAGCCTCAGCCGCAACTATAGCGTTTAGTGTTGCCGCTCAAAATGTTGAGACCGATTCAATCGAAGACCCCGAAGTCCTTGACGAAGTAGTCGTAGTCTCGGCCAAGACCGTGCGCAAGCTCACGAGCGCCACAAACACCTCAGTAATCACTACCGGCGAACTACGCCGCGCCGCGTGTTGCAATCTAGGCGAAAGCTTCACGACCAACCCATCGGTCGACGTCAGCTATAGCGATGCAGCGACCGGTGCCCGCCAGATTCGCTTGCTCGGGCTCTCGGGCTCATACGTACAGATGCTAACCGAAAACATTCCGGCATTTCGCGGCGTGGCCTCCCCCTACGGTTTGGGTTATATCGCCGGCCCATGGATGCAGTCGATTCAAGTGTCGAAAGGTGCCTCATCGGTAAAAAACGGCTTCGAAAGCATCACCGGACAAATCAATATCGAACTGAAAAAGCCACAACTCGATCCATCGCTATCGGTCAACATGTACTACGATAGCATGAACAAGTTGGAGCTGAACTTTGACGGCAATCAGCACTTCGGCCCCAACTGGTCGAGCGGCCTGCTGGTGCACGCCGAAAATGGCTTTACAGCCCACGACGGCAACGACGATGGCTTTGCCGATATGCCGCGCACACGCCAGATTAGTGTGCTCAACCGCTGGACTCGCATGGGCTCGAACCACGTGTTTCAAGGTGGTGCAAAATTCTTGGGCGAATGGCGACGCGGCGGCCAGAATACTCACCACGGCAAGGCTAGGCAGCCCTACCTAATCAACATCGACACTCGCCGCGTAGAGTTTTTCACAAAAAACGCCTTCATCTTCGACCACAACAACGACGGCAACATAGCCCTAATCGTATCGGGAAGCTATCACGACCAAAACGCTCGATATGGTGTGCGTCGCAACGACATAGCACAAACCGAGGCCTACGCATCGCTGATGTTTGAACGCAAATGGATGGACGGTCGCCATGCTCTGTCGGCCGGTGCGAGCTATGCACTCGATGACTTCACATACATCAACGCGCTCAACCCGGAATTTGCCGACGCATCCATCCGCTCAAAAGCGACTGAGACTGCAACCGGCGCCTACACTCAGTATACCTACAATCTCGACGACCGCCTCATAGCCATGGCCGGCGTGCGCTACGACCGCCACCATCCCTACGGCAACCTCGTCACACCTCGCACACACGTGCGCTGGAACGTCACCGACAACTACTCGCTGCACGCCTCAGCCGGCCGCGGCTTCCGCGCTCCACATCCTCTGGCCGAGTACGGCTACTTGCTGGCCTCGTCGCGCCGACTAATCATCGACAAACCACTCGACATGGAAAGTGCTTGGAACATGGGTGCTGGCACTTCTTTCACGTTCCGCCCATTGGGACGCAAACTCACACTCTCGGCCGAATACTACTACACGGACTTTACTCGCCAACTGATGGTAGACCTTGACACTGACCCGCACCAAGCTCGAATTTTCTCATCAGATGGGCAATCGTACTCTCATACAGTGCAAGTGGAAGCTAGCTTCGCCGCACGCCACGACCTCAACATCACAGCCGCCTGGCGACTGACCGACGTCAAAGCCGATTACGGCCATGGCCTAGTACAAAAGCCGCTGACCTCGAAGCACAAGGGACTAATCACTATCGGCTACACTCCCATGATGGGACTGTGGCAAGCCGACGTCACCTTCGCTATCAACGGAGGAGGCCGCTACCCCACCCCGGCAGCTGAAGCCGGTCTATGGCCTGAGCGCTACAAGGCGTTCACTCAACTCAATGCACAAATCACGCGCAACTTCCGCCACTGGGCCGTCTACGTCGGCGGTGAAAACCTCACAAACTTCCGCCAAAACAGCCCTGTAGTCGGTGCCGACGACCCTTGGGGAGCAAATTTCGATGCCACAATGGTCTATGGCCCACTCCACGGCGCCATGGTCTACGTCGGTTTCCGATTCAACGTCACAAAATATATCTAAACACCTACCACTATGAAGAAAATTTTCACGACAATCATGCTTATGCTGTTCTTGGCTATCATGGCTTTCGCCAAAGGCCTGACCGCCACAGTAGTGCTCTCGGTAGAGCCACAGATGACTTGCCAAAACTGTGAAAACAAGATTAAAACTAATATACGATTCGAGAAAGGCGTCTCAGCCATAGCCACCGACATAGCCTCTCAGACTATCAAGATTACCTACGACCCGGCCAAGACAAATCCCGAGAGACTAGTAGGCGCCTTCAAAAAAATAGGCTATACGGCCACAGTAGCCATGCCGGCAGAAAAAAATTCGACCGACGACAATCGCAAATAAAAAATCTCAAATTTAACTCATAAAAACCACTATGAAATTTACTCGTTTCTTCCTGATTGGCGCACTCAGCGCAGCTTGCATCGGCATCATCGGCTGCTCCAAAGCCGACAATAACAATGCCGAAGTCGTAGAAGGCCCAGCCTTGACTATACTCAGCGTTGACTCGGCTCTGACCAACATTGACGCCCTCGCCGGCGACACTATTGTAGTCGAAGGCTACTGCTCGCATATCTGCAAGCATGGCGGCAAAAAAGCTTTCTTGACCAACGCCGACACCACAGCAATGCTAATGTGCGTAGCCGATGACAATCTAATTGCATTCACGCCTGAATGTCCCGGCCAAGTGCTGACCGTCTGCGGCGTGGTGACACCGATAACCATGGGTCGCACCACACTGGCCGCACGCGCTGAAGCTGAAACAAAAGCCCTAGCTGCCGCCGAAGCTGAAGGCCACTGCGACAGCGAACGCAAAGCCAACGGCTCTGCTGTCGAAAAGCTGGCTCAGCTCGACGCCCAGATTGCAGCCGGAGGCGACACCACACTGGTATGCGGCTACTACGTACTGACATCATCGTATGGTGTACCCGAAGACCTCAAAATGGTAGAAACTGAAGAAATTACCGAATAATTAGACCCACACCCCGACCGGAAGCCGACTGAGATAAAAGTTGCTTCCGGCCGGACTTTTTCAAAATTATTACAGACACTTCTCACCTCTGCTCACTCATCGTAAATGAACTGCGACGTTATCAAACTGCTACCCGACTCGGTCGCCAACCAGATTGCTGCCGGCGAAGTCATCCAACGCCCGGCCTCGGTCATCAAGGAATTAGTCGAAAATTCCATCGATGCCGGAGCCACCGCCATCGAAATCATCGTCAAAGACGCCGGTCGCACCCTGATTCAAGTGGTCGACAATGGCAAGGGCATGACGCCCACTGATGCCAGAATGGCCTTCGAACGCCACGCCACCAGTAAAATCACGGCCGCCGACGACCTCTACTCGCTCCACACCATGGGCTTTCGCGGCGAAGCCTTGCCATCGATTGCAGCCGTAGCCCAAATCGACCTACGCACCATGCCGCATGGCGAAACAATCGGCACGCGCTTGCAGTTGAGCGAATCGCAGTTTGTCAGCCAGGAAGCTTGCGCTTGCCGCGCCGGCACCAACTTGATGGTTAAGAACCTATTCTTCCACATGCCGGCACGTCGCAAATTCCTCAAAAAGGACTCAGTGGAGATGAGCCATATCATGCACGAATTCGAACGCTTGGCTTTGGTAAATACCGACGTCGAATTCACCTTCATCTCCAACGACACCACCATGTTCAAGCTGCTGCGCAGTAGCCTGAAGCAACGCATCACGGCTCTGATGGGCAAAGCTATCGGCTCGCAAATCATACCGATTGCCACCGAAACAGCCATGGTAAAAATCGACGGATTCGTAGGCCTGCCATCACACGCCCGCCGACGCAACGCCCCACAGTACTTCTTCGTCAATGGACGCAACATGCGCCACCCCTACTTCCACAAGGCCGTGGCTAGCTGCTATTCCGAACTAATCGCTCCGGATATGCAGCCAATCTACTTCATAAACCTGCAAGTCGACCCGGCGACCATCGACGTCAACATTCACCCGCAGAAGCACGAAATCAAGTTCGAAAACGAGCAGGCAATTTGGCAAATACTGACAGCTGCCGTAAAGCAAGCCCTCGGCCGAGTGAATGCAGCCGGCGCCATCGATTTCGAATCAGACGACATCCCCGACATTCCGGTATTCCTTCCCGATGCAAACGCTCCGATGCCTGAAATTGCCACAAATGCCGGCTATAATCCATTTACTGATGACCCGAACGAACTGCCTCAGGTAGGCTTTGAGATTCGCTCGTCAATAAACACCACCGACAAACCGCAACAAACACGCACGTCATCAGCGGCCACGCCTAGTCGACCCGCTACTCAACGCGTGCCCGACGATTGGGACAAACTCTATGAATCGTTCGTACGACGTAGCGGCGACCTCCCCGATGTGCAACCCGATACCGAAGAAATAGCATCGCAAAACGAAACTCGCGCCGACCTTAACACTCCAAGCGACACCCCTGCGCTGATCGAAGCTACTGAATCGTACTCGCGCCACCTATCACTCAACAACAAATATATAGTACTAGCCTCGCGCGAAGGACTCATGGTCATCGACCGCCATCGTGCTCACATGCGAGTACTCTACGACCGCTACCTAGCCGAACTAAAGGACGCTCCCCAGCCATCGCAGAAATTGCTTTTCCCCGAAAGCATAACACTGACACCCGCTCAGAGCACCACCCTCTCAGCCGTAAGCGACCTTGTAACTCGCCTAGGCTTCGACGTATCTTTCTTAGGCAACTCTGTCTGGGCGGTCAACGCTGTCCCCGCCACTCGCGGCAACGCCATCGAAGCTCTAACCACAATGGTGGCCGAGCTAGCCGAAACGGGCGAAGCCTCAGAAGAAATGATGATTAAGCCCATGGCCAAAGCTATGGCTCGCTCGCAAGCCTTGATGCCCGGCCAGGAAATCACACCCGAGGAAGACGAAGCTCTAATCGCCGCACTACTGTCATCGGCCGAAGCCGCCTACTCGCCTGATGGACTGAAAACCTATAGTATTCTTGATAATCAAAGCCTGTCAAAACTCTTCCACTGACAATGCTACGCCGCTTAGCAGCAGCCCTTGTGGCCGCAACAACAGCAATAGCAGCTTTCGCTGCACTCGAAATCACATCGGCCAACGTACAGACCGCACTGCACGACCTCGACCGCGCCTTGGCCTCACGCGCCGACGCTGTCAATCGCCGTCAAGCCACCATCAATAGGCTTACCGACTCTCTTAACTCAACCGGAGCGAATGCCGAATTAGTACTCAATATAGCTAACCACTACAAAGGATTCAACAACGACTCGGCCCTACACTACTACTCGATGGGAGCTGAACTTGCCGACTCGGCCAAGAGCCTGCCTTTCATTTTGGGTAAGGCCGCACTGTTGCCGCTCAGCGGCCAATTCGGCCAAGCTATCGATGTCTACAATAGCATACACGCCGACTCGCTCAAGGCCGAGCAACTAGCCACATACTACGATGCCGGCCGCCAAATGTACAGCTACATCGCAGCATTCTCGACCGGCGACGAAGCACAACGCTCTGCCAATTCGAATCATGCACTCGAACTTCAACTTCGCTTGCTCGACGCGCTACCCTCTGAGTCGCTCGACTATAAATTCAACCTTGGCGAATACTATTTCTTGCGCGGTGAGCGCGGCAAAGCCCGCTCGCTACTCGAATTCGTCATCGAGAACACTACGCCCGACCACCCCTTGCGAGCTCGCGCCGCTCACCATCTGTCGACCATCGCCAGAAACACCAACAACGAAAACGGCTACATCTACTACCTAGCCACATCCGCCATAGCCGACGTCAGCGCCGCCACTCGCGAAGTTGCATCGCTGCAGGAACTCGGCAACCAACTGTACTCACGCGGCGACGTCAACCGCTCGTATCGATACCTGACAGAAGCCCTGGCCAGCGCCGTCGAGTGCGGCGCTCCGATGCGTATGATTGAGTCAGCACGAAGCCTCCCTATCATCGAACACGCCTACGCCGAGCAGTTGGCATCGAAACGCCGCACCATATATCTCTATGTTGCTATACTCATCCTCGTAGTCATCATCCTGGCAATCACCATGTTTACGCTTTATCGCAAGATGCACCGCCTGCGCATCCTGCAGCAAAGCCTCCGCCAAGCCAACCAAACCAAGGACGTCTACATCAGCCAGTTCCTAAACTTGTGCTCTATCTATATGGACAAACTGAACCAGTTCTGTAAGATAGCCAACCGCAAAATCACCGCCGGCAAAGTCGACGACCTATACCGCCTCACCAAGTCGGGTAAATTTGTAGAGGACCAGAGTAAAGAATTCTACGACGTGTTCGACAACGCCTTCCTACACCTTTACCCCACCTTCGTGGAGCAAGTCAACGAGCTGCTCAACCCCGACCAGCAAATCGTGCTCAAAGACGGCGAACTTCTCAACACCGACCTGCGCATCCTGGCATTCATGCGCCTGGGCATCGAAGAAAGTTCGCGCATCGCCCAAGTACTCAACTACTCGCTCAACACCATCTACGCCTACCGCAATCGACTCAAAGCACGCGCCATCAATCGCGACACATTCGAGGCCGATATTCTAAAAATCAAATCCGTCGACTGACCGCGCCGAACTCTCAACACGATGAAAATTGCAAAACTAATCAGCCTGCTGACTCTGACCATGCTTGCCGCCTGCTCGAAAAATACTACATCGATAACGACCGTGCACCTCGACGAGCGCGACTCGGCCGCAAGCTGCTACGCCGCCATCGTCCCGGCCGACCGCCCTGTCGACTCGTACCTTATACTAATTCCCGGCTTCGGCGAGTCGGCCGACGACGTACTTGCGGCCACCGAATTGCCCGTCAAGGCTGCCGAGGCCGGAATTGCAGTTTTCATCCCCACGCTTCAAGATGGAGTCGAGTCGTACAGCTTCTCAGCCGAGAGCCAAGCCTGCCTCAATAAAATAGTCAGCGACATACGCTCGCGCTTCGACTTAGCAAATAAGCCCTACTTCACAGGAGGCTTCTCGATGGGCGGAGCCGCGGCCGTGCGCTTTGCCGAATTGCAGAGCTCCGACCTCCCTCGAGCAGTCTTCGCCATCGACTCGCCGCTCGACTACGAACGCTTTCGCTACGCCACCGAGCGCGACGTCAACGTCTATCGCAAAGGCCTGGCCGATGGCGACAGCATCTACGTGCAACTTCTCGAAGACATCACGCCGCTGGTCGCCGACTCGCCATACCTGCTATCCGACACCACACACGCAGCCATACAGCCACTCAAGGACACACCTATTCGCTACTACATAGAGCCGGCCACGCAGTGGTGGCTCGACAACCGACACACCGATGTGCTGGGTCTAAATATCCTCGACGGCACCGCCTTCATCAACGACTTGCGACTGCTCGGCAACGACAAAGCCGAACTAATCGTCACGTCGGGCAAGGGCTACCGCAACGGTGGCCGGACCTACCATCCCCACTCGTGGACTATCGTAGACGTAGCCGACCTTATCGCCTGGCTCCAATCACACCGAGCTGTCTGATTCTCCCGGGTCTAAAAATCCGCAAATAACAGACCCGAAGCCACGCCGGATTTGACGCCACCTCGGGTCGGCTGAGCCCGCGCCTATTTTTTTGACGCAAGCTAATAGCACTATTAATCTTCGGAAGATTTGGTCTTGAATGAGATAGGGATGGTGAACCACACTGCCACGGGCTTGCCGTCGACCGTGCCGGGCGTCCACTTGGGCATTGACTTTACGACACGGAGAGCCTCGGCATCGAGGTCGGGATGTACACTGCGAACTACTTTCGCTTCACCGATTGAACCATCGTCAAGAATTTGAAAATTCACTGAGACAATTCCACCGACCTTCTCGTTCTTGAGATTTTCGGGATAGTTGACATTTTGCACAAGCCAATTAAGCATTTCCGAGTATCCGCCGGGGAATTCGGGCATTTATTCGTTGCGCACCGCACCTTTGTCGGTATCGCCCTTCAGCGTAATGTAGATGCCGGGGGTATCACCGTTCTTTACTATAGAGACCGATGCGATATCGGCAGAGTTGATTGAGTTCTTGTCGAAGTTTGGCTCTTGCTTCACACCGTTGACATAAATCGGAGTATTTTCAGTTGTAGACACTCCTGCGGACTCGCCTGACGCCCCGGAAATCGATACAACATTTCCGTTGAGCTGAAGACCTTGTACGCCTTGCACATCTTGCGTATTTTGCGTAACTTTGTCATCTGCAAGCGATACGATTGATGCTTCAGCTACGGCATTGATTGCAGTCGCAACAGCAGGTTGATTGAGTGCCAGGACGGCAAGGATACCCGAAGGCACGATGGCCAATGCGCGCAGGCGACGGCCGACTGATGATTTTGTTTTGTACATCATGGTAACACGTTTTTTAAGTTTACTGTGATTCAGGCTGTTGGCAAGTGACGGGAATCTCGCAGCCATTGTCAGTTGTGATTGTACGCAACGTATTGCGGAATGGGAATAAC
>CAYWAM010000030.1:0-27456 GCA_964456545.1 uncultured Bacteroides sp.
ATAGCTTCGCCAGCGTGGCCGAGTGAAACACCATCGAGCAGTACTTCATAGTTAGCCTTTTCTACTTCTGCAATCGGATTGCCGTTTTTGCTGATAGTAGCGGTAAAGGTTAGCACGTTGGCCTTGCTGTATTCGTCGTAAGAATAAGCGGCGCCGAAATTAATAGAGCCTTCGACAGTGTAGTCTTTCTTTTCCCAAAGCAAAGTAATGCTGTTGAGATAGATAGCACCGCTATTCGAACGCAAGCCAATGAAGCTATAATCTTCAGTGAGTTCGAAAGTGGTTGCACCATTTGCTAATGAACCTATTTTTGAAACAGGATCATCATCATCATACATTTTAGCGATTCCGAATGCTTCGTCAGCACCATAAATATCTAAAGTTGAATTAGTATACCAATCAACAACGATCTTCTTCAAAACATAGCCATTCGGATTGGCATTGATAACGATACCTGAATTAGAATTCTTAGACCTTAATTGGATAACATCATCATTCCTTGCACATAGATTTGCATCATACGTTATACCTGTACTTTCAGATATAAAAGTTTTATCTATATAACTAGTTCCAGTTTGGGCATTGAAACAATCAGCTGCATTAGTTAGCACATCTTCAAATTGATTGCTTAACAAATTTTTAACCGTTACCGTGTAAACTGCTTCTTGGGCTCTATATGTTTCGTTAGCTTCCGGAATTGAGGCAGTAATACTTGCTGTACCTACACCACCCTCAACAAGAGTAATAACACCATTTTCATTAACAGTTGCTACATCCGTATTGTTTGAATTAAAAACAACACTTGAACTAGCTTCATTAGGTGTCACAGAAAACTCAGGTGCAACGTATTCTTCTCCGAGTTTGATTATATCTTTATCTTTAGACCATCCAAGAGTTGCTATTGTTTTGCTACTAGAACTCGTATACGTTATTTCTAAGAACTTGAATCTGAGTTGTGCTGTTGTACTAAATACAACAGCATTAGTTGTTGAGCCAGTCCAAATCAATTCAGGATTATTATTATTATTTTTGATATCACACTTACCATCACTACTTGTCATTGTTAGAGTGTTAGTAGCCATCTTACCATTGATATCCTCGAAACTTATTTTTTCAATTGTAACACCTTCTTGAGGAGTAAGGGTTAAAGTAGAACTAGCATAAAAACGAACATGTTCTGAATACAGCGCTGCTTTCGAAAAATCAATTTTTACCACACCTGACAAATCGATAGATTTTGCATTCTGTGCTGTATTTTCTTCAGCTCTAGTAACAACACCGGAGCCTGTGTAAGTAGCGCCGTTTGCAACAAGCGCTACCATGTCTGCTCTGCCATTTAAGGCTGTTGCAATCAGCAAAGCAAAAAGAAGTAGAAGTTTTTTCATACGATGATAAATTTGTTTTTGTTTATAGGTATAGTATTATGTGCATATTTAGAGGCTATTGGTCAGCGGAACGCAACATTTCCGGTGTAATACAGATGCGACGCGACCCAATAGTGATTTCCAAGGAAATTTCGTCAGTAGTAGCTGGTTGGAAGAATTCGGCTATCGGAGTGTCTAGTATTTCCGATATTTGGTCAAGTGTTTCAATCGAAGGATATCGGCGACCCGTAATCCAACTCGACACTGTCATGGCTGACACACCGAGCCTTTGGGACAATTCGACCTGCGTAACGTGTTTTTGTTTAAGGATTTGACGCAACCTCAACTTAACCATCTAAAAGTAGTAATCAGTTAGATACAAAGATGTTGCAAAGGTACAAAAAATGCGTAGCATTACCCCCCCCCATTGTTAATTTATGTTAATACATAAATCAAAGGAGGCAGCCTCAAGGTCAGCGGAGTTTACTTAAGTTGGCGGTGGATGCGGATGCCTTCGCGCACGGGCAAGCTAAAGGCAGCGAAGACGCCGGCGTCTTCGCTATTGTAGCGCACATGGTAGCGTTCGGCTCCAAGAAAATCGAGAGTAAAGACGGCGGTATCGCGCCGCTCGAGCGGTAGTCGGCCAGGCGTGAGTCGCTCCTCGATGTCGATATCAAACCCTATGACATTGACGGCAAGCGAGGCTGCGCCGGTGTCGCCAACACCCGAAAGACCCGTACGGCGAATGACTACGCGCCGATTGTCGTCGACCTCTACATCAATCGACGGCTCGGCCGGCTCAGCAGCCCCGCTATCGCTCAAAACGCCGGCTATGGTGTGCAACACGGCCACTCCGCGCCGCGCCGGCAGAGCGCTCAAGGCCACAACAGCAGCAGCGATAGCAGCGGCAATGACGTAGAATTCAACAGAGTTGAACCAACTCATACTTTACGAGAACATGCTCAGGAAGAACTGCGACACCAGCACGTAGATAATCAGGCCGAAAATATCGTTTGTAATCTGGATGAACGGGCCTGTGGCAAGAGCCGGGTTGATATGCAGTTTTTCAAGCGTCAGGGGCACAACAGACCCCAAAATCGACGCAAACATGATGACCGTGAACAGCGAGGCGGCTACCGAAATGGTCACAGCCAGGCTCTCGGGCAGCATTATCAGGTTATAAACCAGCACCACCAGCGACAGAATCGTAGCATTCAGCAGGCCGATAAGGAATTCCTTGCCAAGTTGCGAACTGAATTCGCGGATGTCGAGCGAGCCATTGGCCAAGCCTTGCACGACGATAGCCGACGCCTGCACGCCAACGTTACCACCCGTACCGCCCACGATGGGGATGAACAGCGCCAGAGCCGTGACGGCCTTGATTTGGTCTTGAAAGCCATCGAGAATCAGCGAACCCAGGATGCCGCCCAAGATACCAATCAGCAGCCACGGGATACGCGATTTGAATTGCGAGAATATCGAGTCGTCGGCATCGACATCCGAAGCAAGACCTGATGCCAACTGATAGTCGCGCTCCGAAGCCTCGCGCACCTGGTCCATGACGTCGTCGACGGTGATGCGGCCAACCAGTCGGCCGATGGAGTCGACCACAGGCATAGCCACAAGGTCATATTTTTCGAAGTCAAGAGCTACCTCGGCAATTGGAGTATCGGCCTTCACGCTGACCGGGTCAACTTCCATCACATGCTTAATCTTAGACACTGATGGATGCGTAATCATCTTTTTCAGCGGGAAGATGCCCTTGAGCTTATAGTCGTTGTCTACCACATATACGTAGTAGATTTCGTCCATTTCCTCAGCCTGCTGGCGCATTTCTTTGACGCACTCGGGCATGGACATATTTTCGTTGACAACAACCATCTCGGTACCCATGATACCGCCGGCCGTGTCTTCGTCGTATTTAAGCAAGTCGATAATGTCGCCGGCTTGCTCTACGTCGTCGATGTGTGCAAGGACTTCGTCGCGGTCCTCCTCGTCGAGCTGCTGTATGATGTCGACAGCGTCGTCAGTATCAAGGTGCTCAATCTGCTTGGCGATTTCCTCGCTCGGCATGCCCTCGAGTAGCTTCTGCTGGTCGTCTTCGTCGAGTTCGACGAGCACGTCGGCTGCCGTCTCCTCGTCGAGCAAACCATATAGAAACTCAGCTTCGTCGAGCTCCAAATTCTGGTACAACTCGGCAATGTCGGCCGGGTGCAGATGCTCGAGCTCGGCGCGCGCGGCATCAGCATCCTGATGTTGGATTATATCTTTGACTTTTTCAAGATATTCCGGTGTGAAATCTTGCATTGACATATGACTTACCGGTTTTCAGAGTTACGCAGCGAAGCGATCAAGTTAGTTAGCTCTACAAATTGCGCTACCGATAGCTGCTCGGGGCGCAATGCACCTAATGGCGAGTCGGCAGGGAATGTGACACCTGCGGGCAAGAGTCCGCGAGCCGAATTGCGAATCGTCTTGCGGCGCTGGCCGAAAGTAGTCTTCACGACGGTTCGCATCAGCGAAAAGTCGCAGCCGGGGTCGGTGACATCGTTGCGGCGCAAGCGCAGCACGCCACTCTTCACCTTTGGCGGTGGGTTGAAGACATGCTCAGGCACAGTAAAGAGATATTCGGCCGTGTACCACGTCTGCAGCAGCACACTCAGTATGCCACGAGTCTTGCTTCCCTCGGGAGCACAAATGCGCTCGGCTACTTCGCGCTGCAGCATGCCGCTACATTCCTCTACGATGTCGCGGTCGTCGAGTACTTTGAAGAAGATTTGCGACGATATGTTGTAAGGATAGTTACCAATGATGCAGCATTTTCCTTCGGGCACCACAGTGCGCAGGTCGAGGCGCAGAAAGTCGGCTTCCACGATGTGGTCAGCATCAAGACCGGCAATGGTTCCTCGCTTCAGATATTCTACACTCTCGCTATCAAGCTCAATGACTGTAACATCGCGCTTGGCTTCGAGTAAGAACTGTGTGAGCACACCCATGCCCGGGCCTACTTCCACCACCGGCAGTCCGGGGCAGTCATCAACCGTGGCAGCTATTCGTGCCGCTATGTTAAGATCAGTCAGAAAGTGCTGTCCGAGTGCTTTTTTGGGTCGTACCTGTGCCATCTCCTTCAATTTTCTGCAAAGTTAAAAATTTTATCCGAAAAAACACCAACTAAACTATGTGTTTACACCAAGAAAACGACAACTAAACACTACAAGATATATATAAAATGAAAGTGCGCTACTTCGCAGTAACGCACCTCCCTCATAACCAAAATTCAAGTATATATTGTGAGTCTAACAAAACGTTATCCTAAGAAGAATCGTTTGATATTCGACTTTGCAAAGTTAATAAGCCGAAAATGGTAGTGCAATAAAATTAATGTTTATAAGTGTTATTATTTGTTAATACTAAAAGAACTTATGTTGTTATCTAACTAATACATAGTTTTTTAGCATATATTCAAGTAAAGAATTGGCATAATTTAGCAAAAGAGAAAATCGCTACTCGACCTTTCACTCACATACAAGCACATAAAGATAACGCAACCCCACAGCGTCGACGGCTGTGGGGTTGCTATATAAGGTGCTATGTATCTTCGTTTTACTCGAATACGTAGGTGATGCGAGCCGTAGCGCGGTCGCGAGCATTATTATCGGTGCGAGTGAATCGACGCGATTGTATTTCTTTCTTTACGGCTGCTCGTAGCGAAGCATCAGTCGACGCCGGCGCCTTGCCACCGACAAAGGTGAGATCCGTGACCGAACCATCGCCGGCAATCACCACACTGACAATGATAGAACCGGTGACCGTAGAAGGTATTCGACGATAGTTAGGAACTACCCAACCGCCGTTGGCACGGCCATTGGCATGTCCGTGAATCGACGAGTTAGCTCCGTTGGGAGTACCCGACTCGCCAGGATTGCGACCTTCGTTTTGAGTATTATTGTGGCCATCAGCGCGGTCAAAGGCGCCTTTGACATTGGAATTTGCACGGCGAGCGACACGCTCCTGCTCTTGTGTATCCTTGGCCGGACCGGTCTTTTCAGGCTTTGGCTCAACCTTTTGCTTAGCCGGCGACGGGCGCTTAGAGGTGACAGGCTTTTGAGGCTTAGCAGCCTTGCCGGCATCGGTTTTATCGATACCACTGATAGGCTGAGACTCGGAGAGATTATCCTCTTTCTTATCATTGTGAGCAGGCGACGCTTCTTCGGCCACACCGGCGAGTGGTCGCGGCATCTCGATAACGTCGAAGAGCAGTTCTTCGTCGGCAATCGACACTTGTCCTTGACGCTGAGGAGGCCAGGTGCGCTCCGTCGACGCTAGCGACAGGTGTGTCACGTGCATGAGTATTACGACCGCTATGGCGAATAGCAGTGTGGCTACGAGTGCTATGACTTGCTGACGATTCATTTGTTGGCTGAGGGGCGGGTGGCCAAGACCATCTTGATTGAGTTAGCAGCTCCCATATTAAGCACTTCGACTACCTTGCCATAAGCTACGGCCGAGTCGGCATAAACTGCAATAGCAGGCACAGAGTCGATAGGCTGAGCAGCTACATAGTTTTGCAGACCGATGATTAAGCTATCAGCTGAGATAGCGGCAAGCTCGGCATCATCAAAGCTTACGAAGTAAGAGCCTACGCTGTCAATAAAGACACGCGTTGAGGGCTTTTCGGAAGTCTGTTCTACACCTTCGGGGAGGTTAACCTCGATGGCTGTAGGGAAAATGTAAGTAGAAGTGACCATGAAGAATACCAATAGCAAGAAGATGACGTCGGTCATCGAAGCCATTGAGAATTCAGCCATGACATTTTGCGGACGTTTGAGAGCCATGATTCAGTAATTGGGTAATTAAATAAATCAGGCGGGTTCGTTGAGAAGGTCCATGAATTCCATGGTGCGGGCTTCCATGCGGTTCATCACCTTGTTGATGCGGGCCACGAGGAAGTTGTAGGCAAACATGGCAACGATACCTACGATGAGGCCTGCAACAGTAGTGGTCAATGCGGTGTAGATACCACCGGCAAACGAATTAATCTGCGCAGCATTGCCGGCATTAGCTATAGAGTAGAACGCCTGCACCATACCAACGACCGTGCCGAGGAAGCCAAGCATAGGCGCACCGGCGGCCGTAGTCGCAAGCCAGGGCAGACCCTTCGAGAGGTTGGCGACTTCGAGGTTGCCGGTATTTTCGATGGCTACGAGCACGTCGTTCATCGGACGACCGATGCGGCTGATACCCTTAGCAATGAGGCGGCCATAGGGTGTATTGTTTGACTTGCACAGGTTCAGAGCGCTTTCGATTTCTCCATCGTGAATATAGTCGCGGATACGCTTCATGAACGAATCGTCGTAGCGCGAAGCAGCGCGAATGACAATGAATCTTTCTACAAAGATATATATACTTAAGAGCGCGAGCAGTGCCAGGGGTATCATAATCCAACCACCTTCGACACACATATCCCATACGGAGGGTGAAGTTTCGTTCATTTTATATCGACTATTTTAAGGTTATCTGAATTAATAGACTTCTGAAAGTGCACTTTGGTTTAACGCAGGCAGGCCAGATAGCTCTTTATTGTCTGTTCAAGGCCTAGGTAAAGAGCATCGCAAATCAGAGCGTGGCCAATCGACACCTCATTGAGCCAAGGCAGCGATTTGTTGAAGAATTCGAGGTTTTGGAGGCTCAGGTCATGACCGGCATTAATGCCAAGGCCCAGATTGTGGGCTGTGCGCGAAGCTTCGATAAATGGAGCTACGGCCGCATCGCGGTCGGTATCATACGCATCGGCATAGGGCTTGGTGTAGAGCTCCACGCGGTCGGCTCCGGTAGCAGCGGCAGCGCGAATCACTTCGGGGTCGGTGCTCACGAAGATTGAAGAGCGTATGCCATAGTCCTTCAGCTTGTCGACAATGGAGGTGAGAAACTCGGCATTAGCAGCTACATCCCATCCGGCCGACGAAGTGAGGGCGTCGGCTGCATCAGGCACGAGTGTCACCTGCTCGGGACGCGTGCGCAACACTAGGTCCATAAATTCGGGCGAAGGATAACCCTCGATGTTAAATTCAGTTTTCACCAACGGACGAAGAGCATATACGTCGGCACGACGAATGTGGCGCTCGTCGGGACGCGGATGCACCGTGATGCCCTGTGCGCCGAAGTCCTGGCAATCGATAGCTACTCGCTCGACTGAAGGGCGATTTTCGCCACGAGCATTGCGCAGCGTAGCTACTTTATTGATATTGACACTGAGGCGTGTCGTAGGCTTTTTAATATTCACAGCAGTAACTTTTCAGTTGATTGGATGGAAATTGACAAAAAAATTGTAATTTTGTATTGAATTCCGACTACAAAATTAGTCGAAATAAATCTAATGACGAAAGAAAATCAACTAAAAGCGGATAAAAAAGAGTCGATTGAATTGTTTTTTCCTCCAATTTCCGACTCGAGCCGCCTGCTGATAGGCTGTAGCTACGACGACTACATAGCATCGCGCATCGCCCGAGCTGTGGAGGACGCCAACGCTCGCCTGCTGAATTTGAACGTCACATCGCTCGAAGTCGAGGGGCAGCAAGTGGTGGCTGCGCTGCGCGTCGACCATCGAAACCCCGAATCCGTGGCCCGCTCACTTGAGCGCTACGGCTACCTAGTGCTCAACTACGATGCTACCGCCTCAGATGATGATACACTGCGCGACCGCTACGAGCAGTTAATGAAATATCTTTCACTATGAAACTGGCTATCTACGGCTCGCGTCATTTAGAGCCATTTATCGACCGTATCGCCGAATTTTTCGACTGCCTCAGCCGCCGCGGCGACGAAGCCTTGGTTCACAGCAAACTGTACACAAGTCTTAAGTATATGATACCGCGGTCGCTCAGTTGCGTGCGGCGAGTGATTGATACGCCCGACTTCACGGCCGACTATGCCGTGTGTATCGGAGGCGACGGCTCGTTTCTGCGCACTGCAGCCTGGGTAGCCGACAAAGAAATACCTATTATCGGCGTTAATGCAGGCCATCTTGGCTACTTGGCTTCGCTACCGGTCGAAGAGCTGGCTTCGCTACCCACTATTTTGGCCGAAGGTAAAATACACATAGAGTCGCGCTCGCTCATCAAAGTCGACTGCGCAGCGGTGACCGGCTGGCCTTATGCCCTCAACGAAGTAGCTATCACCAAGGCTGAAGGCGCTTCGATTATCGACGTAAACGCAGTCATCGACTCATGTCCGCTGGCCGATTACCGCGCCGACGGCTTGCTCATTGCCACCCCGACGGGCAGCACGGCCTACAATCTGTCGGTCGGCGGCCCCATCGTGCAGCCGACGGCTCCGGTATTCGTTCTCTCGCCCATAGCAGCTCACTCGCTGTCGATGCGACCGCTAGTTGTGGCCGACTCATCTGTGCTGGAATTCAACTGCGAAAGCCGCGCACAAAGCTATCGTATAGCCCTCGACGGCCGCTCGTATCACGCACCGCTCGATTGCCCTACTCGCCTCGGCCGCGCACCGTTCGTGATAAAAGTTGTGCGCTGCGACGGCACTAACTTTGCACAAACACTTCGCAACAAACTCTCATGGGGGTAGTTGTATCTCAAAAATTCCTTCATCCCGTACTTGGCCGGATAAATATAAAAGTATTGTCGACTGCTCGCCGAGTCACTGCTCGCTGGAAAACCAACATAATTCATATAACTATTCCGCCCGGAATTGAAGCATCCGAATTTCTGCGTATCATCGAGCGTATGACGCCCGAAATCCAAGCTATGCGCCCTGTTATCGGACGAAAATACTTCGACGGATATAGTTTTTCGAATGATTTGATATGTATCAAAGTCGTAGAATCTGCAACCATCCGGCGCGGCGACATCGAGGCCATTCCTCTACACGACTGCGAGCCGAAAGGTTATGAATTCCGCGTAGCCCCGGGTACTCTCGACGACGATGAAATGCAGTTACGCTTGAAAAAATTCATCGAAAAATGCGCCTTCAGGCCGGCCGGCTCTTTACTTCATCCGGAATTCTACTCAATAGTTGAAGAATTAGGCTATCAAAATAGAGTCACCGACTTCGCTATCGCCCGCTCATCGACAAAGCTGGGCACCTGCTCCGAAAGCGGGAAAATAAGCCTGGCAGCGCGACTGATTTATATGCCGGAGCAGATTCGCCGCGCCGTGATCACTCATGAGCTGGCCCACCTCGACCACTTCGACCACACTCCGGAGTTCTATGCCCGGTGGCAGCAACTATTTTCGGACTTTGATGTTCGTACTTTAAAAAAACACCTTAAAACCATCGATTTGCCTATATAAGGCCTATTACATATTGTTAAGGCTGCTGAGATACTCGAATACTTCGCCTGCACTCATACGACGCTGCACGCGCAATTGTGCAGCAAACGACTCGGCTAGTTCAATGACCTGTCGGTGACCGAACATTCGGCGGTAGAAAGTCAGATTTTTGTTATATATATTCTCTATTTCATCGTTATCGAGCGAGCACTCCGCAGTACCTTCGCCACGTACGAATTCACGGACAGCTGCAAGCTCGTCGGCCGTAGGCATTGCTCCGCGTCGGCGACAAAGAATATTACCTATAACCAAGCCGGTGATAAGCTGAAAACGAACAAACATATCGTTCCATACCAATCGAGCCGATATGCGCGGATTTCCACTCAGAAAAGAATCGTCGTCCAAGTCAAACGGTTGCTCGCCTTCTTCAAGCGATACCGATAACAGATAGTTTTCGCCATCGCAAGCCATCAGCGCGATAGCCATACCGGCTAATCCGAGGCTTTTGTCAGCCTCATCCTTATATCGAAGTATTTCTACCATTTCTATTATAGTTTACGAAAGGATGTGTGCTCACCGACACATCCTTTCGATATATTCAATTGTATCCGATTTATGATTAGTTGACCACTACAATCTTTGTGACTGCTCCTTCCGACGAGCCGTCGACACCCTGCGATGCCAGCACCATGTAGACACCGGTACGCACGCGCGAACCATCGCGGTTGCAGCCATCCCATACCACCATGCCGCCTTCCGAACGACCTTCCCACAGGACGTTGCCCTGCATATCGGCAATCTTCACCAGCGAATTATCCATCAGTCCGTTGATGGTAATCCATCCGGTATAGTCGGGACGCACCGGATTCGGAAAAGCATACACTTCCGAATAGTCGTCGGCTGCCGGAGCCGAAGTAGAGCTGTAGAGATAGAAGCCGGCGGGCGTTCCTATCAGCACATCATTGCTATTTGGGTCGCAAGCCACCGTATAGATTGTGTTTGAAATCAGCGGTGAGTTGTCCATGTCGTAGTGTTCGAGTATCTCTGTACCATCGGCACTCACCAGGTAGAGACCCGAGGCCTGAGTTGCTACCCACTTGCGGTTCGACGGATCGACGGCTATAGCAAGGACTGTCTCACTCGAGAGTAGATAGTCGGCATAGTTCGTACCATCGTTGCGTGACACTTTGGGACGCACTACTTTGAGGTTTGACGCGCCCGACACTCCAAGTTGAGTTTTGTCTTTAAGTATGAAAATACCACTTGTAGTGCCAATCCATATATTATTTTCCTTGTCTATTTCAATGCAAGGCAAGAATTGCGGAGTGTTGATGACACCGTCTTGGTCCTCGAGTCCGTTGTATACTACAAACACATCGTCTTTGCACGAAGCAGTGCCACGAGTATCGGCTCCAATTATTTTGTTGCTCCATCCACCGCGCACGTATAGCATTTTATTGCTATTTGGAACGAAAATCATGCGCATATCCAGCTTTCCGGCGTCGGTAGAAGGCCACGACGGCACTTCAAAATCTGCTGATGTAATTGATTCGGGATTGCTACGCAATTTGCTCACTGCTGAAGCCGGAAGCACGACGAATGGATTTGTTTTACTCTTGGCCCAGCCGCCAATCCACATATTGCCGAAAAGGTCAAATTGCAATACTTCAGTGCGAGAACCCCAAGAGAAACTAATAGGTATAATATTATTATTAATTTCGCATAAAACCTGGCGGTCTTTTACAAGTACAATTCCTTCGAAATTGTTTACATGATATATCAATTCGGGGTCGACGGGGTCAATAACCGTGGGGCCGGGGCCGCCGTAGAAGAGTTTACTGTTGCGCATATCTGCTTCGAGCTGCGACTCCTTCGATGTGTTGCGCACACCGTAGGGGTAGACGGGCACGATAGCACCTGTGGCCCAATCGTAGCGCTCGCAGATGAATGGCAAGTGCTGCGACCAACCCGAATCGCCGGCCGGATGCACCTCGCTCATGCCACGATGTGTGACGTAGACCGAAGCACCGTCGGGCGACGGAGTGCAGAAGCCGGCACCAAAGTCAATCGAAGCCTCCGGACGATAGCGCTCCGAGAGCACTGTGGGTGTAGCGCCACTCATGTCGTAGCAACCTATACCATCGTGGTTGGCAGCCCACACTTCTTTCAGCCCTTTGTAGCTACCCATCACATTATCCGATAATTCTTCGGCTATAGCTTTTGTTTCAACTAAGTCGCCTTTAGCATCGAGCACGGTCAGCCCGTTATCGTTAAGAGCCATGTAGCCATCCTTTGTGCGATAGAACGACGTCAGCCCGGGCACATCTACCACTTTTTGGAAAGTAAACCCGTTAGGTACGTCAATCAGCATCTTGTAGATAGCTTTGTTTACGACGTAGAGGAAATTTACGTCGTCGAGCGGCAAGATAAGGTCAATCGACACACCACTCATCGGTGTGAATTTGTCGAGCGAATTGTGGCGTTCGCTCAGCGGTGAGTAGCACAGCTTGTAGTCTATTACCGTAAACAAATAATCCTTGTTGGCCATCACTACCGATAGACCCTTGCCACCATAGATAGCAGACTCTACTACTGCATGCTTCTGGTCGTCGTAAACTACCAAGCCAAACTCCGTAGCTATATATATGCGATTATTGGCAAAGAAAACACTATTGACTGACTTTCCGGTGGTGAGATTAGCCGTTTTGATTTCCGGCATATTCACTACTTTACCATCATCGTAAATCAAGTCGATGTTGCCATTGGAGTACACCACCATCAGATAATGATTATCTATATTGTAGTGTAGCGAAGCTATACCACTGTCCGATATATGTGTGCCGGGCGTGTAATATAGCGTCTCGTTGTACTCCTTATCGTAGCTATAGAGCGAACCTCCGGTCAGATAGTACACCTTTTCGGAAGTATCTATAACCGACTCAAAAAATTCGCCGGCCATCGGTATGATTTTCCACGAACCGGGGGTATGCTGAGCGGCAGCACCAACCCATACCAGCGATAAGGCAAGCAACAGTAAGAGTTTCTTTATCATATTTATATTATAAGCATATATTTAGAGTTGGCTATCGACCGGTGAGATAGTCGATGAGCAAACGAGTGGCACGTCCGCGGTGGCTGACAGCATTTTTCTCGTCGGCCGTAGCTTCAGCAAAAGTCTTCGTCCATCCTTCGGGACGGAATACAGGGTCGTAACCAAAGCCCCCGCATCCGGCAGGCTGCTCTATGATTTCGCCTTCAACCTTACCTTCAAACAGACGCACGTCGGCTCCTTCGGTCAAGGCTATGACTGTGCGAAAGCGAGCGCGACGGTCGGCTTTACCCTCAAGATTGCGAAGCAGCAAAGCTGTGTTGGCTGCGCTGTCGTGGCCATCTTCACCTTCCGACGCTGCATAGCGAGCGCTGCGCACACCGGGAGCACCGTCAAGGCTGTCAACAAACAGACCTGTATCGTCGGCAAAACAGTCGAAGCCATAGCGGTCGCGCACCCAGCAAGCCTTAATGCGGGCATTACCCTCAATCGTATCGGCCGTCTCAGGTATATCGTCGTGGCATCCTATATCAGCCAGCGACAATATCTCAAAGCCGTCGCCTACGATGCGACGTAGCTCTTCAAGCTTATGGGCATTGTTAGTAGCGAAAACTAATTTACGTGTCATAGCCTCGTAATTATTTTACTTTTACTAACGCTTAGTTACCTACATTTATTGTAATCAGCCAACTACGACGTTGACGATTTTGCCGGGCACTACGATAATCTTACGGATGGTCTTTCCTTCGAGCCACTTAGCTGCTCCTTCGTGTTCGAGGGCTACCTTTTCCACTTCCTCGCGAGGCATCGATGCATCAACAGTGATGTTGAAACGAGCCTTGCCATTGAACGATACGGCATACGTCACACTTGTCTCGCGCAAGTAGTCTTCATTCCACTTAGGCCATGTAGCATCGCACACTGTGGTTGTGTGACCAAGTGCCGAGTGCCAAAGTTCTTCAGCCACGTGGGGTGCGAAGGGTGCTAGCACCACTACCAAGTCTTCGAGTACGGCACGCGAAGTACACTTGCGACGTGTGAGCTCATTTACACAAATCATGAACGCAGCCACCGAGGTGTTATACGAGAAGTTTTCTATATCGGCAGTAACTTTCTTGATAAGTGTGTGCACAATCTTGAGATCTTCAGCTGCTGCTTCGCCATCGGTCACCGACACGGCATCGCCCTTATAGTAGAGGCCCCAAAGCTTCTTTATAAAGCGGTTCACACCATCGATACCGTTGGTGTCCCAAGGCTTCGACTGCTCGAGCGGACCAAGGAACATTTCGTACAGGCGCAGAGTATCGGCACCGTAGCGCTCTACGATATCGTCGGGGTTTACGACGTTGAACATAGACTTCGACATCTTCTCCACAGCGTAGCCGCACATGTACTTGCCGTCTTCGAGTATAAATTCGGCATTGGCAAAGTCAGGACGCCAATTCTTGAAGCCTTCGGTGTCGAGTTCGTCGTTCTTCACCAAGCTTATATCTACACGGATTGGAGTAGTGTCGTACTGGTCCTTCAAGCCAAGGCTTACGAAGGTGTTGGTTTCTTTGATGCGATAAACGAAGCTAGTGCGACCCTGAATCATACCCTGGTTGATGAGCTTGCGATAGGGTTCGTCCTCGCACACGGCACCGAGGTCGTAAAGGAATTTATTCCAGAAACGGCTGTAGATAAGGTGACCGGTAGCGTGCTCGGTGCCGCCAATGTAGAGGTCGACCTGGCGCCAATAGCCGTTGGCTTCCTTCGACACAAGGCTATCGGCATTGCGCGGATCCATGTAGCGCAAGTAGTAAGCCGACGAACCGGCAAAGCCCGGCATCGTATTAAGTTCGAGCGGATAGCCTTCTTCAGTAGTCCAGTTCTTGGCGCGGCCCAGCGGCGGCTCACCGGTCTCGGTAGGACGATATTCGCTGATTTCAGGCAGCAATAGCGGCAACTTATCCATATCGAGCATCATGGGGATACCGTCCTTGTAATATACAGGGAAGGGTTCACCCCAGTAGCGCTGACGGCTAAAGATAGCGTCGCGCAGTCGATAGTTTACTTTCACCTTGCCGATGCCTTTTTCTTCGATAAATTGCTTAGTGCGTGCTATAGCTTCTTTCACTTCGAGTCCGTTGAGGTCGAGATCGGCCGAAGCACTGTTAATCATACGGCCTTCCTTTGCGTCGAAGCTCTGCTCGCTGACGTCAGCTCCCTCAATCAGCGGAATGATGGGTAGCTCAAATGCACGAGCAAAGGCATAGTCGCGGCTATCGTGTGCCGGTACGGCCATGATAGCACCTGTGCCATAGCCGGCGAGCACATAGTCGCTTACCCAAATAGGAATATTTTTGCCGGTAAGCGGATTGATAGCATACGAACCGGTGAACACACCGGTCATCTTCTTATCAATCATGCGCTCGCGCTCTGTCTTATTCTTTACGGCCGCTACATATTCTTCTACCTGAGCCTTGCGGTCGGCAGTGGTCACTTCGGCTACATACTTGCTTTCGGGAGCTAGCACCATGAATGTAACACCGAATACTGTATCGGCACGTGTTGTGAAAATTTCAAGTTCTAGGTCGCTATCGGCTACCTTAAAGCGCATTTCGGCACCTTCGCTGCGACCAATCCAGTTGCGCTGAGTTTCCTTGAGCGACTCTGTCCAGTCGAGGCGGTCAAGCCCGTCGAGCAGACGCTGCGAATAGGCCGACACACGCAGACACCACTGATACATGAGCTTCTGCTCTACCGGATAGCCACCGCGCACCGACAGACCTTCGCTTACCTCATCGTTGGCGAGCACAGTGCCGAGCTTGGGGCACCAATTTACCATAGTGTTGCCCAGGTAAGCAATACGGAAGTTCATCAGCATGTCGCTTTGCTGCTTTGCATCCATAGCCTTCCATTCTTCGGCTGTAAACGACACTTCGCGGCCGGCGGCATGCAGGCCTTCGGTACCGTGCTTTTCGAGGTGAGCAATCAAATCGCAAATAGGCATAGCCTTGTCGGCCTTGGTATCATAGTAGTGATTGAACATCTCTATGAATGCCCACTGTGTCCACTTATAGTACTCAGGGTCGCAAGTGCGGATTTCACGGTCCCAATCATAGCAGAATCCAATCTTGTCGAGCTGCGAGCGATAGCGGTTGATATTAACCGTAGTAGTAGTCTCGGGGTGCTGACCGGTCTGGATAGCATACTGCTCGGCGGGCAAGCCATAGGCATCGTAGCCCATAGGGTGCAGCACATTGAAGCCTTGCAGACGTTTGTATCGCGAATAGATATCGCTAGCAATGTAGCCTAATGGGTGACCTACGTGCAGGCCGGCACCCGACGGATAGGGGAACATATCCAGTACATAGTACTTAGGTTTGTCGGTGTTGATTTCTGCTTTATAGGTTTTATCCTTCTTCCACTGCTCTTGCCAGCGGCTCTCTATCTCTCTATGATTGTATTCCATATTTATGATTGTATTCCTGATTTATTCTATTAAAATCGCTTATTATTTACTCAGCTCTAGCATGCGCTCAATCGGACGACGAGCACGCTCGGCTAGAGCCGAATCTACTTCTATTTCGGGAGTCTCATCGCGCAGACAGCGATAAAGCTTCTCCATGGTGTTTAGCTTCATGTAATTGCAATCGTTGCATCCGCATGTCGAATCCATTGGCGGAGCGGCTATGAATGTCTTATCCGGACAATCTTTCTGCATCTGATGGATGATGCCGCTTTCGGTAGCTACGATAAATTCGGTAGCCTTCGAATTGCGAGCATGGTCGAGCAACGCTGCTGTCGAACCCACCTTGTCGGCTATCATCACCAGCTGTCGGCGACACTCGGGATGCACCAGTAGCTCGGCTGCCGGATGCTCCTTCTTCAGCTCTATAATCTTCTCGAGCGAGAACTTCTCATGCACATGGCAAGCTCCGTCCCACAGCACCATCTGTCGACCGGTCTGCGTATTTATATAGTTGCCCAGATTTCGGTCTGGACCAAAAATAATCTTAGCATCGGCCGGCAGCGAGTCTATCACCTTGCGGGCATTGCCCGAGGTGACCAACACATCGGTCAGAGCCTTCACTCCTACTGATGTGTTTACATATGATACTACCATGTGCCCGGGATGCTCCTCGATGAAGCGGCGGAAGTCCTCGGCCGGGCAGCTATCGGCCAGCGAACAGCCTGCCGCCAAGTCGGGCACAAGCACCTTCTTGTCGGGGCATAGTAATTTCACCGTTTCGCCCATGAAGTGAACACCGCACATCACGATGATGTCGGCATCTTTGATGGTTGCAGCCTTCTGAGCCAAAGCCAGCGAATCGCCTATATAATCTGCTATATCTTGTATAGGACCCTGCTGATAATAGTGAGCCAACACTACTGCTTTCTTTTCAGCTTTAAGCTTCTTTATTTCTTCAATCAGTTGCTGCTGCGAGGCGAGGTTTTCAACATCCATTTTTTTATTTTTCTATATTTTATAAAAAAAGATTTTCATCCCTAAAAAAACAAACAATAATAATGCGTGTTGAAAAGGTATAATAACTTTTCGGCGGTTTTCTTGCTTTTTTGGGTTATTAAATTGCAAGTACTGGTTATTCACACATTATTAACCTGCGTTTTTGTTGGATATCAGTAGATTCCAAACTTTATCAACACCATGTTAATAAAGTGCAAAGTTAATAAATTCTTTGCTATAAAGATGCAAAATTATGTATAAAATAGGCTTAAAAACTCCCTATCCGATGTAAAATACTTTCTACGTCAAAAAATAGCCTCGGTTGTTTTCAACATTCTGAACATACTTTTTTACACGTTATTGACATAGTTATTAACACCCCTGAATAGTTAATTTAAGGCTCATTTTGCTTAAATATCTTACCAATTTTTGTGATTAAACTACATAGACGGTTAAGGATAAAACAAATATTTTATGGTAAAAATAAGGCTTGGAAGGTGGAAAAAATCCCGGCCTTCCAAGCCTTATTATGATGATACTTTATAGAAAAAAAGGAGGCTAATTATGCCTCTTCAATGGGGCGAGTGATGCGAAATGATGGTGCGATGTAGGTGAAGGTGAGTATGCCTGCTGAGACGAGTGAAATGATAAGTGATTCGGCAGCGCGGCGTGAAATAGAAAGTTCCATGGCAATATCCATGACTTCGAGTCCGCCGGGGTGGCTGTCGGCTAGAGCAAGCAAGCGCGATGCATTAGAGTCGAGCGAGAAAGTGAGGGGTGCGTCGGTTTGCCATGCACGCACCATCAGTGGATGAGCTACGATGTTTTCGTCGGCTACGCGATAGTATGCACGCCAGCGCCCATCGGGCTCTTGTGCGCGCACGGGTCGGTCGGTGGATTTAGCTATAGAGGCAATGATTACGGTGATGCCGGTGTCGTAGCTATAAGCAGAAAAATCTACCTGCTGCGGAGGGTCGCAGTAGCGTTGTGCGGCCATTTCTACGACGTATACGTCTTCTTCATTGCGCACGCCGGCGACAGTGCCGTTGTCTTTAACGCCAATAAGTAGGCGGCCGCCATCTGCATTAGCGAAGGCGGATATGGAGCGTGCTATTTTGCGTCCGTCGGAAATAAGGAATTTGAAGTCTTGTCGGTCGTGCTCGCCTTCGGATATAAGCGATGTGATGAGCCGCCGACCAGGCTTCACGGGCAGGTCTTTCATATACTGTTTAGAGCAGGCCGAGCAGATCGGTCAGTGTGCCGAATGTACGTTCGGGAGCATCTTCCCAGAAGTTGACGTATTGAGCAAAGTTGTCGGCTTTGCCGGGGGTGTCGCTGATGACGCGGATAGCTACGAAGGGTACTCCTTTCATGTGGCACACTTGAGCTATAGCACCTGATTCCATATCTACGGCCATTGCATCGGGATATAGCTTGAGTATATGTTCGACTTGGGCGGGTTGATCTACGAAAACGTCGCCCGAGGCGAGTGTGCCGCGTAGTACGCCGAGCTTAGCTAGCATATCATCGGGCAGAGGGCAGTCGAAGGTGGGAGGGCAGCCTGCAGCTTGACCGGGAATAGTATCCGGACCGCACCACACGTCGTGGTAACCAATGTGCTTCGGAATGACCACGTCGAGTACATTTGCCGGGCCTGTGCCGCCGGCCACGCCTGTATTTATTACCAATGAGGGGTGGAAGGTGTCGATGAGTGTAAGAGTCGACACTGCTGCATTTACCTTACCTATTCCGGAGCGTACGGCTACTATTTCGCGGCCGGCTATGGTGCCTGTGTGGTAGGTGATGTCGTTTATTGTGGTGGTGCGATGGTCGCTCATGAGTGGCAAGAGCAGGTTGAATTCCTTGCTCATTGCTACGATAATAGCTATTTTCATTGTGCGTGAGAGTTCAATAGAGGTTGGGTGATGTATATGACTGTAACGTCGACGTCGAAGGGCGTGGCGTGGTTTGTGTAGCGTGGTTTGTTTGACTTGCGGTAGTAGAATGATGCCGAGGAGTCGAACGTAGGCACGTCGATGCGTCGCGATTCACCGGCTGGAATCATGGCGTTGACGGTGTGGCGTGCGCGGTGAATCATGCGTCTGTTCATATCGGTGTAGACCATGTCAAGTTCTACGTCGACGATTTGGCGTGATGTGTGGTTGTGAACGGTCATCGACTCGCGCATCGAGCGCAGAGGCTTTTCGAAGTCGGCGATGGCTATGCTGTCGACGGCCGGCGAGGCCACGGTGTCGTATTCGACTACTATCTGCTGTGGCTTGGGGTGCGAGGCCGTGCGACGTGGCTTCGAGGGTGTGCTGCGACGCATATTCTGAGCCGTCGTGGTTGCTGTGCCAATGGCGGCTAAGATTAGTGTGACCAATAGTTTGTGAGTAATCGAGTGCACTGAGTCGGTGTGATTAGTGGTGGATGGGGATATATGATGGTCAGATGACTATGGTGCGCGGAGGTGCATCTAGTCGGCGGGCACCGTCGAGGCCGTTGTCGCTGCCTTGTTTTGAGTCGCGGACGGTGACTCTGAATAGATAAGGTAGCCATCGCCAGAGCGATATTCGTCGGCCTCGCTGATAATATTCGAAGGTGATGGCATCGGTGGTATTATCGGTAAATTCGATTGCAAAAGTGACTTTGCCGTTGCGACTTTTGTGGTGTCGCGGCGAAGGGTCAGAACTGAGTTGGCAATCGTAGCGGCCAGGTGTCGGCGAGGCATTGATATAGCCTAGTACGGTGCCGGATGCTACTTTGAAGTCAGGCGAGTCGACCATCATGACACTGAAGCGCTCATCGGCTCCTGGTGCTCGACTTATTTCTATGACTGCTCCGCCGCCGTTGATAGTCCATCGGCCTTCGATGGGGTCGGTGGCGTCAGCTGCGAAAGCCACAGCCGACAACATGGCAACGAGAGCAAATCGGCGCATCAGATAGAAGAAAATTTATAAGCGAAGCCTATCGAGAAAATTTCTTTTACTTGGAGCTTATGCCAGTTTTCGTCGGATGAGCGAGGTGTGTTCGTGTCGTAGCGAGCATGCACGTAGATTTGCGTAGAGAGGAAGCGGTTGATGTCGCACGAGAGAGTGTTTTCCCAGTCGGCTTGAAATGAGTCGTAGTCGGTGAAGGCGAAGATTCGCGATGTAAAGCGAATATTATAGCTGATTTTCCAAGCAAACTTCAGCTCGGCAGTCGAACCGAAACTGTGTTTGGTCTTCTTGTTTTCATCGATACCGTATGTGCCGGGGTTGATATCTTTGTGTATGCATGTAACTACGTGGTACGATAGAGGTGCCAGCGAAGCATCGAAAGTGAATGTTTTTGGCTTGTTGGCGTAGTTGTAGGTCATACCGATACCGGCAGTGAGTTCGCCGGGCGATAGAAATGCCGAACGCAGGTCGTTGGTATTTGATTTATATGAGTTAACGACCTGAGTTTTAAACTGGCCGGTAAATGAGTAGTACCAACGATGGGCAGCTTTGATACCGAAAGTGGTATTGAGCTGGAATACGTCTTCAGTGACGTTATAAGCATTTATGGTGTCGTCAGGTGCGTTGTTAATGCCTAGCTTATACTGTGCGGTGGTTTCGAAAAGCAAGTTAGGATGATACTCTTGGTTGAGTTTCACGTTGTAGAATACGTGCAGCAAGGCATTAAGGTTGTTATTACCACCCTGATACCAGTTAGGTGATACGTAGGCTTGCGAGAACTGCAATGATGCCGAGAAAGAGCGAATCCAATGGCGTTTTTTCACGTCTTGGCTACTAATGGTGGGAGCTACGGGTTTCACCACGTTGTCGTCAAGTGTAATAGAGAAGTCAGAAGGATTGACTACTGCAACGTAGGGCTTGGGCGCCTCTGGCAGTTCGCTTAGGTTGTAGTGTACTTTGTCGGGGTGATTGAGAAAGAGGTTGCGACGCATATCTTGCATTTGGCGGTCGAGCACTTCGTAGTCCTCAATCCATTGCATCCAGGGGTCGCCCGACGAAGTTTCTTCGCCTATTGTCAGAGGATTGGCGAAGTGATAAGTGTCATATACCTGTGGAATGAAAAAGAGTTGCGGCAGCGGTAGCGGCTGGTCAAATGGGTCGTATGTAGCACCTTCGCTGTAGACGCGTAGTAGCGAGTCGCTCACCGATTCGGCAAAGAGGTCACCCTCGACAAGTTCGTGTAGAGTGTTAGGTGAAATCTGTGCCGATGTGCCGGTGCTTGGTACGGTGCTACGTGTCGGAGTGGTGTGTCGCTGTATCTGTGCTGCGGCGGGGAGAGTTGCTAGCAGGGCAGCCGTCAGCATGGGTAGAATTACTAACTTTTTCATCTCAGGTCAGTTTAGTTTTAGTAGGAAAATCTCAACCGGGCCGTGTTGCTCGCTTATTTTGAGTCGGGACGGCGACCGGTGTAGATGGTGCAGACGCCCAGAGTGAGCGTCTTATAGGCCGTGTCAGTGAATCCGGCGCGGCGCATCAAATCAAGCATTGCGTCGCCGCAAGGCACGGCTGCAATGCTCTCGGGCAGATACGAATAAGCGCGTTTGTCGCGCGAAACTAAGCGGCCCATGGCCGGTATCACACACCGAGTGTAGAGGTTGTAGAATGGGCGTACGAGAGCCGACGAAGGTGTCGAAAGCTCGATGACGCACAGTCGGCCGCCCGGTCGCAGCATCCCTAGCATGGCGCGGTAGCCGGCAAGTAGGTTGGCAAAGTTGCGTACGCCAAAAGCTACGGTGACGGCGTCGGCACCGCCAATTGAGGCTGGCGGTGCCAAACAGTCGCCCGCTAGCAACTCCACGCGGTCGGTGAGTGCGGCAGTAGCCACCTTCTCGCGGCCTATGCTAATCATACCCTCCGAGAGGTCGAGGCCGGTGATGTGGGCCTTAGGCATAGCTTTTGCGAGTGATATTGCAAAGTCGCCTGTGCCTGTGGCTATATCAACGATGCTCGTAGGATGCTCGGATGCCACCATGCGCACGGCTCGGCGGCGCCAACTGCGGTCGAGGCCGAGGCTCATGGCGCGGTTAAGGCCATCGTAGGCCGGCGCTATGTTGTCGAACATCTCGCGTACTTGTTCCGTCTTGCCGCGGGTGTGGTCGTAGGGGGTGATTTCTTCTGGACTCATCGTGGAGTAGCTGTGTATGATGATTATTTGCCTAGGGTTGCCAGGCAGTCGAGTACGTTGTTATGAAGACGACGGTCGAGGTGTTCGCTGTCGGCAGGTTCGAATTTGCGGCCTGTGATGTGTTCGTATAGCTCGATGTAGCGCTGCGAGATTGATTCGCAAATCTCGTCGGTCATCTCAGGTACTACTTGGCCGGGTTTGCCCATGAAGTCATTCTGTATGAGCCACTGGCGCACGAATTCCTTCGACAGCTGGCGCTGCGGTTCGCCCTTAGCCATGCGTTCTTCGTAGCCTTCAGCATAGAAGTAGCGCGATGAGTCGGGAGTGTGAATTTCGTCAATCAAAATCACCTTGTCGCCCAGTTTGCCAAATTCATATTTGGTGTCGACCAAGATCAGACCTTTTTCGGCAGCCATGCGAGTGCCGATTGCAAACAGGCGGCGAGTGTAGTCTTCCATCACAGCATAGTCGGCTTCGCTCACGATGCCTTGTGCTATGATTTCTTCGCGAGATATATTCATATCGTGGCCTTCGTCGGCCTTAGTGGTCGGAGTGATGATGGGTTCGGGCAGACGTTCGTTTTCGTGTAGGCCTTCGGGCAGCTTTACGCCGCAGATTTCGCGGGCACCGGCTGCGTAGTCGCGCCATGCACTGCCTGCTAGATAGCCACGGATGATCATTTCTACCTTGAAGCCTTCGCAGCGGTTGCCCACGGTCACCATGGGGTCGGGCACGGCTATCTTCCAGTTAGGCACCTCGGCTGAGGTCGCATCCAGGAAGTAAGCTGCAATCTGGTTGAGTACTTGGCCTTTGAAGGGTATGCCTTTGGGCAGAACTACATCGAAGGCCGAAATACGGTCGGTGGCCACCATCACCAGGGTGGTGTCGTCAATGTTGTACACGTCGCGTACTTTCCCATGATAGAGGCTCTTCTGGCCGGGAAAGTTGAAATCTGTAGTGGTAAGCGTTGCTTGCATGGTATATGCTATTGATTATTGGATAATTCTTCTGTTGAGTTTTCGGTCGAAGCCTTGGATGCGTCGGCTTGGCGTCGGCTAAGCTCTTCGGCAGCCTCTACCCTTTCGTATGCTTCGACGATGCGCTGCACCAAGGCGTGGCGCACGATGTCTTTTTTGCCAAATTCTACGCGGCCGATGCCTTGAACTCCGTCGAGCACTCGAAGTGCTCGCACCAGCCCCGACTGTGTAGAACGCGGAAGGTCGATTTGCGTCACGTCGCCCGTGATTATCATCTTTGCATTCATGCCCAGGCGCGTCAGAAACATTTTAATCTGATGCGTAGTGGTATTCTGAGCTTCGTCAAGTACGATTACTGCGTCGTTGAGTGTGCGGCCGCGCATGAAAGCCAGCGGAGCTATTTGTATTACTTTCGACTCCATGTACTCGCGCAGCTTCACCGGCGGAATCATATCCTCCAGCGCGTCGTACAGAGGCTGCAAGTATGGGTCAATCTTATCTTTCATGTCGCCTGGGAGAAAACCGAGTTTCTCGCCGGCTTCTACTGCCGGGCGCGACAGTATAATCTTGCGCACTTCTTTATTCTTCAGAGCGCGCACAGCTAGGGCTATCGCTATGTACGTTTTACCGGTGCCGGCAGGGCCCAGGGCAAACGTAAGGTCGTTGCGCGTAAACTCTTCGACCAGCTTCTGCTGGTTGGGTGTGCGACCTTGAATCGGACGTCCGCTCAAGCCGTAGATAATCACGCTATCTTTCTTGATTTCCTTCGGCGCATCGCCCTTGATAATATCGAGAATCACATCCTCGGTCAGTGAATTATGGCGAGCGGCGTATTCTTCGAGCTCTTTGATTTTTTGCTCGAATTCGGCCGTTTCGCTATCTTCGCCGATAACCTTAATCACCGAGCCGCGAGCTGCGATGCGCAACTTCGGAAAGAGATTGCGTATCAAATGCATGTTGGCGTTGTTCACACCATAAAAATTTACCGGATCAGCATTATCGATCAGTACAATGCGCTCTATCATATCTCGGAATTGAAAGTTTTCGGTTGAGTTTTCGGGGGTTGTGATTTCCGTAATTTAAAATTTAGATTATCGAGCCGTATATCCGCCGTCGACCGGATAGAGGCCTCCGGTGCAAAAGCCGGCGCGGTCTGAAGCCAAAAATTCTACCATGGCAGCTACCTCGTCGGGGCGGCCTACGCTTCCGCGCAGGAATAAGGCATCTTCGTCGGCACGCAGGCGGCTGATATCGGCCGCGCGGCCACCGGCTGCATGCGCCAGTGCGCGGTCCATCAGCGGCGTATCTATAGTCGACGGACACACAGCGTTGACGCGTATGCCTAGGTGAGCCAAGTCAATGGCAGCGCTGCGAGTCAGCTGCGCCAGTGCACCCTTCGTCAGGCCATAGCCGCAATTGCCGGCTTTGCCCACAAATGCTTGCTCCGATGCATTAATCACAATCGACGCTTGTCCGTTGCCGCTGTCTACGGCATTTGCCAAATAGGGAATTGCTGCTTGAATGGTATTCACAGTGCCGACAATGTTGGTCTGAATCAGCTCATCGAGCTCGTCGGCGGTCATATCGATTATGGTGTTTTTGCGGTGGATACCGGCGTTGGCAAACACTGCATCGACTGCGCCTGCATCGTCTGCTGCAAGTTCGAGAGCGGCCTCTAGATGGCCGCGGTCGCGAGTCGAACCCTCAAAAAAGCAAACGGGCTCATCCGACTCAATCTCGGCAATGAGTTGCTTTGCCTCCTTAGGGTGAATATCCATAAAAGTCACGCGCCATCCGGCGGCCGCAAATGCTCTTACTGCAGCCGCGCCGATACCCGAGGCGCCTCCGGTAATGAAAACTGACTTAGCCATCTGTGAAAATTTTTACAAAATTACCACTTTTCCCTCAATCTACAAAAAAACAGACAGAAGAACGTAAAGCCGAATGTTCGATTAGAAAGATATGACTTAAAGCATTTTTCAATTTGCTATGACTGAGAGGCTAGTTTTTGTAAAATAGCACCCTCACGACTTACGGACGTGAGGGTGCTTAAGTAGTTTATATCGTTATGTCGTAATCACACATTTTTGGGTGCTGGAGGGTAGTCGAGGGTATAGTGGAGGCCGCGCGATTCCTTACGCTCCTTGGCTTGGCGCATGATTAGGTAGCCGACGTTGATGATGTTGCGAAGCTCGCAGATTTCGCGACTTGCTTTCGAGCACTTGAACAGGCGCTCGGTCTCCTCGTAGAGAATGTCGAGGCGATTCCAGGCGCGGTCGAGGCGCAGATTCGAGCGTACGATGCCCACGTAGGTGCCCATAATCTGGTTGACCTCGCGGATGCTCTGTGTGATGAGCACCATTTCTTCGGGGTGGCGAGTGCCTTCATCGTTCCAGTCGGGCACGTCGGTGCGCAGAGCTATGCCGCCAACGCGTGCTGTGGCGTGGCGAGCGGCAGCGTCGGCATATACGACTGCTTCGATGAGCGAGTTCGACGCCAAGCGGTTGCCACCGTGCAATCCGGTGCACGAACATTCGCCTAGCGCATACAGACGGTCGATCGACGACTGTCCGTCGAGGTCCACTTTGATGCCGCCACACAGATAGTGAGCAGCCGGTGCTACCGGGATGTAATCCTTGGTGATGTCAATGCCGAGTTCGAGACAGTGCTGGTAGATATTTGGAAAGTGATGGCGAGTCTCCTCCGGGTCCTTGTGTGTAACGTCGAGGTAGACGTGGTCGTCGCCATTCAGCTTCATTTCCGAGTCGATGGCACGGGCCACGATGTCGCGCGGAGCGAGCGACAGGCGTGGGTCGTATTTATGCATGAATTCCTCGCCGCGGAGGTTGCGGAGCACTGCGCCATATCCGCGCATGGCTTCGGTGATTAGGAACGATGGGCGATCGCCGGGATGGAACAGCGCCGTGGGGTGGAATTGGATGAATTCCATGTCTTTGACCGTGCCCTTGGCGCGATATACCATAGCGATGCCGTCGCCGGTGGCTACGAGCGGATTGGTTGTAGTCTGATACACAGCTCCGGCGCCGCCGGTCGACATGACAGTGATGCGCGAGAGGTATTTGTCGACACGTCCACTTTCCTGGTCGAGTACGTACGCACCGTAGCAGGTGATGTCAGGTGTGCGGCGAGTGACTATGCGGCCCAGATGGTGCTGGGTGATGATTTCAATTGCAAAGTGGTTCTCGTATATATCTATATTCGGGTTATTTCGCACAGCTTCGATGAGCCCACGCTGAATTTCAAAGCCGGTGTTATCGGCGTGGTGCAGGATGCGGAATTCGGAGTGGCCGCCTTCGCGGTGAAGGTCAAACGAGCCATCGTCGCGGCGGTCGAAGTTTACACCATTTTCGAGTAGGAATTTGATGCCATCAGGTGCTTCCTTTACCACCTTTTCGACGGCCTTCGGGTCGCTAAGCCAGTCGCCGGCCACCATCGTGTCATGGATATGCTTGTCGAAGTCGTCGACTTCAAGATTTGTCACCGAGGCGACACCGCCCTGAGCCAGAGCTGTATTTGCCTCGTCGAGTGTGGTTTTGCACACTAGTGCTACGCGGCCTTTAGCTGCGGCCTTCAGTGCGAAACTCATGCCGGCTATACCCGAGCCGATCACGAGAAAATCATATTCGTATGTCATTATAGTTCGATATTTCTTCGCACCGCAAAAATAATAAAATTCTTCAAAACCACCAATAGAATTTCTCTAAAGCTATTATTTAGGCTTAATGTAATCCGTCCACATCTTTATGAAATAATCACTCTACTTGATAAAGCTATTCTCACAGGAAATTGATACGCATAGCTAATGCTATAGCTTCGTCGACTATATAGTTATATAGTGTAAGGTTGCCAAGCGAGTGAAAAAATAATAGTGAAAGAGTAGTTCTCCGGCTTCTTTGTCGCAGGATACGTATCCGAACTCGTCGCATATCACAAGGTCGTAGTTTAAGAACTTGTTTTCGAGCGAGCGTAGCGAGCGCTCTTGTCGGGCTTCCTTTATCTGAGTGATGAGTCGAGGTACGGAAGTGAACATGACGGTCATTCCGTGGGCGCAGGCTTCGATTCCCAGAGCGGTGGCAATGTGGGGCGTGCCTATTCCGTTTTTTCTTCAAGGCACTTGCGTATTATCTCCTTGATTTCGTCGGTCACGACTGGACAATGGCGCACAGGTGTGTTGAACTTT
>CAYWAM010000031.1:0-27344 GCA_964456545.1 uncultured Bacteroides sp.
AGACCGAAGTCTCCCTGAGATTAACTAATTTTGTGTTGCTAATTATGAATCATTTTAATACTTACGTTACTTGCCGATGCAGAAGCGGGAGAAGATGGAGGTGAGGATGTCTTGGGAGGAGATGGCGCCGGTGATGGCACTGAGGTGGTCGATAGCCAGGCGGAGGTCGAGGGCGATGAGGTCGCCGGTCTGCTGGAGGTCGATTGCGTCGATTACTTTTTGGATGGCGTCGGCAGCGTCGGCTAGTGCCGTGGCTTGGCGAATGTTGGTAATCATAATGTCTTCGACGGCTGATGCGGCATCGGAGTCGGCGGCTTCGACGAGCGCTTTGTGCAGTGGCGCGAGGCTGTCGGGCGACTTTGTCGACATTTCGATGGTCAGTGTGTTTGTATCTTCTGCTGCTAGTCTGTTGGCAGCATCGATGGTGTCGGTGTCGTGGCCGGAGAGGTCGGTTTTGTTGAGTGCGATGATTAGGTGCCCGGCGGGGTCTTGGCGGTCGAGTGCTTGTCGGGCTAGGCTGGCGATTTCGGAGTCGAGTGGCTGTGTGATGTCGTTGAGCAGGATGATGATGCGAGCGCGTTCGATGGCTCGGCGCGAGCGTTCGATGCCGATTTGTTCGATGGTGTCGTCGGAGTTGCGGATGCCGGCTGTGTCGATGAGTCGGAATCGGTAGTCGCCTATGTTGAGAGTTTCTTCGATGGTGTCGCGTGTGGTGCCGTGTATGTCGCTGACGATGGCGCGGTCGTCGCCGGTGAGTGCGTTGAGCAGCGATGACTTTCCGGCATTTGTGGGGCCGACGATTGCTACTGGAATGCCGTCTTTGATTGAGTTGCCGGCGGTGTATGAGCGGTGAAGGTCGGAGAGTTGTCGGTGGATGTCGGTGGCGAGGTCGCGTAGGTGTGCGCGTGAAGCAAATTCGACGTCTTCTTCAGAAAAGTCGAGTTCGAGTTCGAGTAGTGAAGCGATTTCGACGAGTCGCTCGCGAAGCTGCGCTATTCGATTAGCGAAAGCGCCTTTGAGCTGGCTGATGGCAATGCGGTGTTGTGCTCGTGATTCTGACGAGATGATATCTGCGACGGCTTCGGCTTGTGTGAGGTCGATATTGCCTGACAGGAACGCGCGGCGGGTGAATTCGCCTGGGAGAGCGAGGCGGCAGCCTGCAGCAGTAAGCGAGCTGATGAGCTCGCGCTGTACATATCGAGAACCGTGCACGGCTATTTCGACGGTGTGTTGTCCGGTAAATGATTTTGGGCCTCGGAAGATTGTAGCGACGGCTTGATCGAGCGGTTGCAGGTTGGTGTCGAGCACGGTGCCTAGGTGGGCTGTGTGGCTTGCCATGTCGGTGATGGCTTTGCCTTGCCAGATTTTGTTGGTGATAGTGAATGCGTCGGGGCCGCTGACGCGAGCAACGGCTATGCCACCGCAGCCGGCTGGTGTGGAGATGGCGCAGATGGTGTCGGATGTGTTGTCGAAAATCTGTTGCATGGAGGTAATCAGTGGTTCCAGGGCGCTAGGGCGTGTTGTTGTTCGATGTATTGTTCGATGTCGTCGGGTAGAGAGCTGAAGAAGTCGTAGCCTGTGATTGCTTCGATGTTGTCGATTGAAGTGACGGTGGCTTGTGCGCCTCCTTCAAATCGGTGGTTGGGCATAAGGAATGCGATGCCCATAGGGGGGTCGGCTTCGGGTGCGATAATGACTTTGAAGAATCTTTCGGGTACGGGGATGCCTGTTTCGCCAATTGTGTCGGTGAGTATGTCGTTGAGTACAGGACCGGCAACGATGTAGAGTCGGCCGAAGTGCTGAGTCCAGGTACGTGTGTTTTTCTCAACTGTGGACCATGGGCCACCATTGAGGGCATTGTCTTGAGGACAGATGTTAGTGAGGTAGTGGCAGTCGGCCATGGCTTGAGTGCTCCATTTCATGTCGGCAGCGGGGGCCATGTGCCCGCGGTCGTAGCCCGAGCGGCGGTAGTCGGCTAGGGTAGGGCATCCGTCGACGTTGTCGTCTGAGCGGAAGTTAAAGTCTTTGCGGTCGGCTACTTCGGCAGAAGCTTTTTCGGCGTCCATTTCCCATGCTACGAAAGCGGGCTGATGGTGCGTGGGTGAGAATGTCACTCTGAAGCCTTCGTACTGAATGGTGCAGTGGCTATCACTATCAGGGTCGGTGACAGCTAGCAGGTCGTCAGTCGGTTTGTCGAGTGGCTTGGCCGCATTATCGGGTATGAATGTTGCGGCGAGCGCTATGGCTACGCAAAGTAGTATGATGAAGTGGGCGCGTTTCATTAATGAGTGGTTTACTGTAGGAGAGATGGATTTTATATCCACAGACTGCCACGTCGCCCGGTGGTAGGCGGCGTGGCAGGTTTGTGGATTATAATAATGTTATCAGAAATTAGCGGCTTGCGAGGGCCGACGACATAGCGATTTGTTGGTATGCGAGCATGCCTTCTGCCGATGTTTCGATGATGACGGGCTCTGCTTCGCCGGGAGCGGGCAGCGCGATGTGGTTGTCATCTACGAAGCTGAAGATGGTCTGTGAAGTGCCGTCGGGGAGGCTGAATGACCATGAACGGTCGTCGGCGTTGAAGTCGAGACGAACTTCCGAGTTGTCGGTGAGGTTCTTGATGGTGTAGCCGTCTTTGTCGTTGCTGACGAGGTATTCGCTATCGCTGCCTTGGATGCGACGAGTCTGGTTGCTAGCAACGGGGTTGTCGCCCGACCAGAATTCGATGGTGTTGATGACGAGTACGTCGGCAAGGACCGATACTTCATATACGGGTACAATCCAGAAGGCAAAGAATACGAGTTCGTTGACAAACTTGCTGTCGATTGAGCGGTTCCAGCTGAGGAGTTTGTTGGACAGAGAGAAAGAACCGATGCACGAGGGCAGCATCATGGTGCCCATTAGTGCGCATACGAGTGCAACTGTTAATTTGGTCTTACGCATGATTGATAGTATTTATGACGGTTAATAAGTGAATGTTCCGAATTGCGATTTGATGGTGAGGCGATTCTCGGGCGAATTTTCTACGTGTCCGACGATTTTAGCGTCGATGTTGAATGAGCGAGCGATGTCGATGACTTCTTGTGCGTGTTCGGCCGGTAGGTAGAATTCGAATCGGTGTCCCATATTGAAGACTTTGTACATTTCGCGCCAATCGGTGCCCGACTGAGCCTGGATGAGGGTGAACAGTGGTCCGGGTGCGAACATGTTGTCTTTTATAACGTGCTTGTTCTGCACAAAGTTCATGATTTTGGTTTGAGCACCGCCCGAGCAGTGAATCATGCCGTGGATTTGGGGGCGCAGGTGGCTCAGCACTTCTTTGACTACGGGAGCGTAGGTGCGGGTCGGTGACAGCACGAGGCGTCCGGCGTCGAGCGGAGAGCCTTCTACAGGGTCGAGAAGAGTGCAACCACCGCTATAGACGAGTTCTTGGGGTATGGCACCATCGTAGCTTTCGGGATATTGGCGAGCAATGTCTTTGCAGAATACGTCGTGGCGAGCAGATGTGAGTCCATTGCTGCCCATGCCGCCGTTGTATTGTTTTTCGTAAGTGGCGCGGCCATATGAGCATAAGCCTACGATGACGTCGCCGGCTTGGATGCGCGAGTTGTCGATGACGTCGGCGCGACGCATGCGGCAAGTGACTGTAGAGTCGACGATGATTGTGCGTACGAGGTCGCCAACGTCGGCCGTTTCACCACCGGTTGAGTAAACGCCGATGCCGTGGCTGCGGAGTTCGGCCAATAGCTCTTCGGTGCCGTTGATAATAGCTGCGATGACATCGCCGCTGACGAGGTTTTTGTTGCGTCCGATTGTCGACGACACGAGGATGTTGTCTGTAGCTCCGACGCAGAGTAGGTCGTCGATGTTCATAATCAGGGCATCCTGAGCGATGCCTTTCCACACATCGAGGTCGCCGGTGGTGCGCCAATAGGTGTAGGCAAGTGAAGATTTTGTGCCTGCGCCGTCGGCGTGCATGATGTTGCACCATTCTGGGTCGCCGCTCAGAATGTCGGGAATGATTTTGCAGAAGGCTCCCGGGAAGATGCCTTTATCGACATTTTTGATAGCTGCATGAACGTCTTCTTTAGAAGCCGATACACCACGCATTTTGTATCTCTGGTCGCTTGAATCTGTCATAACTCTATGCTTTTTGATATTATTTAAGTCGGGATATGTTTTGCTTGCTACCCGCCAGCCATACGATGTCGCCGGGCGAGAATACAAGGTTGGGGTTCGAATCTATGAATTCGCCGCTGCGATTGACTGCTACGACAAGAACGTCGTAGTTGTCGCGCAAAGAAGCGCTAGAAGGGGTTTTGCCAATCAGAGGCGAATTGAACGATAGCAGAATCGGGCTGAGCGTCATCTGTCCGGGATCGGGCGAGTCGTTGACGGGCTTTGCGGCTTCGGCCACGGGTAGTAGGCGCGATATTTGCTCGTCGGTGCCAATGACGCCTAGGACGTCGCCGGGATAGATGCGCTGGCGTCCGTCGGGTATAGGTATGTTTTGGTAGCCGCGCTGTATGTTGACTACGTTTATGCCGTAGGTTCGGCGCAAGTTGCTATTCATCAGTCGCTCGCCCGCGAATGGACATCCGGCGCCGACGGTGATGTAGGCAAGGTGCAAGTCGTTGACTACATGGTTGTTTTTGCCTGAACGTCGTAGTTCGCGTTCGTTAAGGTTGTCGAAGAATTTTTCTTCGATACGGCGCATGTGTTGAGTCAGTTGGCGGAAGAGTAGCGCGATGATGAGCACCACGATGCCTACGCCGAGCAGAAGGCCGGCCGTGGCTGAGTAGGCTGATGCCACAGCGTGTACTACGAAGCTGAGGGCGATGACGATGCGGAACACCATCAATACGATTCGAGGTATGCTGTAGGGGGCGTTAGGCTCGCCGTTTTTCATTCTTACTGGAGTAATCAGTGCGATAATGAATGGCGACATAAGCGCAATCTCTACAACAAGATTCAGTGTCTTGCCCCACGAACCGCCAATTTGAGTAAACCAGGGGCATAAGTAGTAGCCTGAGATGATTGTTATTGCAATCAGAATCACTGAGTAGAGCAGCGAGCGCCATAGGTGGCGTTTGAGCATCGCTGCCCACGGATGGCCCGAGGCTTGTTCTTTTTGGCCTTCATCATTGTAGCGCTCGATGAGGAAATGTAGGCGCTGAGGCAGATGGCGCTCAATGAACTCGCTGGCCGGTGCCGATAGTTTTATAAAGTATGGGGTAGTGAAGGTCGTTATTACCGATACGGCTACTACGATTGGGTAAAGTTGCGATTCGAGCACGTGCAGGCTCATGCCGAGAGATGCGATGATGAATGCAAATTCGCCAATTTGTGTTAGTGAGAAGCCTGAGCGGATGGCCACTCGGAGCGATTGTCCGGTGATGAGCATGCCGAACGTTCCGAAGATAATCATGCCGACGATAACGACGAGCGACAGAATCAGAATCGGGAGCCAGTACTGGGCGAGAATTTCGGGTTGCACCATCATGCCGACTGATATGAAGAATACGGCTCCAAATAGGTCTTTTACCGGCGTGACGACGTGTTCAATCTTTTCGGCGTAGCTGGTGCCTGCCAAGATTGAGCCCATGACGAAGGCTCCAAGCGCAAGCGAGAATCCACAATAAACGGAGAAGACGGCCATGCCGAGGCATAGCCCCATCGACACGACTAGCAGTGTTTCGCTATTTAGGAATCGGCGGATACGGTTGAGTATCGATGGTAATAGGTATACACCTACCAAGAACCAGATAATCAAGAAGAACATCAACTTGCCTACGCTCCAGAGCATTTCGCCGCCTTCGACGGAGTTGTTCAAAGCGATTGACGACAATATCACCATCATCAGCACGGCAAAGAGGTCTTCGACAATCAGCACAGCAAGCACTAGAGATGCGAATTTCTGCTGTCGCAAGCCCATGTCGGTGAAGGCTTTTATGATGATAGTCGTCGACGACATTGATAGCATGCCGCCTAGAAAGAGGCTGTTGATGGTGTTGAAATGCAGTATGCGGCCTGTGATGAAGCCGAAAGCCATCATCCCCGTTACGATAATTAGAGCTGTCACTACAGCCGAGCCGCCGGAGTTGACTAGTTTTTTGAAGCTGAATTCGACACCGAGTGAAAATAGAAGTACCACGATGCCGATTTGAGCCCAGAATTCGATATTAGCGACTGTCGTGACTGAGGGAAGGTATGTAAAGTGTGGGCTGGCTAGGAAGCCGGCAACTATGTAGCCCAGCACGACCGGTTGCTTCAGCCACTTGAACAGAACGGTGACTACCGCGCCGAGGAGCAGGATGAAGGCAAGGTCGCTGATTAGGCTCTCTACGTTCATATGTTAATCTGGTTGGCGAGTGTTATTGATTGGGTCGGATAGATATCCTTGAATGAATGGAACAGAGCCACAAGGTCGACATCTTCGCGAATTACGACTACAAGGTTGAGTCGTGTCTCATTGTTTTCGAAGTCGTAATCTACATAGAAGTTGCTGAGTTGCACGTGAGCATCGGTCAGTGTGTCGCGGTATTTGTCTATGTTGTCGAGGATTGTAGCTATGCGTATGCGTATTATGCGTGTTTCGGAGCGAGCGCTGATGTGGTGCTCGATGCGCTCGAGTAGTACGAGGATGAACAGAATCAGGCCGGTGGCTATGATTGAAATGAGGTACAAGCCGCAACCGACAGCCATGCCGATTGCCGAAATCATCCAGATTCCGGCAGCTGTGGTGAGTCCGCGCACCGAGCCTTTCATCTGAATGATGGCGCCTGCACCTAGAAAGCCGATGCCGGAGATTACTTGCGCTGCGATGCGAGTGGTGTCGCCGTCGAGTACGCCCTCGTAGCGCTGAGGGACGTATATCGACAATATCATGGCCAGTGTCGACCCCATGGCTATCAGCGAGAATGTGCGCACGCCGGCTGTCTGTCCGCGTCGTCGGCGTTCGAAGCCTACAACTGCTCCGAGCAGCATGCTCAGTAGCAGTTGGAAGCAGCCAGCGACAAAGTTGACTTCGGTCGACGTGATTGCGTCTGCTAGATAGTCAAGGATTGACATTATTTAAGTTCGAATTGTTTGCTGATTAATCGATAATTGTCGGCGAACAGTTCGACGGTGTACTGGCCGGCAGAGAGAGCTGTATTTACGTCCCAGTAGATTGTGATTCCACCGATTTCTTCTCCGGCGTATTCGATTACTTTCTTTGCAGTAGCTTCGAGAGAGGTATCTTCGAAGGAGAACGAGCTGCCACCGGGAAGTAGCTGTCCCGATGGGGCTACGATGCGCATATAGATGGTCTTGGCGCCTACCGGCGTCGAATTATTCTGCGGTATGGTGAATGTGACGCAAAGTTGGCGAGCTTTAGTCACTTTCTTTTCAGGCTTGCCTTTCTTGTTGAGCGCTTTTAAGTTGAGGCCGGTGACGTTGAGCTTTTCGGCGAGAGTCATACGCTCCGACAATTCTTCATTTTTGCGCGAAGTCTCTTGCACACGGCTGCTTAGCTGCTGGTTGCGGTCTTTAATTTCAGCATTTTCAGTGCGCAGATTTTGGTTTTCAAGTTGCAAGCGGTTGATTTCTTCAATGTAATGCTTGAGTAGCTTGCGCAAGCTTGCAATTTCATCCTTGAGCTTCTTGATTTCAGCATTGTTCATGTTGCGCTGAGTGCGAAGTTGCTGTTGTAGCTTCTCGACTTGCAGACGAGCCGCATCGTATTTTTCTTGAAGATTGCGCTTTACGGAGTCGTCGAGAATCAGCTGACGTTGGTTCTCGAGTTGGCTGAACTCATCGTTAAGCTGATTGTATTCATATTGCAGTTCGCGCTGGTTGGCATCGAGTTCGGCTTGAGCTTGCAGAGCACGAGCTTCTTCGATTTGCTTGTTTTGGCTGATGGTAGCGGTTAGAAACCATGCGCCACCGGCAATTATCACCACGATTAGAGCTATGATTATAGTCAGTAGCTTCTTGGTTGAGTCATTGGTCTTTACCTTTTTCTTTTCGGGAGTATCGGGCTGCTTGGGCGCATCGATGCCTTGGCGGCGATTTCTGTCGGCTTGAGCATTCCGAAGTTTAGCTTGTATGCTGTTTTCCGTAGAGCCGCCGTTGGCGCCATCTTCCGGACGATTATGTAAATCTGCCATGAGGTAGTAAGTTTAGTTATTTCGATACAAAGTTAAAAAAAAGATACCAATCAGCCAAGTAATAGCGCGTCAACGAATAAAAAAGTTGGCGTGGTGCGAGGTCGGTCTTTATGGTTGTATTTGCGTCGTGGTCGTAGGTGTATATTCCTTCGTCGTTTATGGGTTGTAGAGGTCTGTATGGTAGAAGTCCATCACTCGGCGAGCGAGGGCTAGGGCTTCGACGGCCGGAGAGTCAGCATCGAGTGCTGCGGCGCGTTCGTAGTCTGATATGGCGCGTCCCTTTTCTCCAACACGCCACCAAAGGCGCCCTCGGCGGAAGTATAGGTCGGCCAGGTCTGATGTAGCAGTGGTCGAAATCAACGCATCTAATTGTGCTATTTGAGCGTCGATTGGCAGATTTTCATCGTTTTTATCGTTAAATGTCATCTTCTGAAGTTTTTTTACTAACTTTGTGTAAAATTAGAAATAATCTTTCAATGGGGCAAGCGCTCCGTGTTTTTGCGATATGGTTATGAAGAAATATTTGATTTTGGTAGCTCTGCTGGCTGTGTTTGCTACGGCCACAGCGGCTGATCCAATGGCAACAAACTATACGATGCGTCAGTGCGAAGGCTCGCTGACGCCTTATCCTATGGAAGTCAATCCGGCTGTATATCCTGACTCGCTGCAGCCGGTCTATATTAATCATGTCGGCCGCCACGGTTCGCGCTTTCCGGCTTCGAGCGCTAATTGCATGAAGTTGCGCCGGGCATTGCTGCGCGCAGATTCGCTCGGCACGTTGACACCTACCGGTCGCCAGTTGATGAAACTCAACGATTTGGTGATAGCTCGGAGTGAAAATCAGTGGGGTGCGCTCGATTCGCTAGGCCAGGCAGAGCAGCGGTCGATAGCTACTCGAATGTATTACAACTTTGGCCAGATTTTCACTGAAGGTAGCATTGTCGACGCTCTGTCGTCGTATTCGCCACGCTCGATGATGAGTATGTATGCGTTTGTGCATCAGCTCGACCGCATGAACAATCGTATCAACTTCAACACTTCGACCGGTCGCGTCAACAATGCGACAATGCGCCCCTTCGATGTCGATGAATATTACAAGGAATTTCGCACAGAAAATGTCTGGAAAGAGCCATACGACGCATATTTTGCGGAGGCTTGTCCACTGACTGCAATACGCAAGGTGCTAGGCGAACGCTATGAATTTGCTAGCGACGCCGAAGCCCGCGACTTGGCCATAACGGAGTATTACGTCGTGGCAGGGTGCCGCTGCATGGGCGTCGAGCCTGAAGCTAGCCGCTTCTTCACTCGCGACGAGTACAATGCACTGTGGTCGTGCTTCAATCTGCGCCAATATCTTCAGCGCACGGCTACGACGGTCTCAGTAGTCCCGGCTGATATCGCCTCGCAACTTCTACAAGATTTGATTGCAACGACTGATTCATTCATAGCCGGTACGAATCCGGCAGTAGCCAATTTGCGCTTTGGTCATGCCGAAACGCTGATGCCGTTGCTGTCGCTACTGCGCCTCAAGGGGTGTTACTACATGACGAACTATTTCGATACCGTAGCTCTGCATTGGCGCGATTTCGAAGTAGTGCCAATGGCTGCCAATTTGCAGATGATATTGTTCAAAGCTGAGAAGTCGGGTCGCTACTATCTGCGAGTTGATGTTAACGAAAAGCCTGTGCCGCTGCAGCCAAATTCGAGCGACATTTATACGGAGTGGGGCGAGGCTCGTCGCTATCTCAACCGATGCTTGCCACTCTATGTGCAGTAAGATATTATAGGATTTCGAAGAGTCGGTCGAGGTCGTTTTTCTCGTCGCGATCGTTGCCGGGTATGTAAGCCACGTCTTTGGCTTTGACAATAGCGTCGGCGATTGCTTCAGGTGTGAAGTCGTCGGCTACGACGGCATTGTTGCGTGCCGAGAGCTGTTCGCGGGCGCCGGTGAAGTCGGTGGCTACGATTGGCGCATCGAACACTTTGGCTTCGGCCAATGTGATGCAGTAGCCTTCGTGAAGTGAGGGTTGCAGATATAGGTCTGCTCCTGCCATGAATGGATAGGGGTTGACCTGTGTGCCATAGAATCGTACGTAGTCGTCGATGCCTGATTCTAGAGCTTGGTTTCGACATTCGAGTTCGGTGCGTCCGCCGCCTACGAGGTGCAGCACGGCGTTGATGCCGCGTTGCCGCAGTAGTAGCAAGGCGCTGATAGCGAGGTTTTGGCCTTTTTCGCGATTGAGACGGCCTACGGTGACTATATTAAGTGCGTCGTTGACTTTTTTGAATGTTGAGGGCTGCTGTGAGTCGCGCTTAATTGAGTTAGGCGAGATGATGTTTCTGAAAAGGATGGTCTTCTCGGCCAGTTCCGGGTACTTTTTATTGAAAATTTGTCGGCCGGTTTCTGATACGACGAATATGCGGTCGACGTCGTGCATGGCGCCTAGCATCGAGCGTCGCGAGTTGAAAGCTTTCGAGACGTCGAAGTGAATCCACATGGCCTTTTTGCGAGCTTTGACATAGCGACCTACATAGTAGTCGAGGTACTCGTGGGGCGAAGCATAGCTGATGGCTAAGTCGAATTCTATACCATCGAGCGGTTCGTGTCCGCGCATTAAGTGCTGCACGACGTGTCGCTTATCGCCGGTGATTTTTGCCTTTGTGAAGGCCCATAAATCGGCAAAAGCTTTTAATCGGCCGTGTACGAGGTCGTGTGCAATGGTACGCGCGGGGTGTTTGATAAGACTAATGTTGCGGTAGAAAGGCTCGATGGTGTGAACGTGTACCCAGTCGGGTATATATTGCATGAAACCACCTAGAGGGGCCATCAGCGCTACGTGTACCTCACAGGCGTCGTGAGGCATCATATCGAGCATGCCGAGCAGTGCTTTTTCGACACCACCGACATTCATATAGTACATTGCAAATAGAACCTTTTTCATGACCTGATTTGTGCTTTTTTCTTAAGATGAAGTTTGACCAGGATTTCCGAGCGTGTTTCGCTATCGATAGCAAATTGCCACGAAAGAAGACATATAATGGCTGTAGACGCCGCACCGGTAGCTATAAATGCCAACCACTGTGTGGCAATGAGTTGCCATGTGCAGGCAGCGACTACAAATGCCGGGATTATGAAGAGTAGCGGGTGCAGCACGGCTTTGGCTAAGAATTTTGCGAAACCAAATTGCGGCATCAGTCGGCGCAATATCAGCCCTATGGCTGTTATGATAATGACCATCACCGCGATGTGCAGTGCGTAAACAATCCACGGTATCTGAGTGAGTCTTAGCAGAAGCCACATGGAGGGAATTTCCAGTAGGTAGATGATGCCGGTGGTGATGCTCATGACTTTGATATGGCCCGTGGCGTGAATGCCGCAGTTGAGGGTGTAGATGACTAGTTCGGCGGCACCGGCTACAAGAGTGAGTCGGCAAAAAACTGCGGTGTAGGCCGGCACATCTTTGAGCCACATGTCGAGCAAAAAATCCATGCCGACGATGGCCGGGATGCCGATTATCGATATCATCAGCAGTGAATATTTCGAGCAATTAATCATAAGCTGCTGCATGTACGGATAGTTCTCGGCTGCATATTGTTGAATAATTTGCGGACGAAATGCCGAGATAATCGTCGTGCCGAATTGGGTTATGGCACCGCTGACTTGCATGTTGAGGCCGACTGCGGCGTTGAGCGCCTGTCCACCGAAGCGGTTTAGGATTACGGCTACGCTCTGCAGACGCATGCTGTAGCACATATTACCGAAAATATCGGCAACGGAAAATCCGAGCAGCGCTCTGACTACTTTGCGTGGCGCACTGGCGCGGTGGCGACATTCGTCGAAATTGTAGCGGGCATATCCGATGTAGCAGGCTAGTGTCAAAATCGTGACGGCGAGCATCAGGGCAGCGTATATAATCAGTGTGTCGAGCGTGGCAAACAGCGACAGAGACAGGGCAACTCCAAATTTGAAAAGTGCATTCAATAAGGTGATTATAGCCAATGCATCCATGCGCTCATGAGCTATCACGGCCGCTGTAAATGGCACTTGGATAATGGTGCATACGCATGCTGCAAGCGACAATTGGAATGTGCAGTTGGCTGCAAAAAGACGACCGGCACCGACTACGAGATGATTATTGACGTACCACACGCCGATGGTCTCGCCCAAGATTAGTACAACGAGGGCTATGATGGTGTGTATCAGTAGCGATGATCGGAAGGTGTGGCGTAGTCCTTCATCGTTGCGTCGGCCCATTTCAAAGTTGAGAAATCGCTGCGTAGCACCGGCCATCGAGCCATTGAGGAAGGCGAAGATTGTGACGATGGCGCCTACGACGTTGTAGATGCCAAAGTCGTCGACGCCCAGCGTATCAAGCACCACGCGCGAGGTGTACAGCGATATTCCTAAGGTCACGATCATGCGACCATAGAGAAATGCTGAATTCTTTGCTATGCGACGGTCGGTGGCGTTGGTCATTGCATCAATTGCGATTCTGTCGGCTGAGTTTTCGGCTTAAGAGGAGGCAGGTCGAAGCCAAGTTGGCGTTTTTCGTTCAAAATGATAGCAGCGTATGAGAGCGCGACAAGGTAGAGTGTGTTTGTTCGAATCAAACCACCGAAGCCGGCGAGGCCGATACCGACAAATACCAAGGCCGTCGATACATAGTAAGGTGCGTGAGGCAACTTGCGAATGACAAACCAAAGGCCGACAAAGACAAGAACGTGCAGTATTAATCCTAAAAAGCCGATGTCGAGAATTAGCTGGAAGGGCGCACTTTCGACGCCGGTAGCTACTTCGACTGCATCGTCGGGATTTTTGTATAATTCGTTCTCGATGACATATTTTTGCCTTGTGGCGCCTTCGCGGCTGAGGAAGCCGAAACCAATCCATTCGCGGTCAAGACGGAATAGTAATTCCATTTTTGGTATAATCTGAGCACCACGGCCGGTCGCAAACTCTGCCAAAGTCTCTTCATCCGCTTTTTCGGGATTGAGGTTTGAAAATTGGTCAATGGTCGATTGTATACGCAGAGCGCTTGTCGATGTCTCAACGCCGTCGCTTGACACGTATGTTGTCGGAGGAAGTACGGTGTCTACATAGTAGAGCGCTGTGATGATGGTAGCCAGACCAATGATATAGAAAACGATGCGCTTGCCAGATATGCTGGTGAACATAAGGATAAGGATATATCCGGCAGTAAACGTAAACGTTCGAGATATGATTAGTGCCAGTATGATAAGCCCCCATTGTATCCATGACAATTTGTAAATTCGTGCGGTGGGATAGATGGTCAGCAATAGCAGATATAGACCTGAGGGCCAGCGACGTGGAAATGCAAAACTGAATGGATGAAACCACGGATCGTAGAACGTCGAGAATATTTTCATTGTGTTCCAACTCGGATCGCGCGGTAGTAGTACCATGCCGTTGATTATCAAGCAGTCGATGGCATAGAATGTGCAGAATATGAAGACGTAGATATAGACGGTGTGAAAAAACTTCTTGATGTCGAACTCTTCGCCGGAGAATACCAAAAATGGTACGAAGAAATAAATAAACGACATGTATGTGCGGAAGCCGAGAGTCTGTATGGCGAACGATTCATCGCTCTGCAGCATGAAGTACACAAGTCCAGTGGCGTAAATTGCGAGCCATATCAGTGCCTTTTTCAGTATTGCCGGCTTGCGCAATATGAGTATGGCAATCAGACTGATTGTGAATGTTATAAAGTTGAGATTTAAGTGTGTGTCGGCTTCTGAAAGGAGAGAATAACCGCCGATAAGCAGTGTGTATTGGATGATGAAGTCGTAGCGGTTCTCTTTGAAACTTCTGAGGAGAAGGACTGCGACAAATATCAATCCGAGGGGCATCTGCAGGCCGACGAGCGATAGCGATAGCATAAACAGTGTCGGCCACAGGTATTCGCGCCCTTCGATTACGAGGGGCTCCTTGTGGCGACGTGTTTCGCCGGTTTTGTTGTTGTGCTGTCGGGCTGCGGCTGTTGTCATTGTGTATTATGCAAGAGCCGACCGGCTCCGATGTTTGCGGAGCTGGTCGGCTATTTTACTAGTAATTAGCGTTTTTTGTTTTTACTGCTGTAGCCGTAGGTCTTTTTTGATTTTACACCGTTGACTACTACAGATAGTTTCTTGAGTCGCTTCTCTTCGTGGATATCTTCGATGAAATCGACATCAGAGGTTGATGTGTAGTTGACGCGCGTCACGTAGACTGTGGCATCGGCGATGCGATTGAGCGTGAACGTGTCGCTGACCATACCTACGGGAGCGCTATCGACTACGATGTAGTCGTACATGTCGCGTAGCTGAGCGAAGAGGTCGTCGACCTTTTGTGAAGCAAGCAGTTCGGCGGGGTTGGGCGGTACGGGGCCGGCCAAGATTACGTCGAGAGTGGGTAGTTCGCTTGCGGGGCCTTTGACGATAATTGAGTCGAGGCTGATGTCTGACGACGACAGATACTGAGTCAGACCATAGCGGTTGTTGATGTTCAGATAGTCGGCCAAGCGGGGTAGGCGGATGTCCATGCCTACGAGTAGCACTTTCTTGCCCAGCAATGCCAGCGAAGCGGCCAGGTTGATTGATATAAATGTCTTGCCTTCACCGGATTTTGATGATGTCAGTAGCACGACTTTATCGTTGGCATCGTTGAATATGAAGAGCATATTAGCTCGCATGAGGCGGAAAAGCTCGGTGGTCGATGATGTATCGGTCGGCGACACTACGAGCGAGCGGCCTGTATTGTCGATGCACATTTCGCCGAGAATCGGGGCAGAGGTGCGTTGTTCGATTTCGCTGCGAGTCTCAACTTTGCCGCGCAGCATCTTGAGCAGGTACAGATAAATCGGGGGCAGCATTAAGCCTAAGAGCAGCGCTATAATCATGATGGCCATTTTGCCCATGCCGAGCGGCTTTTTGAGGGTGTAGGGTGCATCAACTATCTGACCCTTAGGTACAGCGTTGGCCAGAAGCATCGCATTCTCTTCCTGACGCTGACGAAGGAACAGATATAGTTGTTGCTTCACCTGGAGTTGGCGGTTCATGTCGAGAGTGGTGCGTTCTTGTCCGGGCACATTGCCTAGGCGGCCGGTAGTGTGGCGGAGTTGCTTTTTGAGGTCGTTGATAGCAATCCGCGTGCGGCTTATGTTTTGGTTGATAGTCGAAATGATGTTGGTGCGGTATGTCTCTAGGCGATTGTTGATGCGCTGTATGGCTTGGTTGTCTTCTTTGACTGTGCGAAGCATGTGTTCGCGTTCGGCTACCAAGTCGTTATAAACTGTAATCACTGCACCTGCCGATTCGCTTTCAACAATCATAGGAACTACTTGGTAGCGATTGTTGGGGTTGTCGACAAAATCAAGAGTCATGCGGAAAACTTCAAGCAGAGTTTCTTGCGAGAGTAACTGCGCTTCGATTGAGCCACGTTTTGACGTCTGGTATGTAGCTTCGGCGCGTACGTCGATGATGCCTTGTTCTTCTTTGAACTGCTGGATAGTGCCTTCGGCATCTGAAAGGTCTGCGCCAAGTAGAGCTAAGCGTTCGTCTATGAATTCAGCGGTCTTCTGTCCCTGGAGGTTCTTTTCGATGATGCCGCGGGTGTTATACTTGTCGATAACGTCCTGCAGAATCATTTCACCCATCACTGAGTTGGGCGTATTGTAGCTCATTTCGATGACGTTCGACTTCTTATTGGCGATTTCGCTAGAGATGTCAAGAGCCAAGTCTTCGGCTGCTGAGTGGTAACCGGTGACGAGGATTGTCGAGGTGACGGCTTCGCCTTCGGGGTAGTGCTCGGTGCGGTCGACGGTAAATTCGCCGAAGTTGGTCGTGAACGTGTGCGGGAGTTTGATGTCTTCGACGTCTTCAATTTTGCCGTATTTGCCTTTGATTTTCACGTCGGCCAAGCCGTTTTCGTGAACTTTGACTTTGAACGACAGTGTCGACTTCAGAGTATCAATAATGCCTGCGGCCGGATACACGTCGATGGGATAGTCGGGGTAGGAGAGTTCAGATTTCAAGAAGCCCAAGCGCACGTAGTGTGTCTTGTTCAAACCAAGTTCGCGTACTACATCGCGGTAGAGCGAGTGGGATGTGATGACGAAGATTTCGTCGTCGACATAGCCGGCAGAGCCGAAGAGTTCGCCCATACCGCCGATGGTCATCATCGGGTTCGATTCTTCTTGAACAATCAATACGTTGGCGCGAACGCCGTATTGCTGCTTGTACATGCGGCAGAAGAGGAATCCGAGTATAAGACAGCAAGTGACGGAAATAGCAAAAAGATGCCATTTCGACCAATAGAGTTTTAGAGCTCCTCGTATGTTTATGATATCTGAATGATTGCGTTTAGCCATTTCAAAAGTCGTTGGATGGTGTTATTTTACAGTAAGAGCGATGACGAGTGAAGCTACAACTGATGCAGCGCTCACAATGGTTGAAATCACAGTGAGTTTGTAGGCGTTGTCTTGATTGTAGCGAGAGTTGGCCTGGCGTATTTCGTTAGGCTCAACGTAAATGTAGTCGTTTTGTTGCAAGTAGTAGTAGGGTGAAGTTAGGATGTCTGAGCTATTGAGGTTGACATGCGCGTATTTGCGCTGGTCGTTTTCTTCACGAATTACAAGTACGTTGTCGCGCTTGCCATAGGGGGTGAGGTCGCCGGCTGCTGAGAGGGCGTCGAGTATGGTGAAGCGATTGCGTGTGACATTGATTGTTGCAGGTTTTGCGACTTCGCCGGCTACGATTACGTTGAAATTGACCAACTGTACGGTCACGATAGCATCAGACACGTCTTTTTGAACTATTTCTTTGATTTGTTCTTTAAGTTGGTCGGTTGTCAGCCCGGCTACGTGTAGTTCGCCGATGTAGGGCATGTCGATATTGCCTTCAGTCGATACGAAGTAAGTCTGTTGGCGCGGAGTCGTAGTCATATTGAGCTCGGCTCGAGTAGCCGGATTAGATACCGGAAGATTGTATTGAGCGGTAGCTTCGGGATACGACGATACGATGGTAATTAGCAACTCATCGTCGGGTTTGATTACCGGGGTGTAGTCGCCCTTAGGTAATGTGCCTTCTTTAACTTCGGATATATCGGTGAAATACGGCAGCGTTGTTTTTGTAGAGGTGCATGATGCCATCGCGGCTGCTGCAAGCAAAATGAACGCTTTAGTGATAATTTTCATATTTATAGGTTTCTTATCTTAAGGGTAGTTTTTACTATAACGAATTCTCTTTTTATTTATTGTGTGTTTGTTCGAAAAATCCGCTGATTATGTTCCGGTGAGTATCTTGCTCAGCATTTTTGATGGCTTGAGTACTTCAATTACCATGCATGTGCAGCTGATAATTGCCGTTGCGCCAAGTATGGCTACTAGGGTCGTGGGAACGAACCCCGGTAACATGGGCTGAAGCCATGCCTCTACGTTGTGCATTGGAAAAAGCATGAAGTAGTGAAGTAGGTAGATTCCCAAGCTATTGCGGCCAAGATAAATCCAAAGTCGTACAAATGTCGACGGGCCTTGCAAGCTTTCATAGCTTGCATCTGTCCATGTGCGAATAACCCTTATAACTATCATAGCCAAGGGGATGTGCAAGATGAACATGGTAGTGTTGCTCATTTGTGGATCAAATACGCTTACACTCAGACAACCGGCAACTGTGATAAATGCGAGGGTTATAACCCACTCGTTGTGAATCATGCGCTCAAACGAGTCTTTGTGACGCCTTGCGAGCACGCCGATAAGGAACGTAAATAGGTAATGGCCGACAGGATTGAATTCAAACGGGCCTTCAAGTATTGGTGAAACTTTTCCGGCTGCAATAATTGCTACAGAGAGTATTAAGCTTGCACATAATGCCATCCAGGCTCGTTTGATTTTGTGTAAAAGTGGCGCTATTAAGGCATATATTAGTGTGATTTCAAATAGAGCGACAGTGAACCAGTAGCCTTTCTTGCTTGCGGCCATCCAAAACCACTCGAGCGAAGTGTCGTTATGTCGGTAGAGGCCTAAACTGTTGTATGCGAGTATGTATAGCCCGCCTACCACGAAGGTGGGAAGCATCAGTTGCATGAATCGCTTTCCCAAGTTGGGGCGAGCGATGCTGCCATTCGGCAGTACCTTGTAGCTGAACCAGCCGCTGATGAAGAAAAAGAGCGGCATGTGTATCGCTCCGATAAGGCGAAATGGTACGCAGTCGCCCATATCGGACATACACAGACGCAGTACGTGCCCCATCACAACCATGAAGATGGCGATGCCTTTTATTACATCGAAGTAGTGTAGTCGCTCGTTTATTTGCATTATCGTGAAAATTTGCCCCGGAAAGGTTGGCTTTCCGGGGTAAATTTATATTAGTGGATGTGTTATCTTAGTTGACGCGGAAGCGGTCAATGCCATCGCGCAGGTATGCTACTACCTGGTTGGCGGCAGCGATGCCGGCGTTGATGTTGGCCTCGGCGGTCTGTGCACCCATCTTCTTGGGTGTGAAGAAGACGCGTCCTGCAAAGTGGGCGTTGAGGTCTTCGGCATTCGAAGGCATCACGTCGGCTACATATTTGAGGTCGGTGCGTTCGGCGAGGACTTCGGCTAAGCCGGCTTCGTCGATGACTTCGCGGCGAGCTGTGTTGATCAGAACGCCTTGCTTGGGCATCAAGGCTATCAGGTCGTGGCCGATTGAGCCGACGGTTTGCGGCGTGGCCGGTATGTGAATTGATACGAACTGATTGTTGCTGTAAAGCTCTTCGAGCGAGTGCACAGGTGTGACGCCGGCGGCTGTCATCACGTCGTCGGGGCAATAGGGGTCGAAGGCCGACACTTCCATGCCGAATCCGGCGGCGATGCGAGCTACGTTGCGACCCACTTGGCCGAAAGCGTGGATGCCGAGTTTCTTACCCTTGAGCTCGAAGCCGCTGGTGCCGGCATACATATTGCGAGCGGCCATCACGGTGAGGCCGAAGACGAGTTCGGCGACGGCATTTGAGTTCTGGCCGGGCGTGTTTTCAGCTACGATACCGCGGTCGGCGGCTGCTTTGAGGTCGATATTGTCGTATCCGGCTCCGGCGCGCACTACGATTTTGAGCTTGGGGGCGGCGGCGATTACTTCGGCGTCGACCTTGTCGGAGCGCACAATCAGAGCGTCGGCCGTAGCAACGGCGGCGAGCAGCTGAGCGCGGTCGGTGTAGCGCTCGAGCAATTCGAGCTCGTAGCCTGCTTCTTGGGCCACGCGGCGGATGCCTTCGACTGCGACGGCTGCGAACGGCTTTTCGGTGGCTACCAGTATCTTGTTCATATAAATATCTATTATAGGATTAGATTCGTTTTTTTTGACTTTTAGAGTTTGTACTCAAAGTCCTTCATCGCCTCAATGAGCACTTGCACGCTTTCCATGGGCAGTGCATTGTAGAGCGAAGCGCGGAAGCCGCCTACCGAGCGGTGACCTTTGATACCTACGATGCCACGTTCGGCGCAGAATGATATAAACTCGGCTTCGCGATCTTTGTACTGCTCTTTTAGCACGAAGCATACGTTCATAATCGAGCGGTCGGCCGGGTCTTTGACTGTGCCTTCGAATATTTTGCTTTCGTCGATAGCTTTGTAGAGTGCGGCTGCTTTTTCTTTGTCGCGGCGTTCGAGTTCTTTGAGTCCGCCAAGGCTCTTGTAGTAGCGTAGGGTCTGCAGGGCTGCATAGATGGGCAACACGGGAGGAGTGTTGAACATCGAACCTTTTTTGACGTGGGTGCGGTAGTCGAGCATCGTGGGAATGGCGCGGTCAACCTTGCCGAGTGCATCGTCGCGAACAATTACAAGTGTCACACCTGCAGGTGCCAGATTCTTCTGCGCACCGGCATATATGGCGATGTACTTTGAGAAGTCAATCGGGCGCGAGAAGATGTCGGAACTCATGTCGGCAATCATGGGGCAGGGCACGTCGGGGTCTTCGCGCAGCTCGGTGCCGTAGATTGTATTGTTTGTTGTATAGTGGAAATACTGTGCGTCGGGTGCTACTTTCCAATCTTTGGGGATGAATGAGTAGTTGGCGTCCTTCGACGACGCTACTACGTCGACTTCGCCGAATAGGCGAGCTTCCTTGATGGCGTTCGACGACCATGTACCCGTGTCGAGGTATGAAGCTTTGCCCGACAGGAAGTTGTAGGGCATCATGCAGAATTGCATCGAGGCACCACCGCCGAGCCATAATACTGAGAAACCTTCGGGTACGCCCAAAATTTCTTTAACCAGCTCCGTAGCTTCGTCAATTACCGCTTGGAATTCCTTGCTGCGGTGCGACACCTCCAGCACTGAAAGACCGGTGTTGGCAAAGTCAAGAATTGCTTCGGCAGTGTTCTTGATAGTGTATTCGCTCAGGATTGATGGTCCTGCATAAAAGTTGTGTTTCTTCATACCGTATAGAGTTATGATTTGAGTGTTATCGGTTACAAAATTAGTTATTCATATCGATTTTGCAAAAAATAAGTCGGCTTTTTTTAGTATAGTTGTCAGCTTGCCTTTGTCGGCTACGGGCTGCTCGTGTTAGAATTGTCTGTTGCTTTCTTTTTGCTATTGATTTTGGTTTAAATATTTGTCAAAAGTTTGACGTTTCTTGAATTTTTTGTATTTTTGTAAAAAATCTAATTACATGGGAACGAATAGCAGAGATAATAATTTTGAATCGTTATCTACACGTCGTGTGGTATCGTCTTCGGCGCCCGGTTCGGGAACTCACCGAGTTGGTGTTGATGAAAAGAATGCGCCAAAGTGGCTTTGGGGCTTGCTTGTGTTGGCGCTGATTGGAGCTGCAATTTCGTGGCTCGTATCGACGCGCAGTTCGGAGCCATGTGTCATTGCCGAGGAAGAAGAAATGGTCGATGGCGATGCTAATTTTATAGTAGTCGACAGCGGACTCCCTGCGGAGGTCGTTGCGGAGCCTGTCGTTCGGAAAATCCCGTCTCAGCAGCCTGCTAGGGTAAATGTAGAAAAGCCGGTGGAGCCTGTGCCTGTGCCTGTGAGTGAACTGTTGGCATTAGAGAAATCCGAGGCTAGTGAGGTGGTAAAGACTAATGAATCTATTGATGAGGAAGCCTCGGCTGTCGCTCCAGCGGAGGATGCTACGAGTGACCTCGAAACAGAAAAGAGCAGTTCGCCGGCGATGCTTGATTGTCGTCCTTCATTTCCAGGCGGACAAGCCGCGATGTATAGATGGATTTCTGAGCACAAAAACTATCCTGCGCAAGCCGAGGCAGAAGGCGCTCAAGGACGGGTCGTCGTAATGTTTGACGTAGATAAGACCGGTCAGGTTGATAATTTGAGGGTTGCTCGCAGTTGTCATCCAGCTCTCGATAAGGAGGCAATGCGCTTGGTGCGCTCAATGCCGAGATGGCAACCCGGGCGTAGAAATGGACAGCCAGTCTCTGTGCCCTATACTTTGTCAATTGACTTTAGGTTGTAAACAATATATGCGACGACTCCCGCCAGAAGTTTGTAGCTCGAGGCGGGAGTCGCTATTATAACTATTATAATAATGTGTTATTTGGCGTAGCCTATCGGATTGTTCATCGCCGGGACGTGCGTTTCGTCGAGCCCCAGCAATCGGCGTATTCCGTCGCTGTCCATTGTGGCGCGTGGCACTGTTGCCAAGCCATTGGCTGTACAGTATAGGTTTATGTTCTGGCTGACAATGCCGGCGTCGATGAGTCCATACTTAAGGCCCATGTCGGCCGGGATGGTGAATTTGTTGAGGTTGATGACCATTACAATCGAAATCGGTGCGTCGAGCACGAAATCTTGGATGAAAGCTCCGGCTGTGCCGGCTACGAGTGCGCGGTGGTCGCCTTCGGCTACGGTGACGAGTGCGTTGTTGGCGTAGTCATAGAGCGCCACACCTTTGTCGCAGAATACATAGAGGTCTATTTCCTGCGAATTGAGTGCTGTGGGGTTGGTGCGCAAGCCGGCGTCGGGTCGGTTGATGCCGGCGGCTGACCAAAGCAGGTTGGAGAGTGTCTGCAAGTCGAGTGTGCGAGTCGGGTCGAATTCGCGGATGCTGCGGCGTTGTTGCAGAGCTGCGTCGAGGCTCATGCCGTCGGGCGTGTGGGTTGGTGCCGGTAGGGCGGTCTGTGCTGATGTCGCGGTTATTGCCATGGCTATTATTGTTAAGAGAGTGAGTGGCTTTTTCATAATAACAAAATTGTATTGAAGCAAGTTCGATGTTTCATTACCATTCGCAGGTGAATGAAACGACGGGCGTTGGCGCCGGAATCGGTGGGCGTAGCTTGACGATAGTCAGCTGTCCGGCGTTTATTTGCGGGAACGCAGCTACGATGGCACTTTGGATGCGGCCGGCAACGTGTTCGAGCAGCATGGCTTCAGTGGCGCAAGCGTCGATTATGACGCTTGTCACTTCGGCATAGTTTAGAGCCGTAGCGATGTCGTCGGTGCGCATGGCTTCAGTGGCATCGTAGTGCAGTCGGGCTGATATCTCGAAGCGGTTGCCGATGCGACGTTCTTGCTCGTCGACACCAATACGCGCGAAGACTTTTAGTCCCGAGATGTCAATATAAGTCTTCATTTACGTTTCTTGCTCTTTTGGCGGTCGTGGCCTTTCTTCGACTGCTTAGGTTTCGATTGCTTTTGTGATTTCTGTTTGTGTTGTGGTTTCTGCTTGAATGCTGCCGGTACCGGAGCGGCAAGAATGTCTTTGAGTGTCTTGGCCGGGTGCTTTTCGTCGACAAGGATGAAGTCGAGCTGTTTGCGGTCGAGGTTGCAGCGGGCAACTTGAACCTGAACTTTGTCGCCTAGACGATAGCGAGTGTTGTGGCGACGGCCTACGAGGCAGTAGTTTTTCTCGTCGAAGTCGTAGAAGTCGTCGGCTAGGTCGCGAACAGGTACGAGGCCTTCGCACTTGTTTGCGTCGAGTTCTACGTAGAGTCCCCATTCGGTTACGCCCGAGATTACGCCGTCGTAAACTTCGCCCAGGTGGTCATTCATGTACTCGACTTGCTTGTACTTAATTGAGGCACGCTCGGCGTTGGCGGCCAGCTGCTCTTGATTCGACGAGTGTTTGCATTCGTCTTCGAGCTTCTCGAGGTTGACCGAGCGTCCGCCGCGTAGGTAGCGGTCGAGCAGGCGGTGAACCATCATGTCGGGGTAGCGACGAATGGGCGAAGTGAAGTGGGTGTAGTAGTCGAAGCCCAGTCCGTAGTGGCCCACATTTGTAGTGGTGTATATCGCTTTGGCCATCGAGCGGATAGCTAAAGTGGATAGGAAATTCTCTTCGCCCTTGCCTTTGACGTCGACGAGCATGCGGTTGAGCGACTTGTTCACGTCGTGAGCAGTGCCGTTGGTGCGCACGCGGTAGCCGAATGTCTTGGCGAGTGATGCGAGGTTGCTTAGCTTGTCGGGGTCGGGTGTGTCGTGTACGCGGTATACGAATGCTTTAGGTTTTTTCTTGCCGGATGCTTTGCCTATAAATGTCGCTACCGTGCGGTTGGCCAGCAGCATGAATTCTTCGATGAGTTTGTTGGCATCCTTCGATTCTTTGAAATAAACGCCCGTCGGGTGGCCTTTTTCGTCAATGTCGAAGCGAACTTCTACGCGGTCGAATTCGACTGAGCCGTTTTCGTAGCGTTCCTGACGTAGGATTTTTGCCATGCGGTCGAGGGTTTGTATTTCTTCGACCAAGTCGCCTTGGCCGGTTTCGATCACATCCTGAGCTTCTTCGTAAGTGAAGCGGCGAATCGAGCGAGTGACTGTGCGCACGATGCGGCTGTTTAGTACTTTGGCTCGCTCGTTCATTTCAAATAGTACGGAGAAAGTCAACTTGTCTTCATCGGGGCGCAGCGAGCAGATGCCGTTGCTGAGATGTTCGGGAAGCATGGGCACGACGCGGTCGACTAGGTAGACTGATGTGGCGCGTTCTTCGGCCTCGCGGTCAATGATTGTGTCGGGATGTACGTAGTGAGTCACGTCGGCGATGTGTACGCCGATTTCCCAGTTGCCATTGTCGAGTCGACGAATCGATAGGGCGTCGTCGAAGTCTTTCGCGTCTTTGGGGTCGATGGTGAAGGTTGTGACGCCGCGCAGGTCTTCGCGAGCGGCTACAACTTCGTCGGTGATGCCGGCATCGATACGCTTAGCTGCTTTTTCTACAGATTCGGGATATTTGTATGGAAGGCCGAATTCGGCAAGGATGGCATGAATCTCAGTGTCATTTTCGCCGGCTTTGCCCAGTATGTCAATGATTTCGCCACGCGGATTGTTTGATTCGGCCGGCCAGTCGGTAATGCGAGCTACGGCTTTGTCGCCGGTTTGTCCGTCTTTGAGGTTTGCCCGCGGTATGATGATGTCGGTAGCCAGATATTTCGAGTCGGGAATCAGGGCTACCGAGTGCTTGTCGACACGCAGGGTGCCGATGAATGTTTGTTCTTTTTTCTCAATGATTTCGTTGACGACAGCTTCGGGTTCGCGACCTTTCACGCGAGCAGCAATTGTAACGTTCACGCGGTCGCCGTTGAGAGCGTGCATTGAGTTGCGCTCGGCTACGAAGATGGCTTCGTCGTCATCATCGATAATGACGGAGTTTTTGCCGTTGCGTAGGCGCACGAATGTACCAATAGCTGTGATGCTGTGGCTGGGAGTCTTGTACTTGCCTGGAGCGACTTCGATTAAGTCGCCGTCGTAGGCTTTTTCGGCTAAGTACATTGCCACGCTGCGCAGTTGCTGAGGCGAGTCTACGCCGATGGCGGCTGCTACTTGCTTGTAGTTGAATGTCTTGGCTGATGGATTAGCTATGTATCGATCGACATCGAGCTTCAGGGCGTTTGTGTCGGATGATGTTTTCTTATTCTTTGCCATGACTGTGGTAATTTAGTGTGATTGTCGTTACTATGTCAGCTGGGCTACTGCTTGCCGCCGGGTGGGGCTTGGTGTGCAGTATGGTTTGTTTAGTGTGTGGCCTTTCGAGAGGCGGCGTAAGGATTCAGAAGTTGTAAAAACGCCCGGCCGGAATGGGCCGGGCGCTGATGTTTTAAGCGTCGATGTTGGCGTAAGTGGCGTTTGATTCGATGAAGTCGCGTCGTGGACCGACGTCTTCGCCCATAAGCATCGAGAAGATGCGGTCGGCTTCGGCGGCGTCGTTGATGTTGACTTGTTTCAGGATGCGATGTTCGGGGCTCATTGTCGTGTCGCGTAGCTCCTTATCGCTCATTTCACCAAGACCTTTGTAGCGCGATACAGTTGTCTTGCCGCTGTGGCTGTCGATGAAAGCCTGTACTTGCTGGTCGGTCCAGCAATATTCCTCAGCTTTGCCGCACTTGCACTTGTACAGCGGCGGTGTGGCTAAGTAGAGGTAGCCTTGCTCGATTATCGGTCGCATGCGGCGGAAGAAGAATGTCATCAGCAGAGTTGCGATGTGTGCACCGTCGACGTCGGCATCGGTCATGATGATAATCTTGTGGTAAGCCAGTTTTGCGAGGTTGATGGCTTCGGGATCATCGGGGGTGCCAATCGTGACGCGTAGTGCGCGGAATAGGTTGGTGATTTCCTCGTTTTCGAGAATGCGGTGCTTCATTGCTTTCTCTACGTTGAGGATTTTGCCTCGTAGCGGCAGGATGGCCTGGAATTGACGGTCGCGTCCTTTCTTAGCTGTACCACCTGCCGAGTCACCTTCGACAAGGAAGATTTCGCAATCTTCGGCTGTGCGCGACGAGCAGTCGGCCAATTTGCCGGGCAGACCACCGCTCCACAGGGGAGACTTGCGCAGCACTTTCTCGCGAGCATTGCGGGCAGCGTGGCGTGCTTGCGCAGCTAATACTACCTTCTCAACGATTGCTTTGGCCTGCTTGGGGTGCTCTTCGAGATAGGTTTTCAGAGCGTCAGATACGGCAGTCTGTACGGCGCCCATCACTTCGTTGTTGCCAAGTTTGGTCTTGGTCTGGCCTTCAAACTGAGGTTCGAGTACTTTTACCGAAATAACGGCTGTGAGGCCTTCGCGGAAGTCGTCGCTGGCGATTTCAACTTTGGCGTTTTTCAGCAGGTTGTTGTCTTCAGCGTATTTTTTGAGAGTCATCGTAAGGCCGCGACGGAAACCTGTGAGGTGTGTGCCGCCTTCGATGGTGTTAATGTTGTTTACAAATGAGTAGATGTTCTCGTTGTAAGTGTTGTTGTAGGTCAAAGCTACTTCAACGGGTACGCTTTGGCGCTCGGTGTTGAGGTGGATAACGTCGTTGATGAGTGATTCCTTGTTTGAGTCAATGTATTCAACGAAGTCGCGCAGACCGGTCTCTGAGAAGAAAGTTTCCGACAGTGGTTTGCCTTCTTCATCGAGCACGCGCTTGTCTGATAATGTCAGCGAGATGCCTGCATTCAAGAATGCAAGGTGACGCAGACGAGTTGCCAGGGTGGGGTAGTCGTATTCGGTAACGGTGAAAATCGAGCCGTCGGGCTTGAATGTGATGATTGTGCCTGTGTGGTCGCTTTCGCCAATGATCTGGAGCTCTGAAGTGGCTTTGCCTTTAGAATATTCTTGCATGTAGGCTTTGCCACCGCGATGAACCTCGGCGCGTAGGTAGGTCGATAGTGCATTTACACACGATACGCCTACGCCGTGCAAACCGCCCGATACTTTGTAGTTGCTCTTATCGAACTTACCACCGGCGTGGAGTACGGTAAGCACAACTTCCAGAGCGCTCTTGTGCTCCTTCTCGTGCATGTCCACGGGAATGCCGCGGCCGTCGTCGACTACGGTTATCGAATTATCCTCATTGATAGTGACACTTATATTCTTTGCATAACCTGCAAGGGCCTCGTCGATTGAGTTGTCTACCACTTCGTAGACGAGGTGGTGAAGGCCTTTTGCCGAGATGTCGCCAATGTACATAGCCGGGCGTTTGCGAACGGCTTCCAGGCCTTCGAGGACCTGGATTTTATTAGCGTCGTAATTCTCAGTGTTTTCTGACATAGTGATTACTTTTCTTTGTTTTTATATCTTTGCAAAGTTACGAAAAAATATCAAAATCACGAAACAACCCTCTATTTAATAATGTGAAAATTTTTAAACGATAATTTTTGAAAAAAAACTTCAGAAAAGTTTGCATAGCTCAAAAATAACGCGTAACTTTGCATCGCTTTTGAAAAAGACACGGGGTGTAGCTCAGTTGGTTAGAGTACGCGTCTGGGGGGCGTGAGG
>CAYWAM010000032.1:0-24049 GCA_964456545.1 uncultured Bacteroides sp.
AGTCGTGTTAGGGTGTCGTGGATTTGGTCGATAGCCCCTGGACGGTATCCCTTTGATAGGTACATGACGCGGTTGAAGGAGTCTGCAACGATTGATATGGGGAGTGTATCGTTGTTGAATTCTTGTTCAAATTCTGTGGCGAGGTCTGCAAGCCAAGTGAAGTCGGTGTTTGTCGTTAGCTTGACGTTTTTGGGAAGTTCGTATTGGTTAGAAATGTATTGAGCTTCGTCGTCAGTTGCGGTTATTAGAATAATGCTACGACCCAATTTTTCAATTTGAGCTTTGTTGTCGCATAGTTCGTTAATAAAATGTGCTGAGGGTTCGTGGTTTGGTTTTATGAAAGCGGCGACAAAGATGCCACGACCTGTGAGCGGAAGTAGCGGGTCGGCATTAAAGGAGCCAATTATGCTAATGTTGTTAGTTTCTACCGGGATTATGAGCGGTACTTCCACTACGGAGTCTGTCGGGTTTACTTTGAACTCTGTAAGTTGCGTTTTTACGGAGCCATCGGCGAGTCGGCGGCCTGTAGTGAGTAGGTATATGCCGGCTTGTAGGTCGATTCCAGAGCTAAAAACGCTGCGCCAATCAGCGTCTTCAGGGTAGTTGAGTAGTTGCGGTTGTCCATTTACGATTTCCGAAATTGTGAAGTGCCGATAATATTTGGGATTAGTTGGCGTAGCTTCGGGATCGTATGCGAATTTGACGTTAATACTTTCGGCAGGCTTATTTGCGATTGAGAAAGCGATATGATATTCGTCGTCCGGTGATTGTCGAGCAAGGACTTGCGATGTCACAGGATCAATTTGAGCGTCGAATCCGAGCCATCGGCATAGAGCAACGTAGAAGATGTCGCGTGAGTGAGTGTCGGCAGTGCGTGTGCGCAGTACGGCTTCGGGAGCTATGCAAAAATGGTTAGGGTTGTGATCGTCGTCGATTCGTATATTTTTGAGAATCCATTTTTCAACGGCTGCAGGCGATACTGAAAGGCCTTTTCGCAACTCGGTGGTGATTTCTTTGTCGAATTCTTTAAGCCAAGGAGAGAGGCTTTCGTTGGCGATACGTGGATTAATTGACGAGGTGCGACTGAGGAAAAAGTCGTCAATTATCGGCCAGGTGATGTCGCGCCAGTCTTTTGCGCGAAGGTTTTCGAGCCAAACACGTGCTTCGTGTCGGCGATTGTGTGGCACGGCAGAGATGAAACGAGTCATTACGCTGTGATTACCGTAAGATTCCGCCAAAACGTGGGCAACGAATTCAGCGTCGTCGGCCCAATCTACTACAAGGGCATCAGCCTTGTTTTTGGTTAAGAATCGGGCCATCGTAGAGTTGCGGATGGAGTCTTCGGCTTTTTTGCGTGCGTCGTTGGCTGCGATTTGTTCTGGTGTGATTTTCGGTTTTAGTGGTGAAGGCGCCGGAGGCGTGATTATAATCTCGAGCGGTAGCTCAAGCGGATTAGCGGAGAGAGTGAGAAGAGCGTCTTCGGTGTCGGATGCTGCAATTCGAACCATGCCATATTCGGTGCCGTCGGGCGAGGTGGCCCATGCGAGTACGTCGCCATAGCCGCAGACTAGTTCGGCGTGTCCGTTGGCATCGGTTAGTGTCGAAAATAGTGGGTAGAATTCGGCGTAATTGTAGATACGGAAGCTGACCGGCGTATGAGCCGCCGGACGGCCTGATTTGTCTACGACTTTTACTGAGGCCTTGCGTGTGCGAGCGTAGTTGTCGGTGATGTTGATTCGGGTGTAGCAGCTATCGCGGTAAATTTGCTGCTCCGGTCCATCGTACTTGCCGATAACGTTTGTGGCCATTAGCAGGCCTTGCGATGCCGGCTCGTTGAACCAACCGAGGTCAAGGACCGGCTCCGGTTCGCAGGCGCCGAGAAAGTGCCATGAGCCGTCGACCCACACTTCGACCCAGGCATGGTTGTCGTCGGTGTGAGCCCAGCGCGGAGTGTATATTTGTCGAGCCGGAATGCCTACCGCGCGCATAGCTGCAACGACAAGGGTGGATTCTTCGCCGCAACGGCCGAAGGTGGTGCGAACTGTGGCCAGAGGCGACGATGTACGAGCATCGGAAGGTCGATATGTAGCTTTTTCATGAGCCCAATGGTTTACTTCGAGGGCGGCTTGTTCCATTGTCATGTTTTTCACGCGTGGCCCAATTTCACGATAAAATGCCATGCGCGACGTGTCGGGTAGTTCGTTGTTCACTCTAACCGGCAGAACGAAGTGAAGCCACTCTCGAGCGGGGATAATTTTACCCCAAGGCATATCGCGTCGAGTTTCAAGTGCGAGCTCTACGTTTCGTTCCCAAAATTCTCGTGAGTGGTTTGCCTTGTCGGCAATGTTCATTGAGGTGTAAAGCCAGTCGGTGTATTTTGCGATTGAGTCCGGGTGAATTTTTTGAGCGAGCAGAGTCGGGACTGTGAAGGCTATAATTAGAACTAGAGTGCAGAAACGATTTTTCATGGCGTCGTGAGTTCGGCTTATGATTTTAGTAGAGATGCGATTTTTTGGACTTCTAAGGGCGATGCATTCTGTTGGCCATCTATGCGGCACGAGCTGTGGTACTCTGTGGCGTTAATTGTGTCGCGCAAGTGTGATATGTTGGCGGAGCGCACACCGCCTCCGGGCATGATAATTATTCGTCCGTCGGCCCGTCTGACGAGTTGGGCTAGGGTGTCGATGCCACGTTCGGCTCCGTAGCATCCGCCTGCTGTGAGGATGCGGTCGGCACCGGTGGCGATCACTTCGTCGAGAGCCTTGTCGAAGTCGGTGACACGGTCAAAAGCGCGGTGAAATGTGACCGAACAATTTTTTGCGTGTGCCAATTCGACTATTTGCGTAGCCCATACCGTGTCGATTGAAAGGTCGGGGTTGAGTGCGCCGATGACTACGCCGTCGACTCCGAGGTCGCATATTTCGTCGACACTACGTTTCATGAGCGTTTTTTCGGCTTCAGAATATATAAAGTTGCCTTCGCGAGAGCGAATAAGCACCATCACTGAAAAAGGCCGGCCGGCCTTGCGTGCGAGCTCCACGGTGGCTCTGATAGTGTCGTAATCGGGGGTCAGCCCACCGGTATCGAGGTCGCGGCATAGTTCGACGCGGTCGGCTCCGCATGCAATTGCTGCTTTTACGTCGTCGATGCTTGTGGAGCACACTTCAAACAGATATTTGCTCATGGTATTTTTTTGTATTTGTAGTCGGAATCGGCGATGAGCCGTTCACATTGGCAAATATACGCAATAATCGCGAGTCGGCCAATAGCGTGAGGCGGGTATAAAAGAAAAGCAGACTTGGATGTTTCCAAATCTGCTTAAGTGGAGTATAGCGGACTCGAACCGCTCACCTCGACACTGCCAGTGTCGCGCTCTAGCCAGATGAGCTAATACCCCTTTGTGCTTGCAAAGGTATGAAGAAGTTTTTATTCTGCAAAACATTCTTTAAATATTAATATACATTAAGAGTTATTAAATGAAATTAAGTTTGCATGTTCGGCCGTTTTCTCTATCTTTGCAACGCATGCTATTGTGCACAGAAATAAGCAATTACTAAAACTAAAACCATGAATATCAGACAATTTTTCGTGTTTGTGATGTTGATGATGCTCGGCTCGGCAGCTTCTGTAAGTGCAGAAGTGACAGTCGGAGCAGCTCGCGTAGGTGAATATGTGCCGCAACTGATAGGAAAGCGTGTGGCGCTGCTATCGAATCATACCGGTATGGTAGGCGATAAGCATACGCTCGACTTGATGCTTGAGTATGGCGTGAATGTGGTGACCATATTTTCGCCCGAGCATGGTTTTCGCGGCAGTGCAGATGCCGGCGAGCATGTGAGCAGCAGTGTTGACCCTCAGACCGGAATACCAATTGCATCGCTCTATGATGGTAAGCGCCGTGGCCCTGCAGAAGAAGTGATGAATGGTCTCGACGTGATTGTGTGCGACATTCAGGATGTAGGTCTTCGTTTTTACACATACTATTGCACGATGTACGCGCTGATGAATGCTGCCGCAGATGCCGGCAAAGAATTCATGGTGCTCGACCGTCCGAACCCCAATGGTATGTATGTCGATGGTCCTATTCTAGATATGCAATACGAATCGGGCGTTGGTCGCCTACCAATTCCGGTAGTACACGGCATGACGCTGGCCGAATTAGCGCTGATGATTCAAGGCGAGGGCTGGCTCAAGAGCGACAAAGAGTTGGCGCTGACTGTAGTGCCCTGCGATGGCTACACCCACTCGACCCGCTACGAGCTACCGATAGCTCCGTCGCCTAACTTGCGCACGAGCCTTGCCATATATTTGTATCCTTCGACTTGCTACTTCGAAGGCACACCGGTGAGCCTCGGCCGCGGCACGGATGCGCCGTTTGAAATCTATGGACATCCCGACTATAATGCCGGTGGAAACGAGTTCGTTTTCACTCCGCGCAGTGTACCCGGTGCTAAAAATCCTCCGCTGCTCGATGTTGAGTGCAAAGGCGTGGACCTGCGTGGACTCGATGAAGAAGCAGTCATCGCAGCCGGCTTGGATTTAAGCTATTTGATTGATGCATATCAACACACCAATCTTGGCGAGAAATTCTTTACTAATTTTTTCGAGAAGCTTATCGGTCGCGGTGATATCCGTGGTATGATTATGGACGGCAAGTCAGCTGCAGAAATTAAGGCTACTTGGGCCGATGACGTAGAGCGCTTCAGCCAGCAACGCAAACCCTATCTTTTATACGCAGAATAAATCATGACACCTGTTATAGTGATTATTACCATTGCGGCGTATTTCGCGCTGCTGATGGCTATCTCCTACTTCGCATCGCGTGGTAGTGACAATTCAACATTTTTCACCGGTAAGCGTCAGACGCCGTGGCCCATCGTGGCATTTGCGATGATTGGTGCAGCCATCTCCGGCGTGACTTTCATCTCAGTGCCGGGCATGGTAGCCGCCAAAGGCTATTCGTATCTGCAGATGGTGCTTGGCTTCATCGTGGGCTATTTCCTGATAGCCTTCGTGCTGGTGCCGTTGTTTTATCGCAAGAACCTGATTTCAATTTATGGCTATCTCGAAGAGCGTTTCGGCGCAAAGACATATAAGTCGGGCGCTTGGCTATTCTTTGTGTCGAAGATGCTGGGTGCGGCCGTCCGTTTCTTTGTGGTGTGCGCCGTGCTTCAGTTGTTAGTGTTTGAGCCGCTTCACATTCCGTTCGTATTCAACGTTATTGCTACGATTGCGTTGATTTGGCTCTATACCGTTCAGGGTGGTGTCAAGACGCTGATTTGGACCGATACGCTTAAGAGCTTCTGCCTAATTATGTCTGTGATATTATGTATATACTTTATAGCAGATGGTCTAGGGTATTCGTTCTCGGGTATGGTGGCCGCTATTGGTGCTCACGAATCTTCGCGAGTATTCTTCTTTGACAACCCGATGGAAGGCACCTACTTCTGGAAGCAGTTCTTGGCCGGTGTGTTTATGGTGATTGCTACGACCGGTCTCGACCAGGATATGATGCAGCGCAACCTTGCCTGCAAAGACTCGCGTCAGAGCCAGAAAAACATGATTGTAAGTAGCATCATGCAGTTTGTCGTTATCAGTTTGTTCTTGATTCTTGGTACGCTACTGCTGCTTTATATGAATGAGAATCAAATAGCTCTGCCGGCGAAGTCTGACGAAATATTTGGCCTAGTCGCTACGCATCCCGGAATGCCGCTTGCAGTTGGTATTCTGTTTGTGCTTGGTCTGATTTCAGCTGCTTACTCAGCTGCCGGTTCGGCCCTTACTTCGTTGACAACTTCTTTCACAGTCGACATCCTCGGCGCACATAAGAAGCAAGAGGGCGACCGCTTGACCCGTACACGCAAGCTCGTTCATATGGCTATGTCGGTTATCATGGGGCTCGTGATCATCGTGTTCTACTACATGAGCAACGAGGACGCAATCTCGGCCGTTTATACCCTGGCATCGTACACCTATGGCCCGATTCTCGGTCTGTTTGTCTATGGTATGTTCTGCCAGCGAGCCGTTCGCGACCGCTGGGTGCCTGTTGTCTGCATTGCAGCGCCTGTTCTGTCGTGGTGCACACAGTGGGCTTTGAGCCACTTCTTTGGTTATCAGACCAGCTTCGAATTATTGCTCATCAACGCCTTCATCACAATACTTGGCCTTGTGATACTCTCGGCCGGTAAAGGAAAGGCCCTCGAGGCACGATAACAGATGGCACGCGAGACGATCACCCGATGTGTGTGGCTAGTCGATACGCTGCGTCGCTATAAGCGCCTGACACGTAGCGAGCTCGAGCGGCTGTGGCAGTCGTCGCCCATGAGCGATGGCTCTGCTCTGTCGCGACGTACGTTCTATAACTACCGCGACATGGTCGAGCAGCTGTTTAATCTTCGCATCGAGTGTGATCAGTCGACCTACGAATATTACATTGCCGAGGATTCGTCGCAGCGCGAAAGTATTGCAAACTGGATGCTCAATTCGTTGAGCATGAATCGTCTGCTGACCGATTCGCACGAAGTGTCGGACCGTATTTTTGTAGAAGATATACCTTCGGCACGCGAATATCTCGGGGTTATTATCGACGCCATCAAGCAAAATAACCTCGTGCAGCTAAGTTATCATTCGTATACCCGCGTGTTGCCAACCTCGGTCACAATCGAGCCATACTTTGTAAGACTCTTTAAGCAGCGTTGGTATCTGGTCGGGCGAGTACCTGCCGAGAATCGCATAAAGACGTATGCCCTTGATAGAATGAAGGATGTGACGGCGCTGAACGATACATTCACGCCCGATGCACAATTTGATGCAGCTACATACTTCAAGGATTCCTATGGCATCGTTGTCACTCAAAGTGAAGTGCGCAAAGTAGTGCTAAAAGTAGATTCGCGTCAGGCAAAATATTTCGCAGCTTTGCCACTGCATCATTCGCAGTATCAGACAGTCTCGGATGGCTACTCGCTCTTTACTTTGTGGATTCGCATCACGGATGATTTTGTTGAAGAGCTTCTCTCGCATGGTTCGCGAATAACCGTCCTTGAGCCTGCAGAGTTGCGAGCTCGCATGAAACGCGAACTTAGCGACGCACTTGCCGGATACAACGAATAAGTTCAATAAATACCTTACGTCGGCCCGCCACCTTAAAAAAGTGGCGGGCCGATGCAATAAAATGGCAAAAATCAAGTTATAGTAAAGTAATGCTATAATAAGCCTACCGTTTCCGAATATGAAATATCGCATACTATCTCTGCTCCTCGTGATAATGCTCGCTGCTGGTGCTAATGCCCAAAAAAGCGAATTCAACCCCATACAGACCGGCGTCACGTCGCTCGGTATCGCGCCCGACGCGCGTGGCGCATCAATGGGCGACCTCGGTGCCGCTACCGACCCCGACGTCAACTCGCAGTACTGGAACCCCTCGAAGTACGCCTTCGCTTGGAGCCAAGCCTCGGTGTCGCTCAGCTACACTCCGTGGCTGCGCAAACTCGTCAACGATATATTCCTAGCCAACCTTGCCGGCTATTGGAAGCTCGGTTCGGCTGATAATCAGGCTATCAGTGCCTCGCTGCGCTACTTCTCGCTCGGTGAAGTGACCTCAAATAATGGCATGGATGCCATCACCGAGTCGCTCAACCCCTACGAAATGTCGATTGACCTCGGCTACTCGCGCAAACTGTCAGAGAAGTTCTCGATGGGCGTTGTGTTTCGCTACATCTACTCCGACCTCGGATTCTCCGACTCGTATGCCGGCGACCAGTCGTCGGGTGCTTCGGCATTCTCTGCCGATATCTCCGGCTACTACGTCACATACCCCATCGTAGGCCGCAATGAATGCCAGTGGGCTTGGGGTTTCAACATTTCGAACATCGGTTCGAAAGTAGCTTATAACGACGGTGAAAACCCCGCATTCCTTCCTACGAATCTTCGCCTCGGTACGTCGTTCACATTCCCCTTGGCCGACTACCATAACCTCGCAATCAACCTCGACCTGAATAAACTCCTCGTGCCCACACGTCCCCGCCAGGTCGACTACGACACTGACACCCCCGAGGGCCAGGCTGAATATGCCGACGCGCTGGCCGATTGGGAAAATATGTCGTCGTTCACCGGTATTTTCAAATCATTCAGCGATGCCCCCGGTGGTTTTAAAGAAGAGCTTCGCGAGATTACTTGGTCGCTTGGTGCCGAATACTCGTACAACAACCAGTTCTTCCTCCGTGCCGGCTATTTCTACGAAAACGAATTCAAAGGCAACCGCCAATACTTCGCGGCCGGCGCAGGTTTCTCGCTCAACGTGGTGCGTCTCGACGCATCATACATGCTCGCCACCGCGCAATCCTCTCCTCTCGACCAGACCCTCCGCTTCTCCCTCACCTTCGACATGGACGGTCTCAAATCCCTCTTCGGTCGTCGCTGATAGCACATACATTACTACATAAAGCAGGCTCGCCCACCGGTGAGCCTGCTGTCGTTGTGGACGTGCGCTTTGACGGTGCAAAGTGTTGGGGAATCGGCGCCGACGTGTGCGATTGTCGTATTACGGTGGCGGGTATAAATAAAAAAAGCCAAGTTTCACAACTTAGCTTTCCAATTAAACCTTTATCTTAATCTAATACTATAAAAAACACACGTGCAAAGGTAATCACACATGTGTTTATTTCAAAACCGACGGGGCGGTTTTTAGTGTTTATTAACGATAATTAACCGCCTTTCGGCTTGATGTAAATTCGATAGCTCAAGCCTTGGTGAGGGAGCTGAAGAGGGCTATGTAGCGCTCCGCGATGGCGGGATATGAGAAGCGGGCGGCGGCGGCGCGGAGGTCGGCGGCGGCAATGGGCCGTTCGAGGGCGAGGCGCAGGGCGGCGCCGAGCGAGCGAATGTCGGGGCCGGCGGCGTAGCCGGTAAGGCCGTCGGTGATGATGTCGGCTCGGCCATCGTGTATGGGGGCTACGGGCGTGGCGCCGGCGGCTTGGCCTTCGAGCAGGGTGGCTCCGAACGATTCGAATGCCGACGATGACATCACGACGGAGGCGTGGCTGAAAATTGCTGCAAGTCGCTGGCGGTCGTAGATTGGGCCAAGGTTGCGGTAAGGCAGGTGCAGGCCGTCGAGAGCCTGTGGGTTTTTACATGAGCCGACGAATACGGCCACGGCATCGGTGTCGGTGAGGGTGTTGAGCGCGTCGATGGCGTCGGGCAGATTTTTCATCGGGTCGTCGATTCGAGCAGCGCAGAACAGTATGATGCGGCCGTCGGTCGGCAGACCGAGCTCGGAGCGAGTCACTGCCGATGGCTCGACGTTTTCGACGGAGTATGGGTTGTTGATGACGCTGATGTCGCGGCCTCGGAGCAGCGCTGAGCGTCGGGCGGCGTCGGCCAGCCAATTGCTGACGGCTACGAAATGGATTGGAGCGCTGTCGTAGAGTGCCATTTTTGCGTCGAAGGTGTGGGCGGCGGCGTCGTGCTTGCCTGCGCCTGCGCCAAGCATGGGGCAGGCGTGGCAGTGAGTGAGGAATCGGTCGCATTCGCCAGCGTGGTGGCAGATGCCGGTGAGGTTCCACATGTCGTGCATGGTCCAGACGGTAGGCTTCGACTGAGCGATTTTGCGAATTTCAGTCAGCGAGAGCATGCCTTGGTTGACCCAGTTGAGTACGACGACGTCGGCTTCGCGCACGAGAGGATGTTGGCTCAGTGGCAGGCCGTCTGTAGCGATTGACACCTGGAATAGGTTCTTGCGCGCTAGTCGGCAATGGAGCCAGATGCGAAGGTGCTCGGCAAGAAAAGGTATGCGCGCGCGTCGGCGCGAAGCTGCTACGTGGACGTAGGGCGAGTCGGTGGCTTTGTGAGTGACGAGCATCCTGGCGTCGACTCCGGCCTCGCGCAGGGCGTGCATGAGGCGGAAGGTGACGGTGGAGGCGCCGCCGAGCGAGTCGCTATGATTGATTAGCGTTACTTTCATTTGCCAATCAAGCGTTTGAGGCGTGCCGGCATCGGCACAGGCTCGCGACGAAGCACGTAGATTACGAACGCGGCCAGGATGAAGAATCGGATGGCGTAGTTGGCTGCGGCCCATGGCGTCAGGCAGTACATGCCTACGACGTAGAGCACCGCCGCGATGCCGAAGTACGACAGCAGACGGCCTACCTGATAGTCAATCGGGTATTTGCGCTGGCCGATGAAGTAGCTGACCAGCATCATCATACCATATGAGCAGAATGAGGCCCAAGCGCAGCCCATGTAGCCAATCACGGGCACTAGCAGGCAGTTGAGCCCGACGGTGATAGCTAGGCCGAGAAGTGAGAACCACATGCCCCAGATGGTGCGGTCGGTGAGCTTGTACCACACCGAGAGGTTGAAGAAGATGCCGAAGAAGAGTTCGGCCATCATCACGATAGGCACCACCTTCAGGCCGCTGAAGTAGCGCGGTGCGATGAAGTACTTCAGAAAATCGATGTAGAACATCACGCCCATGAACAGCAGCAGTGCGAAGATGACAAAATACTTCATGGCATCGCTGTAGGCTTGCACCTTGTCGGCACCGCCTTCTTTGTTGCGCGAGAAGATGAACGGTTCGTAGGCAAAGCGGAAGGCCTGGATGAACATCACCATGACGATGGCTATTTTGTAGTTGGCACCGTAGATACCGAGCCCCTCCATGGCGTTGCCACTGGCGGCTGCGAGGGTGGGGTAGAGCAGTTTGTCGATGGTTTGGTTCATGATGCCTGCCACGCCAAGCACTAGCAGCGGAGCCGAGTAGATGAGCATTTCGCGCAGCAAGCGGCCGTTGAATCGGTAGCGGAAACCGCGCAGCTCGGGCAGCATCAGCACCAGATTGAGTACCGATGCAATGAGGTTTGCCAAAAATATGTAGCCGACTCCGAACGAGGGGTCGTAGAAAGTCGAAGTGAATTCGGGCCAAAGCTTCATCAATACGTTGGGGCACAGGATGATGAAGAAGAGATTGAGCCCTATATTTACACCGATATTAATTAACCGCAGGGTGGCGAAGCGCATCGGGCGTTTGCGATAGCGCAGGTAGCTGAACGGAATGGCCAAGAAGGCGTCGATGGCCACGCATACAGCCATTATCATCACGTATGAGGGATGGTCGGCGCACTCCATGGCTCGCGAGGCGGGCTCGAGGAAGGCGGCTACGGCTGCTACGAAGAGTGTTGATGTGACGGCAAGTGAAATCAGCGACGTGGAGTAGACCTCCATCGGATCTTTCCATTGGTCGTGGTTGGCGAAGCGGAAGAATCCGGTCTCCATGCCGTAGGTGAGGATAATCATGGCTAGTGCCACGATTGCATATACGAAGGTAACTACACCATATTCGGCCTCGGCGAAGGTGAACGTGTAGAGCGGCACCAAGCACCAGTTGAGGAACCTGCCGATGATTGACGACACGCCGTAGATGGCAGTGTCCTTCATTAGAGATTTTATACCGGCCATATTATCCGAATAAACCGAAATCGTCCATACCGTGGCGCTTGGCGCCGAGATGTTCGTAGGCCAGCGTGGTGACTTCGCGGCCGCGAGCTGTACGCTTGATGAAACCTTCCTTGATGAGGTAAGGTTCGTAGACCTCTTCGATGGTGCCGGGGTCTTCGCCCATGGCCGTAGCGATGGTGGTCAAGCCCACAGGCCCCCCCTTGAATTTTTCGATAATCGTGCGCAATAGCTTGTTGTCGACTTCGTCGAGTCCGTAGCGGTCGATGTTGAGAGCTTCGAGGGCATAGCGAGCGATTTCTACGTCGATGGTGCCGTTGCCCTTAACTTGGGCGAAGTCGCGCACGCGGCGCAGTAGTGCGTTGGCTATACGCGGCGTGCCGCGGCTGCGAAGGGCTATTTCGCCGGCCGCTTCCGACGTGCAGCGAATATTCAGCAGCGAGGCGCTGCGCAGGATGATGCGGCGGAGCACTTCGTGGTCGTAGTATTCCAGGTGGGCGTTGATGCCGAATCTGGCGCGTAGCGGCGCTGTGAGCAAGCCGCTTCGAGTTGTAGCACCGACGAGTGTGAATGGGCTCAGCGAGAGCTGCACTGAGCGTGCCCCCGGGCCTTTGTCAATCATAATGTCAATGCGGTAGTCCTCCATAGCCGAGTAGAGGTACTCCTCGACAACGCGGCTCAGACGGTGTATTTCGTCGATGAATAGCACATCGTTTTCTTCGAGCGACGTGAGGATGCCGGCCAAGTCGCCGGGCTTGTCGAGCACAGGGCCTGAAGTGACTTTGAAGCCGACTCCTAGTTCGTTGGCAACTATGCCGGCTAGCGTGGTCTTGCCTAGGCCGGGAGGGCCGAAGAGTAGCATATGGTCGAGGGCTTCGTGGCGCATGCGAGCTGCAGCCACGAAAATCCTCAGATTTTCGACTATTTTTTCTTGGCCGGAAAACGATTCAAAGCGCCCCGGACGGAGCGCTTTTTCAAAATCGCCATCGGCTTGATTTTGTTTTTCGCGTATATCGAAGTCTTCTGACATTTTTAAAGCTTTTCAATTATGCGTGCCACGACGGTTTCGGGTTTGATGCCGTTGAGACACAGGCAGTCGCCGCGGTGGCATGGGCGGTCGCCAAATACTGAGCATGGGCGGCAAGTCATTGCCATCTGAATCATGTCGGCATCGTTTTGTCGCCAGCCTTTAAAGCCGCAGTAGGGGTGAGTTGCGCCCCAAATCGAGACGGTAGGTGTGCCGGCAATCGACGCCAAGTGCATGTTGGCCGAGTCCATAGTCAGCATCACATCGAGGTGGTTGAAGAGCGCAAGTTCGGTGGCGAACCCGTAGCGCTTGCCGGCCAGGCTTTGTGTGCGTGGTAGCAGAGCTGCCCATGACTCAAGGATTTCTTGCTCGCGACCTCCACCGCCGAGCAAGAAGATTTGCACGTCGGTGCGAGTGGCTAGCGCCTCAACGACTTTATACATTAGGTTGGGCGGATACACCTTGCCGGCGTGAGCGGCAAAAGGAGCAATGCCTATCCAGCGCATCCCCGCCGGCTTCGGCTGGGTGATGACGGCGTAGCGCTCGTCGGCGGCTTTGTTGCGTCCGCCATAGAGGCCGTTGAATTCGTCGGTCAGTGGCAGGCCGATGCGGTAGAATACCTCGCGGTAGCGTGCTCGCTGTGATATGAGAGGCAGCATCACCTTGTTGTTGCGGCGAGTGAGAGCTCGCTTGTGGGCGCGCCCCTTGTTGATGCGCGCCACTGGGATGCCGCGCAGGCGGCAGAAAATCCCCATGAGCTGCGTGCGAATCACGTTGTGCAGGTCTGCAAAGGCGTCGATATGGTGTTCGCGCACCAGCTTTTGCACCAATCGGTACATGCCAGCCGGGCCTTTGTATTCGTTTTTCACGTCGACGCCGACCACAACCAAGTTGGCCGGGGCGTCGACGAAGATTGCCGTCATGGCCGGACGGGTGACCAATACGAATCGCACATCGGGGTAGCAGCGACAGGCGCTGTATACGACCGGGACGGTCATGGCAACGTCGCCGATGGCCGAAAATCGTGCCACCAGCACAGACTTAGGTCTTATGTCGTTGCCTTTAGTGACTTTATTTTGCGCCATAGAGCACCGGATTTGTGTCGGTGTCGTTGTACATTTTCATTTGCTTGTAGACCTTCATGAACTTGCGGCCTGCTTCGATGTCGGCTAGCAGGGCGTCGATGGCGTCGGAGAGGTCGACACGCTGCTGCAGCAGTACGTCGAGTTTGCCGGCGCAGCGTGCGCGGTGTGCGGCATCGGCGTCGGCACGATTAGCTTCGAGGCTCATGTGGTAGATTTTGAGAGCCAAAATCGAGAGGCGGTCGATGGCCCATGCCGGTGTCTCGGTGTTGATTGTAGCGCCTTCGACGGTCGCTACGTCGGCGTACTTGTGGCGGAAGTAGTCGTCGATTTCTTCAACGAGGTCGGTGCGCTCTTGGTTTGAACGGTCGATACGGCGCTTCAGCTCCAGGGCGGCTACGGGGTCGATTGCGGGGTCGCGGATGATGTCCTCCATGTGCCACTGGCGTGCGTCGATCAGGTTCTTTTCGAAGAGTGTGTGCTCGACGGTGTCGGCTTCGTAGGGGTTAGCTACAGGTGCATCGATGTCGTCGGTGATATGGTAAGCTTCGACGCAGCGGTCGAAAATCTCGTTGCTTTGCTGTGCGAATGTCATAAGTCAGATATTGTTTTGGTGGTTATTATTATATGTTTATTCTTTGCCTGTTTTGAGTAGGCGATTGTAGCGCTCGGGGTCGTTGATGAGCTCGAGTGCGGCACGGAAGTCGGGATTTAGCGGGTTAGTGGCACGCACGTAGATGCCATTTTCGTAGAGGTCGCGAATGAATAGGCCTTTGACTACGGCAGTAATTATCTCGCCCGACCTAGTCCAATCAGCTTCGCTGAATTCGATGCCTTCGGCTGTGGCAGCGTCGATGAGGCCTTGGATAAGTGTCGAGTCGGGGGTGAATTCTGCTGCGAACGCTTCCTCGGAGGGATATTGTTTCAAGAGAGCCTTGCGGTTGCCTTCGATGTGATTGAGTACATATTTATATATAATCCCCTTGGCCACAAGTTCGCGATAGTAGACAGAGTTGTGCGAAGTGTCGGCCGGTACGAATACGTCGGGCATGATGCCGCCGCCGCCATAGACTACGCGATGGTTGCGCAAGGTGTAGAATACTTCGGTGGTGTCGAGTTTGATGCTATCCGCATTCCAAAGTTCACCGCTGTTGTAGCGGTTGAGCATATCGAGCTGATATTCTTCGCCATGTCCTTTCTCGTAGGGCTTCTGGATGCAGCGGCCTGTCGGAGTGTAGTAGCGCGAGGTGGTCAAGCGAATCATTGAGCCGTCGGGGAATGGGAATGGGCGCTGCACCAGTCCCTTGCCGAAGGTGCGGCGGCCGACAATGAGTCCGCGGTCGTTTTCCTGAATAGCGCCGGCGAAGATTTCCGAAGCCGAGGCCGAGTATTGGTCAACCATCACCACAAGGCGGTCGACAGGGATTCGGCGCGATTTCTTTTCGACTGAGAGATAAGATGCGGGCGAGTGTAGGCCGCGTGTGAAGACCACAGGGTCGCCTACTTGCAGGAAGTCGCTTGCCATTTGGTAGGCAGCGCCCAGGTAGCCGCCTCCGTTGCTCGACAGGTCAATAATCAAGTTGCGCATGCCGCAGCGCATGAGTGAGTCGGCCGCTTGGCGCATCTCGATGTCGGTAGCTTCGGCAAAGCGTGTCACAGAGATGTAGCCGGTGGTGGCGTCGACCATGTAGGCGGCGTCGACGCTATAAATTGGAATATCGTCGCGTACGACGCGAAATACAATCGGCTCGGCAACGCCCTGTCGTTTTACTTTCAGGTCTACGACCGAGCCCTTAGGGCCGCGTAGCACTTTGATGATGCCTGAGTTGGCGAGTTTTTTGCCGGCGATGACTGTGTCGTTGGCGCTGATGATGCGGTCGCCGGGGCGGATGCCTACCTTTTCAGATGGTCCGCCGGCAGTGGGTTGGATTACATAGACGGTGTCGTCGACCATGCTGAACTGCACGCCGATGCCGCTGAATTTGCCTTCGAGAGGCTGGTTGAGTTCCTTGGTCTCGGCCGGAGTTGAATAGGCCGAGTGAGGGTCAAGGGTCTTGAGCATGGCCACGATGGCTTCGTCGACGATGGTGTCGGCATTGACATCTTCTACATAATATGCTTGTATGAGGGCAGCGGCCATGCGCAGCTTCTGGTCGGGGGTGATTTCATCGCGAGCGCTGACGGTGGCTCCGACTACGCCTGCGACTATCAAGATAAATGCAAGTAATTTCTTCATGTTATCTTAGATGATACGTTTTCTAGTGGTTAATAATCATTGAGGAATGAATGGACTGACGTCGTGACCGTATGAGGCTAGTTCGCGTACCGCACTCGACGACACTGCTCCATGTTCGGGCAGCGAAAATATGATTACGGTTTCGAGGCCTGAGATGCGACGGTTCAGGTCGGCGAGGTCGCGTTCGTACTCGAAGTCGCGCACCGAGCGCACTCCGCGCAGCAACCAGTCGGCGCCCAGTCTGTGTGCGAGGTCTACGGTCAGCTCGCCGCTATAAGTGACTACTTCTATGCGTTTGTCGCCTGCATAAAGATGCTCGATGGCAGCGCGGCGGTCGGCGGCGGCAGTTGCTGTAGTTTTTTCGGCATTGATGCCGATAGCAATGATGAGTCGGTCGAAGAGAGGCAGTGCACGCTCCACCACCGAGGCATGTCCGATGGTGAAGGGGTCGAACGAGCCGGCAAAGAGGCCTACGCGCTCGCGGATGTTAGTGCAGTTCTTGGTCATCTTCGGTCACGAGATTGTTTATGATGAATTCTTGGCGTTCGGAGGTGTTCTTGCCCATGTAGAATTCGAGCAGTGCGTCCACACCATCGTCCTTGCGCAGCGTCACGCGGTCAAGGCGCATTTCCGGGCCGATGAAGTCGCGGAATTCCTCGGGTGATATTTCGCCAAGACCTTTGAATCGGGTGATTTCGGCCTTGTCGCCCAAGCGATTGATGGCGCTTACGCGCTCTTCGTCGTTGTAGCAGTAGTAAGTTTCGGCGTCGCGCGTCTTGCGGCTGCGCGAGCCTAGCTGGCTGTTGCGCACGCGGAAGAGTGGTGTCTGCAGCACGTATACGTGGCCTTCTTTAATCAAATCCGGGAAGAATTGTAGGAAGAACGTCAGCAACAGCAAGCGGATGTGCATGCCGTCGACGTCGGCATCAGTTGCGATGATTACTTTATTGTATCGCAGGTTTTCGATACCGTTTTCGACGTTAAGAGCCGACATCAGTAGGTTGAGCTCTTCGTTTTCGTACAGTGCTTTTTTCGAAGCACCGTAGCTGTTGAAGGGTTTGCCCTTGAGCATAAACACGGCTTGAGTGTCGGCGTCGCGTACTTTTGTGATTGAGCCACCGGCCGAGTCGCCCTCGGTGAGGAAAATCGATGTGGCTTCGCGTTTCTCCTGCGAGCCGCGTGTGTCGGTCAGGTGCACGTTGCAGTCAATGAGTTTGCGGTTGTGTATGCTCACTTTCTTGACGCGGTCGCGAACCAGTTTTGTGACGCCTGACATGGCTTTGCGGTCGCGCTCGCTTTCTTGCACCTTGCGCAGCACAGCTTCGGCCACGTCGAGGTTGCGGTGCAGATAGTCGTCGAGCTCTTTCTTGATGAAGTCGCCTACGAACTTAGCTACGGTGGGACCGTCGGGAGCCATGTCGCGCGAGCCCAGTTTGGTTTTGGTCTGCGATTCGAATACGGGCTCTTCTACTTTTACGGCAACCGCAGCCACGATGCCGTTGCGAATGTCGGAGTATTCGAAGTTGCGATTGAAATATTCTTTAATAGTGCGCGAAACGGCCTCCTTGAAGGCTGTCAGGTGCGTGCCACCCAGAGTGGTGTGCTGGCCGTTGACAAACGAGTAGTATTCTTCGCCATATTGGTTGGCGTGTGTGATGGCTACCTCGATGTCGGTGCCCTTGAGGTGGATAATCGGGTATAGCGGGTCTTTGGCCATTGACTGCGACAGCAAGTCGAATAGACCTCCGCGCGATACCAGTCGGCGGCCGTTGTACATGATTACAAGGCCGGTGTTGAGATATGTATAGTTGCGCAGCAGAGCTTCTACATATTCTTCGCGGTATTGATATCCTGTGAAGATGGTAGGGTCGGGATGAAATTGCACGAAAGTGCCGTTGGCTTCGTCGCAGGCTTCGTCGTCGGTTTCGGATAGTAGCGTGCCGGCCGAAAAGCGGGCTAGCTTCGACTGCCCGTCGCGCACTGCCTTGATTTCGAATTCGCTCGACAGAGCGTTCACGGCTTTGATGCCGACGCCATTGAGGCCAACCGACTTCTTGAAGGCAGCGCTGTCGTACTTAGCGCCTGTGTTCATTGTCGACGAGCAGGCGATGAGCTTGCCCAGAGGTATGCCACGGCCATAGTCGCGCACCGAAACCACGCCTTCGGCTATCGTTACTTCGATAGTGGAGCCGAATCCCATGGTGAATTCGTCGATAGCATTGTCGACTACTTCCTTGAGTAGCACGTAAATACCATCGTCGGCGCTGGCACCGTCGCCCAACTTACCGATGTACATACCCGGGCGCGTGCGGATGTGTTCCAGCGGGTCCAGTGTGCGAATGTCGTCCTCTGTATATGTCGTGGCGGGCACCGCAACAGTGCTTTCTTCCGCCTCAAAATTTAGCATGTCACTCATAATGTGCAAATTTATGCAATTTTCTTCTTTTTAGCAAATCCTTTTCGAATTGTTTTTGTATGCGATGGAGCGGGTGGCGCAGAGGTGTTGCCGTGCTATTGTCGGGGTGGTGAATCGCGATTTTTAAAGATAATATACACACTTTTGATTTTTTTTAATGAAAAATAATGCCTATCTTTGCGACAAGTACAACGAGGCATTAATAGCCTCACACTAAATGACCCTAAATCAGTATGTTAGAGAAAACTAATGTAAAAGTTCTCGACAAAGTTGTAGTCCGTTTTTCGGGTGACTCCGGCGACGGTATGCAGCTTGCGGGTAACATTTTCACAAACGTCTCAGCCGGCGTGGGCAACCAGGTCTCGACCTTCCCCGACTATCCGGCCGAAATCCGCGCTCCGCAGGGTTCGCTCAGCGGCGTTTCGGGTTTTCAAGTAAGTGTTGGCGTCGGTGTGCACACGCCCGGCGACCGTTGCGACGTTCTCATTGCCATGAATCCTGCCGCTCTGAAACAGAATGTGAAGTTCCTCAAGCCCGGCGGCGTAATCATTGTCGACATTGATTCGTTTAAGGAGGCTGACCTGCGCAAGGCTCTCTTTGTTACCGATGATCCATTTACCGAATTGGGTATCAAGGCTCAAGTTGTCGAAGTGCCTGTCACCTCGATGACCAAAGCAGCCCTTGAGGATAGCGGCCTCGATAATAAGAGTGTGCTGAAGTGCCGCAATATCTTCGCACTCGGCCTTGTTTGCTGGCTATTTGATCGTCCGCTCGAAGCCGCGCTGAAACATCTTAAAAATAAATTTGCCAAGAAGCCCGCTATCTACGAGGCTAATGCCAAGGTTATCGAAGCCGGCTACAACTATGGTAACAATATCCACGCCACGGTGTCGACCTATCGCATCGAAAGTGACGAACCCGTCCCCGGCGTATATACCGATATCAACGGCAACACTGCCACTGCTTGGGGCCTGATCATGGCTTCGCAGAAATCGGGCCGCCCCCTGTTCTTGGGCTCGTATCCTATCACTCCGGCTACCGACATCCTGCACGAATTGGCTAAGCGCAAAGATTTGGGCGTGAAGGCTATTCAGATGGAAGATGAAATTGCCGGTGTTTGCTCGGCTATCGGTGCTTCGTTTGCCGGTAACTTGGCTGTGACATCGACTTCCGGCCCCGGTCTGGCGCTCAAGAGCGAAGGCATCGGCTTGGCTGTCATGGCTGAGCTGCCGCTCGTCGTTATCGACGTGCAGCGTGGTGGTCCCTCGACCGGTCTGCCTACTAAGACCGAGCAGACCGACCTGATGCAGGCTCTCTACGGCCGCAACGGCGAATCGCCTGTGGCTGTCGTAGCTGCAGCTACTCCCACCGACTGCTTTACCATGGCATTCGAAGCTGCGCGCATCGCTATCGAGCATATGACTCCGGTGATTCTGCTCACCGACGCCTTCATCGGCAACGGCTCGAGCGCTTGGCGTATCCCCGAAGACGATGAATATCCCGAAATCAAGGTGCCGTATCTGCCCGCCGAGCGTATTGCCGAAGGTGGCTGGCGTCCCTATGAGCGCGATGCTAAGTCGCAAGTTCGCTACTGGGCTATTCCCGGCACCGAAGGTGCTATGCACCGCTTAGGTGGTCTAGAAAAGGATACAAAGACCGGCGCTATCTCTACCGACCCTGTCAACCACGAAAAGATGGTTAATATCCGTCGTGAGAAGATTGCTCGTATCGCTGACAATATTCCGGCTCTTGAGCTCGATGGCGACGCTAAGGCTGACACCCTGCTTATTGGCTGGGGCGGTACATACGGTCACCTGCGCACAGCTGCCGAAGAACTCTGTGCCGAAGGTACAGCAGTGGCTCACGCTCATCTGCGCTATATCAATCCTCTGCCGGCTAATGCTCTCGACATCTTCCGCAGCTATAAGAATGTGGTTGTAGCCGAGCTCAATACCGGTATGCTTGCTGATTATCTGCAGAGCAAGCTCCCCGGAGTCAACATCCGCCGTATCAACAAAATCCAGGGCCAGCCCTTCACCGTCGCTGAGGTGAAAGACCAGCTCAAGTGTATCATCGAAAAGGCTTAAGAAGATGGAAAACAACTATACAGCAGCTTCTTATAAGAGCGATCAGTCGGTGCGCTGGTGCCCCGGCTGCGGCGACCACGCCATCCTCAACACCCTGCACAAGGCAATGGCCACGCTGGGGGTAGCTCCGCACATGACGGCCGTTATCTCAGGTATCGGATGCTCGTCGCGTCTGCCCTACTACATGAATACCTACGGATTCCACACAATCCATGGCCGCGCAGCTGCCATCGCGACCGGCTTCAAGACTGCCAACCCCGAAATGACTGTTTGGCAAATCTCGGGCGACGGCGACGGCCTCGCTATCGGTGGTAATCACTTCATTCACGCTGTGCGCCGCAACATTGATATTAATATCATTCTGTTCAATAATAAGATTTACGGCCTCACCAAGGGTCAGTACTCGCCCACGAGTGCTCGCGGATTCGTGTCTAAATCGTCGCCTTATGGCACGGTTGAAGATCCGTTTATCCCCGCAGAGCTCGTGTTCGGTGCACGCGGCAACTTCTTTGGTCGTTCAATCGACGTCGAGCTGGCTACATCGCAGGAAGTGCTTGTCGCTGCTGCTCGTCACAAAGGCACGGCAGTTACCGAGATTCTGCAGAACTGCGTAATCTTCAACAACGGTATCCATAATCCCATCACTGATAAGGAAGTTCGCGCCGACCGCACTATTCACTTGCGCCACGGCGAGAAGATGATTTTCGGCAAGAATGGCGATATGGGCCTTGTGCAGGATGGTTTCGGCCTCAAGGCTGTGAAAATCGGCGAAGATGGCTACACTATCGACGACGTACTCGTGCACGATGCTCACGCTCAGTCGAACTTCTTGCATCAGCAACTGGCTATGATGGACGGCCTCACACTGCCCCTCGCGGTTGGTGTTATCCGCGACGTCGAAGCACCTACTTACGAGGCCGGTGTCAGCGAGCAGGTTGAGAAGGTGCGCGCTGCTAAGGGCTTTAGCTCGCTTCGCGATATGGTGCTCGCCGGCGAAACCTGGACCGTAGAATAATGCTCACGCAAAGTCCGGTGTGCATCGCCGCGGCTTTCCGACTATAATCTCTGCCCGCAACCATCATCGTTGCGGGCAGGTTTTTAAAAATACCACTTAGTAAGTGATTCGTTCTTACTTGCTTATATAATAATTGCACTCGTGACCAATCCTCAAATACAAAAAGTCGACGCTCTGCGCGTGCTCAAGAACTTCTACGGCTATGGTAGCTTCCGAGCCGGACAGTGGGAGGTGATTGATGCGGCCTGCAGTGGTCGCGACTCGCTCGTAATCATGCCCACCGGTGGTGGCAAGTCGCTATGCTATCAGATGCCGGCGCTGCTGCTGCGTGGCACGGCCATCGTCGTGTCGCCGCTGATTGCTCTGATGGAAGATCAGGTGCAAGCTCTTATTGCTAACGGTATTCCTGCTGCTGCAATCCACTCCGGTAAAGCGGAGGCCGACAATCGCGCTGCAGCTGAAGCTGCACTTGCCGGTAAGATTAAGATATTATATATGTCGCCTGAGCGTTTGCTGGCCGATGCCGACTCGTGGTTGCGTCGACTAGTGGTGTCGCTCGTTGCTATTGATGAGGCCCACTGTATCTCGCAGTGGGGGCATGATTTTCGTCCGGTCTACACGCAGTTGGCTAAGATTAAGGAACTGTTTGCGGCTGCGCCTGTTATGGCTCTGACTGCTACCGCCGACCGTGATACCCGCCGCGATATTGCTGTGCAACTTCGTTTGGCTAATCCACTTGTGTGGCTCGGTTCGTTCAATCGCCCCAATCTGTCGCTTACCGTCGTGCAAGGTTCGTCGGCAAAACAACGCCAATCGGCTATCGAGGCTCTCATCCGACGCTATCCTACCGATACAGGCATCGTCTACACTCTTTCGCGCGAAGGGGCAGAGAAGATGGATGCTGCTTTGCGTGCTCGTGGATTTCGCTCGGCTGTCTATCATGCCGGCATGTCGGCTACCGACCGCGAGGCTGCTCGCCAGGCGTTCTCTAATGGCGATGTGCAAGTGGTCTGTGCTACCATTGCCTTCGGCATGGGTATCGATAAGAGTAATATCCGGTGGGTTGTGCATAATAATCTGCCCGGTACCATCGAAAGTTATTATCAGGAAGTAGGGCGAGCCGGTCGCGACGGCCTTCCGTCGGAAACAATTCTTTTCTATTCGCTGCAGGACTTAATCATGCGTCGAAAATTTGCCGACGAAAGTGGTCGGCAGATGGTGGCTGCCGAAAAACTCGAGCGAATGAAAGAATATGCCGAAGCGCGTGTTTGCCGCCGCCGCATCTTGCTCAGTTATTTTGGCGAAGAAGCCCTCACGGATTGTGGCAACTGCGATGTGTGTACCGATCCGCCCGAGCGCTTCGACGGAACGGTATTAGTGCAGATGGCTGCAAGTGCCATACTGCGCACCGACTCGCAGATTGGTCAGCTCATGCTCATCGACATCCTTCGAGGCAGTGTCCGTGCTGAACTTCGCCAGAAAGGCTACGATCGTATCAAGACCTACGGCGTCGGTCGCGACTTGGCTGCTGCTGATTGGCGCTTCTATGTGCAGCAGATGGTGCAGCTTGGTCTGCTCGATGTGTCTATAGCCGATGGCGGTCGCTTATCGGTTACGCCTTATGGTATGCGCGTGGTGCGTGGCGAAGTCCGCATTGAGCTGCCACGCTATCAGGCTGTTGACTACCGCAAGACGCGCAAAACGGCGCCGCGTGTCGACGATGTTGCCGCTCCCGACTACCAACTTTTCGAGCATTTAAAGAAGGTGCGCCTTGCGCTGGCTCGGCGTGCCGGTATTCCAGCATACATGGTCCTTAGCGACTCTTCATTGCTCGATATGGCTCATCGTCGCCCCTCGACTTTCGACAAGCTGCTCGACGTATCCGGAGTCGGTCGTGAAAAGGCGCGCCGCTTCGGTGCTGAATTCCTCAAAGCTATAAAAGATTACTATGGCCGATAACTATCTTGAAAAACGCATGGCCGACTATCGCGCCGGTCGTGCAGCCGGCCCGGTACGCATTGCCGGTCGTCGGCCCGGCACGGCTGTCATTAAATATGCACCGCGCACCATACTTCTCTATCGACTTGAATCGGATTTTGCTACAGCGATTATTGATGTTTTTGCAGCTGCTTCGTGTAAAATTGTCGTTGTGGCCGCTGCCGACCCGGCTCCCGGTCATGGCGCGCGCTTTTATGCCGTAGCAGAATCGGCCGGAGTTGAATCTGTGCTTAATGATGTTGCGGCTCGCGACGAGTCGGTCGATGTCGTGATTGCTCAGTCAATCGAGCCATGGATGCTCGGTCGTAAAGTCGTTTTGCTGAACTCGACAGCGTCGCAATTGCTCGATTCTGCAAATTGTGAGGAGGCGATGGGTTCAGAAGTCGCCGAAAAAATTATACGACTTCAAGGTACTGATACTCGTCAAGCAGCTCTGCTATGTCTCGCTTTTGCTGCTGTAGACGCCTCGATTCAGGGCCAAATCGTGCATTTTTGAGCTTTTTTTTATGAAAAACGTAAAAAAGTTGCTGAAAAATTTGCACAGTTCAGAAAAACAGCGTAACTTTGCATCGCTTTCGACGAGAAAGGGCGCTTAGCTCAGCTGGTTCAGAGCATCTGCCTTACAAGCAGAGGGTCGGGGGTTCGAATCCCTCAGCGCCCACTCTATCAAACCCAATCTCGTCAAAGGGCGTTTAGCTCAGCTGGTTCAGAGCATCTGCCTTACAAGCAGAGGGTCGGCG
>CAYWAM010000033.1:0-22492 GCA_964456545.1 uncultured Bacteroides sp.
GACTTCAACCTGGGCGCGTCGCGACCCTGAAGCACCGGCCGTGGCCGCCGCCATATTGGCAGCGCAGCCTCCCGGCCGCCGACTGCTCTGGCGTCTGCTCTACCGCTATTCGCTCGCCGGCGGGCGCGGCGTAGCTCGCATCTACCGCCTGCTGACCGCCTTTAAACTGTAAATATTCCTATCTATTGACGTTTCTGAGCAAAGGCGTATCATGGGCATTTTGCTTGGTTACTCGGCGAGGGCTATTCGGGAGGTGGCGCTCGCGGGGTCTTTTATGACGTCGATTCTGACGGGAATTTCCTTGGCCAGCGCTTCGATGTGGCTGATGATGCCCACGCGTCGGCCCGATTCGCGCTGCAAACTGCGCAGCAAGGCCACGGCGCGCGACAGTGGTTCGCCCGACAGGGTGCCGAAGCCTTCGTCGATAAATAGGGTGTCGACGGCCAGGCGTGGGCTGATATCGCTCAGAGCCAGAGCCAGCGATAGCGACACCATGAAGCTCTCGCCGCCGCTGCCGGTGTTGGCCGAGCGTCGCGCCCCGCCGTTGTAGGCGTCGACGACGTCGATATTGAATGTGCCGGGCAGCACGGTCAGGCTGTAGCGGTCGGTCAGGCGGCGCAGGTAGCGGTTGGCTCGCTGCAGCAGGGTGTCGAGTATGAACCCAAGAGCGATACGTTTGAATTTCGAGCCGTTGGAGTCGCCCAGCAGCGTGTTGAGCCCGCTCCAGCGCTCGTATTCGGCGCGTGCGCTGTCGATTTGTTGTTGCAGCTCGCCGATGTCTTTGATGGCGGAGTCGTCGTTGGCAATCTGCGTATCAATGCTGCCGATGCGGCTATTGATGGTGTCGATGCGCTCGGTCAGAGCCTTTTCGTCGGCTGCGATGCTCTCGGGTGTGGCGCCTTCGGCAATCGGAGGTCGGGCAGCGGTGTGTGCTTCGATGTCGGCTACGGTGCGTGCCAGTGCTTTGAGTGAGTCGTCGCGCGCGGTCAGCGTGTCGGTGACCAGCTTTTGAGTGTGGGCAATCTGCTCGGCCGTCGCTTTGTTGAGCTCCGTGAGTTCGGCTTCGGAGAACGTGTCGTCGGTTTCGAGGAAGCGAGCCACGGCTTCGCGATAATTTTGAGCGTCGGCCTCGGCGCGGCTAATCAAGGTTTTCAGTCGAGTGTATTCGGCCGAGATGCGATTGAGCAAGGCGGCCGGGTCGGCATTGATTGTGCTAACCGGGCCATCGTAGCCGTGTAGCTCACCGAGTGTGTTGTCGATGGCATCGAGGCCCAGAAGAGAGGTGCGAGCGGCTTCGAAGGTGGTTCGGGCATTGTCGCGTCGGCTGATAAGCTTGTTGTATGCGTCGAGCGCCTCGTTGAAGGCCTTTTTGAAGGCTTCAGCACCGGCGTTGCGTTCGTTGGCCCAGGCGTCGATGCCGTCGATTTCGTCGATGCGATGGTTGGCGTTGTCGAGGTCGGCGCGTCGAGCTTTCAAGTCGCTGTCGGTTGTATTAATGAGCGTGCGAGCAGTGTCGGCGGCAGCTTGTGCGCGTTCGCGCGCCGTCGTGGCAGCTTTTTCAGCTTCGATAGCTTGTGATAGCTTGGCGTGCTCGAGGGTGCGCTCAGCAATGAGTTTTTCGCGTACTTCGAGCGCTTTGACAGCTTCGTCGCGCCGGTTTTCGGCTACTTTAGTTGCTTCGTCGAAAGTTTCAAGTGTAATGTGCAGCGCAGTTAGCTTTGCGGTCAGCTCGGAGCGTCGTGCTTTCAGTTCGGCATCGGTTTTTGCCAGGCGCTCGGCTTGGTGCTCGCAGAGTTGATGCTCGGCTTGTGCTTTTGCTTGCGCGTCGGTGAGAGCTTTGCGAGCTTTGCAGTCGGCTTCAGCAGCACTGTCGCGGTCGGCTTTCAGTGTCAGGCGTAGCTCGGATTCGGCCGCCGAGTCGGGCTCGACTATGGAGTCGACGACGCGGCAGCATACGGGGCATTTGCAGCCCGGTATGAGCAGGGCGCGCAGGCTGTTGGCGTGTTCGTCGGCCGAGGCTGCGGCCAGGTCGTAGAGCCGCGTGGCCTTTTCGAGTGCTTGTGTGGCGACGTCGCTTTCTTTGGATAGCTTTTCGCAAAGGCTATCGGTCTCTTTGAGTTTTGCTTTTGCGGCTTCGAGAGAAGAGCACTCGGCGGTATATGCTTGCTCGGCGGTGGCAATGTCGGCCGCTTCTTTGCGCGCGGAGCGGATGTCTTCGAGCGTTTTTGCGGCTGAGTCGCGCCGGGTGGAGAGGGCAGCAAAGTCGTACTTGCCAATTTCGGTGTTGAGCTTGTTGATGCTGTCGTTGACTGCTGCTACGGCGTTTGTGGCTTTTGCAGCGCAGTCGGTGGCGTTGCTAAGGTTTGCGTCGAGAGTCGGCAGCGATTCAATTGCAGAGGCGCGTCGCAGGGTGAGGTCGTCGATGGCTTTTTGTGCGCCAATCGCTAAGGCGAGCGTGTCGTTGACGGCTGCGGCGTGCGAGAATGTGCGAGCGCGGTCGCCGTAGTCGGCGATTTGCTTATCGAGGTCGTCGGCTGCTTTGAGCGCGCTGTCGCGTCGCTCTACGATTTGCTGCTTGAGGCGCTGATAGCGGGCGAAGTCGAGTCGCAGGTTGGTGATACCTTTGCGGCTTTGCTCGGCCTCGGTGGTGGCTTCTTGTGCGGATTTCAGAGCGCGGCGCGCCTCGGCCGAGAGTTCGAGCCGCTTGAGGAAGTCGCTTTGGCGCTTGAATTCGTCGGTGTCGACAGCTTTCCGGCAGCGGTCGACAGCTTCGGTTTCGGCGATGTGGCGTGTGCGCAGCTCGGCATCGCGAGTCAGCCATCCTCGCCACGTGGCAAGTGTGGCTTGGCGAGTACGTCCTTCGGCGATTTCGGTGGCCAGGGTGGTGCGCTCGGTGGCCAGAGCGGAGCGCTCGTCGGCCGAGAGCAACCGCACCATGCCTCGGCGCGTCTCGAGCTCGCGCACGGTGGCTTCGCGGCGTCGAGTTTCTTCGAATATTTTGGCGCCAATGCGTGCGTAGATGGTTTTGTTGGTGATTTTCTCGAGGATGTCGGCTTTGGAGCGGTCGTCGCTGAGCAGAAAGCGGGTGAATTCGCCCTGGGCCAGCATGGTGGTGCGGCAGAATTGGCCGTACGACAGCCCTGTGAGCTCAACGATAGCGTCGTTGACGGGCTTAATTTTTTCGATAGTAGGCTCGGTGGGGTCGCTCAGGCATGTGAGCAGTCGGCGACGTTCTTTAATCTTGCCCGCGTCGGTGCCTTTGGAGCGTCGGGTGGTGCGCTCGGCAATCCACTCGGCACGGTAGGTCTTGCCATTGTTGGCCTCGAAAGTGAGTCGCGCAAAGCCCTCGAACGAGCCTTGGCGCAGTAGCTGGCGCGCGTCGTCGGGCGCCATGCCGTCCGGAGAGTCGTCGTTGCGCGAGCGCATCTCGGTGCGGTCCATGCGCGGCACGCTGTCGTAGAGAGCGAGGCTGATGGCGTCGAGCAGAGTGCTTTTGCCCGAGCCGGTGGGGCCGCTGATGAGGAATACGCCGGCCTCGCTGAGCGGGCCGTGGGCGAAGTCGATGGTGGCGTCGGCAATCGACGCTATGTTGTGGATGTCGAGTTGTAGGAGTTTCATAGCCGGTCGTCCTCGTTTACGGAATTAATAACTTCTCGGAGTAGTGCGAGTTGGTCGTCGGAGATAGCGCCGCCGCGGGTGGTAATGTAGCGGCGAGCGATGTCGAGCGGCGTAGCGGCTTCGAAGTCGTCGACGCTCATAGCTTCCGGAGCATCGACGCGCTCGGTCGAGGTGACGGGGCAGTAGGTGATGTTGCAGAAACGAGCGGCCTTCTCAAGGCAAATGTCGCGGGCTTGGCGGTTGGCATCGAGTGGCAGGGGTGCTTCTTGGGTGACCTTGAGGCGCACGTATGCGCGGCGAGTGGGGTCGAAATCGCGCAGGTCGGCGATAGCCGTGTTCCAGTCGCCTTCGATGGTGACTACGTCGAAGTCGGGCGCGATGGGCACTTCGCGGATGACCGGCAGCTCGCCTCGGTGGCCGATTTCGACAATGCTGACGGTGTGCGGCCACTCTTCGTCGAAGCTGACGGGGAGCAGGCTGCCGCAGTAGCGAACGCGGCTACCGGCGAAGGTCTGCGGGCCATGAATGTGGCCGAGGGCCGCGTAGTCGTAGCAATCGTCGCCAAGCACGCTCAGTGGCAGGCAGTCGATGTTGCCGATAGTGAAGTCGTCGGCGTCGTGGCCGGTGGCGCGGCAGCCGCTGACGGCCAAGTGGCCCATGAAAACGACCGGCAGGCCGGCCGAGTTGCGCTCGGCGATGGCGGCTCCGATTTCGGAGTAGACGTTGCCGAGTCGGCGAGCACTGATATATGGCACGGCGGCGATAAAGCCGCAACCCGGCAGTTCGACGATGGCATCGGTGGGGTCGGTCGGCATGGTGCCGATGAGGTGGACGCCGTCGCGCAGCCATGGGGTGGCAAATATTTCGTGATAGACGGCATTGTCGTGGTTGCCGGCAGTGATGATTATGCGCATCGAAGGCACGCGGTGGTGTATGGCGTCGATTTTTTCGACGAAGAGGCGACGGGCCTTGCCGGCGGGCATGTAAGTGTGAAATATGTCGCCGCTGACTATGAAGGCGTCGGGGAGCTCGGCAGCGGCAATGTCGGCCAAGCGGTCGAGCGCAGCCGCATGCTCGTCGAGGCGGTCGTAGTCGAAGAATGTGTGGCCGATGTGCCAATCGGAGGTGTGAAGTATCTTCATCGGGTGGAGGTGTTGAGTCAGTCGGCCACGGGGACTATGCGCTGCAGGTCGGGATACCATACGAAGCCGCGTAGAGAGTCGTGCCCCATGGAGCGTAGCATATTCATGTAGCCGCGCACCTGTGAGGCATGGTGCTTGGATGGAGCGGAGGTGAATTTATAGTCGATGATGTCGATGTGGCCGTCGGCGGTCCAGACGATGCGGTCGGGACGCCAATTTTCGCCGCGCTCAGTGTCGTAGATAGTCTGCTCGGCAAGCACGCGCCGGGTGTCGAGTCCGAACCAGCAGTCGGCGTAGTCGCCGGCGGCTTCGAAGGCGCGAGTGAGTACGGAGCGATATTCCTCGGCCAGTGTCGGCTCGGCGTGCACGTCGTAGACAACACGGTTGATGGCTCGGTCGAGGTCGTCGTAGGTATGCATCAGAGCTAAAATGGCGTGGAGGTTGGTGCCGCGAGTGCGTGCGGCCGAATCGGCATCGGGGTCGGTAATCGGCTGCATGGGCAGCGGTAAGCCTTGGTCAATGTCGAGCCCGCCGGCCGGGTCGGTGGTGAGGTCATCGACGCGTGCGATACGCGAAGCCGCAGAGTTGAAGTTGAAGGCCGGCTGTCGGGGTGCGATAGGTTCGGGGTCGAGCAGCGGCCGCTTTTTCTTCGTTGCCGTTTCCTTGGCCTTGGTCGGTGGTGTGGTAGGTGTGCCGAAGATGAAGTCGCCCGCGTCGTCGAAACAATCGGCTGTGTCGACGTAGAGTGCAGTGTCGATGCCGTCGACTTGCGAGGGCAGGCTGCGGCTGCGCAGAGCGTGGAAAAGTGCGTCGCTGAGGCTGCCATCGCCATCGGTGAAGGCGTCGGTGAGCGTGATGTCGAGTTCGTTGATGGCGCGAGTGAAGGCTACATAGGCCACGTTGAGGTTGTCGGCCGAGTCAGCTTGAATTTGGCGATTGATGGCTTCGCGGAACGGGCTACTCGGTTCGCTGAAGGCCTGCGTAGGTCTTAGGTAGAGAATCGGAGGGCGGTCGGCCGCGTCGATGTCGCTTAGCGCGGAGAGGTCGAACCACGCAGGTTGGCTGCTAGCGGTGAGTTCCCAGTCCATGATAGGGATGTGTACGCAGCGCCATTCGAGCCCCTTTGACTTGTGCACCGTCATGATGTCGACGGCATCGAGTCCGGTCGGTGCGGCGATTGAGAGTTTATGGCGCATGGTGGCCCAGTATTCGAGGAATGTGTGGACTGTGGGAATGTGGTTGTCGGCGAATTCGCTGACGATGTCGAGAAAAGCGTTGATGTATGTCAGCTCGGCCATGCGCTGTGCCGGTGGTATCTTCAGCGAAATGATAGCCTCGACCATGGATAGGAGGTTGGCCGGAGCCATGCGACGCAGTTCGGCGATGTCGGCCATGAGCGATGGTGCGGTGGCGCTCTGTGCCGAGCTGTAGGGCGTAGCTGAGTCGGTGCCGTCATCGGCGTTGCCGCTAAGGGCTTTGTCGAGAGCGACGTCGATATCATCGCCATGAGCGACGTAATATTCGAAGCGGTTCATCATCGCATCGGCCATGTCGGTGCGTGGGTGGTCGTTGGCTTCATCGTCGTCGGGTTGGTTTGAGAGTCCGGCGTAGGAGTAGTCGATGATTTCGAGCATACTGATGATGAGCTTTACGGCCGGCGCGTTTTCGAGCATTAGTGTCTCGCTCGACATTATTTTGATTTCGGGGAAGTATTCGTTGAAGATGCTCGAGACAAGAGCTCCGTCGGCAACTAGGCGACAGAGCACAGCGATGTCTTTCCACTGATATCCGGCGGCGTGTTGCTGCATGATGCGGTGACCGCACACCACGGCCGCTGCGCGTTTGCGGCTGAAGGTCTCGCCGTCCATACAAGCGGCGAGTAGCAGGGGATTATCGTCAACGAGTTTTGCTACGCGTTGGCGCACGGCATCGTCGTCGGCATTGAGTTGGCGCACGGCGATGTAGTGGGGCTGCTTGGCTGTAGCTTCGGGGGTGGCTTGTGTGGCGCCGTCGTAGCCGGTGATTTGAGCTTCGTCGGCCATGCGGCAGAAGATTGTGTTGTTGAATCGGACCACGCCGTGCGAGCTGCGCCAATTGGTGTTCTTGTCGATGGTGGTGCCGAGCACTTCGTTGTCGGCCAGGGAGGGGTCGGTCTGCACGCGGTAGTCGAGGAGCGACGAATCGCCGCCTCGCCAGCGGTAGATTGATTGCTTGACATCGCCGATAATCAGCGAGTCGTCGCCCGAGGCCATGGAGTTGGCCACCAGGGGTTGTAGATTGTCCCACTGCAACTTTGACGTGTCTTGAAACTCGTCGATGAGGTAGTGGCGAAGTTCTACGCCCACACGCTCGTAGATGAAAGGCGCATCAGCGCCGTTTATGATGCTGCTGAGCAGCGAGTTGGTGTCTTCGAGTAGTATGAGGTTGTTGTCTTGGCGAAATCGGGTGATGTATTCGTTGATGTAGGTCAGGGCCTTCAGTGGGGTGATCGACTTGGTGATTTCGGTGTAGATGCAGCTATTGACGACGGCTTGGCGTACGTCGTCGAACCACTCGAAGAGGGCTCGGTGAGCCTCGTCGCTTGCGTTGATTTTGGCTTTGAAGAAGCCTCCACTGCTGAAGTAGCTTTCGTCGCGATATTCTAGGGCGAGTAGATACTTTGCTCGGTCATTTCTTTTTTTGAACATCGCTGTGGATACGGTGTCGTTGAATATGGTGCCTTCACGCGAGTGGTCAACAAGTGATGCTATCCATTTGTTGAGACTTTTGACAGAAAGCCCTTCGGCTTCCAACACGTCATCCAGTCGTTTGGCTATTCGTTCTGACTCTGTCTTGAGTGCGGCCAATCGTTTGTCGATGGCGGCGCAGAAGCGGTCGGTGGCACCTGGTCGGGCTAGGAAGGCATGTAGCTCATCGGCGTGCTCGGTGAATGTCTCGTTGAAAGTCTTGTTGAAGTAGCGAGTGAGGTCGGCGAAAACGGCGCCGTTGCGGTTGAAAGGGTTGAAGTCTTGCCCTTGCTCGAGGCGTCGCAGAGCAGCGTCGTGCAGCCACTTGCCTACGCTATCAGAGACTCCTTTTTCGTGAAAGTTGACATCATCGAAAAGCATGGTGACGGCGGTGGTGACGGCAAAGTTGCTGTCGAGCTCGAGTCGGTAGTCGCCTTGACGGTCGATTTCGCGAGCGAAGCTTCGCAGAATCGTTTGGAAGAAGGAGTCGATTGTGGATACGTTGAAGGCGCTATAGTCGCAGAGCAGTAGACGCAGGGCCGCCGCGGCTGCGGTCGCCAGGTCCTCGCGCGAGCATCCGTAGTCGGCCATGAGCATTGAGGCGAATTGAGAGTCGCTCTCGTCGGCCGATGGCATATCGGCTAGGATGTCGAGCTCCTTGATGATGCGGTGCTTCATCTCGGCAGTGGCCTTGTTGGTGAAGGTTATGGCCAGAATGTGCGAGTGTGGCCGCGCATTGCGTGAGGATGGAGCTACGAGCTTCCACTTGCCGCTAGGGCTTTTTCGGCCCAGTAGCTGACGGATGTAGCGGAAGGCTAGATTGAAGGTCTTTCCAGACCCGGCTGATGCTTTGTAGATGGTCAACATATGCGCGAAGTTAATGAAAATCCCGTTTAAAAACAACAGGACTCTGCGCGAAAAACGCAGAGTCCTGTCGAATCAGAGAAATCAATTTATCTACAATCAGTCGAGAGCGGTCTGAATAGCCACGATGCGGCTATTGTTGCCACGGATGAAGTTGAGGATTTCATCGCGTGTCTCAGAGGGCTCGATATCGGTTTCGATGCGGCGAAGAGCATTGAAGAGCGAAGTGCCCGACTGATATATGTGGCGGTAGGCCTTGGCGATGTCGTCGATTGAAGCTTCGTTGTAGCCGGCGTGCTTGGTGAGGATGACGGAGTTGACGCCATAGTAAGCAGCAGGGTTGTGAGCGATGATTACGAACGGAGGCACATTCGAGCTGATGCGGCAGCCGCCTTTGATGAGGGCGAGGCAGCCAATGTGAACACCTTCGTTGGCGATAACATTTGACGACAGGATGGTGCCGTGGTCGATGTGAACGCCGCCGGCGATGGTGACGCCATTGCCGAGTACGCAGTTCGAGTTGATCTGCGAGTCGTGGCCGATGTGGCTATCGGCCATGATGAAGATGTTGTCGCCGATGCGAGTGCCGTTTTCGGCATCGATACCGCGGTTGATGATTACGTGTTCGCGGATGACGGTGTTGTTGCCGACGTAGCAGTAGGTCTGCTGACCTTTCCAGCGGAAGTCCTGAGGGTCGGCACCGACGATAGCGCCTTGGTAAACTTTGTTATCGCTGCCCATGCGAGTGCCTTTCATGATCGAGGCATAGGGCATGATTTCGCAGCGATCGCCGATTTCAACGTCTTTGTCGATAAAGGCGAAGGGGTGTACGATGACGTCCTTTCCAAGGCGAGCGCTCGGATCGACGTATGCAAGTGGACTTATCATGGTGAACTGATTTAGAAGTAATCAATGTTAACGGCCACCACCAAGTGCCTGATAGAGGTTGATTACAGCCAGGTCGCGGGCGCGGTTGCAGTCGATTAGAGCGATTTGTGCACCGAGCAGGCCCTGTTGAGCTGTGATTACCTGCAGGTAGTCGATGTTGCCGGTTGAGTAGGTGTAGAGGTCCTGAGTCATCGACACGGCGTTCTCAAGGTCCTTGACCTGGAGTTCGAGGAACTCGGCTTTTTCGACGCTCTTGTCGTAGACGGTGAGGGCGTTGCTTACTTCAGAAGCTGCGCTGAGCAGGGTGAACTCAAACGAGTTGAGGGCAGCCTTCTGCTGAGCCTTCGAAGCCTTGAGGTTGGCGATGTTGCGGCCGCGCGAGAAGATGGGGGCTACGAGGGAGCCGGCCAGCTGCACGAACCAATCGCCGGGGTTTGTAATCATCGAGCCGAGCAGGTTGGTGAAGCCACCGTTGGCAGTGATGGTGAGTCCGGGGTAGAAAGCAGCGCGAGCCGAGTTAGTGGTGTAGTAGGCCTGAGCGAGAGCCATTTCAGCAGCGGCAACGTCGGGGCGCGAAGCGAGCATCGACATCTCTACGCCGTTGTTGGCAAATGCGGGAGCGTTGAGCTCGCGGTTGGCGTTAACTTCCCATTCGCGGGGCATGACGTTGAGCAGCAGCGACATGGTGTTGTTGAGCTGAACTACAGCCGCTTCGAGGTCGGTGAGCTGGCCCAGAATGTTGTAGTAGCTAGCTTCCGATTGCATAACACCTACTTCGGTGGTGCGGCCGGCTTCCTTAAGGTCGCGCATCATCTGCACGGTTTCGGCCCAGAGTTCCGATGTGTGGCGGGTGAGCTCGAGCTGGCGGTTGAGAGCGCCAAGTGTGTAGTATGTGGTGGCTACGGCCGAGATAATCTGCGAGCGTACGGCCTGGCGGTATGCTTCGGTCTGCATCAGCGCGGCTTGAGCCGAACGCTTCGAGTTGAGCAGCTTGCCGAAGATGTCGATTTCCCACGATACTTGGGCGGGAAGCTGGTAGCTCCAGTTGAAGTCGAATGAGCCGTACTTGGCACCGGCACCGTTGGGGGCGAGGGCAAGTGAGGGCAGGTAGGCGAGTTTTGCGCCTAATACGCCAGCCTGAGCAGCTTCGACGTTGAGCTGAGCGTTGCGCAGGTTGGTGTTATTATCCAGAGCCTGGTTGATGTACGAGACGAGCAGGGGGTCGGTGAATACATCTTCCCATGCGAGGTTGCCGAATGCCGTAGAGTCGACTTCCTGTGCCAGAGCAGCAGCGTAGTCAGAGGTGATAGGCGTCGAGGTGGGCGTCTCGTATTTCTGATATATGTGGCAACCGGATAGCCCGGCCATTAAGGCCAGGGCTACGGTCGCTGTCAGTATTTTATTCATATCTTTCAGCGTGAGTGAGGATTAACGTGCGTATTGTTCGATTTCGCTTTCGATTGTACCGCCTTCTTCTTGATCTTTCCACTTGATGGGCTTGATCTTTTCTTGGATAGCTTCGAAGACGCAGAAGAGTGCAGGAACGATGAAGATCTGCAGCACCATGCCGATGAGCATACCGCCTACAGAGCCGGTGCCGAGGGCGCGGTTGCCATTGGCACCTACACCGGTCGAGAGCATCATAGGCAGAAGGCCGATAACCATAGCGAGCGAGGTCATCAGAATAGGACGCAGACGAGCAGCGGCAGCAGCTACGGCGGCGTTGAAGATGCTCATACCCGAGTGGCGACGTTCGAGAGCGAACTCGATAATCAGGATGGCGTTCTTAGCCAACAGACCGATAAGCATGATGAGTGCAATCTGCAGGTAGATGTTGTTGGTGATGCCGAAGATGGTGGCGAAGATAAACGCACCCATAAGGCCGAAGGGAATCGAGAAGATAACGGCCCAAGGCAGAACGTAGCTTTCGTACTGAGCCGAGAGCAGCAGGTAGACGAAGAGCAAGCACAGGCCGAAAATCATAGCTGTGGCGCTACCGCTAGAGCTGCCGGCTTCTTCGCGAGTCATACCGGCATATTCGAAGCCGTAGCCCTGAGGCAGAGTCTGCGAAGCTACGCGTTCGATGGCGGCAATAGCGTCGCCCGACGAGTAGCCGGGAGCCGGGTTACCGGTTACGGCAATCGAGTTGAAGAGGTTGAAGCGGTTCAGAAGGTCAGGACCGTATACGCGGGTGAGCTTGACGAAGTTGTCGATCGGAGCCATTTCAGCGCCGTTGCGCACCTTGATTTCGCTCAGAGTCTGCAGTGAGGCGCGGCTTTCGGGGTTGGCCTGCATCATTACGCGGTAGATCTTACCGAAGCGGTTGAAGTTCGATACGTACATACCGCCGTAGTAGCCTTGCAGTGTCGAGAGAATGATCGAGGGCGAGATGCCGGCCTGCTTACACTTGGCAGCATCGATGTCGATCATGTACTGCGGGAAGGTGGGGTTGAACGTGGTGTATGCCACCTGAATTTCGGGCTGAGCGTTGAGCTGGCCCAGGAAGGCCTGAGTCACGGCGTAGAACTGGTCGATATCGCCACCGGTCTTATCCTGCATCTTGAGCTCGAAACCGTTGGTCACCGAGTAGCCGGTAATCATAGGCGGAGCGATGAAGATGACGCGGCCGTCCTTGATGCCGGCAGTGGCGCCGTAGAGCTGCTGGATGACGCTGGTCACGTCCTGGCCCTTGGTGCGTTGGTCCCAATTCTTGAGCTTAATCATCAGTGTGCCGTAAGTAGCACCCTGGCCGGCCACGAACGAGTAGCCGTTGATGGTCTGAACCAGACGAACGGCGGGGTTGGCCATAACGATTTTTTCGAGTTGGTCGAGGACTTCAGTGGTGCGTTCCTGCGAAGTACCAGCGGGCATGTCGACCATACCGAACATGAAGCCGGTGTCTTCGTCGGGCACCATGGCGCTACGAGTTGTAGCCATCAGGTAGGCAAGGATTACGACAGACACGATGACGGTGCAGAACGAAGCGATGCGGTGGCGAGCGAAGAAGCCAACGCCTTTCTTATACTTTTCGAGCATCTTGTTGTAGCCGTTCTCGAATGCGTTGTGGAAGCGCTTGCCGAAGAGGCCGAGGATGGTGAGTACGGCGCAGACGCTAGCGAAAGCGAGTTGCAGGATGTTGTGGAACGAGAACCAGTGAGCAATCATGAAGTAAACCGTTGCGCACAGGAGCACCACTGTGATAATCGGCGGGAAGTTGAGGCCGAACGAGCGCTTGGCGCGGCCGACTACTGCTTCGCCGGCAGCCGAGTAGGCTTTGCCGAGGCGTTCTTTCAGGCTCGAGTCGTCGTTGTGGGGCTTAAGGAACACGGCGCACAGCGCAGGCGACAGGGTCAAAGCGTTGATAGCCGAGAAGAGGATGGCGATTGCCATGGTGATACCGAACTGCTGGTAGAACACACCTGCGGTGCCGGGCATGAACGACACGGGGATGAACACGAGCATCATGACCAGGGTAATCGACACGAGTGCGCCGGCGATTTCGCTCATGGCGTCGATCGAAGCGCGGCGAGCCGACTTGTAGCCCTGGTCGAGCTTGGCGTGGACGGCTTCGACGACCACAATGGCGTCGTCGACCACAATCGCAATAGCGAGCACGAGAGCCGACAGGGTGATGAGGTTGATCGAGAAGCCGATGACGTTCATCACCGAGAATGTACCAATCAAGGCCACGGGAATGGCGATAGCCGGGATGATGGTAGAACGGAAGTCCTGGAGGAATACGTATGTCACGAGGAACACGAGCACGAATGCCTCAATGAGGGTCTGGATTACGTTCCAGATTGATGCATAGAGGAAGTCGTTGTTGTTCATCGGCACGTCGAAGATGAGGCCTTCGGGGAGGTCGGCTTTCATCTTTTCGATTTCAGCGAGACAGTCGTTAATAATCTGGGTAGCGTTCGAGCCGGCGGTCTGGAACACCATACACATGGTAGAGTGGTGGCCGTTGCCCTTGCTGTGGAAGCCGTAGGTCACGCGGCCGAGTTCGATTTCAGCTACGTCGCGCAGGCGGAGTACTTCGCCTGTTGGCTTGGCGCTGATGACGATGTCGCCGAATTCCTCGGGAGTGGTCAGACGGCCGCGATAGCGCATCGGGTACTGGAACGATTGGTCGCCCTGTTCGCCGAATGCACCGGGAGCGGCTTCGACGTTTTGCTCGGCCAGAGCGCCGGCCACGTCGGTCGGCATCAGGCCGTACTGAGCCATGATTTCGGGCTTGAGCCATACGCGCATTGAGTAGTCGCCACCGAAGTTCATGACGTCGCCCACACCCGATACACGCTGGAGTACGGGTATGATGTTGATTTTCAGGTAGTTGTCGAGGAATGCCTCGCTGTATGTATCGGTGGTGTCGATAAGTGCGATGCCGACGAGCATCGAGGTTTGGCGCTTCTGGGTCTGTACGCCGACCTGGTTAACTTCCGAGGGCAGCAGGTTGGCAGCTTTCGACACACGGTTCTGTACGTCGACAGCGGCCATGTCGGGGTCGAAGCCCTGGCGGAATGTTACGGTGATGGTTGCTGAACCGGTGTTGGTAGCAGTTGAGGTGATGTACTGCATGCCTTCAGCACCGTTGATTGATTCTTCGAGAGGTGCAATCACCGAGTTGAGCACGGCCTGGGCGTTAGCACCGTTGTAGGTGGTCGAAACCTGAACGGTAGGCGGTGCGATATCGGGGTACTGCGTGATAGGCAGCGACATCATACCAAGCAGACCGAGCAGCACGATGAAAATCGAAATCACCGTCGAGAGCACAGGCCGATTAATAAATGTATCTAGTTTCATTTTGAATTAGCTTTTGTGTTGTTGTTTTTGACTGACTTTGATAGTCACGGCATCGCGGCCAGCATCAGTGTATGTGCGACGCGGCGCGGGGAGGTGTCGTGATGTTTTATTGTCGTCGGAGGAAATTATTCCTGAGCGGCTGCGGGAGCTTCGGCTGCTGCGTTAGCGTCGACGGGGCTGATGGGCATACCGGCGCGAACGGTGGTGCCGATGCCTTCGGTGACGATGCGGTCGCCGGCTTTGAGGCCGTTGGTGACTACGAAGTTTTTACCGTCGTTGAGTTCGAGAACTTCGATGCGGGTCGGAACGGTGATGTTGCTATCGTTGAGTGTGAAGACGTAGCGGATGTCCTGCACTTCGTAAGTTGACTTCTGAGGAATGAGGATGCTGTTGGGAGCATCAACGGGGATGCGCACCTGGCCGGTGTAGCCGCTGCGGAGCATGCCCGAGGGGTTGGGGAAGAGTACGCGAACGCTGGCAGCGCCGGTGGCGTTGTCGACCAGGCCCGATACGCTTTCGATTTCGCCTTCGAGGCCGTATTCAGCGCCATTGCTGAGGACGAGCTTCAGCGAGGGAATGTCCTTCACGGCTTCGTCGAGCGAGCGAGCGCCGTTGTCGGTCATTTCGAGCAGGTCGTTCTGGTTCAGGGCGATGTAAGCGTAAATCTGCGAGTTGTCGCTGACGGTGGTAAGGGGAGTCATCATCGAGGGCGATGCCAGAGCACCTACGCGGAAGGGGATGGTGCCAACTACGCCGTTCGACGGAGCCTTTACTACGGTGTACGACAGAGAGTTGTTGGCCGAAGTCAGCGCTGCTTTGGCCTGTGCGAGTTGTGCGCGAGCCTGAGCGAGCTGGTTTTCGGCAACTTGATACTGGGTCTGAGGTATGATGTTGCGCTCGTAGAGAGCTTTGAGGTTGGTTGCGTTGATTTCAGAGGTGGCAACTGCGGTCTCGGCAGCGCTCACAGCTGAACGAGCCTGGTCTACAGCAGCTTGGTAGGGAACTTGGTCGAGTGTGAAGAGCACCTGACCTTTGGCAACGCGCTGGCCTTCTTCAACGTGAACAGCGGTGATGTTGCCCGAAACGAGGGGACGAATTTCTACGTCGGTTTTACCTTTGAGGGTAGCGGGAAGGCTCTTGTACAGCGTTGCATTGTCTACTTCTACGGTGAGCACTTTCAGCTGGGGAGCCTGGCCCTGCTGAGCGCCTTCGGCATTCTTGCCACACGACGACATGAGCGCACCAAGCGTTGCAGCCGCCATAAAGCATTTGATTGTCAGTGAATTAATCTTCTTCATATTTATAATTTTGTAGCTATTGATTTCTTTTTTACCTAATTCACGAATTACGATGCAAAGTTACTGCTTTTTTGTGCAATGATATTTGCATTTAGTGCGAAATGGTTGTCCTTTTTGTCGCATACTTATTAAAAAATATTAACTACTTTATATTTGGCAACCTAAAAACCTGATAAATCGGACGGAATCCTCAATTGTCAAGCTTAATTTTTCGGTTTTGTAATGGTGTTTTTGTTTTCTTTGGTTGGCCTTTTAGGTAAGTACCTACTCAGCCGGAGAAGGCTAAAAGAAGCGCACCCGCGCGAAGTCGAGGCCTCGTGCGGGTGCGGATATTATGTCGGGCGGCTATGGAGCCGGCCGTTGTAGATTAGGCGTGATTATTTGTCGGCGGTGACGCGTTCGAGCCACTTGACCATCGAAAGCATTACAATCATCGACAGGAGGCAGAAGCCGGCGAATACGGCCCAGCACATCCACTGCTGCGGGAATTGGTTGAGCATCGTCACACCGAGAGCGATGAAGAGGTTGCCGACGGCGGTCGAGGTGAGCCACAGGCCTTGGCAGATGCCCTGCAGGTGCTTGGGTGCAATTTTCGATACGAACGACAGACCCAGCGGCGAGATGAACAGCTCGGCCACGGTGAGGAAGAAGTAGGTGAGAATCAGTACGTAGGGGCCGGTCTTCATCGAGGCTTTTGCTACTTCGTTGAGACCCTTGAATTCTTCGCCCGAGGGGTAGTTGTAGATTACTGAGATGGCGAGCAGGAAAATGTAAGCCAGGGCGGTAATCATCATACCGAGGGCAATCTTCTTGGGAGTCGAGATTTCTTTATTGCGCTTGGCCAAAGCACCGAAGATGAACATGATAATCGGGGTGAGGACAATCACGAAGAAGGGGTTGATGCACTGCCAGATTTCGGGCGCTACGTTGTCGGTGGTGACGAAGTCGCGAGCGAATACCGAGAGCGACTGGCCATTCTGGTGGAATGAGAACCAGAAGAATACAACCACAGCGAGCACGGCGAACAAGGCGTACATGCGCTGGCGGATTTCTTTGGCATCGCTTTGAGCTTCGGCGACGCTGACGGTAGCAGCCTTAGCTTTCTTGACGGGAGTGGGGAGGCGCTTCATGACCCAAGCGAATACGCTGAGCGAGATGAGCATAGCTACAACAGATGCGATGAACGAGAAGTGCACGCCGGTGTTGAAGATTTCGAGGTAGCTCGAGCAGAATGCCTGGTCGATGGTGCCGGTGTAGCCCACTTTTTCGGCAAGGCCAGCGAGGTTGGCGGTGTCGCCGGCGCTCATAGCCGAGGCGTTGTCGATGAACTTATGGCACAGGCGGGGCAGGTCGGCGTTGTAAGCCAGGTTGTGGGCTTTGAGCCAGAATTCGCGCAGCAGCGGAGCGATGAACGGAGCGATTACGCCACCGATGTTGATGAATACGTAGAAAATCTGGAAGCCCGAGTCGCGGCGGCTTTTAGCGATGGCCAGTGCTTCAGGGCCTTTCTTGGCAGCTTCAGCTTCGAAGTTGTCGTACATCTGGCCTACGATGGCCTGGAGGTTGCCCTTGAAGAGGCCGTTGCCGAATGCGATGAGCAGCAGAGCGAAGCAGGTGAATACAAGAATCCACGAGATGCCGCCGTCGGCTTGGTCAGAGAATACGGGAATCGACAGCAAGCCGTAGCCGATGGCCATGACTAGGAGGCCGGCGATGATAGTGCCTTTGTATTTCTGGGTGCGGTCGGCAATAAGGCCGCCTGGAAGGCTGAGGACGTAAATCAAGAAATAGAATACGGCGTAAATCCAGCCGGCCAGGTCGTCGCTGATGCCAAATTTAGAGCAGAGGAAGAGTAGCAGGACGGCGTTCATGATGTAGTAGCCGAAGCGTTCGCCCATGTTGGCGATAGCGGCGGGAATCAGACCTTTGGGGTGGTCGCGGCGAGCCTTGAAGATGTAGAAAATCAGCAGGGGCACCACAATCACCAGAATGCAGAGCAGGATGGCTAAAGCCTGATTTTCCTGCCAAAAACTGGAAATCGATAGTAACATAGTGTAATATTGGGTTTAAGGTTTGAGAATATTATCGTATTAGGCCTTGTGTGACTCTTGCAGTAGCTTGAATGCGCGAGCATAGTCGTGCATCTGCTTCACCATGGCCAATAGGCCATTGGAGCGGGTGGGCGAGAGGTGTTCGCTCAAGCCGATATCGTTGATGAAATGGAGGTCGGCCGCGAGAATTTCGTCGGGGGTGTGGCCGTTGAGCACATCGACAAGCATAGCGATGATGCCTTTGACGATGATGGCGTCGGAGTCGGCCGTGAATTGCACCAGCCCGTCGTCGTCGAGGCGAGCGTCGAGCCACACGCGGCTCTGGCAGCCTTCGATGAGGCGGTCGGGGGTCTTTAGGGCGTCGTCGATGGGCGGAAGTTCATTGCCCATGTCGATGATTTGAGCGTAGCGGTCGAGCCAGTCTTCGATGTCGACAAACTGGTCGATTATCTCTAATTGTTTTTCTTCTATAGTCATGGCTTTTCGTTGTATATTACGTTGAGAACCACTGTGCCGACGGCGTGCATTGTGGCGACGTCGAGGTGTTCGATGTTATCGCTATGTGTGTGCCAAGTGGGTGGAAAAGAGCCTGTCTGCGGATTGGCACTTTCGATGATGTCTGTCACGGGGATTCCGGCTTGAATGAGCGGCATGTGGTCGTCGTTGACAGCCCCGCCCATCTGAGCAGGGAAGCGCTCGGCGAATCCTAGTCGGCGAGCCATGTTCCAGACTTTGGCTGTCGGTGCTTGAGCTAGGTTGGCCGAGAAGTATTCGTGCGGAAAGCGTGCGTCGCGGCCGCCGACTATGTCGAGCAGTATGCCGTAGCGGGGCATGTTGGCGGCGGTGTAGGGCAGGTGTTTGGCAAAGTGTTTGGCGCCTAGTGCCCATGAATCGTCGTAGTCGGAGGTGGCCGGAGCATCGGCGCGTCGGCCATAGTCTTCGCAGTCGGTTAGCAGTATGTCGACGCCCACCGAGGCGGGTTCGAGTCCGAGGTTGCGGGCGATTTCGAGTAGCACGGCTACGCCGCTTGCGCCATCGTTGGCGCCGTCGATGGGTCGTTCGCGCAGTGCTTCATCCGGCTCTTGGTCGGCCCACGGGCGAGTGTCGTAGTGGGCTAGCAGGATGATGCGAGCGGAAGCGGCGGCGTTGAAGCGCGCTAATATGTTGCGCACGGGCAGTTGTGCGCCATTCCAGGCTGTGGTTGAGGATTCTAGCACTTCGACTGTATCGGCGCCAAAGGTCGAGAGGCGGTCGACGAGCCATGCGACGCAGTGGGCGTGGGCGTCGGTGCCCGGCACTCGCGGGCCGAATGCCACTTGTCGCTCGGCCATGGCCATGGCTGAGTCGCCGCTGAACGCCCCGCGCACGGCGATGGTGTCAGCAGCCGAGCTTGTAGCTGCGGCCGTCGACCCTGAGCTGTTGCAGGAGTAAGCGACAGACGCCCAAAGCGCTACGGCGGCTAGCGATATGAGTTTGATTGCGGTCATTTTTCGTTGTTTAGGTTTTCGAATGCCCCGATAAGGTGGCGAGCTTTGTCGATGTCGGAAGCGTGGTCCACGTCGATAACCTTGCCCATAGGGAATGCGCGCAGGTTGAATCCGGCTTCGAGCAAGGCGCGTTGGTAGTTGCGCATGCGGCCAATGCCGTTGTCGATGCAGTCGCGAAGGACTTGCAGGGCTGAGGGCGACTGCAGGCCGTAGACGCCGGCCGATACGTAGCGAACGCCCTCGAAGGCTTCGTCGCGATAAGCGTCAACGCGTCCGTCGGTGTCGACGCCCACATATAGGGGCTTTTCGTCGTCGATATAGTCGGTGACGCCCATGTATCCGTCGGCTTTGCTGTCGGCTTCAAATGCTTCGACGAGACGTCGCATTGAGTCGGCGCTGAATATGGTGTCGACGGTGGTGAGTACGAATTTGCCCGGCGAGAGCATGTTGGATACTTCGTAGAAGCTATGCATCGAGTCGGGGGTGGATTTTATGCATAGGTGTATGGGCACGGCCGAGTGTCGAGCGGCTTCTTCGACGTAGTGCGCCACGTCAGTCATCTTCTCGTTGACGATGACGGCGATGCTTTCGGCGCCACATTCGGTGAAAATATCGAAAAGACGCTGAATCATAGGCCGTCCGTCGAGGTCGACAAGCGGCTTTGGAGCGGCTACGCCTTCATGGACGAGGCGCGAGCCGTCGCCGGCGGCTATGATGGCGAAATTCATTCTCCGCTCAGGTCAAGGACTACATTATCAGAGCCTTTCTCGTAGTACTGGCGGCGCAGCGGCGAGCGGTGGGCTTCGTCGTAGCGTCGGCGAGCACGCCAAATGTCGATGGCAGCGTAGATAGCGGCTCGAGTAGAGTCGGGTTCGGCAAGGCCTTGTCCGGCGATGTCGAATCCGGTGCCATGGTCGGGCGATGTGCGCACGAAAGGCAGTCCGGCCGTGTAATTGATGCCTGACCCCATAGCCAGGGCTTTGAACGGAGCAAGCCCTTGGTCGTGGTACATGGCCAGGATGCCATCGAATTTCTTGAATTGTCCGGAGCCGAAAAATCCGTCGGCAGCGTAGGGGCCAAAGGCCAAAATGCGCTCTTCGCGTGCTTTGGCGATGGCGGGAGCTATGATGTTGGTTTCTTCAGAGCCCAGTAGGCCGCTGTCGCCGGCGTGAGGGTTGAGGCCAAGTACAGCGATGCGCGGAGCGCCGATGCTGAAGTCGCGTCGGAGCGATTGGTCGAATATGCGAAGTTTCTCGATGATTGCCTCTTCAGTAACTGTTTCGGCCACTTGGGCAATCGGTGTGTGAGTCGATAGCAAGGCTACGCGCATGTTCTCGTCGCAAAGTATCATCAGGGCTTTGCCTTCGCCTGCGGCTGCTTCGAGATACTCGGTGTGTCCCGGGAAGGTGAATTCGGTGCTGTGTATTGTCGACTTATTGATTGGGCAAGTCACTAATACGTCTATGTCGCCGTTCTTTAGGTCGGCTACTGCACGCTCTAGCGCGATGTATGCTGCGCGTCCGGCTTCGGCGGTTGGCTGTCCGGGCTCGGGTCGCACGTCTTCGCCTACGACGTTGATAATGTAGTTGGTGTCGCCGTTGGCTTGTTCGGGCGTTTCGATTTGAGTCATAGGCACCTGCTGCATTTGCAGTGCCTTGCGGTAGGTGGCGGCAATCTTTGCCGAGCCGTACACGATTGGCGTGCAGAGCTCGGCCAATCGGCCGTCCTCCAGTAGCTTCAGCACGATTTCGTAGCCGATGCCGTTTATGTCGCCGTGGGTGATTCCCACTTTTATTTTGCTATGCATTTATCGTTCGGTATTATATTTGGTTAACAATGAAGTTCGATGATTTGTTATTGTGCTTTTTCGCTGCCGTGTTCGCCGGCGAGCATGCCGCAAGCGGCTTCAATGTCTTCGCCGCGCGAAGCTCTGATTGTTGCCGTCACGCCCAGCTCATTGAGTCGGTCGCGGAAAGCTTCCATGGTGGCTGTCGACGGTGGCAGCATGTCGGAGCCCGGAAGGGCGTGGTAGCGAATGAGGTTGACGCGAGCGTCGGTGCCGCGAAGCAGTCGGGCCAGTGCGTCGGCGTGGTAGCGGTCGTCGTTGCGGCCTTTCCAGAGTATGTATTCTACTGAGAGGCGTCGCTGGTGTGCGAAATCGTAGCCGCGCATCATCTCCATTACTTCGCGTACGGGGAATGCACGCTCGGCAGGCATTATCTCGCGTCGCTCTTCGGGGAATGGTGAGTGAACACTCACGGCCATGTGTACGCGAGTTTGCTCCAGAAGTTGGCGTAGACCGGCGCGATTGCCGACGGTTGATACGGTGATGCGCTTCGGGCTCCAGGCAAGGCCCCATTTCGAGGTGAGAATTTCAAGAGCCGTCATGACCGCGTCGATGTTATCGGTCGGCTCGCCCATGCCCATAAACACGATGTTGGTGAGGCGTTCGCTTTCGGGGATTGACAAAATCTGGTTCATAATACCGGCGGCCGACAGATTGCCGTGGAATCCTTGGCGGCCAGTCATGCAGAATTTGCAGCCCATGCGGCATCCGGCTTGCGATGATACGCACAGTGTGGCACGTTCGCCGTCGGGGATGAAGACGGCTTCTACGGCCATGTCTCCAACGCCTTCGAATAGATATTTCACGGTGCCGTCGGCGCTGACCGAGCTAGTCAGAGGTGCAGTACGTCCGATACAATACTTTTCGGCTAATCTGCGGCGGCCTTCTTTTGAAAGGTCGGTCATAGCGTCGATGTCGGTGACGCGTCGTTCGTATAGCCACGCAGCCATCTGTTTGGCTGCAAACGGCTTAAGGCCGACCTCCGCCGCTACATGGCGCAGGCCCTCCACGGTCAAGCCTATAAGGGGTAGTCGAGTGTCGGTGCTCATCATCAAGAAATTTCCACAAAAATACTCAAAAAATCGCAAAAAGAGGGTTATTTGTGCTAAAAAAACGAGCTGAACGCTTGCCGAATGGCAAAAAATGCCTAACTTTGCAGTGCGCCCGGATGGCGGAATCGGTAGACGCGACGGTCTCAAACACCGTTGGAGCAATCCTTCCCGGTTCGATCCCGGGTCCGGGTACCCATCGACGCCTTGTAGCACACCGCTGCAAGGCGTTTTTTTTATTAATAAACATCCCAACGAGTGTACCCCCCCCCCTAAAAAAATGAAGGACCGACAACACTAAGGAAGTCGGTCCTTTATTTCGATGTGATTTCAAATCTTCTCAATACAACTGCAGCGGGGCTTCGTCGCGAGAATTTTTTTGCGGATTGCTTACATATTCGAGTACTCGCACACTGCCTTTGTGGTTAATCATGTCGTCCATGCCTATTCTCCAGCTCATGCGGCTGAAATCTTCCGAAATTAGTAGATATTGTTCGCCTACGCTATTAAAGGAGCTGCTTTTCACATGTTCATAGACGAGGATGCCATTTTTCTTGCCGGCGTATTTAAAATAATCGTTATAGTTTGAAGTGCTGACGCCTTGAGCATCAGATTCATAACACTTAGAGTATCCTTCGGTGAAAGTGAAATAGTGAATGCCGTTAGGGTTGCCGACGCATCTTGCACCCAGTAAAAGGCAAATTGCTTTAATCAAAAAAC
>CAYWAM010000034.1:0-21807 GCA_964456545.1 uncultured Bacteroides sp.
GGGTTGCCGACGCATCTTGCACCCAGTAAAAGGCAAATTGCTTTAATCAAAAAACTATGTATATTAGGATACTAACTTCGCAAAGGTTCACAAAAGATATGTGCTTTCCAAAGAATTTTTTTCAAAAAAAATACAAGCCCGGTTTCAATAGTTATATTGAGTGGCTTGTGTCGGTTTTTTTGTGGGATGGGTATAACCGAAGACCCCGGTGCCTGAAGAGGCATCGGGGTCAAGGTAGCCCATAGCAGAATCGAACTGCTCTTTCAAGAATGAAAATCTTGCGTCCTAACCGATAGACGAATGGGCCAAAAAAATCTCTAAAAACTCAAAAAAATTATGCGGAGAAACTTATGAGTTAGTCTCCTTGTGTGCTATGACTTGGACTCAGGCGAGCTTAGCGATGTGGTGCGAAAGCTTGCTCTTGAGGTTTGCAGCTTTATTTTTGGAGATTGCTTTTTTCGAGGCGAGGCGGTCGAGCATGGCGCTCACAGTGCGCAGCTTAGCTTCAGCTTCAACCTTATCAGTGAGTTTGCGCAGGTTGCGAACAGCGTTACGAGCGGTCTTGGCGTAGTAACGGTTGCGCAGACGGCGGCTCTCGGTCTGGCGGATTCTTTTAATTGATGACTTATGGTTTGCCATGTCGTTAAGTGAGAATTTTTGTTGTTTTTTTATTAGTAGCCCATAGCAGAATCGAACTGCTCTTTCAAGAATGAAAATCTTGCGTCCTAACCGATAGACGAATGGGCCATTCGCGGGTTTTGCGGTGCAAAGTTAAGTACTTTTTTTATTGTGCGCAAATTTTTGAGCAATTTTTCTTCATTTTTCTGCAAAAAAAATGTTTTAAAGCATTTTTTTGACCAACTTTTCGGTTTTTGTGAGGTTATTTAAGTATAAAACCGGTTTTGGACAAGTAGCAACAAAAAGTGAGATAACTGTTCGAACGTAATGAAAAACGTAAGAAAATTTTTAATTGTAATTTTAATTTCAATCGTCGGATTGCCGATTTGCTCGGCGAGTACGAGAGCGAATGTCTCGATTCGTGACGCAGTCGTTAACGATATGCCTGGCAGCTGGGGCGGCGAATTGTCGGCCGAGTTGCCTTCTGCCGACCAGTGGTGGCATGGTTTTGGCGACTTGCTGCTCGACTCTCTTATTTCTGAAGCGGAGGATGGTAATTTCGACTTGGTAGTGGCTATGCTCAGGATGGATGCTGCGCAGCGTCAAGTCGAAGTGTCGCGCGGCGGCTATTTTCCACAGGTAGGCATCGACATTGGCTATGAGCGCTCGCGCAGTGGAGCTATGTCAGCGTCGACATATTCGCTTGGTGCGACGTTGTCGTGGGAAATAGACCTCTTTGGTAAGATTCGTCAGTCGGTTCGTCGCGACCGAGCCAGGTATCGTGCTAGTCGTGCTGATTGGGTGGCAATGATGCAAAGTTTGTGTAGCCAAGTCGCTTCCAATTATATCGGTTTGCGAGTGAGCCAATCGGAGCTGGCTGTAGCGCAGGCACATATTGGCCGTCAGGATACGATAGCGCACTTGGCACAGGCGCGTTTTGAGTGTGGGCTGGCTTCAAAGATAGATGTTGACCAGGCACTTGCCGTATTGTATTCGACTGAGGCGGTAGTGCCTCAGCTTGAAGCCGCCGTGCGGGGATATATCAATTCGTTGGCATTGCTGCTAGGTGTGTATCCCGAAGAAGTTGCTACTCGCGTGGGCGTGCCTGCACCGCTACCTGAGTATGCATCAGTAGTAAGTGCCGGTTTGCCGGCCGACTTGCTACGTCGTCGTCCGGATATTTTGGCGGCAGAGCAGCAGATTGACGTTGCGGCTGCGGCTTTGGGGATTGCACGGACGGATTATTTACCATCGCTGACGTTGCAAGGGCGGGTCGGTGTATCGGCCGGGCGTCCGAGCGATATGTTCACCGACCGAGGTTTTGAGTACTCGGTGGCGCCAACGTTGTCGTGGACACTATTCGACGGCTTTGCGCGGCGTGCCGGAGTGGCCGCGGCGCGCGACGAATTGGAGGCTGCCGTGGCGACATATAATTATACGGTGATGAATGCCTACTGCGAAGTGGATAATGCATTGGAGAAATACAGGCGGTCGCTCGAGCAGGCTGAGTATTATAGGCAAGCGGCCGATGCGGCTGCTGAGTTGCTCAATTTGTCGCTTGATCTCTATACGCAGGGTTTGGAAGAGTTCACCGTAGTGGCTAATGCGCAGGTCGATTTGCTGAGCTATACTAATTCTGTGATTTCGGCCCGAGGAGCTGCAATGACTGCTCTCGTCGATCTGTATAAGGCGCTCGGCGGAGGTTATAATCAATATCTTGAAAATGCTAATTAATATACGCTATGAGACATATATATTTATATTATATAGCAACTGCGGCTGCACTGGTAGCAGCACTCGGAGCTTGCAATCGCAAGGTGGAGCCGGCAACTGATGAGCTGACTGTTGATGTGACGCCGGTGGTGACTGACTCGGTGACGCTCTTTCGTTCGTATCCGGGCACGTTGAAAGCGTCGAGCTCGGCCGATGTGGTGTGCCGCGTCAATGGCACGGTGGCTTCGCAGCACTACGAGGGTGGCTCGCAAGTGCGTCGCGGCGACGTGCTATTCACTATTGCTACAAATACTTATGCCGACGCGCTGGCCGAGGCTGAGGCGTCGCTGGACAAGGCAGTAAGTGTCAATCAATACGCCGAGAGCCACTACGAGGCTGTGCGAAGGGCTGCGCCGAGCAATGCCGTGTCGCAGATGGAGGTGGCTCAGGCGCTGAGCGAGCGCGATCAGAGTCGAGCTGCCATAGCTACGGCGCGTGCAGCCGTCGACCAAGCCCGCAGCAACGTAGAGAAGTGTACGATTCGGGCGCCATTCGACGGCCGCATGTCGTCGGGCATATACTCTGCCGGAGCTTATGTGGCCGGCGAAGCGTCGCCGGTGACGCTGGCGCGGATTTACGATGACGCTACTGTTGATGCTAATTTCTACATCGAAGACGCATCGTTTCTGCGTATGTTCGAACACGCCAACAACCGACATCTGATTGATTATGATTCCGTGCCGATTCAGTTTCAGGAAAAGCTGCCGCACACATACACCGGTCGAATGTACTATATATCACCAAATGTCGATACCTCGACAGGGTCGCTATTGCTCAAATGTAGGTTGCAAAATCGCTGGGGTGAGCTGCGCGATGGTATGTATGCCACTGTGCGCTTGCCCTACAAGGTGGAGCCGCAGGCTATGTTGGTGCGCGATGCTTCGTTGGGAACTGACCAGCTGGGCCGCTACCTGTATGTGGTGAATGATTCGAATCGCGTGGTCTACACGCCGGTCGAGGTTGGCGACTTGGTCAGCGATACCATGCGCGTGGTGATGTCGGGTGTGCAGCCGGGCGATCGCTACGTGACCTCAGCTCTGCTCAAGATGCGCGACGGCTTGGCCGTGCGTCCTCACATAGTCAAATAATACCTCAAAGCCATGTTTAGTAAATTTTTCATTGATAGGCCGATTTTTGCGATTGTTATCGCTGTGGCCATGGTGCTTGCCGGTGTGTTGACTTACAGAGAATTGCCGGTGGCGCAGTATCCGGATATCACTCCGCCGACAGTGATGGTGACGGCCACGTATCCGGGAGCCAATGCCAAGACGGTGGCCGAGACTGTAGGTGTGCCTATAGAGCAGCAAGTCAATGGTGTAGAAGGGCTACTCTATATGAGTTCGACGTCGGGCTCCGATGGTTCGTACCGCTTGACGCTTACCTTTGAGGAAGGTGTTGACCCCGATATGGCTACAGTGAAGGTGCAGAATCGTATTTCCGAAGCTGAAGCGACACTGCCTGCGCAGGTGAAGCAGCAAGGCGTGTCGGTGATGTCGGAGTCGTCGGACCGCATACTTTTTATCAGCCTCGATAGCGACGACCCCTCGCGCTATGATGCCTTGTTTCTGACGAACTACGCTACGTTGCATCTGACCGACGAGCTGGCGCGCGTCGATGGCGTTGGAGGCGTGACGGCCTTTGGCGCCGGCAATTATTCGATGCGCGTGTGGCTTAAACCCGATGTGATGCGTGAGCGCGGCTTGACACCTGCCGATGTCGAGGCTGCTATCCGCTCGCAAAATATTGAGGTGTCGGCCGGCAGTGTGGGCAATCGGCCAGTGCCGTCCGACCAGCCATTTACCTACACGCTGACTGCGCAGGGGCGCCTAGTCGGTGCCGACCAGTTTGGCGACATAGTGTTGCGAGCTGATGGCGACGGCATCCTGCGGCTGCGCGACGTAGCTGAGGTTGACTTGGGTTCAACGTCGTACACTCAGATTTCGCGCGTGAACGGCCAGCAGACGGCTCTAATCGGCATCTCGCAGCTGCCCGGCGCCAACGCGCTCGATGTGGCCAAGCACTGCGAGGAAAAACTCGAAGAACTGGCGGCTTACTTTCCGCCCGGTGTCAGCTACACGGTGATGCTCGACACCACCGAATTTGTCACCGCATCCATCGACGAGCTGCTGATGACATTTCTTGAAACAACGTTGCTCGTAATGGTGGTGATACTGCTGTTTCTGCAGAATTGGCGTGCGGTAATCATACCGATGCTGACCATACCGGTGTCGCTGATAGCGACGCTAGCGGTGATGAAGTTTATGGGATTTTCGCTCAACACACTGACGCTTTTCGGCCTGGTGTTGGCTATCGCGATTGTGGTCGACGATGCTATCGTGGTGGTCGAAGGCTGTGCGCGACTGCTCGACCAAGGCGAGCTAAATCCGCGGCAGGCGGCCGAGAAGGCTATGAAAGAGCTGCAAGGGCCGGTCGTGGGCGAAGTGCTCGTGCTGCTGGCTGTATTCATCCCGACAGCGCTAGTGAGTGGCATTACCGGGCAGCTATACAAGCAATTTGCTCTGACTATAGCTGTGTCGACGGCCTTTTCGGGGTTCAACGCTCTGACGTTCACGCCCGCCATGTGCGCTCTGTTTCTGAAGCCGACGCAGCCACCGCGCTTCTTCATATATAAGTGGTGGAATCGGGGCTACGGCGCCGCCTTGGAGGCATACATGTCCGTGGTCGGCCGATTTTTGCGACGCCCCTGGGTGGCTATCGGGCTCTTCCTGGTGCTTACCGCTGCGGCCTTTTGGGGCTTCGTAAAGTGGCCTACGAGCTACGTGCCGCAGGAGGATATGGGCTACTTCATCTCGTCGATACAGCTGCCCACCGGTGCTTCGCTCGACCGCACCGATAAGGTTGTGACTGGCTATGCGCGACAGTTGCGCGAGGTGCCGGGCGTCAAGGATGTGATGACCGTGAGTGGCTTTTCCTTCATGGGAGGTGGCGCCAGTTCTAACTTGGGGTCGGCCTTCGTGATACTGGAGCCGTGGAGCGAACGACGCGCCAAAACGCTATCAGTTAATGCGATTATCGACGCTGCCAACCGTATTGGCGCCTCGATGCAGGAGCCGATTATCTTCTCGCTCAACCCGCCGGCAATCCCCGGCCTGGGGATGTCGTCGGGGCTGGAAATGCAGCTGCTTGATATTAACAACCTCGGGCCGGAGCAGATGATGAAGGCGCTGGCCGATGTGCGCGCGGCTGCCGAGTCTGACCCGCGCATAGCATCGGTGACGTCGCTCTATCAGGGCGTAGTGCCTCAGTATGCTGTCGATATCGACCGCGACAAGGTGAAGATGCAGGGGCTGCGTCTGGAGGATGTCTATTCGACTCTGTCGGCCTATATGGGCGGGGTGTATGTAAATGATTTTGTGGACTTTGGTCGCGTGTATCAGGTGAACTTGGCGGCGGATGGCGCAGCCCGTGCGCGAGTCGATGACATTTTGAATTTGACGGTGCGCAATTCGCAGGGCAATATGGTGCCGCTGGCCTCGTTCGCGTCCGTTAGTCCATCGATGGGCGAATCGACCGTCAGTCGCTACAATATGTATAATACGGCGGCGCTGACAGCCACTCCGGCCGATGGTGTGTCGTCGGCCGATGGTATCAAAGCTATGGAAGAAATTGTAAGCAATGCACTTGGGCAAAGCTATGGCTATGCTTGGACTGGCGAAGCCTATCAAGAGACGAACTCCGGTACGACCGTGACATTTGTGCTGATATTGGCAGTGGTGGTGACGCTGCTCGTGCTAGCCGCGCTGTACGAGAGCCTTACCGACCCGATTGCGGTGGTGATAGCGATGCCGACGGCCATCTTGGGTACCATCATCGGCTGCATGGCTATGGGGCAATCGGTGAGCATATACACACAAATAGGTATTATTTTGCTGCTGGGTCTGTCGGCCAAGAATGCAATTTTGATTGTGGAGTATGCCATTGACTATCGCAAGGCCGGGCAGACGATACGCCAAGCTGCGCTTGATGCCGGCCGAGTGCGCTTCCGCCCGATTATGATGACGGCCCTTGCTTTCGTCTTCGGTGTGATGCCTATGCTCTTTGCTACGGGTGCCGGCGCCGCGTCGCGCCTGTCGCTCGGCACGGCCGTGGTGTTCGGCATGGCGGTCAACGCCATCGTCGGCACACTGTTTGTGCCCAACTTCTGGGAGCTCTGCCAGCGCTTCGGCGAGCGCCACCTCGACGCCTTCTTCCGCCCCTCAGCTAGCTAGCAGAGTGCACGGCAGGTTATTTACGGCCGAAGTCGGCGGGTATTTCGCCCCAGTTGTCGGTGTCCCACTTGAGTATGGGGTTGGGGATGTCGTGCGACTGAATCCAGGCGTCGGCGCGCGCTACGATTTGCAGCAGAGGAGCATTTTCGGGGGTAGCGGCTACGCGGGTGTTGGCTCGGCGGTTGCGCACCCAGGCCAGGGCTGTGCGCGAGTCGGTGTAGATGGGTGTGGTGGAGTCGCCGCGCTGGGCGAGCATTGCGGCGGCGTGGATTAGGGCGAGGTATTCGCCGATGTTGTTGGTGCCGCCTGGGAAAGGCCCCTTGCGGAAGATTTCGGCACCGTCGGCTACGCGCACGCATCGGTATTCCATAGGGCCGGGGTTGCGTGAGCAAGCACCGTCGACGGCGATGGCGTCGAGGCGGATACCGGGAATGGTGGTGTAGTCGCGAACCGAGCCGCCGGGAGCGACATGCGAAGCCAGTTTGGTGAGAAATGCGGCTTGCTCGCTGATCGGACCGCGGAAGGCTGCTACGGCCGAGTCGTATGATGGAAATGCTTTATAGCGGGCATTGGGGTAGCCGTCGACTTGCTCGAAGGCATCGTCCCAATCGTCGTAGATGCCTGGTTCGCGACCTTCCCATACTACGTAGAATTTCTTTTTCGGGGCCATGGGTTAGGTGAATTGTAGGAATAGGTTGATGTCGATGGGTTGGCATCCGGCAAGGCGAGCGATGTCGGTGTTGACGGCTTTGCCGAGGAATGTGAGGGCGGCGCGCGCTAGGCCGGAATTGAAGCGAAGAGCGTTGGATATACCTTCGCAGACGAGGACGTCGTCGAGCAGCGTGGTTAGTGTGGTGGTTAGGGCCATGGCGGCTGTGCGGGGAACGGCCGAGCCGGCGTTGATGTAGCAGGCGGCCAGCGAGTCGGCCAAGCCGTTGCAGCTTGGTGCGTCGGCGAGGTCGATTTGTTTCAGGCCGGGGAATACCGGGCGAGAGTGGCGGCCTGTGAGGTCGAATGCGATGACCCCGCGCTTCATTTCGGCAACTAAGTCGGAGCCGATTTCTAGCGGATGGCGTGTGGGAGTGGCGATAACGATGTCGGCCGAGCGCAGGGCTGAGGCAAAGACGCGAGGATGCAGCGATGATGCTATTACTGATGTGCCTGCAGCGCTTGAGAGGCTGCGTATGGCTTCGCGGAGGCGGTAGACGTCGTTGTCGAACATGCGTACGGTGGCGCCGAGGCCTATTGCGGCGCGTGCGGCAGCCACGGCGGCTAGGTCAGAGCCGATAATGGTGACTTCGCAAGGTACGATGGCGGCTATGCCGCCCAGAAGTATGCCCTTGCCATGGACAGGGTCGGCCAGGAGCGACGATGCGATTGCTAGAGCGGCGCGACCATCGACTTCGGCTAGGATGTCGGCGAAGGGATGGTTGTCGTTGTCGTCGGTGATGAGGTCGAGGGCGATGGTTATGATGTGGCGTTTGAGCAGCTCTGCGATGGCTTCGGGTGTACGGCCTTCGAGGTGCGAGAGTGAGAGTAGCACGGAGCCGTTTTTCAGGCGGCGGGCATCGTTGGCCGAGATTGCCGGCAGTAGCAGCACGATGTCGCAGTCGAGAGCTTCGGTGCGGCTGACGATGCGCGCTCCGGCTCGGCGATAAGCTTCGTCGTCGAAGTGGATGCAGTCGGCGGCTCCGGATTCGAGGCGGACTTCAAATCCGCGTTCGACGAGCATGGCAGCACCTTCCGGAGTGAGTGGGAATCGGCGTTCGCCGCGAGTCGATCCGGCAGGCAGGCCAAGGGTGATGTAGCGGCGCGATGCAATTGTTTCGACGGGTTGTTCTTGAGGAGTGGGAGCGAAGCTCATAGCGAGGAGTTTATGAAAGATTTGAAGCGCTCGACAGTGGCAGCGATTTGCTCGGCCGAGTCGAGTTGTGATGAGTCGAACGTGGCGTGGGCTCGGCTATAAAATGGATGCCGACGCATCGTGAGGTCATCGACGTACTGTCCGACGCTTTCGGCGTCGCGACCGCGGAGCAGTGGGCGTGAGTCGCCGGCTTCGATGAGTCGGCGGATGAGGATGTCGCGGCGAGCTTGAAGGTAAACGACGCGGCCCGAGGCGAGCATATGGTCGAGGTTGTCGCCAAAGCATGGCGTGCCTCCGCCACAGGCTACTATGCGCAAGTGGCCGGACGTGCCGGGCGAGTCGGTGAAGCTTCGCAGGGTGTCAGTCTCGAGGCGGCGGAAGGCGGATTCGCCTTGTTGGGCGAAAATTTCGCGTACCGACATGCCGGCTCGTTCCTCGATTGCTTGGTCGAGGTCGACAAAGTTAGCCACGCCCGCACTTTGCAGGGCGCGGCCAAGTGTCGATTTACCCGAGCCTGGCAGGCCAATCAGAAAGATGGTCTGCCACTCGGGGGTGTATGTGTCAGTAGATGATGGCAAAAGCTTATTTTTCAGCGTTCTTTTTGAGTAGGTCGCGAATTTCGGCGAGGAGCTCTTCCTGGGTGGGGCCGGCCGGAGCAGGTGCCGGAGCGGGAGCTTCTTCTTCTTTCTTTTTCTTCATGAGGTTGTTCATAACCTTGATGGCCATGAAGATACAGAACGCGATGATGAGGAAGTCGACAACGGTCTGCACGAAATTGCCCCATGATACGGCTACTTCTTCAGCTGTATCACTAGCTTCTTTGATGATGAATTTGTATTCAGTGAAATTTACACCGCCGGTAAGGAAGCCGATAGCGGGCATTATCACGTCGTTAACTAGTGAAGTTACAATCTTGCCGAAAGCGCCACCGATGATAACACCGACAGCCATGTCGACAACGTTGCCACGCATGGCAAATTCTTTGAATTCTTTCAGTAGTTTCATAATTAAAAGGTTTAAAGTGCAAAATTATGAATTTTTTCACTTAAAGGCAAAAAAGAAGTAAAAATCGCCTAAAAAATGCTTTGGGCGCAGTCGGTCAGTCGAATGTCGTGGGTCTGTATCGTATTTTTAAAATCGACATATCGGGTTGCCGTAATTGGGCAAATTTGGCGAATTTTGTGTTGAGTATTGGGCGTTTTTAACATTATTTTCAGGGAAAAGTTTGTCAATTAATAGATAATCCGTAACTTTGCAAAGTTTTTCACGAAACGTCAATCAAAGTAATGGGAAAGTTCTCAGCATTCAAATTGCCTTTGAAGTCGTTGGCGCCCGGTACTCACGAGTTTGATTACAAGCTCGACCACCAGTTCTTTGTGGACATGGAGTATGATGAGATCCGCGATGCCGACCTTGCTGTGCATCTGACTGTGAAATACAATCACGATGTCTATGCTCTGCAGTTCGATATTGAAGGTACGGTGCTGATGCTTTGCGACCGTTGCCTAGATGACCTAGAGGTGGAGATTGATACGACCTACGACATCAATGTCGAGTATGGCGATGACTACGATGACGAAAGTGACGACCTGCTGATAATCCCGCAGAGCGACAACGAACTCAACGTAGCTTACATGCTTTACGACACCGTAGTGCTGGCTATCCCCATCAAGCACGTCCATCCGGCGGGCAAGTGTAATCGCCAGATGAGCGCCCTGCTCAAAAAGCATCGTGCCGGTTCGGCCGTCGATGAAGAAATGTTTGAGACGGGTGATTTTGACGAGGCAGAAGATGCTCCTACCGATCCTCGATGGGATGCCCTCAAAGGTCTTGCGGACAGTGAGAATTAAAAAATGACACAATGAGAGAAACTCTCTCCATCATAAAGATATAAAATAAAACAATAAACAATAAAGAACAATGGCACATCCTAAACGCAAACAATCGAAGACTCGTACAGCCAAGCGTCGTACACATGATAAGGCTGTAGCTCCCACACTTGCACTCTGCCCCAACTGCGGCGCATGGCACGTATACCACACCGTATGCGGCGAATGCGGCTACTACCGCGGCAAGCAGGCTATCGTCATGGGCGAAGCTGCTCTCTAAGCAAATCCCTCCCTATCTGTGCAGGGTCGCTAACGACCCGTGTAGGCGCGATATGAAAAGTTACTCCTTGCGACTCCCAGGCTTGTCACATACACTGAGCACTATGCGCAGGTGGCAGGCCACGGAGAAGAAAGGAGCAAGTTTTCATATATATACTCAGAGTATATAGCGCCGGTGGTTATTACAAACTTCAGCAACCAAATTCATAAATTCATATGTACAGCGCACGCATATCCGCAATAGCTTCATACGTCCCTGATGACGTACTCGATAACGAAATGCTCTCAAAGATGGTAGATACTAACGACGAGTGGATTACCACCCGTGTCGGTATCAAGGAACGCCGTATTCTGCATAAGGAAGGCGCAGGTTCGTCGTATATGGGAATCAAGGCTGTGGAAAAAATGCTGGCGGAGTATAATGTAAACGCCGACGAAATCGACTTGCTCATTTGCGCTACGTCGAATCCTGACTATCGCTTCCCGTCGACCGCTTCGGTGATTGCTCACGGCACTGGTCTTAAGAATGCTTATGCCTATGACATTCAGGCTGCTTGTGCCGGCTTCATTGTAGCACTGCAGGATGCTGCCAGCTACGTTAAGTCGGGTACTTACAAGAAAGTGATTGTATGCTGTGCCGAGAAAATGTCGTCGATGGTTAACTATCAAGACCGCGCTACTTGTCCTCTGTTTGGCGACGGTGCTGCTTGCGTACTCGTCGAACCGACAGAAGAAGCCGGTGTAGGCGTTATCGATGCAGTGTTCCATGTTGATGGCCGCGGTCGCGAGCATCTGCTTATGGAAGCCGGTGGCTCGGTGCTGCCTACTTCGCAGGCTACTCTCGACGCTGGTCAGCACTTCCTGTTCCAGGATGGTCGCAATGTCTATAAGAATGCAGTGACCGATATGCTCACATCGACGCTCGACGTCATGCAGCGCAATAATCTGTCGGCTGATGATGTTGACTATCTGATTCCTCATCAGGCTAATCTTCGCATCATCGAAGCTGTGGCTGACCGAGCTAAATTCCCTATGGAAAAAGTACTGGTCAACATTCAGCATTACGGCAACACCTCGGCGGCATCAATTCCTCTGTGTCTCGACGAGTATAAGGGTCAGCTCCATAAGGGTAATCGCCTTGTGCTTACCGCCTTCGGTGCCGGTTTCACTTGGGGTGCTATGTACCTCGTTTGGGATCTCTAATCCGCTACTAATTCAACAAAATATCAAGGGAGCGCCTCAGCCGGAGTGCGCTCCCTTGTTGTTAGGTGCTGTAGTGTGATACGACGACTTATTCCTCGTAGCGTGTGGGGTCGGGGAGGCCGGCGTCGATAAAGGCTTGGCGGCGCTCGGTGCAGGTGCCGCAGCGGCCACAGTGGAGCTCTCCGCCTTTATAGCACGAGTAGGTGTGGCTATAATCGATGCCGAGTCGTCCGCCGCGAGCAGCGATTTCGGTCTTGCTGATGTCGGTGTAGGGCGATTCGAGGGTGATGCCATCGTAGGTGCCGGCGCAGATGGCAGCTGACATGGCTGTGACGAATCCTGAGCGGCAGTCGGGATAAATCGCGTGGTCGCCACCGTGGTTGGCCATCATCACGTGTTTGAGGCCCTTGCTTTCGGCGATTCCGGCTGCGATGGATAGCATGATGCCGTTGCGGAAGGGTACGACGGTCGAGCGCATATTGTCGTCGTCATAGTCGCCTTCGGGGATGGCGTCGGCGCCTTGCAGTAGCGAGCTATTGAATATTTGACCGATGAAGGGTAGGTCGATGACGAGGAGGGGTATGTCGAGCTTTGCGCAATTGTAGCGCGCGCATTCGATTTCGCGCGCGTTGTGGTTTGAGCCGTAGTTGAAAGTGACGGCCAAGGCTATGCGGTCGGCATATTCGTAGAGCATGGTGGTGGAGTCCATGCCGCCGCTGGCTATGAGCAGACAATCTTTAGCCATAATCAGCGGTTGGGGAACATGGCGAGCATACGAGCGCGGACGAGGTCCTGGTGGTCGGCGTCGCCGTAGTTAGCAAAGGGGTAGATTGAGATGCCGCCGCGAGGGGTGAAGATGCCGCGAACTTCGAGGTATTTTGGATCCATCAGTCGCACAAGGTCCTTCATGATGATGTTGACGCAGTCTTCGTGGAAGTCGCCGTGGTTGCGGAAGCTGAAGAGGTAGAGTTTGAGGCTCTTGCTTTCGACCATGTTGATGCGCGGAATGTAGCTGATGACGATTTCGGCAAAGTCGGGCTGGCCGGTTTTGGGACACAGTGAAGTGAACTCGGGGCAGTTGAACGTTACCAAATATTCGTTCTCCGGATGTTTGTTGGGAAACGTTTCGAGGATTTCGGGGCAGTACTGTGTAGGGTATTTTACCCCCTGGTTGCCCAGGAGGGTGCAGTCTTTGACTTCTTCGGGCGCACGCATATCGTTGTCGGTTAAAAAAATGGTTATAAAATGAAAAAAGGGTAAGCTTACTACATCGCACCGCTACAACCCAATACCCTTGCTTCGGTCAAGACCTGGGGGATTCTCGGGGAGCTGGTCGTGTAGGACTTACCCACTGCAAAGGTACGACTTTTTTTTGAATCCACAAGGGAGCTAGTGTAAAATACATGAGCGAAATCCAAATTTTGTTCAAAATAGATGCTTTTAGCAGTGCATGGCAGGATGGACTCGATGTGTAGTGGCGAAAATAAAAACAAGTAGTCGTTGCGCGGATTAAATTATTATTGTACTTTTGCAAACAAACACACACAATCTTAATCTTAACGTACTATGAAAATTACACTCTCAATGAATGAGGTGCTTGAGCGCCTCTATGCAATCACGGCGTTGCGTGGTTATGTCAACGAACCGGCGACGGGCTACGTCGCTCACATTCTGTCGCCGGCACAAGCTTCGGCCTTGCAGATAGTAGTGAAGTCGGCTTTCGGTGCTGCAATGTCGTATTTGGCCTTTTCGGGCTGGCGGGCTGATCGGAGTCTTGGCGAACTGTGTGCACAGGCTCCTGATGCGCTTGATGTCGATAGCGCAATGGTGGCTGAAAAGCTTGTCCAAGCAGTGGTGAATCTGACTCTTTATATTATCTATAGCACCGGCGTTGATGGTCGGGCCGAGGCGGTGCACTCTCATGCTGTAGATGCTTTGCGGAGCCTGGCAAGCACCAGGCTGCATGCGGCTCGTCTGGCTATTAACTACCTGTAAGCTAGTGGATATATGGCGTCGGCCGGTTTGTTCTGCGACACGGCCGGGGCTTGCTCCGGCCGGTAGCTGTGAAGTGCTGAATCAGTGGCGAGCGAAGAGGGGTGTGCCCCGGATGGTTCAGTCATCCTTTTTTCTGTTTTTTATCTATTGCTTCAGTCGTTAATTTTGTGTAACTTTGCAGCACTTAAGTAATAATCACGTGATGTTAGAAAAAATAGCAAATTTACGCACTGAGATTGCCGCACTGACAGCTGCCGATGCTGCCGAAGTGGAGGCTCTCCGTATCAAATATTTGAGTAAGAAGGGTATCATTCCGGCCCTCATGAATGATTTCCGTACCGTTCCCGCTGAAGAAAAGCGCGTAGTGGGTCAGGCTATCAACGAGCTGAAGACCGCTGCGACTGACCGCATCAACGAGCTGCGCGAGCAACTTACTGCGGCAAAGGATGATATGAGCGGTCTCGATCTGACTCGTACTGCTGCGCCTCAGGCCATCGGTACTCGCCATCCGCTATCGCTCGTTCGCGAGGAGATTATTGATATCTTCCGCCGCTTGGGCTTCTCAATTGCTGAAGGTCCGGAAGTCGAAGACGACTGGCATGTGTTCTCGTCGCTTAACTTTGCGGATGATCACCCTGCTCGCGACATGCAAGATACCTTCTTCATCAACCGTATGCCCGACGTGCTGCTGCGTACTCATACGTCGTCTGTACAGTCGCGCGTGATGGAACACACCGAGCCCCCGATTCGCATCGTGTGCCCCGGTCGCGTTTATCGCAACGAGGCTATTTCGGCTCGTGCGCACTGCTTCTTCCACCAGGTTGAAGCCCTGTATGTCGACCGCAACGTGACTTTCGCCGACCTGCTGCAGACACTCGACTACTTTGCTCGCGAAATGTTTGGCAACGGCACCAAGATTCGTCTGCGTCCGAGCTACTTCCCCTTCACTGAGCCGTCGGCTGAGATGGATATCAGCTGCGACCTCTGTGGCGGCAAGGGTTGCTCGTTCTGCAAGGGTACCGGCTGGGTTGAAATCCTGGGTTGCGGTATGGTTGACCCCAACGTGCTGCGCTCGTGTGGCATCGACCCCGAAGTCTACAGCGGTTTCGCACTCGGCATGGGTATCGAGCGAATCACTAACCTGAAATATAGAGTCAACGACCTGCGCCTGTTCTCGGAGAACGACGTGCGCTTCCTCGACGAATTCGCAGGCACCCGCATCTGATGCGCCTTGACGAGCGATACAGCCGTGTGGTTGAGCGCTTCCGCGAGCACAATCCCGCGCCGCGGACCGAGCTCCGCTACGATAATCCGTATCAGCTCCTTGTGGCCGTAATCCTATCGGCCCAGTGCACCGATAAGCGTGTAAATCTTGTGACACCGGCCTTTTTCGAGGCCTTTCCGACGCCGGCCGCTCTAGCTGGCGCTTCGGCTGAGGCTGTGTACGAAAAGATAAGGTCGGTGTCGTATCCTAATAATAAGACTAAGTCGCTGCTGGGTATGGCTCGGCGGCTGACCGATGAATTTGGCGGCCAAGTCCCCGACGACTTTGACGCTCTGCTTTCGCTGCCCGGAGTTGGGCGCAAGACGGCCAACGTCATGCTCTCGGTGCTCTTCGACCGACCGGCGATGGCCGTGGATACGCATGTCTTCCGTGTGGCCGAGCGCTTGGGGCTTACTACTCGTAGCCGCTCGCCTCTGGAAACTGAGCGTACGCTTACAAGTCATTTGCCGCAGGACGTCATTGCCACGGCGCACCATTGGCTGATATTGCATGGCCGATATGTGTGCAAGGCGCGCACGCCGCTGTGTGGCGAGTGTTTCCTCACCGATATATGCCGAGCATATCCGCAGCTTGAGCGCGACCGCGCGCGACGTGCGGCCTTGGCTGAGGCTCAAAAGAAACGATAGTAGTGTTTTTTATCTTTACGGAACTATGCAGGAGACTTTTCTTACATTGATTGAAGTAATAGGCACGATTGCTTTTGCAATCTCGGGTATACGCCTGGCAGCTGCAAAGAATTTCGACTGGTTTGGAGCCTACGTTGTAGGCCTGGTGACCGCAATCGGCGGTGGTACGCTGCGCGACTTGCTGCTGCAGGTGCCAATCTTCTGGATGTTATCGCCGATGTATCTGGCTGTGACCGGTCTGTCGCTGGCTACCGTGATAATCTTTAGTCGTGCACTGGTCGGCGGTCTGCGCACGCTGTTTATTTTTGACGCTATCGGTTTGGCGCTTTTCGTCGTAGTGGGCGTGGAGAAATCGCTTGCCAATGACTTCCCAATGTGGGTGGCCGTGGTGATGGGTATCGTGACGGGCTCGTTTGGCGGAGTTGTGCGCGATATATTGCTCAACGAGGAGCCTCTGTTTTTCCGAAAAGATATATACGCTACAGCGTGCTTGGCCGGTGGCATTGCTTATTGGCTACTGAGCCTCTTGGCTTTGCCGGCTTGGGTGCTGCAAGTAGCTTGCGCTGCGGTGGTAATAGGCCTACGCGTCGCTGCTGTGTGTTTCGATTGGGCTTTGCCTATCTTGAAGGTAGACCAGCGCTATGTCAAACACGATGCGGCTGAGGCCGACCAGCAAAACAAGAATTGAATATGAAGAGCATCGATATCATCAGATTTGTGAAGTACTGCCTAGTGGGGGTGATGAACACCCTGGTGACGCTAGGTGTGATTTTCGTGTGTAAGTCGGTGCTCGGATGTGACTTATATTTGAGCAATGCGCTCGGCTATGTGGCCGGCGTAGTTAACTCGTTTATGTGGAACCGGACATGGGTTTTCCGTTCGCAGGGCCATTTCAGTCGCGAGGCTATTGTTTTCTTGGTGGGCTTCGGCCTCTGCTATAGCCTGCAGCTACTGGCAGTGTGGGGCATGACTCAGTCGCCGCTGGGTCGTTTGGAGTTTGACCTTGGCGGAGTGTTTACACTTTCGGGTTATGGTGTAGCCACGTTGTTGGGCAACGTGGTGTATACGCTGCTCAACTTTATTTACAATAAATTAGTGACTTTTCGCGGCTGACGATGCCGCGAATCATTGCGGCATGATAGCTGCAATGTACTTGCCGAGGATGTCGAATTCGAGGTTGACTACCGTGCCCTGCTGGATGCGGCAGAAGTTGGTGTGCTCCAGAGTGTAGGGAATGATGGCTACGCGGAATGCGCCAGGTTCGGAGTCGCACACGGTGAGGCTGACACCGTTGACTGTCACAGAGCCTTTCTCGACGGTGAGGTAGCCTTGGCGGCGCATCTCGTCGCTGACGGCATATTCGAAGCGGAAGTAGCGACTGCCTTCGACGTCTTCGATATCGGTGCAACGGGCAGTGCAGTCGACATGGCCCTGCACGATGTGTCCATCCAGTCGGCCACCCATCTTCATCGAGCGTTCAAGGTTTACTAAGTCGCCGGCAGCGAGTTGTCCGAGGTTCGAGCGGTCGAGCGTTTCCTGGATAGCGGTCACCTCATATGTGGAGTCGGGATTTAGGGCTACCACGGTGAGGCATACGCCGTTGTGGGCTACTGATTGGTCGATGGTGAGTTCGTCGGCAAATGATGCTTTGACGCGGAGGCGCAGGTTGCCGTCGAGGTGTTCGGCTGCGACTACGGTGGCAGCTTCTTCTACAATTCCTGAGAACATATTTTGGGGTGTTTTTATCTAGTTGAGTTGAATTATTTAAGTTTTAGTTCGCTGGCCTCGATGGTCATAGCGCGGTTGACAGGCCAACGTAGGTAGAGCGTGAGCGAGCCGTCGGCTTCGTTGTAGCGCGACTTCACCTTGCGGCCATTGATGCGATAGGTGGTGTTGGCGTCAACTCGATGAATCACCAAGGTGATGTCGATGTTGGTAGGTGCGCCGGGATATGAGCCGGTAGCATCAATCGAGATGCGGCGACCGTCTTTGCTGCCGGCGAAGTTGATGAGGCGGTAGCGGCCGGTGGATAGGTTGTCGGCGCTCGTGCGGTCATCGTCGTAGAGTGTAAACTCTGAATTCACGCCTTCTACGGGGTAGTAGTTTATAGTAACCTGGCCGGGGTTGTAGTCGGCAGTGCTAGTCATCTTGTAGTCGGCCTTTGGTATGAAAGCACCTGCGCGCACGAACAGCGGAATCTTGTCGAGCGGAGCGTCGACTGTGATGGTAGAGCCGCCTTCGAATACGCTTTCGGGTTCATCGAGTGCTATCCATTTGCCGGCCGGGAAGGTGACGCTGCGCTGAGTAGCTCCTTCGGTCATTACGGGAGCTACGAGCACTTGTGATCCCCATAAGAATTCATCCGAGATATGGTCGTAGGCGCGAGTCGAGGGCTCGGTGAAGTTGAGCGGGCGCACCAGCGGGTAGCCTTTTGAGGCATTTTCCCATGCTAGGGTGTAGTTGTAGGGTAGCCAGCGGTAGCGCTCGCGGATGAGAGGTTCGACGATTGAGGCGTGCTGAGGATAGTTGTAAGGCTCGGCGAATTGCTGTGCGTGGGTGCGCAGTATTGGCGAGAAGAGGCCTAGTTGAAGCCAGCGCACATATAGTTCGGGCATATAAGGCGACTCGGGGTCTACGGCAAAGCCGCCTACGTCGTGGCTCATGTAGCCTAGGCCGCTAAGGCCGGAGTTGAGCATTATGCGGACTTGTGGCTCGAGGCCGCCCCATGAGCGCGACACGTCGGTCGACCAGGGGAACACGCTGTAGCGTTGCAAGCCGGTGGTGCCGCCGCGCATCAGGGTCATCAGTCGCCGGCCGGGGTATTCGGTTTGCCACATGTTGTAGATGATTTCGCTCCAGTCGTTGCCATATTGGTTGTGGTAGGCTTCAGTCGATAGGCCGTTGTGGTGTACGGCTCCCGAGGGGTGCACTTCGGGCTCGCCCAGGTCGCCCCACCAGCCGCCGATGCCGGTCTCGGTGAGCGCCTTGTAGCGGTTCGAGAGCCATGTGCGAGTGTCGGGGTTTGAGACGTCAAACATGCCGCCTTCGCCGACCCAGATTTTCACTTCCTTGGTGTTTCCGACCGAGTCGAGGAGCATCATCTTGGCGCTGTCGAGTGCGTTGTAGTTGTCGAGAGCTCGGCCGTTGCGCAGGATGTAAGGCTGGCTTATAGCGATGAGGTTCACGTTCTTGCGGCGTAGTTCGGCAAGCATGCCTTTAGGGTCGGGCCACTGCTCGGGGTCCCAGCTGAGGCGGCCCATGTCTTGTTCGACGCCGTACCAGTAGAGGTCGAGGACTATGCCGTCGAGCGGATAGCCGGCGCGCTGCAGTGTGTCGACAGTGCCGAGGGTCTCGGCCTGTGTGCGATAGCCGTATTTTGATGTGATGTATCCGAGCGACCAGAATGGGGCCAGGGGCTGGCGGCCGGTCAGAGCCGATAGTTGCTCAGTGACGTCGGCTAGCGTTGAAGAGCCGTTGATGAAGTAGTATGTCACCGGTCGAGAATTGTCGGTGGTGTACTCGATAGGGTTGCTCAAAATCATTTCCGAGCGGTCGTAGTCGTCAAATAGAATCGCAAAGCCATCCGATGACAGGGCCAGCGGCATGGTGATGTTCATTTGCGAGATGCGCGGGTCGTTGCCCGTGTAGCCATAGTTCTGGCGGTTGTACATCGTCAGTGTGTCGCCGCGTAGGTCGAGCTTGTGGCCGCGTTCGCCGGCGCCGTAGAATGAGCCGGCCGATGTGGTGCCCAGTGTTATGGTGGTGCGACCATCGGAATGTCGGCGCGAGCCGTCGTCGGTGATTACTTTCGAAGCACCGGCAACGATGGTCAGCACACCTGAGCGTGTGTCGATGGTGGCAGTGATGCCGTCGGCGGTCGAAAGTATTTTCATCGGACCGGCGAGCGATGCCGTGGCGGTGATACCCGGAGCTTCGGGCAGTACGACGCCGCGCGAAGGCAGCGACTGTTCGCCGGCAGAGGTGTTGGTCACGCGTAATATTTCGGGCGAGATGGCTGTGACAGTGATGATGCGGCCCTCGTGAGTAGTAGTGCTGATGGATGTGGCGGCATTGGTGGCGCCTGAGCAAACGCCAATTGCGGCTGAGAAGATGAGTAGTTTTTTCAGCATTTTGTGTGTGATAGTAAGTTTAGTTGGGCCTCGCGGGCTGTGGGTTGTCTATTCTGGTCGAAAGTCGGCTAGAGCAGTCTAGGCGTCATCAAGGATCGACCTTGTAGGTATAAGTAATCCAGGTGATGTCTTCATCGCCGGCTTTATTGTGTGTCGCCGGCAGCGAACGGCTCTTCTGTCGGCTATTGCGTGCAGCTTTGACCACGCGTGCGAAGTTGGCCGACTTGCTTAGCTTAGCTTCCCAGTGGTCGATGATTTTATCGAAGCGATAGTTGTTGAGGTCGTCGAAAAGCCCTTTTAGGTCGGCGTATTGTTCCATTTCCGAGCGATTCCACACCTTGTGCGACTCGAGGTAGTCGATGGCCGAGCCTTGTGCGGCGGCCGGTGCAGGCGAGGCATTTTCGGTTGCTTTCTCGGGAGTCGGTGCAGCGGGAGCAGTCGGCTGCTGAGCGGGCGCGGTGGGCGTGGCTGCGGCGGCTGCGGCGGGCGTCGCAGGTTTGGCCACAATCGATGTTAAAATCTCGCGAGCCTTAGCAATTTTGGCGTTGGCCTCGTCGAGTGCTGCGTCTTTAGCTGGCGCTGTCGGCGCTGCTGCTGTCGGAGTGGTTTGTTCGGATGGAGTAGGCTCGGCCGATTCAGTGGCGTTATCTGAGCTACCACCCATCACGAGCCAGCCCAGCAAGAATCCGACGATGAGAGCGGCTGCGCAAATCAAAATGTTGCGCTTCGATGCAAAGAACGATGATGAGCCGGTGTACATCAAGTGGTTGACGCGAGTCGCGCCCTCTTGCATTGCGTCGTTGAGCTGGTAGCCCTCAATCGGGCTGTCGGTGATTTCGCGTTTGGTGTGGATTTCGAAGCGGATAGGTGCGCCTAGCTCGCTGGTCTTTACAGGCAGCTCGAAGCGGTAGATTTTACGCGTTTCGGGTAGTTGTATCAGAGCTTGGGTGGTGGCAGCGAGGTCGCAGTGTACGTGGTAGGGCGCGTAGCCACGAGCCTGAACCACTACGTCGGCGTTCTTGAGCTCGGCCAGAGTAAAAATCTTTTGTTCGTTGATTTCAATGCCGTTTACGGTGACTACGGCATCGCGCACTTGTGCTTTCGAAGCATGCGAGGTGATGAAGAATGATGCCGGAGAGATGGCCTTACGGCTATCTTTGGTCTCGATGGCCGGGACTACCATGCCATCGGCTTCGATAGTGAGGTCTTGATGGCGGTCTTCGAAGCCTTGTCGCTTCCATGTGATGGTTACATTCTGGCCTAGAGCTACTACGTAGGGGCGGTTGAATGTGTGGTGGAAAATGTGCGGAGTGAAGCCTCCGGGATTTTCTTCCGGCGGCATCAGGGTTACGTTTTCGGCTGTGGGGATGTCGGTCAAATCGTCGGCATCAGCATTGACACCCAATTCTGCGTCAATCAGCAACACGCCTTCGTAAGGCAGGTATGCTGTCTGATATAAGTTTTTGCCGAAGAAGTCGTCGAGTGTGCGGCCGGTGTCGCCACCATATCGGCAAAAAGCGAATTTGTGTCCCATCGAGCCGACTATTGCCGGAGCATCGGCCGCCAACTCATACTCCTTGGCAAAGAGTGAGTGCAGCTCGTTGAGCTCGTCGGGTGTGACGGCCGGATTCGATACCATTCGAGTCGTACGCTTCACTATATCGCTCATCTCTGCGGGCGTAATCTGCAATCCGTTAGGCACGAAAATCGACGTGGCCAGGTGGTTGAGCGGCTGGTCGGGAATTGTGCGCAGTATGGTGAAGAATGCGCCTTCGTCGACGTAGCTAATCAAATAGAACAGATACTTTTCCGTAGGGTCGTAGTCGAGTATCTCCAGGGCGTGGCGTATATCGTGAATATGACGCTGGATGTTTTCGGCGGGGTTGATATTCCGCACGGCCTTGAAGCCACGAAGCGACTTGTAGATATATAGTTGCAGCTTGTTCATCGTCGGGATGGTCGGTTCCGGTTAATAT
>CAYWAM010000035.1:0-20633 GCA_964456545.1 uncultured Bacteroides sp.
TTTCAACCTGTCTTTTAACTAGATTTCAACCTTTTCTGAATCTCTTTCTAACTTTAATTTTATTTTAACTACAATTATGAGTATTATGGACAATACATTAGATGCTTCTGTGAACAAAAGTGTAAATTGGTCGCGCTACATCCGTGGACTATGGGAGAACTATAATGATGATCCGCTGAATGCGACGGAAGTAGCAATGGTGCTCTACTTGATTTACCGCGCTAACCGCAATCGCTGGGTTATGCCGTTCAAGTGCTCGACGACTCAGATGTGCAACAAGTTGCAGATTTCGCGTCCGACGTTTACGAAGGCTCGCGAGGGGCTCAGTCGCCGCGGCATGATTACGTTTGCCGAGGGCATGGGGCCGGATGCGCCGTCGACGTACAGTGTGGTGTTGCCAGCCTATGCGATGCGTCGTCCGCAGGGTGCGGAGCCGGCGCTCTGCTCGGCGCAATCTCCGGCGGCGGCTCCGACTCAGACAAATGCTCCGACTCCGACAACTGCTCCGGAGCTGACTTCAGCACCGACACCGGCGCCGTCCGCGACAGAAATTCCTGCGCAGGCTCCGGCGCCGACTCGGGCAGCTGCTCCGGCTCCGATTTCGAATCTGATGAGTGCCTATGTGCCGGCAGCCGGGGGTGTCGGTGAGCTTGTGGACTTGAGCGTGCTGCACACTCGCCTTTTGTCGGATGTGCAGTGGATGGCCGAGATAGTGGAGCTGATGATGCCGATTCGCACGATGTGCACGGCTGAGGTGAAGGCCGAGATGGCCGATTTCTTCCGCTATCTGCGCTGCCAGGGCATTACGGCTAAGAGCGAGCCGGAGTGTCGCCGACATTTTGTAAACTGGCTCAGAAAACAATCAACATCAACCAATCTTAATCAATCAAACTATGGAACAAACAAAGCAAACACCACGAACACAGCAACCTCAGCAAGTGTTGACAAGCGTAGACCGTCTCCTGTTACAGCTACGTCAGCGAGTGACTATGAGGGAATGTTTTAGGCTGCCGATGTCGCAGGACGAGGCTGCGCGCGTGCTGCTCGGAGGCGTGAGGGCCGAGGTGGAGCTGCGCGGCAAGAAGTTTGTCGTGAACGAGACGCTGCAAGCTCAGGCTCGCGAGATAGCGAAATGGCTCACGGCCGACGGGCCTAAGTTCGGGCTGCTGCTGTGCGGTGGCTGCGGCAATGGCAAGACTACGTTTGTGAAGGCTTTTCAGCAAATCATCAATGCGCTGAATATGCGCGTGGGCGACAGTATCGAGCGCTATGGCATGCGCATCGTCAATGCTCGCGAGCTGGTGAGAATCTGCAGGAAGGATTATGAGCAGTGGCGCGAACTCAGCAATTGCCGCATGCTGGCAATCGATGATTTCGGCACGGAGCCGGTCGAGTTGTCAGATTATGGCAACGTGGTCTACCCCATCACTGACTTGCTGACCACGCGCTACGACCGCAGCCTGTTCACGATCATTACCACGAATCTGCGGCCTCAGGAAATTCGCCCCAAGTATGGCGACCGCATCGCCGACCGCCTCAACGAGATGATGGGTAAGGTGATTTTCAATAATGCTACGTATCGCACGCAGTAGGCGTGGCGCACCGGGGGGGGGCGGGGTAGGGATATAAAAAAAGCTTCGATGAGAATCGAAGCTTTGTAGCGGGACCGAGAATTGAACTCGGGACCTCCGGGTTATGAATCCGACGCTCTAACCAACTGAGCTATCCCGCCGTTTGCGACTGCAAAGTTAGTGCATTTGTTTGACTTGACCAAATTTTTTATCAAAAATCTTTACTATAAAATTCACAATATGAAAAAAACGAACAGAACGAATCGTGTAATCGACTATATAATAGTGCATTGCACGGCTACTCCGGCCGGGCGCGATGTGCGTGCGGCCGATATCGACAGCTATCATCGCTCGCAGTGTTTTCGCTGCATAGGCTATCACTATGTGGTGGATATCGACGGCAAGGTGGAAGCCGGCCGGCCCGAGGGGCTGAGCGGCGCTCACTGCCGAGGGCTGAATGCGCGCTCGATAGGGGTGGCGTATGTGGGCGGAGTCGATGCCGCCGGTCGTCCGGTGGATACGCGCACCGAGGCACAGCGCCGAGCGTTGCGAGTGTTGCTGGCTGATTTGCGTCGACGCTATCCGGAGGCGGCCATTCGCGGCCATCGCGACTTTGCAGCGAAGGCGTGCCCGTCGTTTGATGCCACGGCTGAATATGCTGATTTATGAAAGGCGTGGCAGTCATGAGCGCTGCGGTGCTTGCCCTGGTGGCAGCCGGATGTCGGTCGAGTGAAAGTGTGGCTACGGCCGATGTGCACCGCGTGGAGCGGATAGAGGCTCGCGTGGCCGACACTTTCGCGGTGAGCCGCGCGCTGGAGCTCGAGCGGCCGGTGATTACGGTCGAGTATGCCGACTCGCCGGCTCGCCGAGTCACGATTTCGGGTCGACGCCTGTCGGCGCGGGCCTCGGCTGAGGCCGCTCGGGCGGTCGAGGTGGCAGAGGCCGATTCGCTGGCCGGCCGAGTGGAGGAAGCGGAGTCGGCGGCATCGGTGCCGACGCAGTCGCGCGCCGTGTGGATTGCAATTGCGGCAGCCTTCGTGGCCGGTGTGCTAGTGGGCTGCCGCTGCCGTCGGTAGGCGGCCGAGTGTGTCTTATATATATTAATGAGAAAGGCCGATTACGTATCGATGAGATGCGTAATCGGCCGATGCTTTATGTGTGTGTGCGCGCGGCTTAGATTTCGTAGTCGACGCAGGCGCGGGCTTCGCGATGGTCGGCTATGATGGCTACGGCGGCCAGGTGGGCGGGGTGAGCCGAGTAGGCAGCCACGTCGGCCATGGAGTCGGCGGTGGCGGTGAGCACTACGTCCCACTCTTCTTTGTCGTTGATGTTGACGCCGGTCTCGATTGATTTGAGTTGGTCGATGACGGCGGGCAGAGCGTTGAGAGCCTCGGCGAAGCGAGTAGCAACCTGGCGGCGCTCGTCGGCGGTGCCTTTGAGCTTGAAGGTGACGATATGTTTAATCATTTTTCTGAGAATAAGTAGTTGTTGAGCTTGTTGAGGGCTTCGACTTTGTCGCAGCGGCGCACGACAACGCTGATGTTGTAGTTGCTGCCGCCGTAAGAAATCATGCGCACGGGGATGTCGCGCAGAGCGTCGAGCACGGCCGAGCAGTATTCGCTGCCGCGGTTGTCGGTGAAGTCGCCGACGACGCAGATGATGACCATGTCGGAGTCGACGGTGACGGTGCCGAAGTGCTTGAGGTCGTCGACGATGGCGGCCAGGTGGTCGGTGTTGTCGACGGTGACCGATACGCCCACTTCGCTGGTGGCCATCATGTCGATGGCGGTGTTGTAGGTGTCGAAAGTTTCGAATACTTTGTGCAGGAAGCCGTAGGCGAGCAGCATGCGTCCTGACTTGATTTTGATGACGGTGATGTCGTCTTTAGCGGCCACGGCTTTGATGGTGCCGTCGGGCGGGAAGTTGGCGATTGTGGTGCCTTCGGCGGCGGGGTCGAGGGTGTTGAGCAGTCGCACGGGAATGTTGTGGAGCTTTGCCGGGAGCACGCATGTGGGGTGCAGGATTTTCGCACCGAAGTAAGCGAGCTCGGCAGCTTCTTCGAAGTGGAGTTTCTTGACGGGGTGAGTGTCGCCGACGAATCGTGGGTCGCCGTTGTGCATGCCGTCGATGTCGGTCCAGATTTGCACTTCTTCGGCGTCGAGCACGGCACCGATGATTGATGCGGAGTAGTCGCTACCGCCGCGGCGCAGGTTGTCGACTTCGCCGTAGGCGTTGCGGCAGATGTATCCGTGTGTGAGCCAGAGGTCGGCATCTGGTTCGAGGTCGATGAGTCGGCGCAGGCGAGCTGCGATGTATTTCATGTCGGGTTCGCCGCCTTCGGCGGTGCGCATATAGTCGAGCGCGGGCAGGATAGCTGCGCGCACGCCTTGCTCTTCGAAGTAGTATTGCATCAGGGCTACCGACATCATCTCGCCGCAGGCGAGCACTTCTTTCTCTTCGGCCATGGTGAATTCGCCTTCGAAGAAACGAGCGATGAGGCTGAATGTGCGATCGAGCATCTGGCGAGCTTTGGCGCGCGAGGGTTCGAGGGCGTAGAGCCCTTGTACTACGTCGGCGTATCGAGCGCGCAGAGAGTTGAGGGTTTCTTGTGCGCCGGGCACGTTGCCTTTGTGCAGGTAGCCGGCGATTTCGACCAGCGTGTTAGTGGTGCCGGCCATGGCAGAAAGCACTACCACGTTGCGACCCGAGCGGCGCACGAGTCCGGCTACGTGATGCATTCTCTCGGGCGAGCCGACAGATGTGCCTCCGAATTTCAATACTTTCATTTTTATCAGTCTGAGATGAGTTTTTTAGAATCGATGCGCATGGTGCGACCGGCGAAGGTGTCGAGCAGCTGGTGGTTGTGCGTAGCCATGACCACGGTGGTGCCTTTGGCGGCGATGTCGTGCAGGTGGCTTACGATTTGCATGCCGGTTTCGGGGTCGAGGTTGCCGGTAGGCTCGTCGGCGAGGATTACTTCGGGGTCGTTGAGCAGAGCGCGGGCTATGACTACGCGCTGCTGCTCGCCGCCGGAGAGCTCGTGGGGCATCTTATATGATTTGTTGGCCATGCCTACGCGAGCCAGGACGCTGTCGATGCGTTCGTCGCGCAGGCGCGTGTCGGTCCAGCCGGTGGCTTGGAGCACGAAGTCGAGGTTGGCGTAGACGGTGCGGTCGGTCAGGAGCTGGAAGTCCTGGAAAACGATGCCGATGCGTCGGCGCAGGTAGGGAATGTCGCGGCGGCGAATGGCACGCATATCATAGTCGAACACGCGTGCGGCGCCTGTGGTGACGGGCACTTCGGCGTAGATTGACTTCATCAGCGAGCTCTTGCCCGAGCCGACTTTGCCAATCAGATACACAAACTCTCCGTTGTCGATAGAGAAGCTTACATCCTTGAGCACGACGTGCTCTTTGCGTAGGATTTCGACGTTGCTGTATTCGATTATAGCCATATTCTGGAGGTGGGAGTGGAGTCAGAATCAGGGTGTGACTACGATGGCAGTGGCGCGGCCTGTGAGGCGAGTTTCGGCCCCGGCCGGCACCAGCAGTGTGTGTCCGCGGCCTACGGCGAGCGTGTGTCCTTGACACTCGGCTTCGACAGCGCCGTCGACGATTATTACGGCGGTGACGGTGTCGCAGCTTATCTCGAGCGGCTTATCGGGCTCTACGTAGTGGCGCCACACGGCGAAGTGTTCCGAGCGCAGAATCGATGTGCCCTCGGGCTGCACGCGGTAGTCGCGGTTGGGAGTGAAGTCGATAGTCTCGCACGCTTCGGCTACGGCCAGCTGGCGCAGATTGCCTGCGGCGTCGCGTCGGTTGTAGTCGTAAATGCGATAGGTGATGTCGCTGGGTTGCTGTACTTCCAAGAGCAGGTTTCCGCGGCCGATGGCGTGTACGCTGCCGGCCGGCAGGTAGAACGAGTCGCCCGGATGTGTTTCGTACCAGAGCAGCGCGTCGTTGAACGAGCCGTCGGCTACGCTTCGCCCAAACGAATCGTGGTCGAAGAGGCGGTTGAGCCCGGCGCCGAGGCGCGCTCCGTGGCGCGAATCGATGATATACCACATTTCGCTCTTGCCATGGCATCCATGGCGGCGACGTGCAATCTCCTCGGTAGGATGCACCTGCACCGAGAGGTCGTCGTCGGAGTCGATAAATTTGATTAGCAGTGGGAATTCCCCGCCCGTGCGTGCGTATGTGGCCTGGCCCATCAGCTCGCGGCCGTGGGTGCGGCAGAGGTCGCCCAAATTCGAGCCGGCAAATTCGCCGGAGACGATGACTGATTCGTGGCCGGGCATAGCCGACACTTCCCAGCTCTCACCGACGCTGTCGAGATTCGAGTTGAGGCTTTTGAATGCAGCCAGAGATGAGCCGCCCCATATCACCTTTTTGAGGTATGGTTGTAGCAAGAACGGTAACATTCTGCAAAGTTACACATTTTTTTTAAGACATAGGTAACCTTAGAGCCGCAAAGATACTAAAAAAACTTGAGCCACTGGCGCAGCATCCCCCAGAAGGGGGCATGTCGCCCCGTCGGCGCCCGGACCGACGTCGGCGCCGCGCCTTTGGCGCTTTGATTTTACTTTTTATTGGTTTTAGAGGATTTTTTTGCTAATTTTGCGTTCAAATATACTTTGATATGGCAGTTATACTCAACATAGATACGACTACGGCCGTGTGTTCGGCTGCTTTGACCGCCGAAGGCATGGTGCTGTGCCACGCCGAGGACTTTGAAGGTCGCAATCACGCCGCGCTGCTGAGCGGTTTTATTAAGAAATGCCTCGACTTCGCCGCCGAGCGCGAGCTGCAGCTCGAGGCGGTGGCCGTGAGCATGGGCCCGGGCAGCTACACGGGCCTGCGCATCGGCCTGAGCGAGGCCAAGGGGCTGGCCTATGCGCTGGGAGTGCCGCTCATCGGCGTTCCGACGCTCGAGCTGATGGCTACGCGCGTGATGTTCTCGGGCGAGGATATCGACCCCGATTCGATATTGGTGCCGATGATTGATGCGCGCCGCATGGAGGTGTTCACCGCGGCCTACGACTTCGCGCTGACGGAGCTGCTGAAGCCCGGTCCGCTGATTTTGGATGAAAATTCGTATGCCGAGCTGATAGCTACGGGCCGCCCGGTGCTGCTCTTCGGCGACGGCAGCGACAAGGCTCTGGAGGTGGTGAATGCGCCCAACGTGCGCCACGTGGCCGACATAGCGCCGCTGGCAGTGGACATGGTGGCGCTGGCCGAGCGCGCCTACGCCCGTCGCGAATTTATCGACTTGGCCTATAGCACTCCGCTGTATCTCAAGGAGTTTCAAGCTACTACGCCTAAGAGTAAGATATGAGCCAGCCGCTGCAATATAAGGAAGATATCGACGCTGCTGTGGCAGCAATGCGCCGCGGCGGAGTCATCGCATACCCCACCGACACGGTGTGGGGGCTGGGCTGCGACGCCCGCAACTCGGAGGCCGTGCGCCGCATCTTCGCCATCAAGCGCCGCTGCGAGGCCAAGGCGCTGATCACGCTGGTCGACTCGCTGGCGATGCTCGACCGCACCGTGGCCGAGGTGCCCGAAGTGGCAGAGCAGCTCATCGAAGCCGCCGTAGACCCCGTCACCATCATCTACGACCGCGGCACCGGCGTGGCGCCCGAATTGCTGGCCGAGGACGGCAGCATCGGCGTGCGCCTCACCCGCGAGCCATTCTCGGCAGCCCTGTGCCGCGCCATGCGCGGGCCTGTGGTGTCGACGTCGGCCAACTTCAGCGGCGAACCTACGCCGCTCGACTTCCGGTCAATCGACCCGGCGCTGCTGGCCGAGGTCGACTACGTGTGCCTCTCGCGCCGCGACGAAGCGCCGGCAGCCAAGGCCTCGTCGGTAATCAAAATATCGGCCGGCGGCCTATTCAAAATTCTCCGCAAATGAATTCGAGACGGCAACGACTGAAGTACATCGTCAGCGACTACCTGACCACCAATGTCGGATGGCTCACATTCAACATTGTGCGCTACTTCTCGCTGCCGCGCGTAGGGGCCTATGCTACCATCGACCAGTGGCTCTTTCACGACCAAGTGGTGCTGCTGGGCCAACTACTCATACCCTTAATGATGGTGGGCCTCTACGCTCTCTCCGGCTTTTATAATAATGTACGCGCAAAGTCGCGCCTCGACGAGTTGGGCAACACGGCCTTCGTGGGGCTGCTGGGCATGCTCGTCATCTTCTTCACCACGCTCATCAACGACGACATTCCCGAGCGCCTGCACAACTACGAGCTGATGGCCATCATGTGGCTGCTGCTGGTGGTGCCCACCGTGGCCGGCCGAGCAGTCATCACCGCGGCCCGCAACCGCGCCCACAGGCGTGGCGAAGGCCTCTATCGCACCCTCATCGTGGGCGACGCGGCCTCGGCAGCCAAGCTGCAGAGCCGCCTGACCGGTGGCCACCACGTAGGCGATTTCGACGTCGTTGGCTCGGCCGACCCGGCTATCGACGACGTCGACGACGCTATCCGTCGGCTTGCACCGCGAGTCGTCATCGTCAGCGACGATACGGGCCGCCTCGAGGGTGATATGTCGCTGATAAGCAAGCTGCTGCGTACAGAACTCGATATATACGTGCCTGTGGGCCTCTATCGCCTGCTGGCTACCAATAGGCGCCTGACGTCGGTAGTGTCGGAGCCGCTGGTCAATATCACCACGGCCGCCATACCGCCCTCGACCGTCAACCTCAAGCGAGTGGGCGACGTGGTGGTCTCGGCCGTGGCCTTGCTCTGCTTGCTGCCCGTCTTTGCCGTGGTGGCAATCGCCATTCGTCGCGACTCGGATGGCCCGGTGCTTTATCGCCAGGAGCGAGTCGGCTACCGCAAGCGCCGTTTCCGCATCATCAAATTCCGCACCATGTGCACCGATGCCGAGAGCGCCGGCCCGGCCCTGTCGTCGGCCGACGATCCGCGTGTGACGCGCGTGGGCCGCTTCTTGCGCAAATATCGCATCGACGAGTTGCCACAGTTCTGGAATGTGCTGGTGGGCGACATGTCGCTGGTCGGTCCGCGCCCCGAGCGCGACTACTTCGTGAGCCAAATCGTAGAGCGCGAGCCGCGCTACAACCTCATCCACCAAGTGCGCCCGGGCATCACCTCGTGGGGCATGGTGAAGTATGGCTACGCCGGCTCAGTCGACCAGATGATAGAGCGCCTGCGCTACGATTTGATATACCTCGAAAATGTGTCGCTCGGCGTCGATCTGAAGATACTCTTCTACACCGTCCACACCGTGCTCACCGGCAAGGGCGTCTGACAATAGGTTTAACAAGGTAAAAATAAAAGAAAGATTTGACACAAAGATACATACACAAGAGCCGCCTCAACGCCGCCTTCATGCGATTTCTGCAGTGGCGCGAGCAGCATATCAGCGAGCGCACCTTCGTCGTGTTCCTGGCCCTGCTCGTAGGCCTAGGCGCCGGCTTGGCCGCCCAGCTGCTCAAGTTTTTGATTCACACCATCTCGGAGGCTGTCACGGCCCATGTCAACCACGCCGCCGGCAACTACCTCTACATCTTGCTGCCGACACTCGGCGTGGTCATCACGGCCCTGTTTGTGCGCTATGTGGTGAAGGACAACATCTCGCACGGCGTCACCCGCGTGCTGTGGGCTATATCGCAAAATAAGTCGCGCCTGAAGCGCCACAACACCTACACTTCGCTGCTGGCCTCGTCGGTCACCATCGGCTTCGGCGGCTCGGTCGGTGCCGAAGGCCCCATCGTGCACACCGGTGCCGCTATCGGCTCCAACCTGGGCTCCATGTTCCGCATGTCGCCGCGCATTCTGATGATTCTGGTGGGCTGCGGCGCTGCAGCCGGCATTGCCGGCATCTTCAAAGCTCCAATCGCCGGCATGCTTTTCACACTCGAAGTGCTGATGCTCGACCTCACCACCGTGTCGGTGATGCCGCTGCTGATTTCGTCAATCACCAGTGCCACAATCGCCTACATGTACACCGGCTTCTCGTTTGAATTCTTCTTCGTGCAGAGCGTCGACTTCTCGACCGACAAAATCCCCCAAGCCATCCTGCTCGGTGTCGTAGCCGGCGTGGTGTCGCTCTACTTCACCCGCGTGATGAACATGATGGAAAACTTCTTCGGCCGCTACAAGCACCCGTGGCTCCGGACAATCATCGGCTGCATCATCCTGTCGGGCCTGGTGTTCCTCTTCCCGCCACTCTATGGCGAAGGCTACGACAGCATCATGGGCCTGCTCGCCGGCGACCCCTCGTCGATAGTCGACGGCTCAATCTTCTACGGCGACCGCGGCCAGGTGTGGTTCATCATCCTCTTCATCTCGCTCATCATCGCCATGAAAGCCTTTGCCACCTCGGCCACTAACGGCGCCGGCGGCGTGGGCGGTACGTTCGCTCCGTCGCTCTACGTAGGCTGCATGACCGGCTTCCTCTTTGCCTACGTCCTCAACATGGTGGGGTGGGGCCCCGAACTCAGCACCAAAAACTTCGCCCTGATAGGCATGGCCGGCGTCATGTCCGGCGTCATGCACGCGCCGCTGATGGCTATCTTCCTCACCGCCGAGCTCACCGGCGGTTACGCCCTGTTCCTGCCGCTGCTCATCGTTTCGACCATCGCCTACGGCACCATCAAGACCTTTGAGCCCTACAGCATCTACACCATGCGCCTGGCCAAGCAAGGCAAGCTGCTCACCCACGGCAAGGACAAAGCCGTGCTCACACTGCTCAAAATGGACTCCGTCATCGAGACCGACTTCATGAGCGTGCACCCCGAAATGACCCTCAAAGACATGGTCGACACCATAGCCAAGTCGAGCCGCAACCTCTTCCCCGTGCTCAGCGCCGACAGTCGCTTGCTGGGTGTGGTGCAGCTCGACGATATCCGCAACATCATGTTCCGCCCCGACCTCTATCGCAAGATGAACGTCGCCTCGTTCATGACATCTCCCCCCGACAAAATCATCATCGGCGAGCGCATGGACGAAGTAATGAAAAAATTCGACAACACCGGCGCCTGGAACCTTCCCGTCGTCGACGAGAAAGGTCACTACTTCGGATTTATCTCTAAAAGTAAGATTTTCAACTCATATCGCCGTGTGCTGCGACACTATTGCGACGATTAATGTGAAAATATGTTAAAGTTGAAAATCCTTTTAAACTATTCGACAATGCCAAAGTCAAAGAAGTAGAAATGCAACAAAAACAACTTTTTCATTACGGAACAAAGATTTAAATACACTCGCTTTTTTGATTAGACAAAAGAACTCCGACTCGTGAAGAATCGGAGTTTTTTGCATCCCGCCCCAAGTCGATACATACCGTCCGCCGCACCGAAGCATTCGGTGCAGCCCCGATTATATAACTTTTTTTGTCGAGGTGCGTTACAATTGAGGCGCAGAGTTCGGCTGTCGCATTTTATGAGAAGAATGGTTTTCAATTCTTCACAGAGCACGATAAGGCCGACGATACACGCTTGATGTTTTACGACCTTAAGAACTTTGTGTCATAACTTGTTTTTTTTGCGTAGTGGCTGCTGCGGTGGCTACTTCGAGCGGCGGAAGGTGCGGCGCAGGCGCTCGACGCCCGCTTTGCCCAGAATCAGTAGCGCCGTGTATTGGCACGCCTTGGCCAGGCCGAAAAACACAAACCATAGCACGCCCTTGGCCATCGTCGGTATCGGCAGCAGCATCTGCGCAAACGATATGGCATAGCACACGCCGCACACCGCAGCGACAATTACCCCCGATCTGAATGATAGTGACCGGAGGTAATCGCACGTCTTTCTGAAAAGACGCTTCACTTAGTCGACAAACTGAACCTTCGACTTATCGCGCGGCTTGGCGGCTGGCGTTTCGGCCGGGAAGCCAAAGCCGATGGCATACTGCAGCGTGTAGCCCTCCGAGAAGTTAAGTCGACGAAGATAGTCGGCCGCAACCTCAGAATTCAAAAATGCTACCGGGCCGCCCAGCACACACGAGCCGATACCCATCGACCACGCCGCCAGTATCATATTCTCGCCCAGAAGGCCGCAGTTGACGCCCGCATAGCTGCTCTCGGGCGCTGCGACGAACACCACCGTAGGCGCGTTGCGAAACATATTGCGAAACGACGGGTTCTCAGCCATTCGCGGGTTCTCCTTCACGAAAAGTTCGGTTACGCCGTTGATAAACGCCGGCGAGTCGACGATGCGCACTTCCCACTCTTGCTTATTCATAGCGTTGGGCGCGTTGATGCCACACTCGGCTATCAGCTCCATCGTGTCGCGAGGCACGGCACGCGTCGCGTAGTCGCGCACACTGCGGCGCGTCATGATGGTCTCGACTACGGCGTTTCCGCCGGGGGCAGAGTTATCGGCCGACTTGGTGTTTTCAGCATTCGGGCCGCACGAGCCCATCAGCGCCGCCAGCGCCGCGAGGCTCAGTAATTTTGTGAATTTCATCGTGATAAGCTATCTTTAGGGTTATATACATGCAAAAGTAAGCAAAAATCTTCGAAATATTTATTACCTTTGTCAAAACATAGCGCCCGAGCGGCGTAATTTAGGAATATTTATGAAGTGGCAGATTGTTAGCGATACGGGGGCAGACCGCCTCTTGCTCATCTTTGCAGGATGGGGGATGGGGGCCGACGCCTTCGCCGGACTTGCTCGCCCGGGCTACGACGTGATGGTCGTCTGGGATTTCAGCTCGTTTTTCATCGATTGGAGCTGCGTCGACCGCTACTGCGAAATCTGCCTGCTGGCCTGGTCGCTGGGCGTGTATGCCGCCTCGCAGACCACCCACGCTATCGACTACAAAATCACGCGCCGAGTGGCCGTGTGTGGCACTGCAGAGCCTATCCACGACCGCTATGGCCTGCCCGAAGCCACGTTCTACGACTTGGCCGACAACCTCACCGAAGCATCGCTGGGTGCCCTGCGCGCCCGCATTAGCAGCCCCGACACGGCTCAGCCCTCGATAGGCAGCCTTAGCGATATAGCCGCCGAGCTGCGCGCCGTGGCCGACCGCCAGCTGCTGAGCGTGCCATCTGCGGCTCGCTGGGACGTGGCCATAGTCGGCGTCGACGACCGCCTCTTCCCGCCGCACAATCAGCGCCGTGCCTGGCAAGCCGCCGGTGTGCCCGTCGAGGCTATGCACAGCGGCCATATTCCCGACTTTCAGGCAATCGTCAATCGACAATTCGTCGACAAGCGACGCATGCAGCAGCGGTTTGCCGCCGCTATCAGCAGCTACGACGACCACGCATCCGTGCAGCACCAAATCATCGACGAAATGCTGGCCATGGCTCATGGCGCCGGCCTTGTGCGCCGCCTGGCCGTGCCTCCGGTGGCTATCCTCGAAGTAGGCAGCGGCAGCGGGCACCTCTCGCGCGCCTTGGCTCGGCTCGCTCCTGAGGCCGCCTTGACCCTATGGGACATAGCCGCGCCGCGCCCCGAGGGCCTCGCCCCGACTGTGCGCTTCGAGGGCTGCGATGCCGAGCTGCGCATCAATGCGCTCGAGCCCGAGACGCTCGACGTCATCTTCTCGGCCTCGACTATGCAGTGGTTCAACTCGCCGGCCCGATTTCTCGGCGGATGCGCCCGCGCCCTCCGACCGGGTGGATATGCCCTCATTTCGACGTACATTCGCGGCAATTTGCACCAAATTTCCGACATCTCAGGCTTGGCGCTCCCACTGCCCGACGCCGACCGCCTCATCGATATGGCTCGCTCGCATTTCGAAGTCGTAGACCATCGCCTCTACGAGCGCGACCTCGACTTCGACTCGGCTGTCGACGTGCTGCGCTATCTGCGCCACATCGGAGCCGACTCGCTCGGAGCCGACAATCCGCTGCGCATCGTCCGCCGCTATCCCATGATGCTCGATGGCCGCTACCACCTCACCCATCGCCCCATCATCCTGCTGCTCCGCAAGCCCTAACGTTTTTAGTGTTTTGGTTAGAGTTCCTTTTTCTGATTTTTAAATCGTACAGATGACAAGATAGCATCTCCCAATAGTTCTAGCGTGCCATCATCATGCCAATCATATGAATTATTCAATAAATAGGTATCGTTATCTACCATAACTACAGTTTGCTTATGAATCACTGTATCGCCGGATTCCAATGCAACGATAAACCCGGCCATAGCCGCAGGATGTGTACCCACTCTGAGTGAGTCTTGCATATAGATATCCACTATGTCTATGTATTGGTCGTCAAACTGTTTGAACTGAACGGATGCATCTCTCCATTCCTCCGGGGTTTTGTACATCCCAGACATCGCTGATTTCTGAATCATCACTAAGTGCCAAGGGTAATTAGGATCGCTACTGTAAAATGTACATCTAAATCCTTTTGGCATACCGGGAATCGAATACATATTGTTGATTTCCTCGTCGTATACCCAATCAGATGGATACTTTAATGAAAAGAACTCATTCTGGTACTCTTCTGTTTCGATGTAATCAATTAGGGGGTGATTTCCTGTTACCACCCTTGACGTACAGGCACACAAGATAGTGCCCAACACCACTAAAATAGGGAGTTTCTTCATAGTTGTTGAAAATTAGTACTTGGTTTCTTTAAATTTGAGAGTAGATTTATAATTCCTTTACAAAGTTATGAACATCGGGCCAGTGACTCAAAATCGTAATGCGCCAGATGTATGAACGAACGGTTTTAATGTATGAAATGAATTTATTCGCCAAATTAGCCTTTAATTATCGACTTAGTGATTTCGTTTGATTGCTATAGTCAACTATTATCGCTAACTTCGCGGTTGATATGAAGCGATTGCTGCAAGTTAATACGACTATGGGGCGTACGGCGCCTGCTCTGATTGCTGACGAGCTCGACCGGCTGGCTACGGCTGCCGGCTGGGATTGCCATTTGGCTTATGGGCGTCCGGGGCCGCTGGCCGGCGGATTTGACCCGGCTAGTCGCCATAGGCTGGCGTCGACGGCCGAAGTGGCGTGGCATGGTGCTATGACTCGCTTGGCCGACCGCCACGGCTTGCACTCGCAGCGCGCCACCGAGCGCCTGTGTCGGCTGATTGATCGCTTGCAGCCTGACGTAGTTCACTTGCATAATATTCATGGCTACTACTTGCACTACCCTGTGTTTTTCAGATATTTGCGCCGGAGTGGGCTGCCCGTGGTGTGGACGTTGCACGATTTGTGGCCTCTGACGGGCCACTGCGCGTTCTTCGCTTCTGATCGCTGCCAGGGGCTGGCACGGGGCTGCGCCGGTTGTCGCCGCAAGGGGGTGTATCCGGGTTCGTTGTTGCTGAGCCGAGCCGAAGCTAATTTCCGCGAAAAGCAAGCCGCCTTCGCCGGGCTCGACCGGCTGCACTTGGTGGCCGTGTCGCAGTATGTAGCCGACTGCTTGCCCGGCTCTATTCTTGGCGAGTATCCGGTCACTACTATTTACAATGGTGTCGATATGCCGGCCCATGTGCCTAGGGCCGCTACGGATTCGCCGCTCGCTCTGGGCGTGGCTTACCGCTGGGACGAACGCAAGGGGTTGGCCGACTTCGTGGAGCTGCGTCGCCGTCTGCCTGACGACTGGCGCATACGCCTGATTGGCTTGACGAAAAGGCAGATAGCTGCGCTACCCGGCGGCATTGAAGGCTGCGAACGTGTGGACACTCCTGCCGAGTTGCGCCGCCACTATGCCGAGGCCACCGTGCTGGTGAGTCTGTCGCATGGCGAATCGCTGGGCATGGTATCGCTCGAGGCGCAAGCTTGTGGTGCGCCGGTGGTGATGTACGACGCCGGCGGATGTGCCGAAACTATTGCGCCCGACACGGGCATGGCCGTGGCGCGCGGCGACGTAGCTGCGGCCGCACGCGCTTGCGAAGCCATCGCTGCCGGCTTGACCCGCTTTTCGCCGCAAGCCTGCCGCGCCAACGTGGCCGCACGCTTCGACCGCGTCGCCAACTTCTCAAAATACCTGGCCCTCTACGAATCCTTGACTACCTGACGTAGCTCACGGCCGTCGCTAATCTCTAAATGGCCATGCAGCACATAGTTATCGGTACTTTTGACAATAATTTGGGCGACGACACAAGGTTGTCGGTGTATTCAATGGTCGGTGCGTTTTTTTCTTAAAAAAGGTTTGTTTATTCCAAAAACTATCTATAGCTTTGCAGCGTGATTTGTCTAACGGATTTTCTCCGGAGGGCATTTTTGCAAATTTGGGAGTGTGTAGCAGAGCTGCAAAGCGGCTACACCGAGTGATATCTAATTCTGTCAGAGTCTACAGATCGCTCTGAGCAAAAAATGCACCAATTAATTATATGAACTATCTACCTCTCTTCGATTCTTGCAACGCATCTGCCGGCACGTAGTGCAGACAGGTCGATGGCTGCGCCGGCTTCGGTGCAGCGACAGTTAGCTTCTGAAAATACACTGGCGTGAACGCCCCTCTACCATCAAGGCGGGGTGTGCATCCTCGGGAATAGCTGCGTAGCTCAGCACCGACCGAGGCATGGGCCGTGTCGGCTCTAATCAAATCAATTATCTAACCGACTAAAAACTATTAAAAACATGAATGATAAAGAATTACCATCATATGAACAAGTTGCCAATCTGGCGCAGCAGTTCTTCGACATGCTCGACAGTCAGTATGTCGGAGTGGTGAAGCCGCGCCATGACGCGCCCGAGAGGCGCAGCGACGACAGCCCGAGTCAGTCGGCTTACGATGAGCTGATGGCGATGATAGGCCTGGAGGATGTGAAGCGCGCGGTGAGCCGCGAGTTGTCGTATCACAAAATCATGAAGCTTCGCCGCCAGATGGGTCGCAAAGTGCCCCGGCGCTTGATGCATATGCTGCTGACCGGGAATCCGGGTACGGGCAAGACGACGTGTGCGCGGCTCATCGGACGCATCTACCGCGAGGCGGGGCTGCTGCGCTCGGGGCATTTGATTGAGACATCGCGCGCGGGATTGGTGGGCCAATACATAGGTCACTCCGAAAAGATGGTGACCGAGAAGATTGAGGCGGCCCGCGGCGGCATTCTCTTTATCGACGAGATTTATGCGCTGGTGGAGGGCTCGGGCCTGCAGAGCGACAATAAAGACTTCGGACACCGCGTGCTCGACACGCTGATGCCCGTGCTGAGCGACCCGCTGGCCGACGTGATGGTCATCGGCGCGGGCTACCCGTCGGAGATGCAGCGCTTCTTGCGTAGCAATCCGGGCTTGGCGAGCCGCTTTCCCAGTGCCATCGACTTCAAGGATTTCACCATCGACGAGCTGATGCAAATCGCTCACAACCTACTGGATAAGTATGAGTATCGACTGACGCCCGAGGCCGAAGCTCGGTTGGATAAGTTGCTGACATCGGCGCGTATGCTCGAGAATAGCGGCAACGCTCGCATGGTGACCACGCTAATCGAGAACCACATCATCCCCAACAGCTGCGAGCGCGTCTTCAACAAGGCCGAGGCTGAGCTGACCGATGAGATGATGTCGACAATCGTAGCGGCCGACATTCCGTCGCTGGCCGAGGTAGCCCCTCTGCAGACTACCACTCGCCGCCGGCTGGGATTCGAACAAGTCTAACCACTATATAACACACACATATCATGAACATTATACCTAAGAAATATCTATCGCACAAGTATGCAGCCGAAGCTCGCACGCAGCTGCGCAAGTGGCTAATGGGCAAGGATGCCGGCGATGCCGCGCGCGAGCTGCTCGATGCCTACGAAGGGGCATCCGATGCCGACTGTCGTCACCTGGCCGTGCTGATGGCTATGGTCTTTGACTTGCAGACACCGTCGGTGGCCGCCGAGTGTGCCCGCCTATTCGGCTTCGATACGCGGCCGGCGATGTCGGTGGGCGAAGCGATGCTAGTCGGCAGCTGCGCGCAGGCAAGCGACCTGGCGTGGCTCAAATCATTCTCCAAAAAAGTGGGCGTGTGGAATGAGCTGAGCAAAGATTTCGACACGAATCGCTATCCGCTGATTGCTCCGCCCGACAAATCACGGAGCATACTGACCATCAGCGCCAAAGATGGCATATACGCCTTTCGCCACACCGGCGGCATGGTCGACTTCTTTGCCGTGACAAACACCTGCGAGGAGGTACTCGTCGACGAAGAACGTTTCAACGATGAGTATCCACTCTATTTTTGTACGAACTCGCACTTTGTCAGCCCGGTATTCATGCTCAAGGCGGTCCGGCGCCTGTTTGAATTCGTGGCCGCCGAAATAGGCTATCCGACGGTGAAAGTCAACCTCACCATGATACTCAACAACTCGGCCGGCTCGCTAATCAACGCCGACGACTACTCGACCGGCGGTATTAAGGCCGACGAATGGGAAGGCATCGTAGCCTATGAGCGCCGCGACTATATCGGCAAGTATCTCTTCGACAATATCGGCGACTTCCTCTACAACGCCGACGCCGACCCCAGCAGCGTCGAAAGTTCGGTCATGAGCAAACTTATCGAGGTGCTGGCCGCCGTGTCTATCATGTACAAAGGCCTGAACGAAGACTATGCCCTGCATGACCTCACCAAAGCCAAGATGACACGCTATGCTCGGAAGCTAGGCATATTCCGCCCGAAAGTCAACGACGACCCCGCCGACGACATATTTAAGCAGTAACACCCCGCCGAAGGCTTGCAGATTCAGCCTTTTTGCGTACCTTTGTAGCACCATGATATCCGAAGCCCCGACATATCGCATCCTACTGATTGGCGACTATAGCAACATGCACAATCAGCTGGCGCGCTCGCTGCGCGCCATGGGCCACGAGGTCACGCTGATGTCGTCGGGGTCGGGATTCCAACGCACCGAGCGCGACATTGACCTTAGCCGCCGCCCCGGCAAGCTGGGCGGCCTGCAGCTGGCTTGGCGGTGCCGCCACACGCTTCACGGCGCGATGCGCGGCTACGACATTGTGGCCCTGCAGAACCCTCACTTTCTGGCACTCAAGCCGCGCCTGCTCAGATACTTCTTCGACCGACTCAAGGGCGAAAACGGCGCCGTGTTTCTCACAGCCGCCGGCACAGATGCCGTCTATCTGGCCGAGGCCCTCGACCCCGCCTCGCCCCTGCGCTACAACGAATATCGCATCGGCGAGCATCCGGCTCCGTATGCACTCGAAGACCCGGCTTCGATTAGCGCTTGGCTCGCGCCCACGGTGCGCGCCTTCGACGAGTACGTCTACCAGCGAGTCGACGGCGTCGTCTCCGGCCTCTACGAGTATCACGTAGCTGCAGCTCGCCTGCTGGGCGCTGACCGCGTCAGCTACGGCGGCATACCCATCGACACAGCTTCGCTCGAGCCTTACAACATCCCGGCCGAGGTCGACTGCGTCGAATTCTTCCTGGGCCGCCACCGCGGCCGCCTGGCCGAGAAGGGCACCGGCCTGCTCGAACAAGCCGCTCGCGCAGTCAGCGCACGCCACCCCGGCCACTGCCGCCTCACGATAGTCGAAAACGTGCCATATAGCGAATACGTCGAGCGCATGCGCGGTAGCCACGTAGTCCTCGACCAAATCTACAGCTACACACCGGCCACTAACGCCATGCTGGCCATGGCACGCGGACTAGTCACCGTCAGCGGCGGCGAGCCCGACTTCTACGACTTCATCGGCGAGAACACCAATCGCCCCATCGTCAACGCTCCGCTCACACTCGATGCCCTGGTCGAGACACTCAGCGACCTGGTCGTACACCGCGACAGCCTCAGCCGCCGAGGCTGCGACTCGCGCCGATTCGTAGTTGAGCACAACGACGGAGCCGTCGTGGCCCGTCGATTCCTTAATGCCTGGACCTCACGCCTATGACACTCGACTTGGCAATGGCAACCTGGCGCCCCGACGCCTTGCAGCGAATCGACCTCGCGCAGCTCCCCGAGGTCGACGGCGTGCGCTACGTCATCTCGTGGCAGCAGCACGGCGACGCGCCCATCCCGCCCGCCTTCGCCGCCCGCACCGACATCACCATAGTGCGCACCGATGCCGCAGGCCTCTCGGCCAACCGCAACAACGCCATAGCCCACTGCTCCAGCGACTTCATCCTAAATGCCGACGACGACATGGCCTACGATGCCAAGGCGCTGGCCAAGCTCCTCGACATCTTCACTCGCCGCTCCGACCTCGACCTCATCATGTGCCAATATGCCGACGCCGACGGCAATCCGGCCAAGGACTATCCCGTCTTGGCCGAAGACATTACCCAAAAGATGCCCCGCGGCCTCTGGTGCGGCACCGTCGAACTCGCCTTCAACCGCCACGGACGCCTGGCCGACCTACACTTTGAACAGCGCATCGGCCCCGGCACCGAGCCAATCACCTCGGGCGAAGACGAATACTTCATGCTGCAGGCCCGCCGCCGAAGGGCCCGATGCCGATTCGTGCCATTACTCATTGGCCGACATCTCGGCACCCCCCACGCCGCTCGCCACCGCCTCCCCGACGGACAGCTTCGCTCGTTCGGATTCTACATCGCCGCCGCTTACCCCGGCTCCGACCTGCTCCGCATACTACTCAAGGCACTGCGCCTTTGCTGCGCACGGCAAGCATCCATGCACCGCGCCATCAGCCAAATGCTGGCCGGACGCCGTTTTTACCGCCAAAACTTTCGGAAGACTCAAAAAAATAGTTAACTTTGCACATCGAAACATTCCCGCCCCTGTAGTTCAACGGATAGAACTAGCGTTTCCTAAACGCTCGATAGGAGTTCGATTCTCCTCGGGGGTACCAAAACGACAGGATTTAATCGCCGCCACGATTAAATCCTGTCGTTTTTAATTATTCGCCTATTTGAGCGATTGCCGAATCAGAAATCCGACAGGTCAGTGACTAAAAATTGATTTTTAACAGCCGATTCGGCCGCTAGTTGAGCCAATTTACGTTGAGGCGCATTAATGCGAGGCGAAGAGTAGGGGATACCGACCACTTCATGGCCAAAAAGTGTAGCATACCAAGTGCACGACACAATGTATCGGCCAAGTGTATAACTCATATGATATCCGTCGCGAGTGAGGTCGTCGCCAAGTGCCGACGTGCGCGCGTTTTGAATGGCAGTGCCGGCCGGAATCACGGCTTTGAGTTCTGGATTGTCAGCGA
>CAYWAM010000036.1:0-20462 GCA_964456545.1 uncultured Bacteroides sp.
CTCTGGCAAAATTACCGACGCCTGCACAACCACGCAGGCGAGACGCCTGCTTTCCAGGCTGGCGCCGTGTTCACCCTTCCTCTGAGACGCAGGCGAGACGCCTGCTTTCTTTGCTTCGCAAAGCGCCTTCGGCGATGGCCAGGCTGCGCCGCGGGGGCGACTTCGGCTGAATTACTACCGACTACACAACCGACGCAGGCGAGACGCCTGCTTTCCATGCTAGCGCCGCGGGGGCGACTCTGGCAAAATTACCTTCGGCGATGGCCAGGCTGGCGCCGCGGGGGCGACTCTGGCGGTGGCCAGGCTGGCGCCGCGGCCGCGGCGGCGGCGGGCGGCGGGGGGTTAGCGGGGGAGGCGGGCGGAGTCGCAGTATGAGTAGTAGCCGGCGTCGGTGATGATGAGGTGGTCGTTGACGCGGATGTCGAACAGGGCTGCGGCGTCGGTGATTTTTTTGGTGAGGTTGTCGTCCTGCGGGCTTGGTTTGAGGTTGCCCGAGGGGTGGTTGTGTACGAGTATGATGGCGGCTGCGTAGGATTCGAGCGCACCGCGCATGATGATTTTGGGGTCGACGACGGTGGAGGCGAGTCCTCCGCGCGAGATGTTGGTTTCGCGTATGACTCGGCCGGCTTGCGAGAGGTATATTACCCAGAATTCTTCGTGGGGGAGGCGTTCGAGGTGCTGTCGCATCAGGTTGTAGACGTCGTGCGAGGAGCGAATGGTGGGGTCGTCGACGGTCTGCGCGTCGGCTGCTGAGCGTGCGCCGAGTTCGAGGGCGGCGAGCAGTGCGATTGCTTTGGCGGGGCCGATGCCTTTGAATTGTCGCATGAATTCGGCTACTGAGAGGCGTGCTACTTTCGAGAGGTGTCCGCCGGCTGAGGCAAGGATTTCGTTGCTGAGTTCGATTACTGACTTGCCGGCGACTCCGGTGGCGAAGATGATGGCCATCAGCTCGGTGTTGGTGAGCGCTTTGATGCCGAGCCGCATGGCTTTTTCGCGAGGGCGTTCGTCGGCCACCATGTCGCGAATGAGCATGCCGGATTTAGCGCCGCCGGGTGCTTTGTCGGGAGTGTGTGGAGTGTCGGCGTCGGCTTTCATTTGCCTTTGCGTATTTTGATTTCTTCGCTGACGTCGCGTCCGCGTCGTAGTAGTATTTTGAGGAACCAGGCTTTGATGAATCCGAGTCCGTAGCCCGAGAGCTGAATGGCGGCTGCGGGAACGGCCATGGCTGAAATTTTGAGGTTGCGTGTGGCGATGGTGGCGCCGATGAACACTGCTACGAAGTATGTGGCCAGCAGGGCTAAGAACCAGGGGCTGACGGCGAGTCCGAGGATGATGAGTGCGAGCGAGCCGACGACGAATACGGCGGGCAGTGTGTGCACGAGTTTCAGCGAGCCGGGGTAGAGGAGCTGCAGTGTGATGCGCGACATGCCGAAGACGTAGACTTGGCGGAAGAATTTGGCGAAGTCGACGCGGCGTTTGTGCCAGACGGGGTTTTGTATCAGGCCTATCGAGAAGCCGGCTTGGCGGATGCGTGTGCTCATGTCGATGTCTTCGGAGAACATCTCGCGGAAGCCGCCTACCTTGTTGTATACTTTGCGCGAGAAGCCCATATTGAACGTTCGAGGCACGAATTTCTCGAGGCTTATCTTGCCGCCGCGGATGCCGCCGGTGGTGAGGAGCGATGTCATGGAGTAGTTGATGGCCTTCTGCGTGTCGGAGAACGAGTCGTGGGCGGCGTCGGGACCGCCGAAGCAGTCGAGCGGCTTGTCGGCGAGGGCGGCCGCGAGGTTGCGGAAGTAGTCGGGCGGTATGACGCAGTCAGAGTCGAAGAACACGAAGTAGTCTCCGCCGGCGCGTTCCATGCCGTAGTTGCGGGCTATGGAGCGGCCTTCGTTTTCTTTGAAGAAGTATTTGACGAGGAGCCCCTGCTGGGCGGCGGCTTCGACGACTTGTCGGCATGGGAGCGAGGAGCCGTCCTCGACGATGATGACTTCGAAATTGCGCTCCGACTGTGTGAGTAGGCTTTGCAGCAGCTCGTCGACTTCGTCGATGCGGTTGTAGACAGGTACGATGACGGAGAAAAGCATGGCTATCAGGACATTCGGTGTTTGTAATCGGAGTAGTCGAATTTGCGGATGAGCGAGGGTGTGCCGTCGGGGCTGATGCGCCAGATGGCGGGGTGGTCGATGCCGTTGAACATGGTGGTTTTCACGGTGGTGTAGTGGTTCATGTCCAGGAGTGTGAGCCTTTGGCCGGGCGAAAGGGGCCGGGCGAAGCTCCAGTCGCCTTTGAAGTCGCCGCTGAGGCATGAGTTGCCGCCCAGGCGGTAGGTGGGCATGCCCGGTGCGGGGGCGTCGCCGAGGCTTTCGGCGATGGCGGGCTTGTAGGGCATTTCGAGCGTGTCGGGCATGTGGCAGGCGAACGAAGCGTCGATGATGGCGGTCGCGATGCCGTCGTTTTCGACGATGTCGACTACGGATGTGAGCAGGTCGCCGGTCTGCCAAGTGAAGGCGCTGCCGGGCTCGAGGATGATTTGGAGGTGCGGGTATCGCGAGCGCAGGTCGGTGAGCAGGGCCACGAGGTGGTCGCGGTCGTAGCCTTGGCGCGTCATGAGGTGTCCGCCGCCCATGTTGAGCCACTTGAGGGCGGGCAGCAGGTGGCCGAATTGCCGTTCGAAGGCTTCGAGCACCTTGGCGAGGTCGTAGCTGGTGGATTCGCACAGTGCGTGGAAGTGGAGGCCTTCGAGGCCTTCGGGCAGACCGCCGGCCAGCTCGTCGGCGTTGGCGCCGAATCGCGAGCCGGGCGTGGCCGGGTTGTAGATGTCGGTGTCGATGACCGAGCATTTCGGGTTGACGCGCAGTCCGGCCGATACGTGTCGCTCGGGGTGCGCGGCGTTGTAGGCGTCGACGCGGTCTTTGAAGCGCAGCCACTGGGCCACGGAGTTGAACGTGATGTGCGACGAGCCATCGAGATAAGCTTCGATAGTGGCGTCGGTGTAGGCCGGACAGTAAGAATGAACGTAGCAGCCGAGCTCTTCGCGCCCCAGGGTGAGCTCGTTGAGCGAGCTGGCGGTGCATTTTCGGCCATATTGGCGGAAAATGTCGAATGTGCGCCACAGGGCGTTGGCTTTGAAGGCCATGATGATGGTGACGCCGGCGCGGCGCTCTACGTCGGTGATGATGTCGAGGTTGCGGCGGATGCGGTCGTCGTAGACCACAAATGCCGGGGTAGGTATTTCGTTGACTGTCACTGTTCGATTATTTTGAATTTAGCGAATTTAAGCAGGAGTTTGCGCTGGCCGTTGTTTTCGAAATCCACAAGGATTACGTCGCCCAGATTGCTCGAAGAGGTGCCGATGGCGCGTCCGCGGCCGAACTTTTGGTGCTCGATGCACATGCCTTCTTTGATTTCGGCTATGGTGTGAAGGCCGTAGCCGCTGCTGTCGGGTGTGGCCGAGGGAGCGGCTGCCGTTCGGGGCGTGTAGGGGGTGAATGGAGTGCCGGGGCGTGTAGGGGTCGCAGTGCGCTGCAGCGGCGAGGCTATGCGCGTGGCCCCCGGTCGGCTGAACGTGTGCGTGCCCGGGCGGTCGGGCATCGCCGAGCGGGTCGGGCGGTTGAAATTCATCTCGTAGGGTAGGCGCTCGGAGCCGTAGCTGAATTTGAGGTAGCGCTTGTCGAAGTCCTTGAGGAACCGCGACGGGCGGCAAGCCATGGTCTGGCCGTTGAGATAGCGCGATGCGGCATACGAAAGCATGCAGTATGTTTTGGCGCGAGTGATGGCTACGTAGAGCAGTCGGCGCTCTTCTTCGATGGCATCGGCCGAGTCGTGGCTCATCGACGAGGGCAGCAGCTCCTCTTCGACGCCAACGACGTAGACGTTGCTGAATTCGAGGCCCTTGGCGGCGTGTATGGTCATGAGCGTGACGGAGTCGGCCAGGGCTTCGTTGTCCTCGTCCTGGTCAGTGGCGAGCGACACGTCGGCCAGGAAGTCGGCCATCTGTATGCGTTCGAGTGCGCCCTCTTCGGTGCGGTCTTCGACGAAGCTGTGGGCGGCGCGCAGCAGTTCCTGGAGGTTTTCGCGTTTGGATATATTTTCGGGCGTGTGGTCGGTCATGTACATAGCCAGCAGGCCGGTTTTGTCGAAAATGAGCCGAGCGAGCGCTTCGGCATCGTTGCCGGTGTTGTTGGCGGTGATGAACGCGCCGATAGTATCGGTGAATGATGAGAGCTTGGCCAGTGTGCCGCGGTTGACGTCGAGGCCGTAGCGAGCGGGGTCGGCCAGCACGGTCCAGATGCTGACGCCGGCTGCGATGGCCGAGGCGTTGAGCTTGTCGAGAGTCGTCTTGCCGATGCCGCGAGCCGGCACGTTGATGACGCGGCGCAGGGCTTCGTCGTCGTTGGGGTTTACGGCGAGTCGGAAGTAGCAGACGGCGTCTTTGACTTCCTTGCGCTGGTAGAATGCCTGTCCGCCGTAGATGCGGTATGAGATGTTGCGTCGGCGCAGTGCCTCTTCGAGCACGCGCGACTGAGCGTTGGTGCGGTAGAGGATGGCGAATTCCGACAGAGGGTGGCCCGACTGAGCGCGGCGAGTGACGATGGCCGAGGCCACCAGGCCGGCTTCGTCGTAGTCGCTATGTCCGCTCTGCACTTCGATGCGAGCGCCTTCGTCGTTGAGCGAATAGACTTGCTTGGGGATGCCGTTTTCGTTGTGAGCGATGAGGCTGTTGGCTGCGCCGATGATGTTGCGAGTGGAGCGGTAGTTTTGCTCGAGCTTGAATGTTCGGAGCGTGGGGAAGTGGCGCTGCAGGTCGAGGATGTTGCGAATGTTGGCACCTCGGAACGAGTAGATGCTCTGTGCATCGTCGCCCACGACGCAGATGTTGCCGGCGGGCAGTGCGAGCTGGGTGATGATGACGTTCTGGGCGAAGTTGGTGTCCTGATACTCGTCGACGAGGATGTAGCGGAAGAATTCGCGGTAGTGGCCAAGCACGCCGGGGTTGTCGCGAAACAGCACGGCCGTGTAGTAGAGCAGGTCGTCGAAGTCCATGGCGTCGGCCAGTCGGCATCGGCTGACGTAGGTCTGGTAGATTTTGGCCGTGAGCGGTCGGCGGGCGTTGCGGTCGGCCTTCATCAGCTCGGCATCGGCGACGTATCCGGCGGGCGACACCAGTGCGTTTTTAGCCCAAGATATGGAGTTTTGCACGGTGGCCGGCTTGTAGATTTTCTCGTCGAGGTCGAGGTCTTTGATGATGGTCTTAATGAGCGAGCGCGAGTCGGCCGAGTCGTAGATGGTGTAGTTGGCCGAGTAGCCGATGAGCTGTGCGTTTTGGCGCAGGATACGCGAGAAGATGCTGTGGAACGTGCCCATCCAGAGGCGACGAGCATTGTCGGCCCCGGCAGTGTCCTCGATGCGCTGGCGCATCTCGCGTGCGGCTTTGTTGGTGAAGGTGAGGGCCAGTATGCGGCCGGGCTCGTAGCGGTTGGCAATCAGGTGCATGATTTTGTAGGTCAGCACGCGTGTCTTGCCCGAGCCGGCGCCGGCGATGACCAGTTCGGGCCCGTCGAGGTAGCCGACGGCGTCGCGTTGAGCCTCGTTGAGCTTATCGAGGTAGTCGGTGGTCATGCGAAGCTGTTGGTCTGCTGGTTGTACGAGAATCCGGCAGCGGCCAGAGTTTGTTCGAGTTCTTCACGGTCCAGGTCGAGGTCGTCGCAGAGGCTGTCGAGATCGGAGTATTGGTCGCGAAGTTTCATATTGATGATGCTCAGAAGCATGAAGGGGTCTTTCGGGAGATTTTCCATTGTCAAATAATTGAATAGGACTGACCGCAAAGTTACGAAAAAAAGTTTAATGCCGAAAACGAACCGTCGGCCGGGCTTCGTTGTTATAGTCAGAAACGAAAATATAAAAATAAAAACGTTAAAAATGAAAGAAGTAGCATTGGTCGGCCGACCCAACAATGTGTTGGCCGAAGTGATGTCGGCACTCCACAAACGCGATGTCAAGGTGCATCTGACCTTGGGCGATACGTTTGCCGGCTGTAAGACAGTGATAATGACCTTCACCGACGACCTGACTGACGCCGAAGCCAACGCTGAGGCTTTGCAGGAATATCCGCCGATGCTCTCGGAGGCCGAAAAGGCGGGCGTCGAGCGCGCGATAGTGGTAGGCTCGCCGCAGTCGGCGGCATTTTTCGAGAGCTACCTTCGCCGGCATCCGCAGCTCAATGGGCGGTTTATCTCGACCGAGGGCGACTTTGCCGGCAAGGTGGCCTCGGAGGTGCTGCGGCCGCTGGGCAGGGGCTTCGTGCGCGGCTGCGCGGTGCTGTGGTTTTGACTGCGGGCTAAAAAACGACGAACTGCGCCTTCGGCATCAGTCGAGGGCGCAGTTCGGTGTGAGTAGTAAGTCGTCGGATTAACGTCCGCTGCCGGCAATCATGCTGCGCAGGCGAGCGTTGAATTCGTTGGCATTCTTGAGGTAGTCGAGGCCGATGTGCATGCGGTAGCGCCAGTAGTGACGCGGATTAGCGGGCACGTTGATTACTTCGTCGGCCGGGTTGTTGCGGCGCAGGTCGCCGTCCATCGAGAGCCAGTCGGCCAGCGGCAGGATGCAGAGCATCGAGGGCGACTTAACCTGCAGGTCGAGAATCTTCTCGCACACCCAAGGCTCGGCAAAGTAAGGAGCGTCGCCCGAGAGGTTGAGCACTTCGTGGAAGAATTTCGACGATGCAGCGCGGTCGTCTTCCCACCAGGCGCGGATGCCACCCATGTCGTGGGTCGAGGTGGTGCAGACGCTGTAGTAGGGGTAGCTCCAGGTGTTGCCGAAGGCGAGGTTGGGGTCCTTGGGCATGCGCTGAATCTCGAGTGTGAGAATCTGCAGGGCGCTGAGCACGGCGGGCACGCAGCCGGGAATCATGCCGAGGTCTTCGGCGCAGGTGAGCATCGATGTGGCATCGAGCAGCGGGGGCAGCTTCCACATGGCTTTTCCGTACCAGAAGTCGTTGTGACGGCGGTAGAAGAAGTCGTTGTAGAGGCGGTCGAAGCACCAGCGTTCGTAGTCGTTGAGCGAGCGGTAGGTGTAAGAGAACTGAGCCGAGATGCGCGGATGGTACTTGCCGGGCTCGGTGGGGTCGGGCACGAAGAGCACTTGGTCGATGAGTCCGAGCAGAGCGTCGCGCATGCGAGTGTTCTTATCGTTCTTCTCCTGAGTGTCGAAGTAGTCGACCACGGCGCGCTGAGTGGCGAAGTCGTCCTTGAGCTTGTAGCGTCCGCCGCCGATGTGGTACATGAAGCGCTCGCGAGCTTCGTCGGTGTACGGGCCGAAGAAGTCGGTCAGGAACCAGTCGTAGATGAACGGTGTGGTGTGTAGGTCGATGTCGAGCCAGAAGTCGTAGTTGTAGCGGAGTTCGTCGACGGTGAAGGGCAGTGCGGGGTTGAATGCGCCGAGCAGGCCGTGGACGGCGTCGGTGGGAATTTGCCAGATGCGGAAGAAGCCGAGCACGTGGTCGATGCGGTAGGCGTCGAAGTACTTGGCCATGTTGCGGAAGCGGTCTTTCCACCACTTGAATCCGTCGCGGGCCATTTCTTCCCAGTTGTAGGTGGGGAAGCCCCAGTTTTGGCCGAGCACCGAGAAGTCATCCGGCGGCGCACCGGCTTGGCTGTTCATGTTGAACAGGGTGGGGTAGGTCCAGGCGTCGACGCTGTCGCGCGAGATGCCGATTGGAATGTCGCCCTTGATGGCCACGCCGGCCGCTTGGGCGTATTTGTGCACGTGGTCGAGCTGCAGCGCGAGGTTGTACTGCAGGTACATCACGTAGTCGATGTCGCGGCGGTGCTTCTTGGCGAAGGCGTTGATTTTCTTCTCGTCGTAGACGGCGTATTCGCCCCAGCGCGAGAACACGGGCGTGCCGTTGAGGTCGCGAAGCACGCAGAAGGCGGCGTAGGGCAGTAGCCACGATGCATTTTCATCGACGAATTTCTTGTATTCGGCTGATTTGATGACGCGCTCGCCTTCCTGGTCGAAGATTTCGTTGAAATATTCGATTTTGGCTTTGTTCACTGCTTCGTAGTCGATTTGGGGCAGTGCGTTGAGCTCGGTGCGCAGCTTGTCGAAGTATTCGCGGCGAGCGGGGTCGGCCAGGGTGCCGAGGGCCTCGAGACGCAGATACATGGGGTGCAGCGCGAAGCACGAATTGGCATTGTAGGGGTAGGAGTCGACCCAGGTGTGCGACATGGTGGTGTCGTTGATGGGCAGAATCTGCAGGAATGTCTGGCCGGTGGCTTGGCACCAGTCAATCATCTTCTTGAGGTCGTAGAAGTCGCCCACGCCGAAGTCTTCTTCGCTGCGGAGCGAGAATACGGGGATGGCCGTGCCGGCGCCGCGCCAGGGGTTCATGGGGTTGATGAAGCGCATACCGGCCACGATGGTGGCTTCGTCGGCCAGCGGCTTGACTTGCAGACGGCGGTTGTCGCCGTTCTCCCATGCCACGAGGTTGCCGTCGGCATCGATGAGCATGAATTTATATTGTGTCTCGGGCTTGAGCGAGCGAGCTTCGACTGTAGCGGTCCACACGGGGTAGTCGTGGTCGGTCAGCACTATGGCTTTGGCCGTGTCCCAGTTGCCGAGGGCGTCGGCGTCGCCGCAGACAGCGATGCGATAGTTGGGGTTGACCATCGGAGCCTCGAGGCGGAAGGTGACGCTGCCCATGCGGGGCAGTACTTCCTTGGCGGGGTCGGGGCGCTTGCAGATACATTCGGTGAAGGCCATCGAATAGTAGGGCTTGTCCCAGGGTTGGTCTTTCCAGCGGTCGTAGATGCTGTAGACGCGAGCGTTGCGGCCGCGGCGGAATGTATGAGGGTCGCCCCACTCATTCTTGACCGAGCCGTTTTCGTGGCGAACTTCGTATGAGTACTCGAGCGAAGTGCATTCGTCGGGAATTTCGACTATGGCCGACCAGTGTTCGGTGCCGTCGAGGCTCATTTTTACGTCGAAGGCGCACTTGCTGCCCTCGGCCTGTCGAGCCACGACATAGAGCGACTCGCCCCAGTTGGTACGGTAGTCGATGTTGAATGTCAGTTTCATATCGGGGGGGTCTTATGATATTAGTTTGATATAATCTATTCTATTACGGATGGTCTATTGACCTTGCAAAGGTAATTTAAATTTTCAGAATTTCAAATTTTCGAATAAAGAATTGCTAAAATGGGTTAAATACGCGCCTCGATGGCTGCTGCGTGTCGGCCGCAAGGGCGCGGGCGGCTCAGGCAGTCGACGATGCTCGCTGCGAGCGCACCGGGCACGTTCCGCTCCGACCTATCTCACAGTCGGTTGGGCAGGTACTGAGCTTTTTTAATGGTGCAAAGTTTGGAAAATCGATGGTAAAGGCGTACATTTGCAGATTGAAACCTACTTCAACAAACCTTTGAAACGAATTAACTATTTACCTTAAATTATTTTTAATGAAACATTTTACCTTATTAGGAATGGCATTGCTGATGTGCGGTGGCGTAGCTGCTGCTCAGCCTCGCAGTGCTTCGGCTCCCCAGCTGCTGCTGTCGGCGCCGACTGGCCTGATGGCTCCCGTATGGTCGCCTGATGGTAGTAAGATCGCTGTTACGGGCGACAACTACACCGGTATCATGGTGGCAAATGCCGATGGTAGCGGTCTGAACGTTGTGACCACCTCGGCCGGTGCCGGCTACAAGATGATGTGGGATGGCAACGCCGCAATCGTAGGTCGCACCAATATCACCGAAAACTGGCGCGTGATGCACGAGCTGCGTTCGTGGAACGTAGCCGACGGCTCGTCGAAAGTGCTCGTAGCCAAGAGCCGCAACGCTCAGGCTCCCAGCATGCGCGCAATCGGCCGCAAGCGCGGCGCTGCCAGCATCTACGACCAGATGGTGGCTCAGCCTGCCGAAGTAGCTGCTCACGTAGCTTCGCTGAAGGCTTTCGAGGGTGAAGTTATCATCAACCCGGCTCTGTCGGCTGATGGCAAGCGCATTGCCTTCCAGGTTCCCGGCAAGGGTATGTGGGTGATGAACGCTGATGGCACCGAACTCAAGTCGCTCGGCCTGGGCTCGAACCCGTCGTGGCTTCCCGACAACGAAACTGTCGTTTACACTATCGTGAAGGACAATGGCCAGGTCTACACCTCGTCGACCATGCTGGCTCTCAATGTCGTTAACGGCAAGAGCGCTACGCTCACTTCGCGTACCGACATGATTCCGGTGACCCCGGCCGTGTCGCCCGATGGCACTAAGGTAGCTTTCCAGAATGCCGCTGACCAGTCAATCTATGTTGTAACCCTCAAATACTAAGCCACAATGAAAACGACATTCTCACGCCTCGCCAAGGGCTCAATGATTTTGGCAATGTCGCTGGTGGCTATGCCGGCGATTTCGGCCCAGGAAAAAATCGAATGGGGCGACTTCAAACTCTTTATCGACCCGGGTCACTCTCTGCACGAAAACCGCGGTATCTGGGGCTACTCTGAAGCTGAAAAGACTCTCGGCGTCGCTCTCAACATCAAAGACTTCCTCGAAACTTACACTACGGCTGTCGATGGCGAGACGTTCCGTCTGTGCCGCTACGACGAAGAAACCAGCGTAGGCCTGCAAGAACGCTCTGACGTGGCAAACGCTTGGGGTGCCGACTTCTTCTACTCGATTCACTCTGACGCTTCGGGCTCGGAAAACTCTATCCTCGGCCTCTTCGGCGGATGGCGCAAGAATGGCGTCGAAATCGAAAAGACGCCTAACGGCGGTAAGGCCTTCGGCGATCTGCTGATGCCCGACCTCGCGGGTGTGATGCGCGTCCCCTCGCGCGGCAACTGGTACGACCGTTGCTACTACGACCGCACTCCCGCGACCCACACCAACCAGTGGCCCTACCTGTCGGTCAACCGCGAATCTAACATGGCCTCTATCCTCTCGGAAGGTGGCTATCACGATATGGTCGAACAGCAGCAGCGCAACCTCAACACCGAGTACAAGCGCCTCGAAGCTTTCGCAGCTTTCCAGACCATCCTGAAATATCGCGGCTTTACCTGCCCCGCTCAGGCTCTGATGACCGGCGTCATCTCTAACAGCGAAAACGGCCAGCCTATCAACGGCGCCGTCGTCACTGTCGGCGACAAGACTTACACCACCGATACCTTCGAATCGCTCTTCAATAAGTATACTCGCAATGAAGACCTGATTCACAATGGCTTCTACTTCTTCGAAGGCCTCGACCCCGGCGCGGTAGTGTCTGTGACCGTCACTGCCGACGGCTACGAAACATGGACCGGCGATGTCACCGTGAAGAACGGCCAGGCTGTCAATGGCGCTACTTCGGCCGACTATGTTACCTTCCTCGACGTAGCTCTGACCAACGTGCGCCCCGCTGTCGTTTCTTCGGTTTCGGCTGAAGACCTCGACAACGTGCGCCACATCGACCCGCTCGTGCTCACTTTCTCGCGCAACATGGACCGCGAATCAGTGGAAGAAGCTCTCAGCATCGACAATGGCGGCGAAATCTCGTACACTTGGATCAACGACTACACTCTGTCGATCGACGTATCGAAGCTCGATCCTTGGTTCACATATAATATTAAGATCGACGGTAGCATCGCTAAGAACTCGCAGACTCAAAACCTCTTCGACGGCGACGCCGACGGCCAGCCCGGTGGCGACTACATCCTCACCATCACCATGGCTGAGCCCGACACCGAAGCTCCCTACGTAGTTTCTTCTTATCCTGCTGAAGATGGCGAAGTAGTTTACACTCACCGCCCCATGATTCGTCTGCAGTTCAACGAAGAAATCATGTTCAACGGCGACAAGCACGACGGTTGCATCGTCGTTAAGGACGCTAAAGGCAAGACCTACACCGGCCTGCTCACTCACGAAGTAGTAGCCGGCAAGTCGGTTATCCACTTCTTCCCCGCTGAAGACCTCACCAAGGACTGCGCCGTGCTGGTGACCTTCGTAGGTGGCATCGCTGACGCTTCGGGCAACGTTGCCGACGAATACAGCTACCGCTTCCTCACCGAATATCGCGACTGCACCTTCAGCGAGATGATTCAGCCTCTCGTTAATACTACCGGTATGTGGACTCCCGGCGGTTCGGGTTCTACCTCGGGTATCGTTAACGACGAAAGCACCGTAAGCGTTCTGCCCCAGGGTCCCACCATCGACAATCGCACTTCGTTCGCTATGAACTATGTTTACGATATCGACGCTACCGTAAGCAAATTCTTCATCCGCGACCACTATCCCGCAGGTATGGCTTCTGAATACCGTACGTTCTTCGACGGCGTTCTCACCATGTGGGTTTACGGCGACTGCTCATACAACCAGACTAACGTGCTTCTGCGCACCGGTACCGACGGTATCAAGATGCGCGGCCAGAGCATGCCCGTCGACTTCTGCGGCTGGGATCAGTTCGTATTCGATTTCGAAAACGACGAAATTACTAGCTTCACCGGCTCGAACAATTCGTTTGGCCCCGAAAACCAGCGCTGGTGCCTCGACGGTATCGCTCTCGAACATCAGGCCATTGATGAAGACGAAGCCGACGAAGATAATCCCTTCCAGGCTTGGTCGGGTACTATCGGCTACAACAGCCTCCTGTTCAGCCGCTGGGACAACACCGCCGTTCGCACTGCTCAGCTGAGCGACATCGAGCTGCCTTCTGACGGCATCGTTGACATCGACGCTAACCTCAACGCTCCCGTTGAATACTTCAACCTCCAGGGCGTTCGCGTTGACAACCCCTCGACCGGCGTTTACATCCGTCGTCAGGGCTCAGACGTGACTAAAGTTATCGTTAAATAACGAATAACTCCTGATACCCACAGCGGGCGTAGCCATCCACGGCTGCGCCCGCTTTCTTTTAGCCTTAGCTTGGTAAATGCGCACCCGTGTGCATTGCACCGGCTGAGCGACCATGGCAGGGACACAGCGCAGCCCTCGGCTCGGCGCCTAGCTCGTCATCGCTTGCTGCATCGGCCGATATACAAAGAAAGCGCATCGACTGCCGAGCCGATGCGCTTTTGTTTGTAGTGAATCTTTGACGATTAGCGGAGTGTGCCTGCTTCGGCCTGCTGAATCATGTTCTGGTTGGCTGTGATGTAGATTTCAACACGGCGGTTCTGTGCGCGACCTTCAGCGGTCTCGTTCGAGGCTACATATTCGGCCATGGGCACGCCCTGTGCCGACAGGCGAGTTGCCGATACACCGCAGTTGGCCAGGTAGCTCAGCACTGAGTTGGCACGCGAGGTCGACACACGTTCGTTGGCTTGCATCGAGCCGGTGTTGTCGGTGAAGCCGTAGATGTGGATGTCGGTGTCGGGGTTGTTCTCCATGTTGCCGGCAAACTTTGCGAGTTCGATTTTTGCTTTTTCGGTCAGAGTTGACTTGCCGGTGGGGAAGAGGATGCCACCTTCGAAAGTCACCTTGATAGCTTGGAGGCCATTCTTATCGGTAGTCTGTTCGATTTTTGCCTGCTCGGCCAGCTGTGCTTCGAGCTCTTTCTGCTGCTTGTCCATCTTGTTGCCAATCAGCGCACCGGCTCCTGTGCCTACTGCTGCGCCAACTGCTGCACCGATAGCTGCGCCTTTGCCGCCGCCAATCAGTGCGCCCAGGCCTGCGCCCAGAGCACCACCGCCGCCACCGCCAATCAGTGCGCCTTTGCCGGTGTTAGTCATTGAGCTACAACCTGCTCCGCCAATCAGAAGGGTGCCGCACACGAGTGCAAGAACCGAAATCTTGAGAAACTTCATAATTGTAATGTGTTTTTAAGTAGTTAATAGTTTATTTTGCGTAAAGTTACGAACATTTTCTGAAATCTGCTTTACACGCGATAAAGTTTAACGATTTTTTTTGTGCATTTTGTCACCAAGCTGCCCCGTATATATATATTTATGTGTATTCCGCTCCCTGCTCGCGCCTTATTTGAGCCCGTGTGGCTTTTTATTTTTTGTGGTGCTCGATTAATCCGAAAATTTGTGTAACTTTGTAGTCGTATTTAAGCACATTGTTAGAAATGACAGATAGTCAAGTAAAACGGCGCGGCTTGATGCCGATGATTATGGCGCATGTGGGTGCATTGATTTGCATCGGCATGTGGGGTGTATCATTTGTATCCACAAAGGTACTGCTCCAATATATGCAGCCGGTCGAGATTTACATCTATCGTTTCATAGTGGCTTACGTGCTGATTTTGCTGGTGAAGCGTACGCGCTGGTTTGCTTATAATTTGCGCGACGAGTTCCTGCTCTGCATGTGCGGTATGCTCTCGGGTTGTATCTATTTCTTGGCCGAGAACTTCGCCCTGCAGTATACGTTGGTCACCAATGTGTCGCTTCTCACTTCGATGTCGCCTCTTATCACGGCGTTTCTTATCGGCTTTATTTATAAGACCGATAAGCCCGGTGTAGGCATGATTTTCGGCTCGCTGGTAGCCTTCGTCGGGGTGGGGTGTATCATTTTCAATAGCAGCTTCAACATGGAGGTGAACCCGCTGGGCGATTTGCTGGCTATCTTGGCGGCATTCAGCTGGGCGTTCTATTCGCTAGTGCTTAAGAAGCTTGATGCTACCTACGACGTGTGGTTCATCTCGCGCAAGACTTTCTTCTACGGCGTGCTGACGGCTCTCCCCTTCCTCTTGGTCAATCCGCCTCAAGCCACCTTCGATGTGCTTTTCGGCAATTGGTCGGTGCTGGGCAATCTGCTCTTCTTGGGCGTGGGCGCTTCGCTGATTAGCTATCTGCTGTGGGCTCGCACGGTGAAGGTCATGGGCGCTGTCAAGGCTAATAATTACATGTATCTGCAGCCTGTGTTCACGATGGTGTTCTCGGTGCTTTGCCTTGGCGAGATTGTCACCATCTTTGGCTACGTAGGCTGCTTCTTGATTCTTGGCGGCCTCTGGCTGGGCGATTATCTCACCCGTCGCCAGAAGATGAAGTCTTAAAAATTCTTAATGCTTGGGCCTTTTTCGGGTTAGTGGCCCTTTTTTCCTATTTTTGGCAGAATTTGCCAATTTTTCTAAACGACATTATTCTTAATTTAAGCGTGAATTTTGCTAAATTTGCGTTCATTTTCATAGTGTTGTTTTCATAATTTTTATCGATACCATGTTTGCTTTAGCACGACATACTGCAGTGGTCGTTTCGGATGACGGCCAAAATGTGGTCGTCGTTCTCGACGATGACAAGGCCGACGGCTGTGCCGGTTGCGGCATCGCCTTTATGTGCAAGAGCGATGCGTGTCATAAACTGTCGGTGCCCGCTCTGAGCCACCGCCGCTATCAGGCAGGTGAGCACGTCGAGGTTGTGGCTTCCGGGGCTATGAAGAAAACTGCTTTGACTTTATTTTTTGTCTTACCACTGGTCTTGATGGCAGTCGTAGCCGTGGCGCTTGACGCTCTCGGAGCGGGGCAGCATTTGTGCGCCTTGTCAGCCGTCGGCTCGTTTTTTGCGTGGTATCTGGTTTTGTATTTGTTCAGGCGGCGTCTCGAGCGGTTGTATCGTTGGCGCCTTGTTTCGTAATATTGTGAGTTGTTTATGAATTTTGTTTTGCTGACACTGTCTGTGTTACTGATTACCGGTTTGATTGGCGCACTGCTTTTGTACTATGTGTCAAAGCGTTTTGCGGTCGAGGAAAATCAAGTAGTCGAAGAAATTGTCGAGCTGTTGCCCGGTGCTAATTGCGGCGGTTGTGGCTTCAAAGGTTGCCGCGACTTTGCCTCGGCCTGTGCTTCTGCTTCGAGTCTCGCAGGTATTTATTGCCCCGTCGGTGGCCGAGCCGTCATGGACCGCGTTGCCGATATCGTAGGGCTTGCTTCTGATGCCGTGGAGCCGACTGTCGCTGTGCTGAAATGCAATGGCTGTAAGGATTTAAGGCCTCAAACGGCCTATTACGATGGCGTGCGCTCGTGTGCGCTGATGGCTTCGGTGGCCGTCGGCGAGTCGGGCTGTGCCTTCGGGTGTCTCGGCTGTGGCGATTGTGTGTCGGCCTGCGAATATGGAGCCCTCACTATTAATCCGGCTACGGGTTTGCCCGAAGTCGATGCCGAGCGCTGCTCGTCGTGCGGCAAGTGCGTCAAGGCGTGCCCGCGCCACCTTATCGAACTTCGTCCGAAGGGCAAGCGCGACCGCCGCGTGTGGGTGGCTTGCTCCAATCGCGACCGCGGAGCCGTGGCTCGCAAGGCCTGTGGCGCTGCCTGCATCGGCTGCACCAAGTGCGCTAAGACGTGTCCGTTCGAAGCCATCACCGTAGCTAATAATTTATCGTATATCGACCCCGCCCTGTGCAAGGCGTGTGGCAAGTGTGTAGATGTGTGCCCGACGGGCGCTATTCGTTCAACTTTCAAGCAGAAAAGCAATGAGCAGACTGACATTTAAAAAAGGTGGCATCCATCCTGATGCCGCAAAACTTACGGCCGGTATGCCGATTGTGACGCTTGATTTGCCTCGCAAAGCCATCGTCATGCTGTCGCAGCATATCGGTGCGCCGGCTCAGCCTTGTGTCGAGCGCGGTGCGCATGTAGTCCGTGGCGATGTCGTGGGCCAGGCTGCCCAGGGCCTCTCGTCGTTCATCCATGCTCCTATTTCGGGCGTAGTCAAGGAGATTGCGCAGATGCCGACGCCGCAAGGGCTCACTGCGCCGGCGGTCGTCATTGAGGCTGACGATGCCGACCATGAAAGCGATATGGCGGCTCGCGCGGCTTTCTATGAGCGCTTGAACGGCAAGCCCGATAGGGCCCTGTCCGAGAAATTGTCGCAGCAGCAGATTGTTGAGGCTGTTCGCAATGCCGGCGTAGTCGGCATGGGTGGCGCTACTTTTCCCTCCGAAGTCAAGCTCCGCACCGGCGATAAGCGCCCCGACGTTTTGGTGATTAATGCTTGTGAGTGCGAGCCTTACCTCACCTGCGATGATGCGTTGATGCGCAATTGGCCCGGACGTATTATCGAAGGTGTCGAATTGATGCTTCTTGCTACCGGCGCTGCTCGTGCGGTGATTGGCATTGAAGATAACAAGCCTGAAGCGGCGGCAGCTCTGCAGGCTGCGCTCGACCCGGCTTGGCCTATTGAGGTCAAAGTCCTGAAGACTAAGTATCCCCAAGGTGGCGAAAAACAACTCGTCGAGGCTGTCACCGGACGCCGCATTCCGTCGGGTGGGCTGCCATTGTCGGTTGGCGTAGTCGTGAACAACGTCGCTACTGCCCTGGCTGTCTATTTAGCTGCGGCCAAGGGCGCTCCGCTCATTGAGCGTGTGATTACTATCACCGGCGATACACCTCGCCGCGGCAATTATCTCGTAGCTATCGGCACACCCTTCAGCGAGTTGCTCGGTGAAGTGGCCGATGGTAGCAAGGTGATCGTTGGCGGTCCGATGATGGGGCGCACCACCGTCACGCTCGATGCTGCCGTCACCAAAGGTACGTCGGGGCTGCTCGTGATGGCAACTGACAATCGCCGTCGCCCGGTCGAACCGTGTATTCGCTGCGGTTCGTGCGTGAATGTCTGTCCGATGGGCCTCGAGCCATATCTGATTTCGACACATGGCCGCCTCGAGATGTTCGACGAAGCCCGCGCTAATGACGTTATGGACTGCATCGAGTGTGGCTCGTGTAGCTATATCTGCCCCTCGGCACGTCCGCTGCTCGATTATATCCGACACGCCAAGCGCGAGGTCGGTGCTATTATTAAAGCCGAAAAATCTTTGAAGAAATGACACGTTTACTATTCTCTTCATCTCCTCATATTCACACCTCTAATTCGGTTCAGCGCATCATGCTCTTTGTCATCATAGCGCTCGTGCCCTCGCTGGTGTGTGCTCTTTACTATTTTGGCTGGCAAGTCGCTGCCGTTGTCGGTGTCGCTGTCGGCGTCGCCGTGGCCACGGAGTGGGCCGTCAACCGCTTCATGCTGCGTCGAGACTCGTCGATTGCTAATCTGTCGGCCGTCGTCACCGGCCTGCTGCTTGCGCTCAACTTGCCTTCGTCGCTGCCGCTTTGGACGGTGGCCATGGGCTCGTTCTTCGCAATTGCCGTAGCCAAGATGGCCTTCGGAGGATTGGGTTGCAATATCTTCAACCCGGCGCTTGTAGGCCGTGTCTTCTTGCTTATTTCGTTTCCGGCTTTGATGACCACCTGGCCGCTGCCCGGCGGTGGGTTTCAGGCCGATGGCGCCACGGGCGCTACCATTCTTGGTCGGATGAAGCTCGGCGAAGACGTCGGCGGTATGCTCTCATACACTGATATGCTGCTCGGACACATGGGCGGTTCGCTCGGTGAAGTAGGGGCTTTGGCCATCATCATAGGCTTTGTGTTTCTGCTTCTCACGGGCGTCATCAGCTGGCACATCCCTGTGGCTATGGTGGGCTCGGCTGCTTTGTTCGCATGGGCTATCGGCGAGCCGGTTGCCGTCACGGTGCTTTCGGGTGGCTTGCTGTTTGGCGCCGTCTTTATGGCTACCGACTACGTCACTTCGCCTATGACTCGCACCGGCATGTTAATCTATGGCGTTCTGATTGGCCTCATTACTGTAATTATTCGTGTTTGGGGCGCTTATCCCGAAGGCGTTTCGTTTGCCATCCTTTTGGGTAATGCTCTCACACCGCTTATCAATAGATTCGTGAAGCCTGCTCGCTTCGCAGAAAGGAGGGCTGCCTGATGAAATCAACTCTTCGCAACATGGTGCTATCTTTGGGCGGCTTTTCGGCCTTGTCGGCGCTGGCGCTCGGCCTTTGCTATAATGCTACCCTCGAACCGCGCCTGAAAGCTGAAGCCGATGCTGCTAATAAAGCTATTGAAGCCGTACTGCCCGAATTCGACAATTCTCCGGTCGTCGAAGTCGTCAATATCGACGACTGCAAGATTTATCCTGCTTATCATGGCGGCAAACTAGTCGGGGCTGCTGTCGAGACTGTCGCCCACGACGGCTTCAGCGGCGACATTTCGCTGATTGTCGGCTTTGACGCCGATGCCGCTCTGGTCGATTATGCAATCTTAAGCCACGCCGAGACTCCCGGCCTTGGCGCCAAGGTAGGCGAGTGGTTTAAAGACGCGCAGGGCGGCCGCTCGGTCATCGGTACTACCGGCGATTTGGCGCTGACCAAAGACGGCGGCAGCGTCGATGGCATCACGGCTGCTACCATTACTTCTCGAGCTTTTGTCAATGCGGTCAATCATGCCCGCCATATATACATTAATTATATAGCAAAGCAATGAACCCACTTCGCATTTTCCTCAACGGCTTCATCAAGCAGAATCCCACATTCGTGCTAATACTCGGTATGTGCCCCACGCTGGGTACCACCTCTTCGGCCTATACTGCTATGTGTATGGGATTGGCTACCATGGCTGTGTTGATTTGCTCAAACGTAGCAGTGTCCGCCGTCAAGTCGCTCGTCCCCGATAAGGTGCGCATTCCGGCCTACATTATTATTATATCTACGTTCGTTACCATTCTCCAGCTTGTCATGGAGGCATGGCTGCCAACCCTCAACGCAGCTTTAGGTATTTTCATCCCTCTTATTGTCGTAAACTGCATCCTGCTGGGACGCGCCGAGTCATTCGCCTCGCGCAATGGCGTCGTTGCCTCGGCTTTCGACGGCCTCGGCATCGGTCTTGGCTTCGCTTGTGCTCTTACTATTATAGGTACGGTGCGCGAACTCCTCGGTGCCGGCACTGTCTTCGGCTGTCGTGTTTACCCCGATAGCTATGGCTCGTTGCTTTTCGTACTTGCCCCCGGTGCTTTTATTGTACTTGGTTTTATTATTGCACTCTTTAACCGTATCCGTCGATAAGCTATGCTACAAATTATAGGAATCATCATCACGGCTATATTCGTTAATAATATAGTATTCGCGCAGTTTTTGGGCATCTGCCCCTTCATTGGCGTTTCCAAGCGCTTCGATTCAGCTATCGGCATGGGCTGCGCCGTCACCTTCGTGATGGCTATCTCGACCGCCATCACCTGGCTCTTGCAATATTTTGTACTCGTGCCGCTGGGCTTGCAATTCATCCAGACCATCCTCTTTATTCTGGTCATTGCCGTCATTGTGCAGATGATTGAGATTGTCATGCGCAAAATTTCGCCATCGCTCCATGCTGCTTTGGGTGTCTACCTCCCACTTATTACTACCAACTGCGCTGTGCTCGGCGTTGCCATCCTTGTCACCCGCAAATCTTATTCATTTGTCGACTCGCTCGTCTTCTCTATTTCCACCGCGCTCGGATTTTTGATGGCTCTACTCATTTTTTCAGCCATACGTTCGCAGCTATCTCTCTCGGATGTTCCAAAGTCGATGCGAGGTGTCCCAATCGCTCTAATTGTCGCCGGTTTGCTCGCCATGGCCTTTATGGGCTTCTCAGGCATAAAAATCGGCTAAAAAAGTGCGTGCTGCAAATGCTTGATAGTTAGCGATTAAGCAAAATGGGTGAAAATTTTTATGTTTTAAAGCATAAAAAAGTGG
>CAYWAM010000037.1:0-1829 GCA_964456545.1 uncultured Bacteroides sp.
TTCAATCGATTATGCCTCTTTTAGAGATAAACAGCAGGGATGGCATTGCTTCGGAAATTTTTCCGATAATCGGTTTATGAAGGTGTTTCTCGCCAATCTGAGTCTTAGACCATCGTGCTACGATTGCCCGGCCAAGTCGGGTAGCTCCGGAAGTGATATCACGCTTGGCGACTTTTGGGGAATTGAGTACATTGATTCTACTATGGACGACGACCGAGGGACAAGTCTCGTCCTAGTTAATTCGCCTAAAGGACAGTCGGTTATTGATAGCATCAATATCAAGACAAAAGAAGAATCGTACGACTTGGCAGTTCAGCACAATCCCAGCATAGCCGTGTCGGTTGTGGAACCTGTAGCGCGAACCAAATTCTTCAGCGTTTTTAGTCGTTTAGGATTTGACGCAGCTTATAAGGCTACCATGGTTCCGTCGTTATCACGACGAGTCTTATCGCGTGTTAAGGGCGTTGCCGGGAAGGTGCTTGGCGAGAAAGGCCGTAAGATAGCAAAGATTATAGTTGGTCGCTGAGTCGTAAATTGTAGAGATGAAAATAGGGATACTGACGCAGCCGCTGCATCATAATTACGGTGGAATAATCCAAAATTGGGCACTTCAGCAGGTGCTTCAGCGCTTGGGACATCGGCCTGAGATGATTTTCCTCGCCGGTGCATGTCGCCCTAGTGGCGCGTTTTTAGCTAAGCGTTGTTTGAGTCTTGTAATATGCCTGGTTAAAAAATATTTGCTGCGCAGCCCCAATGTATATCTATACTCAGTATTTGATCCACGATATAATCCGTCGGCACCGCATTATGCTGATAGCGAATTTGTGCGGCGCATTTGCAAAACAAAGCCGCTAACTGCTGATATCGATTTAGCACGGCTTGCACGTCGGCGTAAGTATGAAGCCTTCATCGTCGGTAGCGACCAAGTATGGCGCGAAGAATATTCACCTCGCATCCAGTCGTTTTTTCTGGATTTTCTGCCCAACGGCGACTCGCGCAAGCGCATCGCCTACGCGGCATCATTTGGCAAAGCCCGCGATTATATCTCGGTCGATAAAATGGCAGAATGTCGGAGACTTCTCGCGCGATTCGATGCCGTCTCTGTGCGCGAGGACGAGGGCGTCGACATAGTTCGCAACGATTTCGGACGCAATCAAGTGGAGAAAGTCCTCGACCCGACGTTGCTGTTAGATGCCTCGGATTACCAAAACCTCATCAACCCGGCAGATAGGCACACCGAGCCATATATCGCATCGTACGTCCTCGATGCATCTGATGATAAATCCGCACTACTGGTGCAAATCAGCGCCGAACGCAAATTGCCTGTCAGCGCTATTGATATAGAAATACGCCCCGAAGGAATGGCCACGATGTCGCAGTGGTTGGCCAACTTTGCCGATGCCGACTTTGTCGTTACCGATTCGTTCCATGGCTGTGTATTCTCAATCATCTTTGGCAAGCCATTTATAGCAATAGGCAATGCCGAGCGCGGTCTTGGCCGATTTCATTCGCTCCTCGGAGAGTTATGTCTTAATGACCGACTTATAACCGGTGTAAACGATTATACAGTTCGCAAGGACACGCTTCTCGCTCCGTTCAACTACGAACCCGTGCGAGCTCGTCTTGACAAACTTCGACAATCGTCACTCCAATTCCTAGCTGATTCACTGAAATGAGCGCACCCAAGATATCCGTCATAGTGCCGGTGTATAATGCAGAGCGGTGGTTGCACCGCTGCATTGACTCCATACTGGCGCAAACGTTCACCGACTATGAACTACTGCTCATCGATGACGGCTCCACCGACGCCAGCGGCGCCATCTGCGATG
>CAYWAM010000037.1:1929-15577 GCA_964456545.1 uncultured Bacteroides sp.
GAACTACTGCTCATCGATGACGGCTCCACCGACGCCAGCGGCGCCATCTGCGATGAATACGCGCAGCACGATACGCGCATCCGAGTCTTCCACAAGCCCAACGGCGGCGTCTCCTCCGCCCGCAACCTCGGCCTCGACAACGCCCAAGGCGAGTGGATCTCCTTCGTCGACTCCGATGATTTTGTCGATTTGTGTTTTTTAAATTCGCTGTGCGAGAAGACTCATGAGAACTGTGATATAGTTTCTTGTGGTTTTCATGTATATGAAGATGGCGTTTTTAGTCGAGATGTTATATTTCAGCCAGTTGTTGGAAATAATAGAGAGTATCTTAATGAAATTTTGAGATACGAAATGCCGGGGTCTTTATGGAATAAATTAATTCGAAAAGCAATTATTGATACAAATAGGCTTAGATTGGATTGTCGTATTGAATTTAGAGAAGACGAAGAATTCGTTTTTAGATTCCTTACATATTGTCGCGTAGGTATTATAATCTCACAGCCACTCTATCATTATTTTATGCCTAATTGGAGTAAATATTGTTCGTCAAATACGCGCGATAAAGCTTTATATTTGTATGCAAGTTTAAGCAATTCAATTCATAAGATTGGATTAAAAAACACTTTTGCTAATAATTTAAAGAAAGAGACCTTTCGAGTATTTTGCTCTTCTGTTTTTCATAATCCTTTAAGAGTATTTCATAATAGTAAGATTTACCTTAAATCATTACATTGTTTCATTAAACTCAAAAATGCATAATATCAGTGGTCGTTATGTATATCCATTATAATGGTGAAATGCATAAATGATGTTATAAGAGGTTGAGAGATATGACTCATTTAAATTATCAAGAGATGACCTCTCCCAAGATATCCGTCATAGTGCCGGTGTATAATGCAGAGCGGTGGTTGCACCGCTGCATTGACTCCATACTGGCGCAAACTTACATTTATTCCAAAATTATTATTAGATGAGCACTAATACTCACGAACGAATGGAATATCTTGACGCGTTGCGTGGTGTGGCAATGTTGAATGTCATATATTTTCATATTCACGTATATCTATTGGGGGGGAGTTCAGCAGTCAATGATTTTCTTGTTCGATGGCAAATGCCTTTGTTCTTTTTTATTAGTGGTTTTTTTGCATTCGCGCCAATATATGATAAAGTGTTAATGCAAAAAAGAGTTAGGAATAGGCTTCTTCAACAGCTTTATCCAACCTTTGTCGTCTGGATACTTTTTATATTGTGCTCCTGGTTTTTGGGAGATGCTTCATTGAAGGAATATATACTGCATGGTATATACGATCCGGCTAAGGTAGGCTATTGGTTTACATTTTCTTTGGTTCAAGTATTTGTAATATACGCTTTATTTGCCTACACTTTGTCTTATTTCAAAATATCAGTTAAGAAACAGACTGTCATTTATCTCATTGTTATTGCAATTTTCGGATTATTAAGTCTTGTTGCCATTGATGATTCTGTCATGTCGGGAACGTTGAGGCGAATCTGGAATATATTATGCCTTGGCAAGACAATCAAACTTGTTATGTTCTTTTTTAGTGGTGCGCTCATAAGGATGCATTGGAAACATGTCTGCATTGTTATACGACATTACTGGTTTGCGGTTATAAGTCTCATTATTTTCGCCATTACCTCTTTGTTTACTCCGGCAGGAGAAAATAGTGGTGCTGCAATTTATCTTGCTTCGCGCATTAGCGGATTACTTTTTATGATTTCATTGTTCTGTTGCATTAAGCACTCTGTATCTTCCGCAACCTCTATCGGACAATATCTCCAGCGAATTGGTCGCAACACACTGCCGATTTATCTTTTTCATTTCTTTATTCTGTTGCTCACACCCCATTTTATCAACAATACAGGATGGCTTCTCAGTCATCTGACAGCTAACCCTTTCATCGAACTTATTTCATTTACCGCCATTTCTGTTATTATAGCTGAAATAACGCTCGCTGTTGATTCATTGTTGAAAATGTCTCCATTCGTCTATAAAGTATTCTTTGCTAAATAAAATAATAATGAACTATACTGCCGTAATTCGCACTCTTGGGCGAGCCGGTGAGAAGTATCAGCGTTTGCTTGATTCGCTTTGCGCTCAGAATATTAAGCCGGATAGGATACTCGTCTATATCGCTGATGGTTATCCATTGCCAAAGGAAACTTGTGGCGTAGAGGAGTATATCTATGTGAAGAAAGGTATGGTCGCTCAGCGTGCGCTGCAGTACAGGGAGGTGACGACAGAGTATATTCTTTTTCTTGATGACGATGTATATCTTCCTGCGGATGGTGTAGAAAAACTTTTTGGTGCGATTACTAAATATAATGTTGATGTAGTTTCTCCGAGCACATTCGATAATCATAAAATGGGAAGAACTCCATTGATCTATAATATGCTGATTGGAAAGATTATGCCCTTTAGGAGCGAGACGTGGGCATATAAAGTCCTTCTAAGCGGTGGTTTTGCATTTAATAGTCGTCCTATAAAAGAGTTCTATCTATCGCAGACGAATGCCGGGCCATGTTTCTTTTGTAAAAAGTCGGATTTCTTAAGAATTCGATTTGAGGAAGATTGTTGGCTAGATGAAACTCCGTACGCATTGCCGGATGATCAGGTGATGTTTTATAAAATGTACCTTTCCGGCTTACGGATAGGTACGCTATATAATAGCGGCATTGTACATCTCGATGCCGGAACAAGTGTTCAAGCAGATGCCACGCGAGCCGATAAAATACTCTATTCAGAAGTTCGAAATCAAACGATATTTTGGCATCGATATATCCGTCCATATACAAAAGGACTCAAAAGGCGTCGTGCTTGTTTTGCTCTTAAGCGTTATCAGACAATGCGTATGGCGTTTGCTCTGAAGTCTGCTTTATGTGGTAAGCCTCAGCAATTGCAGATAGTTCGAAAGGCTGTTAAAGATGCGAATGCTTATATTAAAAAACATAACCAATGAATAGAATACCGATTGTCTTTGCTTTTGACAATAATTTGACGATGCCGGCAGCGGTATGTATCTATTCGTTGCTCGTGAATGCAAAGCCGTCAACGGCTTACGATATCTTTATTCTTCATCGCCAAGGTCTAAATCTTGACATATCATTGGTCGAGCGTGTGATGGCGCACTTTCCGCAAAGCACGCTGACGCTGCGCGAAGTTGGAGATGTTTTCGATAGCTCATTCGAAATTCGAGGAATCACTACTCCGGCTTATTATCGCTTGCTAATACCGGAACTGATACCGGAGCACGATCGCGTGATTTATTCAGATGTAGATGTCATTTTTCGCCAAGATTTGTCGGAAGTATATGCCGACTCTCTCGGCGACAATATACTTGCCGGAGTAAATAATTTAGCTCATGTCGACGCCGACCTCAAAGCGCATTATGAAGGTGTCTTGGGACTCAATTCGCAAAACATTATTTGTTCGGGATTTTTGGTGATGGATTGTGCCGCTATGCGTCGCGAAAACTTGAAAGACCGCTTCTTAGAACTTGCAAAAAATCGCTATAAGTTTCAAGACCAAGATATTCTCAATATAGCTTGTGCGGGGCGAATAAAGATGCTTGCGCCGAAGTATAGTCTTCTGACCTACATATCGTATTACTCGATTAACAACGGAAAAGATAGCTTAGAGCCGCTTTGGACTGCCGCCGAAGTCGATGAGGCTTTGCGAGAAGGGAATGTCCACTACAATGGCAATAAGCCCTGGAAGGCATGGAGTTATAATTTCGACATCTGGTGGGAGTATTATCGTAAGTCGCCAATATACGACGAACAATTCTATTTTGAATTCTTCAATAGCAAACTCACTGAACTTGATAGATTGCCGTTGCTCAAGCGAATAAAAATACTTGCTAGATATTTTGTCTATGGAAAATCAAATTAAAATATCGGTAATAGTGCCAATATATGGTGTGGAAAAGTATATTGGTCGTTGCGTTAGAAGCCTTATGGAACAAACGCTTAGCGATATTGAATATATATTTGTAAATGATTGTACACCAGATCAATCTATTTCTATTGCGAAAGAAGTAATTGACCAATATCCGGCCCGAAAATCATTTGTCAAGTGGGTGCATCATAGTCATAACAAAGGAATATCGGATACACGAAATTCTGGCTTAGCCATTGCTCAAGGTGAGTATATTTATTATTGTGATAGTGATGACTATCTTGATGTTTTGATGCTTGAAAAGCTCTATGTTAAGGCGAAAGCTGATAATCTTGATTTTGTGTGGTGCGACTTTTATTTAGATACTATGTCTGGCGTTTTTTTTGAGAAAGTAGCAGATTTTGACCCTTCTCATATTTCAATGCTTAAGAAGTATCTTACATATGGTTGGAATGTGGTTTGGAACACAATATGTAAAAAGGATATATACACCAAAAATGGCATAAAGAGTTTAGAGAAGATATCATTTTGTGAAGATTTTGAATTGATGTCTCGGTTGTTGATATGTTGTGAATCTTGGGGCAAGGTTGAAGAACCCTTGTATTATTATAATCGAAAAAACACAAGTTCAATAATCGGGAAGTCTTTGAGTTATAAGAAGCTTGAGAAGACTATCGACGATGCAATCGCTGCTGTTTATTCGGTTTATCTCTTTATTATGAACTTTAATTTGGAGTTATTTGACCATTTGAAGACGGAATTGAATTGGCGAATGCTTAAAGCAAAGACATATTTGTATTTTTTCCCGTCGAAGCGACTCTATTATCTTTCAGTCATGCCGGAAAGTAATAAAGATATAAAATCTAATCCGCTTTGTACAAGATTTCAAAAGTATATGCAACAATTAATTCTTTCTCCGATAACAGCACCAATTGTCTGGTTATTGGGTTTTGTCTTTAAATGTAGAATTGCTTTGAAATGAAGACCTATATAGTCAACCTCGAAAAGGATACGATTCGCAGAGAATATGTAACGGAATTGCTTAGGCCTTATGAATGGATGGATTGTACATTTGTAAAGGCTGTATATGGGAAGTCTCTTACTCCGGAAGAACTCGAAGATATTTTCGATTTAACAATGGCATACAAAAGATATGGCCGAACTCTTAACTCGGGAGAAATTGGTTGTACTGCAAGCCATGATCTTATTTATCGACAGCTTTGTGAGTCTCACGATGAATGGGCATTAGTCTTAGAAGATGATATAACAATATTACGAGAATTGCCTAATTTAGACAAAATTGCAGAGACATTATCTGTTGATGTTCCTTCTGTTGTTTTTCTATCCGGAGACTATTGGTATACATCCTTGAAATCATTGGATGAAACTCTTAAGTTGGCGTGTGTTTATGATGCAGTTGGCACGTATGCTTATTTGATAAATCGAGCTGCGGCAGAGCTGATAACGAAGAAAAATAAAAGGCCTTCATACGTCGCGGATAATTGGTCTTTGTTCCGGCGACAGGGTGTTCGTTTATTCGCGTTATATCCCTATTTGATTGATGCTAATATTGAAGATTTAGGCTCGTCAATAGAACAGACCTATTTTGGTGAAGTTAGAAAGAATATGCCTCTACTATTTAGGATTAAATCATATACACTTTCGCTTAAAAAGAAATGGTTGCTCCGTAAAGGACATTTTGTTTCTAAAATACGCAAATAACGATGCGTCTGTCAGTTATAATACCGGTATATGGCGTTGCTAGGTTTGTCGAGCGTTGTGCCAGGTCATTGATGGCGCAAACTTTGCAGGATGGCGTAGAGTTTTTATTTGTTGATGATAAGACGCCTGACGATAGCATAGACATTATTGAAAGAGTTGTAGCAGAATATCCAAATCGAAAAGGCCAAGTTTCGATTTTGCACCACACTGAAAATCGAGGTTTGCCGGCTGCTCGCAACACGGGCTTAGCTTCTGCAAAAGGTGTATACGTCTATCACTTTGATGGAGATGATTTCGCCGAGCCGGAGTTATTGGAGCAAATGCTTACGATTGCAGAGCTCAGTGGCGCTGATTATGTGTGGTCTGATTGGTTGCTGACATACGAACGCGCAGATAGGTTGATGCGTCAGCCTAATTACGCAACGCCGGAAGAGGCTTTGAAAGGCATTCTGACCGGACAGATGAAATATAATGTTTGGAACAAAATAGCCAAAAGGAGTCTGTATACAGATAATAATATAATGTTCCCAACTGGCTATGGGATGGGTGAGGATATGACAATGATTCGCTTGCTCGCCTGTGCTTCAGTAGTTGCTCACTGCGAGTATGCCGGTTATCATTATGTGCGGACAAATGGCGGAGCGATGACTTCCAACATGAGCGAGCGCTCATATCGAGATATTAATTATAATGTAGATTTGACGATTTCATTTCTTAAAGATAAATTAGACGAAGATGTATCGTCTCTGATTGGTGCTTTTTGTCTACACACTAAGTTCCCACTTCTGATTTCTTCGGATAAAAGTAATTATAAACGCTGGGCGTCTTTATGGCCTGAGTTTAATCGTTACATCAATTCTGCCGGTTTTTCTCTCCGTAATCGTATTCTTAACCATCTTGCAGAAAAAAGATTATGGAGTCTGATTAAGTTTCATTTTGTAGTTTATAAGTTCGTTTATAGGCTTTTATTTCAGTAATTTCTATGCTTAAGATTATAGGAATAATAATAACAGGAATTCTGACGAGTCTTTATCTATTTCCATTCAATTTTATTGGACTACCGGGCAATACAAAAATGTATATGGCAGTCAGTGGATTAGTGGTTTTAGGATATGAACTTGCGCGCGGACAATCGGCCACTTTTGATAAACGGATTTCTACGTTGTCAATATGGGCGATTATTGTCTCGCTATGTGCTCTTGTCAGTGTTATTTGTAACAATACGCCTGACTATACTTATGCGTCATATATTATGTCGATGTGGGTGTGGCTCGGTGGCGCTTATTTTATAGTAAAACTGATTGGAGCTGTTCATGGCAAGGTTGATGTGGAAATTATCTGCAATTATCTGATAGCTGTTTGCGTTGCGCAGTGCTTTGCTTCGATCTTGATTGATAGGTATCCGTCCTTTAGAAATTTAATTGATAGGTATGTAGAACAGGGACAAGATTTTCTAAAAAATACAGTCGGAATAAAAAGAAAATATGGTATTGGAGCCAATTTGGATGTAGCAGGTTCTCGTTTTTCGACGGTACTTATAATGCTCAGTTTATTGACCATTAAGGCTAACGAATCAAAAAAGACATGGTTCGCCTTGCTTTACTTCGTTTGTTTTATTTTTATAAGTATGCAAGGTAATGCTATAGCCCGCACAACAACAATAGGTATGCTAATAGGCACCGGTGTTTATCTGATTTATGGTGTTTATACACTGTGGAATCCATCTAAGGAACGAGGCCATTTTTTAGCTATAGGGTTGATTATTGCGTTGGCTATTGTGATTGTTGCAGTGTATTTATATAATACTGATGAGCAGTTTCATGAGGATATGCGCTTTGGCTTCGAAGGATTCTTTTCATTAGTTGAAGAAGGGCGTTGGAATGTTTCGTCGAACGACCGTCTTAGGACGATGTATGTATTCCCGGACAATGCAAAAACATGGATTTTAGGAGATGGCTATTTTTCAAACCCAATAAATACGGACCCCTATTTTGTTGGTAAAGTGACAGGGGGGTATTATATGGGTACTGATGTAGGGTACTTGAGATTCATATTCTATTTTGGCCTTATAGGATTAGTCGCTTTTTCGACATTTATGTGCTATGCTACAAAGATATGCGTTGACGCTTTTAAGAATTATAAATGGCTGTTTCTTTTGATTCTTGCTACAAATTTCATAGTTTGGTTTAAGGTGTCAACTGACCTGTTTGTGATTTTTGCACCATTCTTGGCATTATCGGCGATTGAGCAACCTAAGCGTGACGAATCTGTAGTCGGCGTTTCATGAAAATTCTGTATTGCATTGCGGGGACGTATCGAGGCGGTGGTATGGAGCGAGTACTGTCGCTGAAAGCCAATTGGTTAGCCGCGCACGGCTATGAGGTGGCGATTGTCACTACCGACCAGCGAGGCCAAAGACCTTTTTTCGAGTTGGATAGTCGTATAGAAACTTACGACTTATCTATTGGCTATGAGGACAACAATGGAGGCTCGTTTGCTGATAAGTTGTTTCACTATCCTAAAAAGAAATGCATCCATCGACGTAAGCTCGGCAAGTTGCTTGGCGAGATTAAGCCAGATGTATGTGTGTCAATGTTTTGTGGTGAAGCGTCGTTTTTACCTAAACTTCGCGATGGTAGCAAGAAAGTGGCTGAAGTGCATTTTTCTCGCTTTAAGCGATTGCAATATGGGCGTAAGGGACTTTTCGGCCTTGCCGATCGTTTTCTGACATGGTGTGATGGCCGCGTAGCTGCTCGCTTTGACCGATTTGTAGTGCTTACCGAAGAAGATCGACCCAACTGGGGCGTGTCGCATAAAATCCGTGTGATTGCTAATCCGCTGACATTTGAACCATCTGCGTCGTCTACGCTTGATGCTCCGATGGCGCTTGCAATAGGTCGGTTTTCGCATCAGAAGGCTTTTGATCGACTTATTGATGTTTGGAGTATAGTCGTTGAACGCCATCCCGGCTGGACATTGGCAATTGTTGGCGAAGGGGAATTGGCGGACGCTCTTCAGAGCCAAATTGATAATGCCGGATTGTCAAACAATATAAAGTTGCTAGCACCTACAAAGGATGTCGAAGCGCTATATTGTAGTGCTTCGATGTATCTCATGACCTCACGCTACGAAGGGTTGCCAATGGTGCTAATTGAGGCTCAAAGCTGTGGCTTGCCTATAGTAAGTATGGCTTGTAAATGTGGCCCGCGTGATGTGATAACTGATGGTGTTGACGGCTATCTTGTCAACGATGGCGATATAGTAGCTATGGCCGAGCGAATAAATAGGCTTATAGATAATCAACACTTGAGGAAATCTATGGGGGCCGCAGCAAAAAATGCTTCACGGCGTTTCCAGATGGATCCTATCATGCTGAGATGGAACAAACTTTTCGAGGAAGTGACTCATGAAGGATAAGACTATTGTCGTGTCGGGCGTTAACATTCGCAAGGGTGGCACGCTGACAATCATGCGCGATTGTCTGAAATACTTATCCGATTATCTATCTGTAAATAATCGTGTTGTGGCACTTGTGCATAATCGCGATTTATTTCCTTATGATGGAATAGAGTTTATTGAATGTGCTGATAGTGCTCGCGGGTGGTTGCGACGGTTGCGTACCGAATACATTGACATGTCTCGTATTTCACGAGAAATAGGACACATCGATCTTTGGTTGTCGCTACATGATACGACGCCTCGTGTCGAAGCTGATATTCAAGCCGTCTATTGTCAGACATCTTTTCCTTTTTTGCGTTGGCATTTCCGAGATGGATTGTTTGATAAAAAAATACCACTTTTTGCGCTGTTCACTCGTTTTGCTTATCGCGTAAATGTTCATCGTAATAAGTATTTAATTGTGCAGCAATGTTGGCTGCGTGATCGGTTGAGCCGCTTGCTTGGTGTCGCTCTTGATAAGTTTATTGTTTTTCCACCACAAAAGTATTTTCCAACCATCCCGGCAAAAGCGCCTGAAGATGTGGTGAAATTTTGCTTTGTTTCGACTCCTGATTGTCACAAGAATTTCGAAACCCTTTGTGCTGCGGCAGAGAAGCTTGAGGATATAATTGGTATAGGCCGATTTAAGGTTATACTAACGATGTCCGGCTCTGAAAACAAGTATTCGAATTGGATTTATAAGAAATGGGGACATGTGAGCTCGATTGAGTTTCGTGGGTTGCTTGACTTGCCGCAACTAGTAGAACTATATTCTGAAGCTGATTGCATGGTATTCCCTTCAAGAGTTGAGACATGGGGCCTGCCGATAAGTGAATTTATGACAACCGGTAAGCCTTTGTTGCTCGCGAATTTGCCATATGCTATAGAGACATCGGCCGGGGCCTCTCAAGTAGCGTTTTTCCCTGCTGAAAATTGCGATGTTTTGTCCGCCCTAATGAAAAATGTGGTTGACAGAGATTATCATGCATTTCAAGCTAATGATTTAAGGGAGAACACTGCAAAAAAGGTATCTACTTGGGAGAAACTGTTCGATATGTTGGTTGAAACGAACGAGTCGCTGAATGGATGATTCGGACGTTTTAGCCCCTTTAACTGATTTGGTATGAAGATTTTACATATTGGGAAGTTTTGGCCGGTGCGCGGCGGCGTTGAGAAGGTCATGTACGACCTGACGCTCGGCTTGTCGCGCCGCGGCATCCGCTGCGACATGCTCTGTGCCAGCACCGAGGGCCCGGCGCTCGTGGTCGCGCTCAACGATTGCGGCTCGGTCGAGGCCACTCGCACGCTGTGCAAGGCCAGCTCGACTATGATTACTCCGGCGATGATCACGCGCCTGCGCCGCATCGCCGCCGACTACGATATTATCCACGTCCACCATCCCGACCCGATGGCGGCTTTGGCCCTGTTTCTCAGTGGTTTCCGTGGCAAGGTCATCCTCCACTGGCATTCCGACATCTTGCGCCAGAAGGTGCTGCTGCACTTTTATAAACCGCTGCAGCGCTGGCTGTTGCGCCGTGCCGATATGGTCATTTGCACCTCGCCCAAGTATGCCGAGGGCTCAGCTGCCTTGCGTTCGGTGGCTGCCAAGCTTCGCTGCGTGCCCATCGGCATCGACCCCGTCGAGCCCGACCCGGCCGCTGCGGCCGAGCTAGGCTGGGCCGGCCGTGCGCGCCACGTTGTCTTCTCGATGGGCCGCATGATTCCCTACAAGGGCTTCGAGAATCTCATCCTCGCTGCCCACCACTTGCCCGACGACTACCTGGTGGTCATCGCCGGCTCGGGTCCGCTCTACGAGTCGATGCGTCAGCTAGTTAGCCGCAATGGGCTCGATGCCAAGGTCGTGATGCCTGGTCGTATTTCCGACCGCGAGCGCGACGCCTTGATGGCATCCGCGTCGGTCTTCGTCCTGCCGTCGGTCGAGAAAACCGAGGCCTACGGCATCGTCCTCATCGAGGCTATGTCGGCCTCGCTTCCCGTCGTGGCCACCGAAATCCCCGGCTCCGGCACCTCGTGGGTCAACGCCCACGGCGTCTCCGGCCTCAATGTCCCCGTGGCCGACCCTGCGGCTTTGGCGCGCGCCATCACCGACATTTGTGAAGATGCCGACGCCCACGCCGCCTATGCCAGCGCTGCCCGCGCTCGCTGGGAAGAAAACTTCACGGCCGACCGCTTTGTTGACACCATCACCGATATCTATCGCGATTTACTTGCTAAGTGACAGTATATTAGTTCCTCACACGTTGCTTTTGTATTTTTATCTTTATGGAAATTGAATTAAAGACTGCTTCGACGTATCACGACTCTAACAAAACGGAGGACGCCGTTGGCCCTGCGCGGTGCTGCCGAGGCGCCGACGGCCTCTCTTGGTCGCAAGCCTTGCTCAAGCGCTCGTTCGACCTCTTTGCAGCCCTTTGCGCTCTTGTCGTATTCAGCCCGATTATCATTGTGATTGCCGCAGTTATCTGGCTTGGCGACTTCCACAGCCCCATCTTCTCGCAGACCAGGGTAGGGCGCCGAGGCCGCATCTTCACTATCTACAAATTTCGCTCGATGCGCATCGACTCCGAGAGCGACGGCGTGCCGCGCCTCTGCACCGGCCGCGACCCGCGCCTGACCCGTGTCGGAGCCTTCCTTCGCGCCCATCATCTCGACGAATTTCCGCAGCTGTGGAACGTCCTGCGTGGCGACATGTCGATAGTCGGTCCGCGTCCCGAGCGTCCGTTCTTCACCAAGCAAATCCTTGAGCGCTACCCCGATTACGCCCTGCTTGAGGCCATCCGCCCCGGCCTATTTTCCGAGGCGACGCTCTACAACGGCTACACCGAGACCATCGACCAGATGATTCGCCGTGCCGAGATGGACCTCGACTACCTCCGTGGCTACTCGTTCTGTCGCGACATCAAGATCATCTACGCCACCACTATGTCGATTATAACCGGCAAAAAGTTCTGATACAGATGCAAATACGGCCCGACCTAACCCTGCGCCGAGTGGGCGACCGCCACATGCTCGTAGTCGTGTCCGATGGCGACCTCAACTCCACAGCCGTCCACACCTTCAACTCCACGGCCGCCTTCATCTGGCAGGCTGCTGCCCGGCATGGCTGCGACCCCGACACCCTGGCCCGTCTTCTCTGTGACGAGTACGACGTCGACCTCGCTACCGCTCTAGCCGACGTCGAGCGCTTGCTTGCCACCTGGCAGTCGCAAGGTCTCCTTTGCGACTGACCCACTGCTCCTAACGCCCACGACTACAGCCTGCTGTGGCTGTGAACAATCCATTCGCTGTGCTCCGACCATTCTTCGAACTCCTCAGCTGCGGCCTCGCCGGCACCGACCCCGAGGCCGACCGCTTTCGTGGCCTTTCGCCGACCGATTGGGAGGCCATTTACGCCCTAGCCCTGCGCCAGACCGTCTGCGGCATCTGCTACGATGCCCTCTGCCGCCTTCCCGATGCCCTGCTGCCGCCTCCGGTGCTGCTTGCGCGTTGGGCGGCGCGTGTCGGCGCAGTTGAGGCCGCCAATCGGCGCATGGCCGTCGCGCTCAGCGAGTTAGTCGCCGCTTTGCGCGAGCGGGGGGTGCGGCCGGTGGTGCAGAAGGGGCTGTCCGTGGCGCGCTACTATCCGGCGCCCGAGCTCCGCGAGTGTGGCGACATCGACCTCTGCCTCACCGCGGCCGAAATCCCCATTGCCGTCGACTTCGCGCGCAGCCTTGGCCAATCGGTTGAAATCCACGCCGATGGCAGCCGCTCGTTTGCCTTCCGCGGCTTCCTGGTCGAGCTCCACAGCCGCCTCATCGGCCTTTCGGCGCCCGGTGCGCGTCGCCGCCTGGCTGCCATCGTCGAGCGCCATGCCGCCGACCCGCGTCTCAGCGCCGAGTTGCCCGCGCCGGCGCCCCTCGTCGAGCTTTTGCTGCTCGACGTCCACATCATGCGCCACGCCTTCGGCACCGGCATCGGCCTGCGCCAAATTTGCGACTACGTCTGTGCCGCCTCCCGCCTCCGCGGCCACTACGACCCGGCCGAATTTGCCCGAGCCTGCGCCGACCTCGGCATCGCTCGCTGGACGGCCCTGCTCAACGCCTTCGCCGTGTGCCACCTCGGTGCCGACCCCGCATACTTGCCGCCATCCGGCTATAAATCAGATAGAAAGCTACCCGTCGGCACGCTGATGGATATCATAATCACGGGTGGAAATTTCGGCCGCCACCCAGGCTCGGCTGTCGCCCCCGTGCGCGGCAGCAAGCTCCACACCCTGGCCATGCTGCTGCGTCGCGCCCGCTTTGCCCTGTCGCTCGCGCCCGCCGAGGCTGCGTGGAATTTCCTGCGCCTCGCCGCCGGCCAGCTCCGCCGCTAAGGCCCTTAAAGACCTTAAAGTCCTTAAAGTCCTTAAGACCATTAAGGCGCTTATTGTCAACTACTTCTGCTATGGATTTCTGCTTCGAAATCGGCGAGCGCCGTCTCTGTCTGCTCGGCGCGCCCTGGACACCGGCCTCTGTGCCTGCCAACTTCCGGCCCTTCCTGGTCGATGAGGCCGCGAAGGCCGATGCCGCC
>CAYWAM010000037.1:15677-20054 GCA_964456545.1 uncultured Bacteroides sp.
CCGATGCCGCCGATGCCGCCGATGCCGCCGGAGCGCCCCGGGCCGTGCTCACCATCCTCAGCGGCGAGCCCGAGCTGCCCGCCTCGGCGCCCCTCTCCGAAGCGGTCAACGACCTGGGCCGCACCGCCATACACGCCACCCCCGCCGGCGACTGGGCCATCGTGCTCACTCCGCGCCCCGGCGAGCCCGCGCGTCTGATGCTCATGGCCGCCGACCTGCAGTCGGCCACCCTGTGGCTCCGGCCCGCCGACCCCTTTGCCGACTTCGTCATCGACTCGATGGCCCGCATCTTCTTCTCCCAGCACATCGCCCTGGCCGGCGACCTCATCGTCCACGCCTCGGCCGTGGGGCTCGGCGGCCGCGCCTACATCTTCATGGGCCGCAGCGGCACCGGCAAGAGCACCCATTCGCAGCTGTGGCTCAGGGCTTTCCCCTCGGCCGAGCTCCTCAACGACGACTGCCCCATGCTCCACCGCGACGCCGCCGGCCGCTACCTCGTCTGTGGCACCCCCTGGAGCGGCAAGACGCCCTGCTGGCGCGCCGTGGCCATGCCCCTGGCCGGCATCGTGCGCCTCGCCCAGGCCCCGGCCAACCGCTTCACCGCCCTCCGCGGCATCGAAGCCTTCACGGCCTTCATCCCCGGCATGTCGGTCATGACCGCCGACCGCGCCCTCTACTCCGCAGCCTCCGCCGCCGCCCTCGACCTGCTGGCTGCCACCCCCGCCGGCCGCCTCGAGTGCCTGCCCGACCTGGCCGCTGCTCGCCTCTGCCGCGAGCACCTCGGCTAGCCGCTCGGCCCCCGATTGCACCCTCCTTCGCACGCGCGCAAAAAAAATTGAAAAAAATATGCGTAAAAGTGCCGAAAATTAGAGTGAAAATAATTAACTTTGTTCTTCTTAAGGCAAATCATCAATAGAATCTTGTATGAATCTTAAAAATTACGTTTTGGCGCTTGCTGCCGGCCTCCTGCTCCTGGGCACCGGCGCTTGCAAATCGCAGAAAGATTACCTCTACGTCGCCGACATGACCGACGACCAAGGCTACGCCATCACACAGACATTCCAGCCACGCATCCAGCGCGACGACCGCCTCTCCATCGTCGTCAGCTGCAAGAACCCCGAGCTTGCCGTTCCCTTCAACGTCTCGCCCGGCTCATATAGCATCTCGGCCGGCGGCAAGGCCACCACTGCCCCCCAAGTTTCGGCCAACCAGTACTATCGCGTCGACTCCGAAGGCGACATCAACTTCCCCGTCCTGGGCAAGATCTACATCGCCGGCCTCACCATCCCCGAGGCGTCCGACGAGATTCGCCGTCGCATCATCGAAGGCGGCTACATCAAGGAGCCCATCGTGTCGATTGAATTCCGCAACTTCCGCTACAGCATCCTCGGCGCCGCCAATGCCAACGGCACCTACTCATGCTCCGGCGACCGCGTCACTCTCCTCGAGGCCATAGCTCAAGCCGGCGACCTCGCCTCAAATGCCGACCTCGGCCGCATCGCCGTCATCCGCGAAGAAGGCCGCGAGCGCCGCATCTACACCGTCGACATCCGCAACTCCGACATCTTCAACTCACCCGTCTACTACCTGGCGCAGAACGACATCATCTACGTGCGCCCCCGCAAGCCCAAGAGCGAAGAGAAGACCAACTTCATCCAGTGGCTCACCGTATCGCTTTCTGTCGTCACGGCTGCTTGCTCTGTCATTTGGGTCTCCAAATAATGCCTACGTCTCTATCTTGTAATCTATAATCCTAAGCTCAAATGTCTATCGACAATAAAAACCTCCAGCCGAAAGGGCCCAACCTCACCGACATCCTTCTCCACCTGCTGTCGAAGTGGCCCTGGTACGTTCTGGCCCTAGTGCTTTGCGTCTCCTTTGCTTGGTATCGTTCCGAGACCAAGCCGTTGGTCTACTATGCCCAGACCAAGGTCATCATCAAAGACCCCTCAAATAAGACCTCGACCGGTGGCTTCGACCGCTACGAAAACTCAATCAACCGCGTCAACGTCACCAACGAAATCCTCCAGCTACAGTCCAAGCGACTCCTACAGGAAGTAGTGGCCCGCACCGGCGCCGACGTGCTCTACACCACCGCCGTCGGCCTACGCGACGTCAACATCTACGGCCGCACACCCGTCGAAGTTGCCTTCCCCGACATCCAGCCCAAGCAGTCGGTCGAATTCACCCTCGTGCCCATCGACTCCACCACCACCCGCCTCATCGTCACCGACGCCGACGACAAGTCGTCGACCTCGACCCTCGAGAACGGCAAAGTCTACCACCTCGACGGCCACATGATCCTCGTCCGCCCCACCGCCGCCATGTCGCCCGAGTGGTTCGGCCGTGAAATCCACGTCGCCAAGCTCCCCGAGATGGCCGCCGTCAACCGCATCGCCGCCCAGCTCGGCATCCGCCAGGAGGAAAAAGACGGTACCATCATCAACATCGCCGTCACATCAGGCTCGCCCGAGCTCAACATCGCCCTGCTCAACACCATCATCCAGGTCTACAACGAAGAGGCAATCAACGATAAAAACCAAGTGGCCGTCAACACCGCCGCATTCATCGACGAGCGCCTACAGATCATCGGTCGCGAACTCGGCGGCGTAGAATCCGAGCTCGAATCATACCGCCGCGACAACCAAGTCGTCGACATCGGCTCCATGACCTCGCGCTACATGGGCGAGTCGGCCCGCTACAGCGCCGACGCCCTGCAGTACGACACCCAGCTGCGCATCGCACGCTTCATCAAGGAATACCTCACCGACCCCGCTCGCACCAACGACCTCATCCCCACCAACCTCGGCATCAACGACCAGTCGATCGAGAGCCAAATCTCGCAGTACAACGCCATCAAGCTCCAGCGCGACCGCCTCAAGGACGAAAGCTCCGAGGCCAACCCCGTGATCCAGGAACTCAACGGCTCGCTCAACCTCCTGCGCAACAACATCCTCAGCGGCATCGACAACATGATCGTCTCAATCGAAGTCAAGGCCCGCGACGCTCGCGGCTACCAAGGCGTAGCCGAGTCGCACATCGCCTCGATTCCCCGCAAGGAGCGCGAAATCCTCTCCATCGAGCGCCAGCAGAAGATCAAAGAGTCGCTCTACCTCTTCCTGCTCAACCGCCGCGAAGAAAACGCCCTCACACAGGCCATGGCCGATAACAACGCCCGCGTCATCGAAGGCCCCGACGGCAACGTCACCCGCATATCGCCCGACCGCAACCGCATCCTCCTCCTCGGCGTCCTCGCCGGCCTCTTCTTGCCCACCATCGTCATCCTCCTCACCACCTTCATGAACACCCGCGTCCGCGGTCGCCGCGACATCAAGGAGGCCGTCAACCTCCCCTTCCTTGGCGAAGTGCCCCTCAATAGCGTCCTCGACGCTCGCCGTCCGCTGCTGCGCTCGCGCAAGTCGTTCGAGAGCCGACAGGCCATGATGAAATCCGTCACCGACGACGCCTTCCGCATGGTCATCGCCAACATGGGCATGATGATGAAAGCCAACGGCCACCCCGCCCAGGTCATCATGACCACCTCGCTCTGCGAAGGCGCCGGCAAGACATTCACCGTCATCAACCTCGCCGAAGCACTCATGGCCGCCGGCAAGCGCGTAGCCCTCGTCGACCTCGACATCCGCAAGGGCACCCTCTCGCACCGCGCAGGCGTCGACCACAAAGCCGTCGGCGTCACCAACTACCTCTTCGACACCTCCGTCGCCGTCGACGACATCATCGTGCACACCGACGGACGCCCCGACATGATTCCCTCGGGCATCGTGCCTCCCAACCCCGTCGAGCTCCTCGGCAGCGAGCGCCTCGACCACCTCTTCGCCGAGCTGCGCCAGCGCTACGACTACATATTCGCCGACTCTGTGCCCATCGGCATCCTCGCCGACGCTGCAGTCACAGCCCGCGTTGCCGACCTCACCCTCTTCATCGTGCGCGTCGGCAGCCTCGACCGCCGTCAGCTCCCCGACATCCAAGCCCTCTACGACGAAGGCACCCTCGGCACCGCCGCCATCATCCTCAACGGCGTCGACCTCCACGGCGGTGGCTACGGCTACGGTTATGGCTACGGTTACGGCTACGGCTACGGCCGCTACGGATATGGCTACGGCTACGGCAAACACAAAGCCCGCCGCCACCGCCGCCCCTTCCGCCTCTTCTAAGGCCCAACAAATAAAGAACCCAAAAAAACAAATATCCCCCCCTCAAAAAAAATCCCCTCACCTCTTACCTAAAAAATAATCAAAAACTTAACTAAATAATGATTAAAACCCTAATGAAGACGAAAAAATTCTATGAACAGCCACTAACGGTTGTCACGCAAGTGGAGCTCGAAAGCCCCATTTGCTCCGGCTCCGCCGACAT
>CAYWAM010000038.1:0-19422 GCA_964456545.1 uncultured Bacteroides sp.
AAATGTGCAGTTGCTCGCAGGATACGGCACTCCGCGACATCAACGACCTTATTTCAAAAAAATGATGCTCCGCAATAGTGGAGAGGGTGGGCGCAGCGCTAACCACCTTCTACCACTTTCCTCGGACTAAAGTCCGGGGGATAAAAAAAAGTTGTACCAGGAAGTGGTACAACTTGTGAGGTGGGTGAGAGGTTTATGCGTTTGTTAGAAGGGCAGATCCTCGCTGTTGTCGGGAGCTACAACCGGAGGAGGCGGAAGGATGTCGCCCACCGATGACTGAACTCCATCTACAGGACCAGTAGCAGCGAGAGGCTCGCTCTTCCAGCCACGGATGCTGGTGTACCAGCGGCCCATGTATTCGCGGCTTTCGATGTCGAAGCTAAGACGAATTTCATCGCCAACCGACAGTTTATACTGCTCAGCCTTATCGCCAAAGAAGTCAAAAGCGACCTTTTTGGGGAAGTTATCCTTAGTTTCGAGGACATATTCACGTACAATCCAAGGCTTACCGCTAGCTTTTGAAGTGCCGGTTTTCTCGCCAAGGACTGCTATTACTTTACCTTCTATTTCCATATCAATGATTAATTAGTTTACCGCAAAGTTACGCATTTTTTTGTGGTTGCGCCAATAAGCAGAGCTAAAAAAACGCGAATAATTTGCACAAACGACCAAGAACCGCTAACTTTGCAGTCGCATTCGGTCCGGTAGCTCAGCTGGATAGAGCATCTGCCTTCTAAGCAGACGGTCACGCGTTCGAATCGCGTCCGGATCACCGAAGAAGAGTCGCCTCGCACTGGCGGCTCTTTTTCTTTTTTTGCTAACTTTGTAGCATTATATTTAATAATGTATAACGACAATGAAACTCGACCACATAACTATACCGGCTGCCTATGCATCTAACGAAAAGTTTGCCGCCGAATGGCGCAAGATGCAGAGTGGCGAAGTCTACGATGCCACATACGAGCCGTTCATCGAATTGCTGAAGGTGACGCGCCGCCAAATCCGCCACTACAACACGACCGACCCCGAAGACACCGCCTCGCTAGCCAGCCAGCTACGCGAGCTGCTAGGCTCATGCGGCGAGCGCATCAACATCAACCAACCATTCACCTGCGACTATGGTTGCAACATCCACGTTGGCGAGAACTTCTTTGCCAACTTCAACTTCACGGTACTCGATGAGGCACTCGTGACGATCGGCAACAACGTGTTCGTCGGGCCCAACGTGAGCATCTACACAGCCTGCCACCCGACCGACCCGACTGAGCGACGCGGTGGCATCGAATGGGCCGAGCCGGTCACCATCGGCGACGACGTGTGGATTGGCGGCTCTAGCACAATCCTGCCTGGAGTGACCATCGGTGCCGGCACCACCATCGGCGCCGGCTCGGTAGTGACAAAGGACATTCCGGCAGGCTGCGTAGCCGTCGGCAATCCCTGCCGGGTGATTCGTCGTCTGTAAACACACTATGAGTGAACATGACAAAGCGGTAGCTACAGAGTGTGGCTATCGCTTTGTCATGTTAATACGGCAAGAATTATGTTAAAAATCGAGGTCGTTTACATTTTTTTTGCCAAAATGTCTTAATGTTAAGATTTTTTGTATAAATTTGCGCTGTCGTTTATAATCCAAAATCTAAAAAGCATAATTTCTTAAAGATTCAAACCTAACATACCACAAGAGACTAATAAAACTCACTATAACTTCAACATTATTAATTAACACTATGCGCAAATTTTTACTATTGCTGATGACCGTGTTCGCGTTCAATGCGTTCATACCATCACAGGCGTACGCTGCAAGTCCGACTCGCGGCGTTGTGCGCGTCAAGCTGCAACCCGAAGTTGCACAGACAGTGGCAAAGGCTCCACGCCTGAAGTCAAAGTCTGGCAAGGTCCAATCGGGTGTCGAATCACTTGACCATGCACTGAATTTGATTAGTGGTGTCAACATCCGACCAATGTTGCCGCCTAATCCCAAATTTGCCGCCCAGCGTGCAAAGTATGGCCTCGACCAATGGTACGTAGTTACCTTCGACGAGAACCTTGCACCTGAGTCAATCGTAACATCTCTCAAAGAGGTTGCCGGCGTAAACAAGGCCGAAGTCGTAAAGCCCATGGAACACAAAGAGGGCAAAGGCGGCTTCCGCGTCGTATCAGCGCCCCAACGCGCAGCCTCGACAGGCCTGCCATTCAACGACCCCTTGCTGGGCAACCAATGGCACTATAAAAACCTCGGCGACATGAATCAACGCGTAGCCGGTGCCGACATCAACCTTTACGAAGCATGGGGCATCACTACCGGTACAAAGGACGTGATCGTAGCCATCATCGACGGTGGTGTTGACTACACCCACTCCGACCTTGCAGCCAACATGTACGTCAATGAAAAGGAACTCAATGGCCGCGAAGGCTTTGACGACGACAACAACGGCTATGCCGATGACGTCTATGGCTACAACTTCTGCACCAATTCAGGCAAAATCTATCCCCACGAGCACGGTACGCACGTGGCCGGCACAGTAGCCGCTGTCAACAACAACGGCATCGGTGTCTGCGGCGTAGCAGGTGGCGACGGCACTCCCGGCTCGGGCGTCAAACTGCTCTCGTGCCAGGTATTCGACAGCCGCCAAGGCTCAGGCGAAGGCGACTTCGCTGCTGCTATCGTCTACGCAGCCGAAAAGGGCGCAACCATAGCACAGTGCTCTTGGGGTTGGTCTGATCCCGGCTACATGGAACAAGCCGTGATGGACGCTATCGACTACTTCACCGAAACTGCTCGTAGCGACAACATGAGCGGCGGTCTGATGTTCTTCGCAGCCGGCAACAATGGCGACACGGGCGACTACTACCCCGCTAGCTATGACAAGGTTGTGTGCGTAGGCTCAATGACTCCCGAACTCACTCCTGCCACCTACTCTTGCTACGGCGACTGGGTCGACGTGATGGCTCCCGGTGGTGAAATGACCTATTCTGAATACGACGGCGTACTGTCGACCCTGCCCGGCGACAAGTATGGCTACAACGAAGGCACCTCGATGGCTACCCCGCACGTGTCGGGTATCGCTGCTCTGGTGCTTTCTAAATATGGCTCACCCACATTCACCAACGAAGCACTCCGCACCCAAATCACTTCGTCGGTTCGCGACTTCTATGGCTATGGCAACAACGAGCAATTCCGCGGCGAATATGGCTCGGGCTACGTTGATGCCAACAAAGCCCTGCAGATGGGCGACGGCTCTGCTCCCGAAGCTGTGACCGAATTCGAACTTCAAGCATCTCAAGACTACGTGGTTGTGAACTGGACCGTGCCCGCATCAAGCGACAACGCCGTTCACTCGCACATCATCTACTACTCAACTAAGCCCTTCACCGCCAACAGCGACCTCTCAAATGTCAAAACTAAGGTTGTCGACACTCAGTTCCTCTCGTCAGGCGATACCTACTCTGTAGAGCTCACCGGCCTCGCTCCGCTCACCGACTACTACGTAGCATTAGTAGCCGTAAACCGCTGGGGCAACGCTTCGCTGATGTCGGAAGTAAAAACTATCCGCACCAACGAAGGCCCGAAGATGACTCTCGACAAGACCAAACTCACCGTCAAAACGACAGCCGAGAACCCCGTGGGCCAGGCTTCGTTCGTTATCGGCAACGATGCTGCCGGTATTCTGAAGTGGGTTGCTTCGAAGTCGAGCGTATCTATGACTCCGAAGTCTTTAGCTCAGCGTGCCACCAATCCGACCCCCGGCAAGCTCAGCAACAAGAGCAGCAAACTCGGTGCTCGCCCGTACGCATCAGCTTCGAAAGGCATCGTATCCGATGATTACGAAGCTACCGACTATCCGAAGGATATCAAGTACTACGACATGTACTATGCCGTAATCGCTGAAAACGATCTGAGCTTGCCTAACTCTATGGCTCAGCTCTTCTACGTAGACCCGACCACACACCCCGACGGCTTCAACCTCACAAGCCTCGTGATTGACTACACCTATGGTCAGAATCCTATCATCGAAATCTACAAAGGCCCGGGCTCACTGTCAAACGCCACTAAGATCACCGATGTGACCTATAGCTTGTTCACTCCCAACAGCCCCATTAAGCTGAAAGAACAACTCTACTTCAACCCGGGTGAATCGTTCTGGATCGTAGTACACTTCGAAGGCGGCCAGACTGACTATTGCCTGCCTTGCGCAATCTACGACGAAGAATTCAGCTACGTCAAGACATATAGCTGGATGAGTAACGACATGGGCCAAACCTGGACACGCCTGAAAGACGCGCTGGCCGGTTCGACCTTCGAAAGCGTAGCCGACTTGCTCACATGGGGTATCTACGCACGTTGCGACAACCCCGACTTCAGCACCGTAATCGACGTACTGCCCGCTAGTGGCGTAGTCAATCCCGGAACTACTCAAGAAGTAGTAGCTTCTGTCGATGGCAACAAACTCGTCAATGGCACCTACAAGGCCAACGTCATTCTGAACACCAACGAAACGGGCAACAGCACCGTTAAGCTCCCCATTGAATTCACCATCGAAGGCCACACACCTGCCGTAAAGACTCCTAAGGTTGTCGACTTCGGCTCGCTGCTCGTAGGCGAATCAAAGACCCTCACCGTTGAAGTCTTCAACGAAGGCTACGGCACAATGCGCGGCAGCATGTACGACGCAAGCCTCGGCTCAAGCAAGATTTCTTCGACCTCCGAACACTTCGTTGGCCCCGACTACATCTCTGGCGGTATTCCTGCACGTAGCCGCGTGAAGTTCGACGTAACTTACACTCCGAAATCGTCAGGCAGCCACACCGGCAACATCATTCTCAAGGGTGAAAACGACTACGAAGTTCGCCTCATCGTACGCGGCGTAGCTACCGACCCCTCGAAACTCGGTCTCGAACCCGCAGTAGCTGACGCTGGCACACTCACCATCGGTGAAGAACCCAAAGAAGTTACTTTCAACATCGTGAACGAAGGCAACTATCCTCTGGAATACACAATGCCTAAGTTCTCTGACAAGACTATCGATGGCGCTACCGGCCGCCTCCACAAGTACGGTTACTCAGTAGCATCGAACATCGAAGGCTTCAAGAGCGACGTCTTTGAGTACACCGAACCGACAGAGCTCAACAACGCTACCGATATCCACTCGAAATTCAACGACAACGCTCCTCTCGTTGGTCCTATCAATCTGGGCTTCGAATTCCCGTACTACAGCCAACGCTACAGCCAGATTTACATCACCAGCTTTGGTGCTGTATGCTTCAACCCCAACACTCTGATTCTTCGCGAGCCGATGATGCCCGAATCAACCGACATCAAGGGTCTTGGCCTTATTTCAGCATACGGCCGCCTGTGCAACTTTGTCGACAACTCGAAGGTAGAATACGCTCGCCAGGATGGCAAGTTCGTCATCAACTACTCGAACGTTATCGGTCTGGACTACAATGGCAATGGCACCCCGATTAGCTTCCGCATCGTACTTTCAAGCAACGGCGACATCGAGATATACTACGACGACTACAACGCTGCCGAAATGTTCCAAAGCGGTTGCACCCTCTTCTGCGGCATCAACGACCCCGAAGTCGAAGACTACGTCGAAGTGACCGGCGCCGACATCTCTTTCTGGAAACAGTGGAACGACTGGGGCTTCGCGAATCGCGAACTCACTGAAGAAAATCAGCGTCACACCAAGTTCGTTGACGGCACAGCCGTGAAGTTCAACGCTCCTAAAGGCAACTTCGTTCGCTCTATCGACAAGCCCTACGGCCTCATCAACCCCGGCGAATCAGTAGAAGTGAAGGCCACCGTATCGGCCGACGAATCGCTCTATGCTGGCGACACCTACAACGATATCACCATCATCTCTAACGATCCGAACCCCGACTACAGCGCTATTCGCATCAAAGCTAACATCGAAGGCGACCAACTCAAGGCTGTTGCAGCTTGGGAATATCCCACCATCGAACTGGGCGAAGTATTCCAGACCTCTGATGCTTCTGCTACTGCAACAATCATGAACAAGGGCACCCGCGACATGCAAGTAACCGCCCTCACTACCGACGGTGACCTCACTATGGTCAACGAAGTAGCTACTCCCTTCGTAATCAAAGCTGGTGAATCAAAGGACTTCCAGGTTAAGCTGCCCACCACTGAGAAAGGCGAAAAGGCCGGTGCCATCACCGCTACTATCGACGGTGAAAACGCTGTAGTATGCAACGTTACAGCTACCGTAATCGGTTGCCCGACTATAGACCTTAGCTTCACTGAAGTCAACGAGACCCTGAACAGCGGCGACCCGCTGCACAAGGACCTCGTCATCACCAACAACGGCGATGAAGACCTGATATACTCGGTAATTCCCAACACTATCGCTAACATGACTACACCGGTGAACGAGAACTCTAAGATCTCTTACACCTATGTATCAACCGAAGACAATGCTAACGTTAAATTTGCTTGGGAAGACATCGTAACCAACGGCAAGGGCGAGCACACCAGCCTCTCGACTTACCTGCTCACCGACTTCGTAGTTGTAGACCTGCCCTTCGAATTCCCGTTCTATGGTAAGAAGTACAGCAAGATGTACATCTACAACACCGGTTTCGTATCATTCACCGAACGTGCCAACGAGAACATCTGGCCCGAACCCCCGGCCAGCTTCCCCGCAGGCTCGATGTACACCAACATCATCGCGCCGTACTGGGGCCTTCACTCGCCCTACCAGACCGCTACCGCCGGTTCATACCACTACGTAACCGACGACAAAGCGATCGTATCATGGATGGAATATGCTAACTCTGCCAACTACGGCGTATGCTTCCAAGTAATCCTCGAAAAGGACGGCTCATTTAAGTTCCAATATAAGGCTTACGACGAATTATCAAACATCAAAGGCATATATGGCGTAGCCGGTTGCTCGAACGAAGATGGTACAGAAGGTGTTCTTCTGCCCAACTATCTGATATCATTCGGTAAGGCTGTTCAGTTCTCACCCGTCGCTGAGACTACCCTCGCTCCGGGCGAAAGCGAAACCGTAGGCTTCGACTTCTACACCAACAAGATGCAGGGCACCTACACGACTGACATCAATGTTAAGTCTAACGTTCCCCAGAATGAAAACATCAACATTCCGGTAACTCTTAACATCAATGGTGTCGCAGCACCCGTATTGCCCGAAGACATCACTGTTGAACATCCCATTGGCTACTTCAGCACCGACTATAGCAACCCGCTCGTTCAGCTGGGCGCTATGTACGACGCTCCCTTCACCGTTGAAAACACCGGTACTGCTTCCTTCACCATTATTGGTGTGGAAGTTGAATCACCGATGGACGAATGGGAATCGCCCTACTTCATGCTCTGCGCATATATGGATGGTTTTAACTGGATCACAGGCGAACCTACCAAAGCATGGAACATGTACTATGGCGAAGAAATCGAAGTTGGCGAAGAAGCTGCACAGTTCTCGCTCCCGATGCTGTTCGAAATGGAACCCGGCACCTACGAAGTTCCTATTCACATCTACTATCAGCTCGCAGCTGATGCCGAAACTCTGCAGCACGACTTCAAGATCACCTTCGTTGTCACCCCGGCACCTTACTTGGTACTCGACAAAGAAGAAATCGCAGTATATGCTACAGACAACACTACCCTGACCGAATCTCTGGTAATCGCCAACGGTGGTGAATACAAACTCACCTACGACCTCGTACTCGACCCGACCGGTGTCGGTGAAGAAATCGGAGGTGGTAGCGACGACGATTGGGGTATTGATCCCTGGAGCGCAACAAAGGCTAAGGCCGTAGCTAAGGTTAACCCCGAAGTCCTGCCACAGCCCATGCTGCTCAACGACAAGGCTCTCGCATCGATGAAGTCAAAGGCTCAGACCACAGCTAAAGAATCTGACCATCAGTATGACGTTCCTCAGAACTTTGAATTCAACAACGCCCTCTACTATACTCATATAACAGATGCTGCATATAGCTACGGTTCAAACACCATATATGACGTATTCAAAGGCGCTACTCAATTCACCGCTCCCGCCGAAGGCTTCAACATCTCGCACCTCTACACAGCAGTAGGCAACACCGACGTTGACTATACCGTGAAGTTTGAGATTATCCTCGGCACCGACCCCGAAAGTGAAGACGTAATCGGCACCGGCAAGCTCGTATGCCCCGCATATCAGAAGGACAACGGCGGTCGCTTCTACGTCGTAGCTCTCGACAAGCCCGTGTACCTGAATGGTGGCGAACAGTTCTTGGTCGTAACCACTTACGAAGCAGGTCATCCCTTCCCCGCATTCATATGCAATAAGGAAGACCAAGTAATCGAAGGCCGCTACCAAGCTTGGGTTGAAGATTATGGCTGGTACGACATCGGCGTTCTCTTCAAAGACTCCTATGGCTCTATGGGTTACATCATGTCGTGCCTCGAAACCACCGAAGGTCAGCCCTGGGTTCGCCTGCTGAGCCCGAACAACGGCACTGTAGAAGTTGAAGACATGACTGAAGTTCAGATCGAACTCAACCCTGCTACAGCTCGTCTCGAAAAGAACAACAAGGCTATGCTCGTAATCAAGAGCAACGACCCGATGCAGCCCGTAATCAACTTCCCGATTACCCTCGACTGCAACGGCAAGCCCGTCATCAGCGCTCCGACCTCTGTCGTAGCAGCTAAGGAAGGCACCACCACTACCGTTCAGGTTGTAGTTGCCGACCCCGACAACGATGAAATGACTATCGTTCTGACCGACGAAAGCGAAATCGCTAAGGTTGAATCTTGCGAAGGCGCTACCGCCAACGAAGACGGCACCTACACCGTAGCAGGTGAAGGCGCAGCTCTCTTCAACGTCACTCTGACTCCCGACTATGGCACCTCAGGCACCGGCTACATGTTCACCGTGAAAGCCACCGACGCTCTGGGTCACAAGGCTGAAGCCGAAGTTCGCTACGAAATCGAGTTCGTCAACCGTGCTCCTGTAGCAGCCGAAGCTCCCGAAATCAGCATCACCGAAGGCACCACCTCGGGTATCTATACCTACGAGACACTCTTCGAAGATCCTGACGGCCACGCCATGACCTACACTCTGACCATGCCCGCCAACGACATCGCTGAAGCATTCACCACCTCAGGTGGCGTAATCTTCAACGGTCTCAAGCCCGGCACCGTGAACGCTACTCTGACCGCTACCGACTCGGAAGGTGCATCGACCGACCTGGTAATGACTGTAATCGTAACCGAACCTCTGGGCGTGGAAGACATCACAGCCAATGCAAACGCAACTCTGACTGTAATGCCTAACCCGGTTGAAGACTGGCTCAACGCTCACTGCGGCTTCGACGCCGTAGGCGCTGAATTCACTCTCTACGGCACCGACGGCTCAGTAGTACTGACCCACGAAGCTGACGTAGTAGCCGGCGGAGTTGTACGCATCGACGCATCGGCAGTGCCCGCAGGCCTGTACCTGCTCGTTGTGAACTACGACGGCCAGACAGTCGCTGCCCGCGTAATCAAACGCTAATTCCCTACCCCCTCAAGCCGGCCGCAAGGCCGACTTGAGCTTACCACATAGAGGCTGAGCCACCCGGCTCGGCCTCTATTTTTTTGCATAAAGTTACCGTCGACTGGTAGGTCGCGATGGTAGTAATGAAAGTGACCAACGCCGGGCGTTTCGCAGGCGATTGTCGGGCTGCGCAATGTTCGCCTATCCTTCGATATCACAGTTAAAAATTTGCCTCTCGACGAAGCCGTAATAGCTCGCAAAATAGTCGACAAAGGAATTTGATAATTCGGTCAAAAAAAAGCGGCCCGGGCAGATGCTCGGACCGCGTAAGCAAAATCGGCTGCGGATTAGAAGCGAGGCTTCACAAATTTATCGTCGGGAGATGTAAAGGAGAGACCGGGAACTGATTGACGCATATCGGTGTATTCGCACATCTTGATGAGAGAATAGTCAGCAGCATCGATAGCATAAACATAGTCGTCGGTATCGGTCGATACTTTGACTGTCCAATCAAACATATTGCCGAAGATGGTCAATTCGTCCTTTGTGGGGTCAAAGGCAGGAATGCCTGACTTGTGTACAGAGCCGTCGGCGTTAATCACGTAGAATTCGCACTTTGAGTCGACCATATAGCCCAGAGTGAGCTTGCTGCGAAACTCGGTGATAAACACATATTCCGGCACTACGCCATCGGGAGTAGCAATAGCCTTGACGTAGGGACGACCTTTAGTGCTTTTGATATGAAACACCTTGTGGGCGCTGTCAATCACGAGATACCCGTTGTCGTAGTCCTTGCGCGTAGTGGCATTGCCCGACGCAAAAATCGCAGGAAAAGTGAAGCCTTTGCGAGCGAGCATTTCGGTGAAACGTTTGCTCTTGACTTCGTCGACCTCATTAGCGGCCATGTCTATGAATTCGATGCCGGCGTCGGTGAAGCGGAAAGCGTCGGAGGGCATTTCGAGATCGACACGCTGCGACATCGACTCAAGCAGAAAATAAAGGCCGGGGTGATTGGCATTGATATCCGACGGCACGCTGCGGAAAGTAAAGTTCGTGAGCTGAATATCCTTGGGTGTGACTGCCACGCCGCAGATAGTGTCAGGGAAACGCTCGTCGGCCGTCAGCTGGCGCATGTAGAAGGCCGGCAGGAGAGAGTCGACTTGTTGTTGAGTGTACACGTTGCCTCGGGTGTCGTGGCGCACGAGGCCCTTGACCGGGTCCTGCTCCATGACTACGAAGTCGCCGAGCAAGGCGCTGTAGATAGTGAAGGGCGTCTTTGTGGCAGAAGAGGCTACGAAAGCATAGCACCAAGGCAAAATCCACACGAACAATACGGCGACGGTGACGTAAAGAAATGTTTTAGATAGACGTATCATTTCAAATTTCGATTTTACGTAATGATTAATCTTGCTTGCCGGCCTTGAAACGCACTACAGAATGCCACGATAGCGAAGCAATCAGCAAAGTATAGATAGCAAGCCATGGCAGAAATCCGTTGTAGGCTTCGGCATTTGTCGACATAAAGAATACGCGCAGCACCAGTAAAGCGACAGCGATGTTCACCACACGGCGCTTCCACGTCGGCTCAAGGCAAATCCACGCAAAAAGAAGGTAGGCCGCAATGCCGGCCAAGAACCAAGGCGCAGCGGTGAGGACAACGCGAGCCACAAGTTCGCAGCTGAAGTGCTGTGGCAAGTAGGCAAGCATGACGGCATAGCTCAGCGCAAAGCACACCATGAGCGACACGACACCGAAGGCGAGCATCGCCAGTGTGTTCTTAAGTTGCGAGCAAGGCAAATGCAGCGTCAATTTAAGGCACTTGCGCGACATCTCCGGGAAGAATTGCACGGCCGACAGCAGGATACCGATGATGCAGGGCACAAACATTATTGGGTCGACAAAGACTGCGTCTTTCTGCACCATCACCACCCACAGATGTTCGACGCCATGTAGCCCAATGGCGCGGTCGGCGCGTAGCATACAGTAGCCGGTCATTCCGACCAGAAAAAGCGCAGCGAGCAACAGAAACCAGCGCGATTTAATCCACTCTTTGAAAAATATAGCTTTAATCATAACGATAGGATGCACATATTCAGGTTAATACTTACCGGTGAGACCTATGAAAGCATCTTCAAGACTCACAGATTCACTTTTAAGGTCGCTGAATGGCACACCGGCCTCCTTGAGTACTGCTTCCATCTCGGCTTGATTGAGAAACGAGTGGGTCTCAAGTGTGTTGCGGATGATAGCCGGATGATGGCACGACTCGGGCAGACTGACGTCGCAACCATCGGGTACGATGGCCGTATAGCGCTTGAAGTCATGCATCAGCGCCTCGATAGGCTGCTGAGTAAGAATCTTGCCGTAGTCCATGATGATGCAGTCGTCGATGAGGCGCTCCATATCCTGTATGATGTGTGAGGTTAGGAACACCGTCTTGTTCTCCGAGCGAGCATAGTCGCGAAGATAGTCGACGAATAGTCGGCGATAGCCGGGGTCGAGGCCAAGCGAGAAGTCGTCGAGAATCAGCAACTCGGGATTTTGAGCCAGAATCAGGCCGAGCGCCACCTGCGAACGCTGGCCGTTGGACATACGCGAAATGCGCTGGCCGGGGGCCACCTTGAGCTTTTTCATCAGCTCGTAGTAGGCTTCCTTCTTCCACTGACCGGGGTAGAATGCGGCATAGAAACGCTCGATCTGCTCGATACTCATAAATTGGTACTGAACGTGACCTTCGAGCAGCAGACCAATGTTGCGGCGCAAGGCCGGGTCCATAGTGGTGATGTCCTGGCCAAAGATGCGGCAGGTGCCCGAGTGAGGTTTCAGATAGCCACTAAGGATGTTGATGGTGGTCGTCTTGCCGGTACCATTTTTGCCAAGCAACCCTAGGATGCGGCCTTGCGGCACATCAAAGCTTAGGTTCTCGTAAATTTTTCGTTTTCCGTAATAGTGTGTCAGATTATCACACTCAATTATTGCACTCATTCTTCCAAAATAGTTCTTTATCAAAAATAGGGAAAATGACAGGGGTAAAAAAAGAGTTCCGCAAATGGCCACTACGGACAGCCCGATAGCACCATTCGCGGACAGCTACTTCTTTTATTGTGCGATTTCGTACGAAGCGGCCTCTACGAAGTAAAACGAGAGGTAATCCTTGCCTGTAGCAGCCTTATGCTCTGCGATTTTAGCGCGGAAATCAGCAATACGCTCTTGGGGTGTGTTGCCGGTCTCGCCGCGAGCTTTCTTTTCAGAGTCGCAGCCGGCTTCGCCATCGCCGTGGGGGTCAGGCACCTGATTCTTTATTTGCTCTTCCCAGTTGAGCAGGTATGCCTCATCGACGCGCTGCTCCATAAGCGTGCCGGTGACGGTCACTACAGCATTGACGCAGGCAGGGTCAAACGCACCAAGCTTGCCGGCTTCGACACGGATTGTCTTGGTGTCGTCGCTACCCATCAGGAAGATTTTAGTAGCACCATGCTTGCAAGTGTGAGTGCATACGCCTTCGATTACGACCTCCGAACCGACCAGCGAGTCGGCCTGAGCGAGCAAGTCGTCGATAGTGATAGCTGCCGAAGCGACCTCAGTGGTCTCGGCTGCGTTTTCCTGTTTGTTATTGCCGCACGAAGCGAACGTGAAAGCTGCAGCGAAAGCGAGGGCTGCAAACATCATTTTTGTTTTCATAATTAATTGTATAAAGTAATTAGTAAAAAAGTTTAGAAAATAATGCCGACTGTGCATGCGGCATAGTGAGCCGTGCCGCACGAGTCGAAAATGGAGGCTCGGTATTGAATGCCGAGCGATAGGCCATAGTGCTTGGTCATCGCCCAGTCGGCTTTGAGGCTAAGGCCGGCTATGGCATAGCTGTCCGACAGGTAGTTGATGTTGGCAAGCAGTGTCTGAGCCGATGATTTGGCCGTATTCAGCCCCGGCAGAGCATAATCCGCCGATAAGTTGGCGTGGTAGCCACCCAGAGCCTCGGCCGTCAGCGCCAAGCTGCGCAGCCTGTACTGCAATCGAGCGCGGAGCGATGCCTGCAGCGCCGTCACATCGAGCGAGCGCGACACGGCCTTATAGTCGGTCGATAACGAGCTATAGGCAATCGCCGGCAGCAATGCCCCACCCCAGCGACAGGCATCGGTGGGCAGCTGCTCCCAAAGGCCGGTGAGCAGCAACTGTGCGCAAGTAATGTCGACGCCCGGCGACTCGCTGATGAGCGTGCCATAAGTGCTGCCACCGGCTTCGCCGTAGACATTCTCCGTGCCTTTGCGCGAGGTCAGAGCGGCATCGAGCTTAAGGCCGATATGGCGAGCCGTTGCCAGCCGACGCAGCCACGCCACGTTGGCCGTTAGGTCGGTCGTGGCAAGAGATAGCAGCGTCAGATTGTTGGCCGAAGTCAGCTTTTTGTCAATCGACATACGCTGAATACCGACCGAAGCCGAGAGTCCGCAATCAGTGGCCACGGGCAGCAACGACGCGGCAGCGCCCCACTGCACGCCCTGGTACTTTACTCCGGTCTGATTACCGGCGAATCGCACATAGTCCATGCCCAGACCGAGCATGTGGTAGACCGATGTAGAACCCTTATCGGCAAGGAATGTTATCGAGCTATTCTGCTGATACAGACGGAAGTCGGCCGACACGCCCACACGATAGCGCCCCAGCAGGTACGACCCGCCGGCCGTGACCGTGAGGTCAGATGCCGTATTGTAGGGGCGCGGATCCTTGTCGCGGTAGTTGTGAGCAGCGCGGTACTTGGCCGCGAGGCCCCACGTCCAGCGACGTCCTGCCCGGGCAGCATAACCGCCCGATAGGTAGTAGGTCTCGCCGTTGAGAAATCCGCCGATTGAGTCGCCCGTCACGTAAGGTGCTACGAGCTCCCAATCGATGTTTTCGTTCCAACCGACGTTCTTCTGCTTGTCGACACTGTAGCCGGCGGTGCCGAATACGCGATTGCGCTCATTGAGGACCACAAACGAATTGACGTCGAGCCCGTAGTGCTTGTCCTTGTCGCCTTGCTGGCGCAGCGAAGCCGCTCCACGGTCATCAATGTAGCCGCCAACGCTCACATCGGTCCATGAGTAGGGTGTGTAGTGATAGTATATGGCAGGATTATGCCACAAATCGCCGCGAAAACCAAGAGTATACGACGACAGCTCATCCGCCTTCTCCGACAGCGATTGCGCAGCTATGGCCACCGTAGCCCAAAGGCTGAAAAGTAATAAAACGAATACTCGGGTTTTCACAGCAAAAAAAGTGTTTAATTAGAACAAGCTAGGAGTAGCGGCCGGAGTGAAGTCGATAGTCGAGTTATTGGTATCCTGCAGCACCTGGCGCTCGCCGTCGGTGTAAGCGACCTTGCGCATGATGCACTTGCCGATATTCTCGGCAATGGTATTGTTTTCGCCAATGTAGGTGTGGCCCATATCGAGCAGAGTCGAGGTGACGTTCCACTGCCATTCGTTGACAGCACCCACGTTTACTGCGTCAATCACCCACTCGTTGGGGAACTTGTACTTGCTCTGCGGCTTGCTTACCGTGCCATTCTGCATCACATAGGTGTAGTCGTAGGTGTAGTTGGCAATATAATCGTCCTTCGAAACGCCCTGGGGCAGACGGCCGATGGCGTAGGCGCGATTGCCCTGCTTGTTGAGAATCCAGACTGTCTTTGTGTAGCAGTAGTAGATGTCCATATTGGGCACGGCCGGATTGTCGACGTCCTGCTTCGACTCGAAGTACCATTCGAAAGCTGCGGTGCTGAGGTCGATAGAGTTGGGATTAGCTTCCTTGTGGTTGATTGCATTGTCGCAGATGATAAACGACTCACCGGGATTGATAGGATAATCGGTGCCACTACCGGGTACTACCACTACCGAGCCAACTGCAATGGCTTCGTCCATGATGTCGGGGTCGACCGAAGCATACTTCTGAGTAGTGGTAAACTGCGACTCTACGAATACGAGGCCATCGGCATAGAGCACCTTGTCGGAATTATTGTAGATGCGCACATATTGGTCGCCGTTGTACTGCTTGCCGGCTTCGTTGTAGGTGCCGGGGAGGAATATTTCGGCGATTACGAAGTCGGGGGCGCCGGCATTGACCACATGCACGTTCATGTCGAGCTGGCACGAGCCACCTGCCACGACTACATTCTGAGCCACGCCCTGAATGTCAACGTCGACAGTGTTTCCATCGAGCACATAATTACCTTTACCAATGAAAGTCACGTTGTAAAGGCCATCAACAAGGTTGGTCGAGAGCAGCGGATAGGCCACGTCGGTCTTCACCGAGGTGTTCACATTTTCGAACGTATAGGTACCCTCTGTAATCTGCACTCCCTCGATAGCGGAGTCGATAGTGGTTGTCACATCGACGACCGACATGCGCACGTCGTCGTCATCGCTACACGAGGTAAAACCTACGGTAGCGGCCAGCAAGATGGCAATAGCTAAGTGTTTCTTCATTTTCATATATTTATTTGCGTAGATAATCAAAATGTGATATTAAGCTCCATGCCGAAATAAGGCGAAGCAGGCGAACGGCGCACCAGCACCTCGCGCTGAGTATAGTCAGGATAGATACCCAGCAAGCGATTGACGTAGAACGACAGATTCATAAACTTGCCTATACGCTTCGACGCTTTCAAGTTGACGTCCATGTAGAATGGCACGGTAGTGGGCTCGAAATAGTAAGCCGAATACTTTTCGACCAGATGCTGGAGCTGCACGTTGGTGCGGTCGGCGTCGGTGAAGGCCTGCTCACGGCCGGCTTGGTCGACGTAGCTGACCGGCACACCGGTCGTGTACAGATTTCGGCGCGAAGTAAGCCACGTGCACTGAAACGAAGTCGAGAACGTCAGCCCCAGGCGCTGGATGTAGGTGTCGAACATGAAGTTTGTGTTGAACGACTGGCTGGTAATTCCCTCCTCGTCGATGTACAGACCTACGAATTTCAGCTGCTTGTTGTCGAGCAAAATCGACGACGCCTTATACACGGGCTGGTCGGAGCTATAAACGGTCTTTATCCAAGCGCCATTGACGGTCAGACGCGTTTTGATAGCATCGAAGCGCTTGGTAGCAAGTTGAAATTCAACGCCCTGCTTGCCCACCTTGGTAGTATTACCGACCATAGAGTAAACGCTCAGATTGTAATCCGTCGAATACGCTAACTGTTCGAGCGCAGGAGCCGACGTGATGGATGAGGCATCGATGCTGGCAGGGTCATAGAGTTTATAAGCCAGCGATTTGTAGTAGGTCATATCGCCGAAGCCATTGTTCATTCTCTCGCGGAAATATGTGACCGACAGGCGGTTGCCGTCGTAGCTAACATCCGTGCGTACTTCCCACTTGCGATTGCGGGCCGGCTCTAGGGCATAGTTGGTATTATCCCACGTATAAGTCATCATGTTGATGCGACGATAGTCGGGATTCGTATGGTAGTAGTTGAGCTGAATCAAATCCACATATTTGAGGTCGGGATAGAGTTGAGCCGTGGTGGGCATACGGCTAATCCAGCCCAGGCCTCCGGCGAACGATACTTTCCAGCCACCCATCGATGGCAGCGACCACTGCACATCGGCGCGGAAGTCAGGGTATAACTTGCCCTGCATCTCATACTTGCTATCTAAGCCCAAGAGCGACTGCAGGCGCACGCCCGGCGTAAGCGACAGTTTATGTCCGCTCAGCGGCAACTCCAGCGACTCCTCGGCATATACCGCAAAGGGCTGCAAGCCGGGCACGTCCTTAAATCGACGCGGACGGGTGGTGAGGCTTTCACTAATCGGGCGAGCGACGTCAAATACTTGGCCCTCTCCGAGGTTCTTTTGAAAACTCCAATCCACGCCTAGGCGAAGTTTGTTGCTCAAAGCACCCAGCGGCAGCACCACCTTGGCCGAAGCCGAAGCCGTGATATAGAGCGGACGACCGTCGACCTCCATCTGCGCCACATAGTTGTAGGGCAGATAGATACCATCGTATTCGCCGGCTTCGCGCTGCGTGGCGATTGCTGCGGGCCGGTTGAGCGACACCGAGCGCGTCTCGCGCATAGTTTCCCACTTTTGGCTGGCCGATGCCGCGGCCGAGAGCTCACGCAGCCACGAAGACTCGCCGAAATCCATATTCCAGCGAGCGGCCAGCTTGGCACTGCTGAAATCTGATTTGTAGGCATCTTCCTTGACGGTGGCATCCTTGTCGCGCTTGACATTGTCGAACGAGCCGGTGTAGTCGGCGCTGACGTTCCAGCGCATGTAGCGGCCGCTGCCAAGCATGTCGTTGCCATTCAAGCGAGCTGAGGCGGTGAAGCGCGTATAGTTTTTGACACTGTTGCGAAGGTCGATTTTCGAGTCAAGGTAGCTAAGGTCCACGTTGAGAATACGCGAGCCGTTGCCGCCCAAGTTGATACCCTTGCCCACTGAAAGCAATTTGCTAGTCTTATCGGCTTTAAATCGCGCTGTAAGCGGACTTTCCGTAGCGCGGCGACGAATAATCACAGCTCCATTCGACACATTGCCATAAGCCACCGACGGAATGCCGCGAATGATTTCGACATTTTCGATATTATCCGTCGAAATCGTGCGCATATCGACACCCTTCGACATCGTGCCGGTAGAATTCACGTCAGACACGCTGCCGGGCACATACTGCAAGCCGGCATCCGTGCTCTCCGACACACCATCAACATAGAATCCAACACCGAGCGACGATATATCTTCCGTAATCGATGCTTCGCGGATACGAATCAAGTTGGCTTGTCCCATCTGCGGGTCGGCCGCCTTGCCCCCAGGCACCAGCTCCATCAGGTCAGTGAAGCTGCTGGGCTGAAGATGCTGCATGGCGGTGCGGTCGACAATCGACGCACTGGTAGGGCGGCGCGACTCCGAAGCCGTCACTACGACCTCACTGAGCGATGTCACCGACGGGCGAAGCGTATATGTGACAAATCTGTCGCGCGAAAGGGCCACGACACTGTCGATATCCTCAAAACCTAAACTGGAAACCACCAGGCGATACTTACCCGGAACGATGTGCGACAATTCGAAGCTGCCATCGGCACCGGTGATGCCACCATAGACCGCGCGCTCGGCGCGAAAAAGCTGCACTGTGGCAAAGTCAAGTGGCTCGCGCGATTGCGCGTCAACCACAGAGCCTCGCAGCGCAATCGACTGCGCCCACGCCCCGACTACACTCTCCACGAGAATAAACAGCAAAATAAAACTTCTCTTGTCAATCATTAACGCTAGTATTTCGAGTGCAAAGTTCCTCATAATCCGCAATCATCACAATACTCATTTTTTGGTAAAAATCACTATTGAGCGCAGAGCAGCCCTAGTCATTTTTGAGTATCGCCGACGCACAACAAGGCAGCGCGCCGCTTCCGTGGGTGCGGAGGCGGCGCGCTGCTCGAAAATGATTATATGTGATTACGACAGGGGAGTATCTTGGCGCACAAACTGCGTGGGCGTGATGCCGCTGACGTTTTTGAATGCGCGAACGAAGTTGGAGTAGTCGGAGAATCCGCACTGCTCGGCCACGTCATTGAAGCCCAACTCGGGATGAGCGAGCAGCATTCGCTGAGCTTTCTTGATTTTGATGCGCTGGATGTACTGAGCCGGGGTGAAACCGGTGAGCGTGGTAAGCTTGCGATTGAATTGCCCATAAGTCATGCACAGGCGGTCGGCCACGGCGTTGACGTCGACTGACTTTTGATTGTTGAGCATCATGTAGACGCAGTCGGTGACTTTCGTGAGGAACCGGTGGTCGATTTCGGAGATGAGCGGCTTATCGGCCGAGTCCTTCGCCTTAGCGATGGACGTGCGGCGGTCTTGGTCGATGAGCACGTCGAGTTCTTTCGCAAATTTCCGGCTGAGAACTGCCCTCTGCTCCAGTATATTTTCGACACGCGTGAGCAACTCGTCGCTGCT
>CAYWAM010000039.1:0-17211 GCA_964456545.1 uncultured Bacteroides sp.
GCATGAACACTCTGATTTTCGGTGACAAAAATTCAGACGCCATCTGGGCTTACCTCGACATTGACGACACAGCCCGATTCCTTCTCATTCAGGACATTCTCGACAACAACGAGGCTATGCACGGCAGCTGCTACATGCACAAAGACCTCGGCAACGGACAGCGCTGGCACTACTCGCCCGTGTGGGACTTCGGCACGGCCCTATGGAAAGACTCGCACCCGGGCACGCACTTCTGGCAAGGCACAGGCTACCAAAACCACTGGGCCGAAGAGCTGTGGAAATTTCCTCGCTTGCAACGCCGAGCCGCTGAATTATGGGCCGAAGTACTGGCCACCGACTACGCCTCGCTCGAGACATACGCCACCGACTTCATAGAGCAGATACGCTCGGCTGCGGCTTGCGACCTGCAGCGCTGGCCTCAGTATGGCAACGGCGACCTCGACAACCAGCTGACCTACGTGCTCCGCTTCCTCGATCAAGCCAAGAAGTGGCTCAACAAATCTTTCGACATCAAAGAACCGCTTGTTGCCAAAGAATTCACCGTGCCCGCCGACGAAGAAGGCAAGTACCACGTATTTTTCAAGCAAGACGGCGCAGCCTCCGACTGGGAAAACGTGATGATATACTGGTGGGACAGCGGCCTGCACCAATACCGCGACTGGCCCGGCCGCGACTGTGAATACGTAGTCATCGACGGCAACTACTACTGGCACTACTGCATGACGGCCGACCACGACAGCGACGGCTACCGCCTCATATTCAACAACGGACATTCGGGCATAGGTGAAAACCAGACCGAGAACCTGATGGTGCGCCGCCGCGGCGTTTACACCATCGGCATGACTAAAGACACCCCGCCGACTGAATATCTGCCCGTCGGTGCCGGAGCTAATGGCATCGAAAGCATCGACCCCGACCGAAGCATCACCATCGAAGCCTCGCGCGGAGCCATCACCGTCACCTCCGACTCAGCTCGCACGCTACGCATCGCTACTCTCGACGGCAAGACTATCATTCAACACATCCCGGCCGGCACCACGACCATCGCCCTACCCTCGGGCTTCTACATCATCAACTCGCGCAAGTACCTACTCTAAGCCCCCACGGCCGATGATAGAATTGCGAGCGCCATAGCATCTATTATTAGATACTAGCTCAAATAAATGAAATGATTATGGCTCATAAGCTCCCGCTCGGTACATGCCTATCGTCTACCACGACGACGGACGCGACACCGTAGTCGTGGCCGAAGCCGTCGATGAATAGCGAGGCCGCTCCCCCTATTAATAGACATCAAAGAAAACCTTAATACGATGCTGCAGAATGGCGATTCGGCAGCATCGTTGCTTACTGCCCTAAGTTCATAGCTATCGGCCAAGTCAGGGCCTCGCTTGTCGTGATACGCTTGTGAAATCAACGTCAAGCTATCAAGGCCATAAACATCCTTAGCCTTCACGATTGATTTAAGCCCCCCCTCGTAATCAAGCATTTTCATCCTTATCAATTAAAAGAACAGAATAATTTATCGGCAGATTTCAATTATTTGTATAACTTTGTAAAATAAGGCAGTAACACTTAAATCTGATTTATAATGAGAATTCAACAAATAACGTTCAGCCCGACTGGTGGCACACTAAAAGTGTGTCGAGCGCTTTCTAGCGGCTTTAAATGCGACATTATCGAGACCGAGACATGCGTCAAATCAAGTCAATTAAAGCTGCCGACCATATCGGCCGACGATATAGTGATTATTGGTATGCCGGTATTCGCCGGACGAGTACCAAATATGGCAGCAGAACGGCTTAGGCTCATCAAAAGCAATCAAGCGAAATGTGTAATTGTGGCCGTATATGGCAATCGCGAATACGAAGACGCCCTCGTCGAGATGCAAGATATAGCTTCAGAATGTGGCTATAAAGTAATCGCAGCCGTCTGTGCAATCGCCGAACATAGCGTAATCCGCGAATTTGCGGCCGGCCGCCCCGACGACAACGACGCTGATTTGCTGGCAAAGTTTGCAACGATAATCAAGGTGAAAGCTGAGTCAGCATCCGAATTTAGCAAATTAACATTGCCCGGGAATCGGCCTTATAGAAAACCGACTGATGGCCCCACACCCATAGCCGACGAAACTTGCACGCGCTGCGGCGTATGCGCTGATGTATGTCCGGTCGATGCAATTTCGATTGAGAATCCTCAAATAGTCAAAGGCGAGGCTTGCATTTCATGCATGCGCTGCGTATCGACGTGCCCGACAGGCTCGCGCAGTCTCGGACAAATCGCCACGATGCTCACCGAGCGCCTGCGCCCGGTCTGCACCGCCCCAAAGCAAAACGAGCTCTACATCTAACACTTTGATTGCACGACCGTTTATTTACAATTAACATTCCACGATGCTCAAAAAAGGAATATACGAACACATAGTCAATCGCGCGACTGAACACGAAATTCAAGAGACCGATAAGTCGGGATTGAAGTGCAATACGCTGCCAATCGACGACGCCGAAGCGCCGAAGATGCTGGCCGACTACCTGGCCAAAGCTATCAGACGCAAACTCGAAGATGTAGAAGACCAGGCAGACCGCGTAAACATCATCAACCGCATCATGCTCGACGCCGGACTGCTCGACGACTCTCAGATTGTAAAGCCCACCGAATTCCTATCCGAGGTAATAACTCACCAACAAGCCGTATTGCGAGAAGCGAGCAAGAAGGAGCCCGTGCGCCCAATGTCGGGCTTCCGCGTAAGCAATCTTTTCACCGGAGGAAATTCGGCACTGCCGCTTGGCGAAGAAATCCGACGCGAAATCGCAAGCGCCGATGAGATTTGCTTCATCGTATCGTTCCTCAGAGTGTCCGGAATACGAATTTTGCTTGACGACCTTCGAGCATTTTGCCACCGCGAGGGGACGCGCCTGCGCATCATCACCACGACCTACTGCGGCGCCACGGAAGCAAAAGCCATCGAGCAACTGGCGGCCTTGCCCAACACCGAAATTCGAATTTCGTACAATACCACGATTGAGCGTCTGCATGCCAAATCATACATCTTCGTGCGCAATTCAGGCTTGCACACGGCTTATATAGGCTCGTCAAACCTGTCGAAATCGGCTCAGACCGACGGCTTGGAATGGAACGTGCGCGTCACGAATATCGAAAATCCGCATATCATCAAATCGGCATTGGCCACGTTCGAAATATACTGGGAAAGCCAGAACTTCGAAGACTTTCGCATCGGTGGCATCGAAAAATTCCGTAAAGAGCTCAACCTTAACAAGAAATCCGCTGAAGCATCAGAAAATAGCGGCCAACACTACGAAATACTGCATCATCAAAAGCAAATACTCGACAAGCTTAAAGTCGAACGCGATGTACACGGCAATTATCGCAACTTGATAGTGGCCGCAACGGGCACGGGCAAGACGGTCATTTCGGCCTTCGACTACCTGGATTTTACTCGCAAACATCGACGTGCAAGGCTACTATTCATAGCACATCGCGAGGAAATACTGCGCCAATCGCTCAACACGTATCGCAACGTGATGCGCGACGCTAATTTCGGAACGCTCTGGGTCGGCAGAGACAGGCCGCAGGACGATGGCGACCTCGAGCATCTATTCGCCTCGGTGGCGATGTTCAACTCGCGCTTCGACGAGTTTTTCGCACAATTCGACAAAGATTTCTACGACTACATCGTCATCGACGAAGCCCATCACAGCCAAGCCGACAGCTATCGCAAACTATTCAGCCATTTCGAACCAAAAATCTTACTCGGCCTGACGGCTACGCCCGAGCGAATGGATGGCAAAGACTTGCGACCCGACTTCGGCGGACGCATCAGCGCCGAAATTCGCCTGCCGCAGGCCTTACGCGACGGTCTGCTGGCGCCATTCCAGTATCTGTGCGTGTCCGACAACACCGACCTAAGCGACGAAAGCCTCTGGAGCGGACAGAAGTTTAACATCGAGCGACTCGCCGACAAACTGACCAACGACTCCAGAGCTCGACTAATCGTAGATGCCATTCACAGATATTTAGCCGACGAATATACGTGCCGGGCATTGTGCTTCTGCGTGAATAAGCGGCACGCCGATTTCATGGCCGAGAAACTTAAGCTCAACGGCTTTAACGCCGAAAGCTTGACATCAGACACTCCGGCCGACCGACGCAAACAGCTCGCGGAGCAGCTTCGCGAAGGCACTCTACACTACCTATGCGTCGTAGATATTTTCAACGAAGGCGTCGATATACCGGAAATCGACACTGTGCTATTCCTGCGCCCGACCGAGAGCTTGACCGTCTTCCTGCAACAGCTCGGACGCGGCCTGCGCCACTCCGTCGGGAAAACCGAGCTGACCGTCCTCGACTTCGTGGCCCAAGCAAACCGCAAATACGACTTTGCAAGCCGCTTCCGCGCACTGACTCTGCAACCCGAAAAAAGTATCAGAAAGCAAGTCGAAGACGGCTTCACACTGCTACCTCCCGGATGCAGCATTGTCATGGAAAAGAAGGCCCGACAGTATATTCTCGAAAATATCAATGGCGCTATCTACAACAGCAAGCGCATCATCAAAGAAATTCAAAGCTACCCCACACTGCCGACAATCTCGCAATTCCTCGACAATAACGGGCAAGACATTCGCATCATATATCAAAACTCGCACTGCTGGACCTCGCTCAAGCAAGAAGCCGGACGCATATCATACACCGACGACGATACTACGAAGCGCCTGGCCAAAGGAATGTCAAACTTGATTCATCACAACACTGCTGCGTTCCTACACTTCGTCGAGCGATTTATTGCCGGCGAGCAAATGAATCATGAAGAGCAAAACAAGCGGTATGCTACCATGCTCTATTACGCTCTGTTTCAAGACAAAATCGACAAAGCCGGCTTTCGCTCAATAAATGAAGCACTAGCCTTGATTCACAAGCCCAAGTACGCATATTTCAAACAAGAAATATCAGAAATCACATCATACCTGCTCGCAAATTTAAGTATCGAAACTACTCCGCTTGATAGCCAATTGTTCCCGGGACTAAATTTATACGGCTGCTACACACGCGAAGAAATATTCACACTCGTAGGTAAACAAACAGCCGAGCTAAAAATGCAAGGCGCTGCCTCCGGCGTATTCAACCTCGACAACCTAAACACCACCCTGCTGTTCGTGACACTGAACAAATCCGAAAAAGACTTCTCACCATCCACGCAGTACAACGACTACCTAATCAACGAGCACTACTTCCACTGGCAATCGCGAAACACCGATTCGCACAGCAACAAAAGCGGACAACTCTACATTAATCAAGCCCAAACAAAGCGAAAAATAATACTGTTCGTACGACAAGAAAAGAAAGACGCCTTCCGCAACACCTCACCCTTCCACTGCTTTGGCTACGTCGATTTTGTCTCGGCCAACAGCGACTACCCAATGAACGTCAAATGGGAACTCCACGCCCCCGCCATGCCTCAATACCTCAAAGCCATCTAACCCCCATCACCCCGCATATCTGCACTTCGTAGTCACTTCACGAAAGGCAAGGATTTTTTACAGTAGGTTGCAAAAAAGGAGAAGACTGTGGCGACTAAAAGTCGGCGCAGTCTTCTCGGTATGTTTTTTTTGGGGGGGATTAGTCGGCGAGGTCTACGGCGTAGTGAGCGCGCTTGCCGGTGGGGTAGATGCCTGAGATGAACATCACCTTGTCGTCGGCAGGGCCGAGTTCGCGGATTGCCTTATAGATTTTTTCGATATCGTCGGGCGAGGTTACGCGCATGTTATTAATTGAGGTGATGATGAATCCGTCGCGAATGCCGGCTTGCGACATACGTCCGTCGGCTGTAATGGTGACTGATACGCCGCGCGAGATTTCGAGGCGCTGGAGCAGGTCGTCGTCGGCTGTGGCGAATGTGGCGCCAAGCAGAGCCATAGGCGTCTCGGGGCCGGTGATAGCTACCTTGCCATCGCGATTGCGCAGGGTGACGGACACTTCCAGAGGCTTTCCTTGGCGAATGATGCCGATGCGAATGACGTCGCCGGGGCTGCAGCGGGCCATGATTTCTTGCATGCGAGCGGTGCCGGCCACGATGTTGTCGTTGATGGTGACGATGATATCGCCGGGCTTGATGCCGGCTTCGAGTGCTGCGCTGTGGTCTTGCACTTCGGCCACGTAGATGCCTCGAGTGGCTCCTTCTATTTTCTTTTCGGCGATGAACTCGGGGGTGAGTTCGCGGAATGAGATGCCGAGCACGGCGCGCTGCACGGTGCCGTAGCGGCGGAGGTCGTCGACTACTTTTTGCACAATGGAAGTGGGGATGGCAAATGAGCAGCCGGCATAGTTGCCTGTGCGTGAGTATATAGCGGTGTTGATGCCGACAAGCTCGCCGGCGAGGTTGACGAGTGCGCCGCCCGAGTTGCCTTGGTTGACGGCTGCATCGGTTTGGATATATGCTTCGATGCCGCCACTGGCGCCACCGCCGACGGTCGAGGATATGTTGCGAGCCTTAGCGCTGACAATGCCTGAGGTGACGGTGCTGGTGAAGCCGAAGGGGTTGCCCACGGCGAGCACCCACTGACCTACGCGGAGGTCTTCGCTATTGCCCATAGGGATGACGTGGAGGCTATCGGCGGAGTTTTCGATTTTGATTAGGGCTAGGTCGGTGACGGGGTCGGCACCGATGATGGTTGCTTCGAAGTTGCGATTGTCGTTGAGGGTGACTTCAAGGCGCTCGGCTCCGTCGATGACGTGGTTGTTGGTGACGATATAGCCGTCGGCCGAGATGATGACGCCCGAGCCTAGGCCTACTTGCTGCTGGCGTGGCTCTTCGCGGCGTGGCTGCTGGCGGCGGCTACCGCCGGGCGAGCCGAAGAAGTACTGAAAGAAGGGGTCGTCGAAAGGGTCAAATCCGCCTTGATAGGAGGCCGATGCGGGCGTGGCGTAGCTCTTGACGGATACGACGCCATTGACCGTAGACTCGGCTGCGTTGACGAATTCTTCTTGCGAGATGGGTGCCGAAGCACTAGCGGCGAAGGCGCTGGCGGCCGCTGCAAGGCCGGCAATGATGAATTTCTTGTTCATGATGCAATGCACTTTCTGATTTTTAACTGGCGCAAAATTAGCACGCAATGGGGCACGCTACAAGTTAATTTCTCTAAATTTTAACCATTGTTTTTTAACCTTCAATATTTATAACGAACAATGCTGGAAAGTACGGAAATTTGCTTATCTTTGCACCAAATTACCAATATGGCAAAGATAGGATCAGTTTTTTCGCCCGCCGGAGTCAAGGCGCTTCTGCTGGGCAGCGGAGAGTTAGGAAAAGAAGTGGCAATCGAACTGCAGCGCATGGGTGTCGAGGTAGTAGCCTGCGACCGATATGACAACGCACCGGCTATGCAAGTGGCTCATAGCTCGCACGCACTGAGCATGCTCGACGGCGCCGGACTGCGCAGCGTCATCGAAGCCGAACGCCCTGACCATATAATCCCCGAAGTCGAAGCAATCGCCACCGACGAGCTCGTCAAGCTCGAGCAAGAAGGTTTCAACGTCACTCCGACAGCGCGCGCTGCTCGTCTGACGATGAATCGCGAGGGCATCCGTCGCCTCGCAGCCGAGGAGCTGGGCCTGCCCACCTCGCCCTATCGCTTTGCCGACACACGCGAAGAATTCGACGCTGCCATCGCCGAAATCGGCATTCCCTGCGTGGTGAAGCCTGTGATGAGCTCAAGCGGCCATGGCCAGACCACCGTGCGCCGTGCCGACCAGATCGACGCTGCATGGCACGAAGCCCAGGAAGGCGGCCGCGCCGGAGCCGGACGTGTCATCGTCGAAGGATTCGTGGATTTCGACTACGAAATCACCCTACTCACGGTTCGCTCCGTGGCCGGCACGGCATTCTGCGAGCCCGTCGGCCACGTACAGGTCGAAGGCGACTATCGCGAATCGTGGCAGCCGCAGCCGATGACCAATACTGCCATCGACAAAGCTCGCCACATAGCCCGCGCCATCACCGATGCCCTCGGCGGCTACGGCATCTTCGGCGTAGAGCTGTTCGTCAAAGGCGACGACGTCATCTTCAGCGAAGTGTCGCCTCGCCCCCACGACACCGGCATGGTGACCATGATATCGCAAGACATGAGCGAATTTGCCCTACACGCTCGCGCACTGCTCGGCCTGCCCGTGCCGTCGATTCGCTTCTACGGCCCTTCGGCCTCGCGCGCCATTGTCGTAGAAGGCGACACCGACACAGTAGAGTTCGACAATCTCGAAAAAGCACTGGCCGAAGACGGCGTGCAGATTCGTATCTTCGGCAAGCCCGAAGTTAAGGGCCACCGCCGCATGGGCGTGCTGCTGGCCTGGGCCGACACCGTAGAAGAAGCGCGCGCCAAGACAGGCCGTGCCTACGAAGCTCTGAAAGTCAACGTACTGCCCCGCAGCAAGTGATGGAAATTAAAAGCATCACTATCATGATGATGGTGGCCGACACGGCCCGCGCTGACTTGGCTTTCGCCAAAGATCGCACCTACTATCGCTTCGCCACTGACTCATCAATCGAAGATGGCAGCCTCGCTGCTTGCGACGACATAGCGACGCTGGTGGCTGAGGTGCAGAACGTAGCCGCAGCCGCCGAGGGCGAGAAACCGCTTTCGGACGACGTGCGCGTACAGATATTTGTAAATAATAGGCTGCAAGCGATTCAACTTTCAGAAGCATCGCTCCGCCGCTTGATTGCCTGCTTAGAGCCCTACGCTTCGGAATTCGCCTTTCTGCGCGGCTTCCTCAGCTAACCGCCACATTTTGTACCCCATTGGCCGCATCATTGGCCCGCAATTTGTTCCCCAATACGGGGTCGCGGCATGCCGCGGGCCCGTATTGGTTATTATTGTGAGGAATCAAATTTATCTTGTGAGGACCAAAATTTATCTTTGTTCCAATTCAAGATATTATTGTCGATATAGTTTGCAATCAAATCGTATTCTCGCTGATTACGAATAATGTGGTCGTGAAAATTTGGCTGCCATCGAAACGTCGAATCGCTAAGGTGAGCCTGTTTTGAGACTGCAGATTTAAGACCGCCTAGCGTGCGCGACAACATGGCGTTAAAATGATTGCGTTCGCTAAAATTGTCGTCAACGTCGGGGTGTCGCGCGGGGCGAAGACATCCGGTGTTTATGGTTGCGGCATTTTCTGCATTCTGGGGATTTTCATTATCGTCCGCATCATTTTCTGCGGCATTTTCTGCGGCATTTTCTGCGGCATTTTCTGCATCATTGGCCGCGGCATGCCGCGACCCTACGAGGGTTATAATTGCGTGGAAATGGTTGGGCATCACGACGTAATGGTCAACTGTGGCCTCGGGATAATGTAATCCAATTTCTTCTATCGCGCGACATAGATAGGCGCCTATTGGGGTGTGCGTAATTTCGCCATTACTTATTTCGCCAAAATAATGTATTCGTTCATGGGTACATACCGTCACGAAATATGTCCCCATGTTATAGTCGTGCCATTTTGCCCTGGGATATTTCCGGTCCATTTTAACCGTCATTTTATCCTTTTGTTTTTAAGAATAAAGGTCAGGCCAGGTGGAAGAGGCGGTGGACAATATAAATTTATCGCAATTACGTGTTGTCGCTTGATTATATTCAGTCTCTTTATTTTTGCTCCTTTTGTTGAAGATAAAAAATAGCCTTTTGCCGCTCAATTTCAGCGCGAAGTTGCTCAGTGGTCGGCATATATGTCATATACTTCGATGCAAACAGATGGTCATTATCGTGAAGCACGGAGTAGCGAGCTATATCCTCATCGGTATCATCACAAAGCAAAATGCCGATTGTCGGATTATCGCCCTCAGTGCGCTTAAGTTCGTCATACATTCTGACGTACATATCCATCTGGCCCACATCCTGATGGCGTATTTTAGATGTTTTAAGGTCAATCAACACATAGCACTTCAAGTAAATGTTATAGAAAACAAGGTCAATGAAGTAATCTTCCTTCTCAGTGTGGATATGTTGCTGACGAGCGACAAAGGCAAAACCTTTGCCTAATTCGAGTAAAAATTTTTCGAGATTGTCGATAATTGATTGTTCAAGATCCGACTCTCGGAAAGATGAGTCAACCGTAAAGCCCAAGAACTCGCCGATTACTGGATTTTTAATAAATTCCGTAGGGTCGTTTGTCTGCAAGGGTGCAATGAGTTTGAGCATTTCTTGTTCGACCAATTCCTTGCGTTGCGAAGCTAGTAACCGGAAATAATACTGCGAACTTATGTTTCGTTGCAAGGTGCGGACGCCCCAGTTATGTTCTGCGGCTTCTTTTTCGTACCATCTTCGTGCATCGTCGTTAAGTTCTTGAATCAGTGTACGATAATGTGTCCATGATAGTAACAAACCAGATTTTCCACTCACTGCGTGGAAAATCTGAGGAAACATTTCATAGAATCGCGCGAAACTATACAAATTAGTTTTTGTAAAACCCTTGCCATAAGAAGCAGTCAAACGCTTAGCCAATTCTTTTATTACAGTTGCGCCGTATTTGGCTCGGTCTTCGCCTTTGAATTCTTCCTCAACAATAAGTTTACCCAATTCCCAATTACGGCGGACAAGGGTCTCGTTAATTTGACGATAAGCCGTAGCGCGAGACTGTTCTACAAGCTCAGAAGCACGATTGAATAGTATTTCAAACGAACGAGAATCTAATTGAAGTTTTTTAGATGTTGATTTCATAGCCAAGAGATTTAAAGACATCAATTACGGCTGCAAGGCTTTCTGATTCTTTTTTTAGACTAAAAGGTCAGGCTAGGTGGAAGAGGCGGCAGGCGTTGGCGGTGGTGATGCGGTCGACGTCGGCTGCTGATATGCCGAGAGCGTCGGCAATGTAGGCTGCAATGTAGGGCAGAAAGGCGCTCTCGTTGCGACGGCCGCGCTTGGGCACTGGTGCGAGGTAGGGCGAGTCGGTCTCGAGTAGCAAGCGGTCGGCGCCGATGATGGGTAGCACTTCGCGCAGCTGCGAGTTTTTGAATGTAACGATGCCGTTGATGCCGAAGTAGTAGTCGCCCAGACGGCGGATTGCAGCAACATCGTCGGCCGAGCCTCCGAAGCTGTGGAATACGGCAGGCACGCCGGGATGGCGAGCGAGCACGTCGAGGGTCTCGGCTAATCCTTCACGACAATGAATGATTAGCGGCAGCCCGAGCTCGGCCGCTTTGGCCGCTTGGCGGTCGAAGACTTCGATTTGCTGGAGGCGGTAGGTGCTGTCCCAGTAGAGGTCAATGCCGACTTCGCCTACAGCGATGTATCCGGCATCGGGTGTAAGCCGCTGCATGATGGCGTCGAGATCGGCTTCCCAGTTGGGGCCTACTTCGGTGGGATGGAGCCCCATGGCTCGGAACACGCGCCCCGGATACTGCGCAGCGAGCGCCTCAAGTGGGCCGACAGATGTGGCGTCGACGTTCGGAAATATCATCCGATCGACTCCGGCGGCCAAGGCGCGGTCTACTGCTGCCGCACCACCGCCATCGGCGTCGAATTCGGGCAGATAGAGATGGGTGTGCGTGTCGATCATCGTACGCGGCGCGATTGTGAGTGTGCCAGTTCTTCGAACCAGTGGCGCGTTTCGGCATCGATTGATACGCGGTCGAGGGCAGCAAGAGCTTCATCGATGTATCGGTCGATGAGTCGGTCGCAGCGTTCGGATAGTTTTAGGCGGTCGTAGAGCGCACGCACCACGGCTACGCGGCGCTTGCCTGATTCGATGGCGAATGCTTTGGTGAGGCGGTCGTGCGACTCATGGTCGGCTATGACGTAGAACCATGTTCGCTTGCCGGTGATGATGTCGTTGCCGATGGCTTTGCCAAACAGGGTTTTGTCGCCGTAGATGTCGAGCCAGTCGTCGCGGAGCTGGAATGCGAGGCCGAGTTTCTCGCCAAACTCGTAGAATGCATCGCGCACTTCAGCAGATGCGCCGGCCATGGCTGCACCAATCTTGCATGCGCCGCCGAGCAGCACCGACGTCTTGAGGCGAATCATTTGCAGATAGGCTTTTTCGGAGACTACAGCGCGGTTTTCAAACTCAATGTCGTACTGCTGTCCTTCGTAGACCAGCATTGCGGTGGTGTTGAAGATGTCGAGAACATCGATGGTGTGCTCACCGGCACCGCGCATCATCATCTGCGTGGCCATGGTCAGCAGGGCATCGCCCGAGAGGATGGCACGCCGCTCGTCCCAGCGTCGATAGACGGTGAGCTTGCCGCGACGTCGCGGTGAGCGGTCCATCACGTCGTCGTGTATGAGCGTGAAGTTGTGGAACATCTCTATGCCGGCGGCTTGGTTGACCACGGCTTCGGGAGCCATGCCTAGAGCCGACGCCACGGCCATGGTCAGGACTGGGCGTAGGCGCTTGCCCCCCTCCTCGAGGGTGTATTCGATTGGTTTATAGAGCCCGGCGGGCGATGCCGAGCCTTTGGGATAGTCAATCGACGCGAGGTGGTCGTTAATGATGCTGAGCAGTTCGGTAGAGTTTTTCATTCATACGAGTTTATATGCGACAAAGATAGGCATTTTTCGGGATATTTTGCTAACTTTGTGCGTTAATTTGTATAATTTGCACATTATGTCTTATTTGATATATCTTCTGGCGGCAGTAGTGCTGACATTGCTTAGCCTTGCGCTGTTTCGCTCAGTGAACCATGGCTTATCGAGCAATTCGATGCATCAGCAGACTACCCGCTTCGGCGTAGGTTCGCTCATAGCTGTGGCTCCGCTGGCTTTGACAGGTCAGTTGCCGCCGGCGACGGCGTGGCCTTTGTGGCTGGCAGCGTTTACGGCTGCGGCCTGGGCTGTGACTTATCCGCTGCTTTATCATCTGACTCACCGAGCCGTGTCGGCCGACTATGATAATCACATGGATATTGCAGGCGGATTGTATTTCTTCGGGTTGCTCTCGGCGCTATGGACGATGGCTGCGGCTGGGCCCGCACCGGTAGCGGCTGGAGCTGCTGCAGTGGCGTCGGTCATCGAAGTGTCATTGCTAGCAATGGTGCTCTTCCAGGTGGTGTATTATGCTATGTACGGCTTGTGCATCGACACTGACGGATTGCAGATTATACGCCAAACGCATATCAACGAAATCATTGAGTTTTCGAAGTCGTATCCCTGGTGGGTATCGGTGGCCGTGGTATTGGGCTGCGTAGGCCTAATTTCGGGCTGCGTAGCTGCTAATTTTGCAGAAGCGGCCTTGGAGCTACCTGTCGGGGCACTAGTGGCCGAACTGGTGGCTGCGGTGGGCATCGCAGTGCTGATTTTCAACGGCAAGCGGTCGCCCATGGCGCGCAGTGGCTTGATTAATATCTGGCGAGTGGTCAGCGACTATCGCCGCCGCATCGATAGCTATCGGCGAGCAGGCGAGCAGCGCAATGCGGCTTTGGAGGTCGAAAAACTGGGGCGCCCCTACGATGGCCCGGCTACGTATGTGATGGTAATCGGCGAAAGTGCTACACGCGATTATATGTCGGCTTTCGCTAAGACTGATCGCGAGACGACGCCTTGGCTTTCAGCTGGCGCAGCGGCCGACCCGCAGCATTTTGTGATATTTCCGAACGCCTATGCCTCACAGATGTACACCGTGGCCACGCTCGAAAAGGCACTCACCGAGAGCAACCAATACAACTCGCTGACGTTCAACGAATCATGCTCCATAATCGACATTGCGCGCAAGGCCGGTTTCCGTATCCATTGGTATAGCAACCAGGGGCATCTGGGTGCGTTTGACACACCGGTCACCGTCGTGGCCGAAACGTCGGACGTAGCGCGCTGGACGCTACAAGAGGTGAATAAAGTGCAATACGACATGTCGCTGCTCGACTTCCTCGACGAAGTAGACCCGGCGGCTGACAATCTGATTGTACTGCATCTCAAGGGAAGCCATTTCAACTTCGAAAACCGCTATCCGGCCGCCGAAGCTACTTGGCAAGGAGCTGACAATCCGACGTGCTATAAAAATTCGATTCGATACACGGATAAGCTGCTGCAAGCTGTGCACGAACGCTGTGTGCGCGATTTCAATCTCAAGGCCATGGTCTACTTTTCAGACCACGGCTGCATACCGACGGCACGCCGCGCGCCGGGCTTCAGCGACTTCCAGATGGTGCGCATTCCGCTGTTTGTGTGGATGAGCGACGACTATGCCGAGCGCCATCCGGTGCCATTCAAGGCCCTACACGACAATCGCGAACGCTGCTTCACCAACGACCTGGCCTACGACTTGATGTGCGGCCTACTCGACGTTAGCTCAGCACATTTCGAGCCATCGCAGTCGATAGCCTCGCCCACCTACAAATATGACCGCGAGTCGATGTCGACCCTGAGCGGCACAGTAGCGCTGGCCGATGACCCTAGCCCACGCGGCTGGTCAGAATGAAATGCCTAAGCGCACGGCTGCTATGTGGAGCGATGAGTAGTGAACCGTGGACTCGCCGACGGACACGTCGCCGCGCCCCATAAATTCGTATCCGGCCACTATATAGCTACGAAATTTGCGACCGCGAGCGAGATTTACACCCAGCCCGGCAGCGGCATACGCACCTGTGTGCGTGACATTGTCGTAGAGATAATTGAGCGACAAGCCACCGCGCACGTCGAGAAACACCAAGTCGTTCTTGGGCGTAAAGTTGGTGCGCACAATCGCAAACACCGGATACGAGCGACACGAATTGCTTATCATAATATTGGCCCCGAGGCCGACGCCTGCAAAGTTGAGTACACCGCGGCGAAGGCCAAAGGCTGCAGTGATGTCAATCGACGACATATCGTTGGCACTGAGGTCAATCGAGCTACCCGCCTCAGCCATCCAGGCAAACTCGGTGCGGACCCTCTCGGCAGCGGCCGTCGCAGTCGAATCGACCGACGACGACTCGGCAAACACCAGCATCGGTATCAGCGCAAGGACGATGGATAATAGTCGACGCATCATATACGGGTAAGTTTCAAGCAGCTCCAGCGGTCAAGCTCCGACCACGAATCCACCTTCAAGCCGACAGCTTCAGCCGCCTCAGCCACTACGGGAATATCTTCGACGTAAAAGCCACTCAGCAGCATCGTGCCCCCCTGTCGCAGACGAGCAGCATAGCTGGCAATGTCGGCCGTGATGACATTGCGATTGATATTAGCCAAGAACACATCGCAGTCGGCCACATCGGCCAGCTTCGAGGCGTCGCCATGAATCAGAGTAATCTCGGGATGGCCATTCAGAGCCACATTTTCACGAGCATTAACGTAGGCAAACTCGTCAATCTCAATACCGGTCACAGGCTGCGCTCCACGCATAGCGGCAAGCAGAGCCAGAATAGCCGTACCGGTACCCATGTCAATGACCGCCTTGCCCTCGAGGTCCATATCGAGCAGCGCAGTCAGTATCTGCGAAGTAGTGGCATGGTGACCCGTGCCGAAAGCCATCTTCGGGTCAATCACGATGTCGTACTCAACCTTAGGGATATCCGTGTGAAACGAACTATGCACCACACAGCGGTCGCCCACGATGATTGGCTTGAAGTAGTTCTTCTCCCACTCCTCGTTCCAATCGCGACCCTCCACTTTGCTATGCGTCACCGTCAGGCGACAATCGTAGGGAAATTCAGCCACAACACCGTCGACCGCCGCACTGTCAAACGCGCCTACGGCCACATAAGCCGTCAGTCCACTTTCGTCGGGCACAAAACTTTCGTAGCCCACATCGCCCAGCATTCCTGCCAGCAAATCAGTAGCATCTTCACCTACATAAGGCTCCATGTCGAGCCGAGTCTCGATATAATCGTTCATAGCTATCTCATTCGTTATTTTCGTATTTCGAGCAAAGATAACTATTTTACCGCACTTACACCCACTTTTCTCCAAAAAAATCTGCTACGCCATCGACTTGCGGCACTTGCAGCGCTTGCGGCCAACAAACAAGGGCGCCACCCGCCGCCACAGCTTCACCCCCAGCGCCGCAAAGTCGGCATACCTCCACAAAGCAGCCACGCGCCCCAAAGAAACTCGGCTCAACAACGAATCGAATCCACAGCCACAGCCAAGCCCAATACGCTCCTTTTCAAGCTCCATGCGAACACGCATCACCGAACGCTCGTAGCGAAGCTCATCAAGCGCGTAGCCACGCCACTGACGGCCATCTCCTATCACCTTTCTCATACATTCGACGTCTTAGGCGGTTTTACAAACAGACGACTCACAAACCGCGTAATCGGGTCAACAAACAACCGACGGCGCATAAAATACAACACCGCAAACGACACCACATAGAAAGCCGACACATATAAAAACGCACCAATCGGCGCCACCGTCTGCGCCAACACGTGCCCTACCCCAATCGACAAAAAAAGCAATGCCGTCGACCCCACAATCAACAAAGCCACATAAATAGCTATTGCCGAAAGCAATATCGAAGTCTTTTCGGCAGCCGTCAGCCGCGCATAGTCAATATTTAGCGCCACCAACCGACGTACACCCCTAAGCAATGACGCCACCGACCACTTATCCTCATTCATAACCTACGAAAAAAATTTTTAACGTGATGAATAAACAAAACTATGCCGGAGCGACCGACTGCCAGCCCCTCCGGCACATAAGCTAATCCTCATCGAGTTCACGAGCAAACATCTCAACGAATTCCTCCGTGTCATCGTCAGCCATAAGGCCACTATCTACAAGCACATCCTTGACACGACGACGCACCCGCGCACCACATTCAGTTGAGAACAGCGCCGTGGCGGCCACACCTACTGCAGCCCCGGCCAATAACCATACGATGCGTCTCATACTTTACCGGCATCAAGGGTTTCGCCCATCGACTCCTTCATTCGACTCTCAAGGTCATCAGCCATTACCTCCACGTGGCAATCACATGCATTAGGAAACTTTTCGCGGACAAACCGACGAATCTGAGCGCGCGTGCGCACACCCGACTGAGGAGCCAACAACATAGCTGCAGCTGCGCCAATCACAGCACCGCCCACGGCGGCTAAAGCAATTTCAAGACATTTCATACAAATTCACTTTTAGAACGTTAGCAATTCAACTACGCAAAAAACAACACACATCAACCAAAAAATGTTCAGCTAAAAACCACTCCATCCAACTTTTCACCCGACCAACCAATCAACACCGCGCCTCAACACTGCATAGCATCACATACAACTTCGCTTGAACTCTACGC
>CAYWAM010000040.1:0-16131 GCA_964456545.1 uncultured Bacteroides sp.
CCATCGCCGAAGGCGCGATGCAAAGCAGAGACCGCAGGCGACTCAGAGGAAGGGTGAACGCGGCGCTAGCATGGCCATCGCCTGCGTCGGCTGTGTAGGCGGTGGTAATTCCGCCAGAGTCGCCCCCACGGCGCTAGCCTGGAAAGCAGGCGTCTCGCCTGCGTCGGTTGTGTAGGCGTTGGTAATTCCGCCGAAGTCGCCCCCAATGCAGAGCCCGGCCATCGCCGAAGGCGCGATGCAAAGCGAGCAGCCGCCCTCACCTGCGTCCCCACCGCCGCCCAGGCCTACCGCAAAAATTACCGCCGACTGGCGTTTCGCAGGCGAGACGCCTGCTCTCCAGGCTGCGCAGCGTAGCCTGGCTAATCGAGAAAGTTACCGTCGCCTGCGTCGGTTGTGCAGGCGGTAGTAATTTTACCATTGAAGTCGTCAGAGGAAGGGTGAACGCGGCGCTAGCCCGGCCATCGCCGAAGGCGCTCTGCAAAGCAGAGACCGCAGGCGTTGGTAATTCCGCCAGAGTCACCCCCACGGCGCTAGCCTGGAAAGCAGGCGTCTCGCCTGCGTCGGTTGTGCAGGCGGTAGTGATTTCCGCTGGAGTCGCCCCCACGGCGCTAGCCTGGCTAATCGAGGAAGTTACCATCGACTGGCGACTCGCCTGCGTCGGTTGTGTAGGCGTTGGTAATTTTCACCGCCAAGCGTGTTGAGGAAGTTACCACCGCCGAGCGTTTCGCAGGCGAGACGCCTGCTCTCCAGGCTGCGCTGCGTAGCCTGGCTAATCGAGAAAGTTACCGTCGCCTGCGTCGGTTGTGCAGGCGTTGGTAATTCCGCCGAAGTCGCCCCCAATGCGGAGCCCGGCCATCGCCGAAGGCGCTCTGCAAAGCGAGCAGCCGACCTCGCCTGCGAAACGCTCTGCGAGGACGATTAACACTCGGCTCGGGTACATTTTTGCAGTTTTAGAAAAAAAGTTGGCTTTATTAAGGAATTTTTTCCTTAATCGCTTTCATAATCACAAAAAACGTTATATCTTTGCACTCGATTAACAAGGCGACGTTTCAAATTGTTTATTCCACACGATGCTCGGCATCGAAACAACTGATAATAAATTAACCACTAATATTTCTAACCGCAAAATGAGCAACTTAGAAGAAATCAAAAAGAGCCGTATCGCCGGCGTAAAGGCCGACCTCGAAAAGCTCGGTATCAAGAACGTGACTGAAGTTGTTTACAACCCCAGCTACGAAGAACTCTACGCATTCGAAACCCTCCCCACCCTCGAAGGCTACGAGAAAGGCTACAAGACCGAACTCGACGCCGTAAACGTAATGACCGGCGTTTACACCGGCCGTTCGCCTAAAGACAAATTCATCGTTCTCGACGAAACCTCGAAGGACACCGTATGGTGGACTACCGACGAATACAAGAACGACAACAAGCCCGCTTCAATCGAAGCTTGGAACGCTTGCAAGGAACTCGCTCTGAACGAACTCTCGGGCAAGAAGCTCTTCGTAGTCGATGGTTTCTGCGGCGCTAACAAGGACACCCGCATGGCTGTTCGCTTCATCGTGGAAGTTGCATGGCAGGCTCACTTCGTGACCAACATGTTCATCCGCCCCACCGCTGAAGACCTCGCTGACTTCACTCCCGACTTCGTTGTTTACAACGCTTCTAAGGCTAAACTGACCAACTACAAGGAACTCGGTCTCAACAGCGAAACTGCCGTTGTCTTCAACCTCACCTCGCGCGAACAGGTTATCATCAACACCTGGTACGGCGGCGAAATGAAGAAGGGTATGTTCTCGATGATGAACTACTACCTGCCCCTGAAGGGCATCGCTTCGATGCACTGCTCGGCCAACACCGACATGAACGGCGAAAACACCGCTGTATTCTTCGGCCTCTCTGGCACCGGCAAGACCACCCTCTCGACCGACCCCAAACGTCTGCTCATCGGCGACGACGAACACGGCTGGGACGACAAGGGCGTATTCAACTTCGAAGGCGGCTGCTACGCTAAGGTTATCAACCTCGACAAAGAGTCTGAACCCGATATCTACAACGCTATCCGTCGCGACGCTCTGCTCGAAAACGTTACCGTTGACGCTGAAGGCAAGCTCGACTTCGCTGACAAGAGCGTGACCGAAAACACCCGCGTTAGCTACCCCATCGACCACATCGAAAAGATCGTTAAGCCCATCTCGGCCGGCCCCGCTGCAAAGAACGTTATCTTCCTGAGCGCTGACGCATTCGGCGTACTGCCCCCCGTATCGATCCTGACCCCCGAACAGACCAAGTACTACTTCCTGTCGGGCTTCACCGCTAAGCTCGCCGGTACCGAACGCGGCATCACCGAGCCCACCCCCACCTTCTCGGCTTGCTTCGGCCAGGCATTCCTCGAACTGCACCCCACCAAGTACGCTGAAGAACTCGTTAAGCGTATGGAACAGAGCGGTGCTAAGGCATACCTCGTGAACACCGGCTGGAACGGCACTGGCAAGCGCATCTCGATCCGCGACACCCGCGGCATCATCGACGCTATCCTCGACGGCTCGATCCTCAAGGCTGACACCAAGAAGCTCCCCATCTTCGACTTCGAAGTGCCCACCGCACTCCCCGGCGTAGATCCCGCAATCCTCGATCCCCGCGACACCTACGCTGACGCTAGCGCTTGGACCACCAAGGCCGAAGACCTCGCAGCTCGCTTCATCAAGAACTTCAAGAAGTACGAAAACAACGAAGCCGGCAAGGCTCTCGTTGCTGCTGGTCCCCAGCTCTAATCTGCTGAGTTAAACACTCCTACATAGCCGCCCGACTCGCCCACGAGCCGGGCGGCCTTTTTTTATTTCGCAAGTGGCCGTGCGCCATGTCCTTTAATCGCATAGTGCTAAAGGCGCAATATTTGTTAAATTTACAGCCAAAATTTTGCTATGCGGAGGGAAGTGCGTAATTTTACAAGCTAAAAGACAAAAGTTTGATTGAAATACACGACATAACTAAACGCTACGGCTCTGTCGACGTGCTCAAAGGCATCGACTTGCAGGTGCGCCCGGCTGCAGTGACATCTATTGTAGGCCCCAGCGGCGCCGGCAAGACGACTCTGCTACAAATCATCGGCACCCTGATTCGCCCCGACTCGGGCTCAGTGCGCTTCGATGGCGTCAACGTACAGGAAATGTCGGACCGCGCGCTGTCGCGATTTAGATGCTCGGCGATTGGCTTTGTATTTCAACAGCACCGCTTGCTACCGGAATTCAATCTGCAGGAAAACGTGGCGATGCCGGCGCTGATTGCCGGAAAATCACGAGCAGAAGCGATGGCCGAGGCTCGCAATTTGCTCGAGCGCCTCGGACTTGGCAGTCGCTGCAGCCATCGTCCGGCCGAGCTCTCGGGAGGTGAATGCCAGCGCGGCGCAGTAGCTCGTGCGCTAATCAACCGCCCGTCAGTAATCCTTGCCGACGAACCCTCTGGCAGCCTCGACTCACGCAACCGACGCGAACTGCATCGCCTATTCTTCGACCTACGCGACGAGTTGAGCGCTACGTTCCTAATCGTCACCCACGATGAGCACCTAGCCGCTGATTCGGATATCACTATCACCATGGCCGACGGACGCATCGTGAGCGACACAGCTCCGACCGAAATAGTCACAAACGTGTAAACCACTAAATAAACATACAAAAAAAGATTACTTAACAACGTAAACAAACTAAAATGAAGAAACTCAATCAACTTGTACTCGGCCTGTTGGCTTTCGTATTCTGCTTCAGCACCGCATCGTGCAACAGCGACGACAACGACAACACCGCCCTGACATTCATGGCATTCGTGACCTACTCAGCCAGCACTCCCGAGGGCTCGGTATTCACTTGCCGCGAAAATCTCGACGAACCGCTGGTGACCTTCACCTCGCCCATCGTACTCGACTCAAAGAACTATTCTACAGGCAAGCGCTATATAATCGGCTATAGCAACCAATCGGGCATCCGCTATCAGAGCGGTGCTATCAATCTGCACGCCATCATGGAAGTTTTCAATGGCAAGGTTGAGACTGCCGACGTCAAGGCCGTTGCCGACCTCACATCGACTCCCATCGACGTCACCTTGCTGCAGCGCGAAGGCACTTACATCAACATCGAAGCTACAGCTCCTATCCAGAAGGATGCCAAACAGTTTGGCCTCTACGTTATCGACGAAACCAAGGACGATGAAATTCCCCAAGTATACGTAGGCTTCCAGAGCGACAACACCGGCGGCTACTACCGCACCTTCTACGGCTCGATTAGCATTGCCGAGCTCTGGAACAAACCCGGCTGCAAGGGTATCAACGTTCACTTCCAGAACAACGGCATTAAAAAAGAGTTCTACTTCGAACGCACTACTAGCCTCGACCCCTCTACTCCCTTCGAATAAACACTCGAGACTTTGACTTATCGCAAACTTTTCGTAACTTTGCGCGTATAATATCTAATATCGTAATAAAAATGGACCAAAAGAAAGAACTCAAGATAGAACTGTCGCCCGAAGTGGCCACAGGTCTTTACAGCAATCTCGCTGTCATCTCTCACTCAGCTCAGGAATTCTACGTTGACTTCGTGTCGGTAGCTCCCAACATGCCCCAGGCTAAGGTTATCAGCCGCATCATCATGACTCCTGAGAACGCTAAGAACCTCCTGTTTGCCCTGCGCGACAACGTCGCTAAGTACGAACAGACCTTCGGTGAAATCACCCGTAAGGCTCCCAAAGGCGGTCAGAACGACATTCCTAACCCCTTCCAAGCTTAAGACTAACTAACCGACTCCGGGGGCGGGCAGTCGCCCGCCCCTGTTTTTTTTAACAAGAATCATAAAAATACAACTCCGAACACATGCTGACCAACAATCTCTGTATTTATAACTCGATGTCGCGCACCAAAGAATACTTCAAGCCGCTCCACGAGGGATTCGTGGGAATGTATGTGTGCGGACCGACTGTCTACGGCGACGGACACCTGGGCCACGCTCGCCCGGCTATCACCTTCGACATCCTCTATCGCTACCTGCTCCACCTAGGCTACAAGGTGCGCTACGTGCGCAACATCACCGACGTTGGCCACCTCGAGCACGACGCCGATGAAGGTGAGGACAAAATCGCCAAGAAAGCTCGCCTAGAGCAACTCGAGCCCATGGAAGTGGTGCAGTACTACCTGACTCGCTACCACAAAGCCATGGAGCGCCTCAACGTACTTCCTCCCTCGATCGAGCCACACGCTTCGGGCCACATCATCGAGCAAATCGAATACATCAAGAAAATCATTGAAGCCGGCTACGCCTACATCAGCGACGGCTCTGTTTACTTCGACGTGCCCAAATTCAACAAAGAGCATGGCTATGGCAAGCTCTCGGGCCGCAATATCGACGAGCTGCTGTCGGCTACACGCGAGCTCGACGGCCAAAGCGAAAAGCGCAATCCCGCCGACTTCGCTCTGTGGAAAAAAGCCTCGCCCGAGCACATCATGCACTGGCCTTCGCCTTGGAGCGAAGGCTTCCCCGGCTGGCACCTCGAATGTTCGACCATGGGCGAAAAATACCTCGGCACCACGTTCGATATCCACGGTGGCGGCATGGACCTCAAATTCCCCCACCATGAGTGCGAAATAGCTCAGTCGGTAGCTCACAACGGCTGCCCGGCCGTGCGCTACTGGATGCACAACAACATGATTACCATCAACGGCCAGAAGATGGGCAAGTCGCTGGGCAATTTCATCACACTCGACGAATTCTTCACCGGCAACCACCAGCTGCTCGAGCAGGCTTATTCGCCGATGACCATCCGCTTCTTCATCCTTCAAGCCCACTATCGCGGCACCGTCGACTTCTCGAACGACGCACTTAAAGCCTCAGAGACAGCACTCAAGCGCTTCCTCGAAGGCTGGAAACGCCTCGGCGACCTCAAGGCATCGGCCGATTCGACAATCGACGTCGCCGACTTGCAACGCCGTTGCTACGAAGCCATGGACGACGACTTGAACACCCCGATGGTGATCGCTACGCTCTTCGACGCCTGCCGCGTCATCAACCAAGTCAACGATGGCACAGCACACGCCACCGAAGCCGACCTCGAAGCCCTGCGCCAGCTGATGCAGACATTTGCCGGCGACATCCTCGGCATCACACCCGAAGGCGATGCCGCTGAAGGCACCCTCAAACCCTATGAGGAAGCCGTAGACTTGCTACTCGACATCCGCCGCGAAGCCAAGAAGAACAAAGACTGGGCTACTAGCGACCGTATCCGCGACCGCCTCAGCCAGATTGGGTTCGCCGTCAAAGACACCAAGGACGGCGGCTTCGAGTGGAGCCTCAAATGACGCCACGCGACTTTGCTGTCGACATACTTGCGCAACTGCCATTCACACCCAACGACCAGCAGCTGCAGGTAGCGCTTGCGCTCGCCCGCTTCTGCTGCCCCGAACCGGGTCTTCCCACGACCGACCGCGTATTTATACTCAACGGCTACGCCGGCACAGGCAAGACATCGCTCACCGGTGCACTTGTACGCGCCTTAGCCGCTCGACACATCGACACCGTGCTCATGGCCCCCACCGGCCGGGCAGCCAAGGTGTTCGGGACTTACGCTCATAGGCCCGCATCCACCATACATCGCCGCATCTACCGCCACCAGCTCCCCGGAGCCGGCGGCGGTGCATCGCCGCGCGAAAACACCTGCCACCAGACCGTGTTCATCGTCGACGAAGCCTCAATGATTGGGGCAGGCGACGAGAACGGCCGCAGCCTCCTCTCCGACCTTGTTCAATACGTATACTCAGGCGACAACTGCCGGCTCATACTCCTGGGCGACACAGCTCAGCTGCCTCCGGTGGGCCAGACTGAATCGCCGGCCATGAACGCCACCGAGATGCGTGGCTATGGCCTAAAAGTAACCCGTGCCACACTCACCGAAGTGGCCCGCCAAGCCGCCGACTCGGGCATTCTGCGCAATGCCACCCGACTGCGACGCGCACTCGTAGCAGCGGCCAATAGCGGTGCTGCCGAAGCCTTCACGGCAGCCATCGTGCCTCTCTCCGTTGCAGCGCCCGATGTCGATACAATCGATGGCGCCGACCTACCCGACCTTCTCGACAGCCTATACCGCGACGATGGCATTGACGAAACAATCGTCATCACACGCTCCAATCGCTCGGCCACCGACTTCAACCGCGGCATCCGAGCGCAGGTACTCGGCCACGAAGAAGAGCTAGTCAGCGGCGACCTGCTCATCGCTGCTAAAAACAACTACCACTGGACTCGCCAGGTCAAAGGGCTCGACTTCGTAGCCAATGGCGAAATACTCGAGCTGCGCCGCGTACTCGGCTCAGAATCAAAGTACGACATGCGCTTCACCGACGTAGTCCTCGGCCTGCCGGGCAACGACGAAGTCGAGTTCAGCGCCAAAATCATTCCAAGTTGCCTCATCGGCGATGCTGCAGCTCTCAGCCGCGAACTTAGCGAGCACCTGTTCCGCGCCGTCTACGAAGACCCCGACCTGCACGCGCCGGGAGCATCACATCAAGAACGAATCCGCGCCATGCAGAATTCGCCCTACTGGAACGCCCTGCAGATGAAATACGCCTACGCCGTCACCTGCCACAAAGCCCAGGGCGGACAGTGGCGCAACGTCCTCATCGACTTATCATACATACCGCCCGAGATGGCCGGCCCAGAGTTCTACCGCTGGCTCTACACCGCCGTCACCCGCGCCACTGCTCACCTCTATTTCATCAACCCGCCCGAAACTCTGCTCGAGTCGCGGCCCGAAGAATAAACGAATTTGAATATGAAATTCACGACACTTCTCCTCGCATTTCTCATTCTTCTTCCTTCTGCTACAGCGAAAGCCCACAACGACACGGCCGTCGTGAGCCGCGACAGCGTCATGGCCGTGCTCAATGCAGCGAAAGACTCCGACCCCGATGCGCTCAACCACTTGGGCATCTGGTACTACGAAGGAGCCAACGTAGAGCGCGACTACACCATAGCGGCTCGCTTCTTTGCCAAAGCCGCCTCGCTGGGCCACGCCGATGCCACCGGCCACCTGGGCCTCTGCTACCGCCTTGGCCATGGCGTAGAAGCCGATTCGATACGCGCCATGCACCTCTTCGACAGTGCAATAAGCGCAGGCAATAGCCAAGTCTTCTCATCCCTTAAAGCCGAAGCCGACACAGGCGACACATTTGCCACAGCAGCCGTCGCTCACTTTCTCGACGAAGGCATCGGCACCGCTCGAGACTATGCGCTGGCCGCACACTACTATAGCCAGCTCGCGCACAAAAAAGGCGGCGGCGACACCACCACGGTCCGCCAAACCGGCGTAGCCTACTTCAACGCACTCGATTACAAAAACGCCATCGAATGGCTACGCAAAGGCGCTCTTTGCAGCGACTCCACGTGCGAATACCTCTACGGATTGATGCTCGTCGAAGGGCTCGGATGCTCAGCCGACTGCACCAGCGGATTTGTCTTCGCCTTAAACGCTGCCAAAGATGGCAACATCGACGCTATGCGCCTCGTGGCGCGCCTATATCGCGAAGGCAAGGGCATCAGCGCTTCTGCAGCGCAAGCCGACTGCTGGCTCCGCAAAGCCACCTATCTCGGCGACCACGAAGCCATCTTCGACTACACCATTATAGCCATCAAAAAGAACGAAATTATCGAGGCAGCATACCTCCTATCGTGGCTACAAGCTCGCAACTCGTTCGTACCTCAGGTAAAAGCCCTGTTCGACGAAAAGAACGACGACAACATCCTCTCGACACCCTTCGGCCACTTCACTCTGGCTATTAGCGCAATTGCTGCCGGCGACTTCAAGGCCGCCAAAAAGGAAATCAAGGCCCTCAAAAAAGCCAAAATCGCAATCGCCGACGTGCTGGAAGCTCAAATCCTCCTCAGCCCCGCTAACGAAAAACGCGACATCGCCAAGGCCGTCAAGCAGCTCGCCAAAACAGCCGAGAAAAACGCCTACGCCGCCTACACCCTCGCTCAGCTCTACCGACGTGGCACCGACGGCCTGGCCCCAAATCGCGAAAAAGCCATAAAATATCAAGCCATGGTAGCCGAAGCCGGCTTCATCTTCGCCGACGACGACCTATACACGGGATGTATCGACGCAAACGAAGCCTCACCGGCTAAAAACGCCTCATCGATGCAATACCCAAAATCGCTTGACACCTACCTCTGCGCCACAAAATAATTACCGCTTACTTAACCGGCGCACGCACTCTCGCCATAAGGTGCGCCACATGCGCATTTGTTTGCAGAATATTAGCTTTTTTCGTACCTTTGACCGCAGAGGCAAGCTCGCCGACATAGTCGACTAATACAATGCCCTAAATCAATGGCTAATCAGCCCACACTCTCTCTTCGGCACGATATTTGTTATACACTTACTAGAAACATCATAAAATAAATACAAAATGGAAAAAATACAACCCGGCAAATACGTCGAAATGATTTACGACCTTTATCAGGTCAACGCCGACGGCTCGCAAGAACTTGTTCATCAGGTCGATAAAGAAGACCCCGAAGCAGTCATCTACGGTATCACTCCCGGCATGGTCGCTCCGCTCGAGAAAGAACTCGAAGGCAAAGTCGTTGGTGACTCGTTCGATGTGACAGCACAGCCCGAAGAAGCCTACGGACAGCCTAGCGACGAATACCTCGTCACTCTCGAAAAAGAGATCTTCGCTGTTGACGGCAAATTCGATGCCGAAATGGTACACCCCGGCGCCAAACTTCCTATGATGACCGGCGACGGCTTTCGCATCACCGGCGTAGTCAACAAAGTTGAAGAAAAGACCGTCACAATGGACTTCAACCACCCGCTGGCCGGCAAAGTTGTGCGTCTGACAGGCAAAGTCACAGCCGTGCGCGAAGCCACTCCCGAAGAAATCAAGATGGTCACCTCAGGTGGCTGCGGTTGCGGCTGCTCGGGCAATTGCTCCGACGGTTGCGAAGGTGGCTGCGAAGGCGGCTGCGAAGGCGGCTGCCAATAACACGCTCATCACACACACCAAGGCGAGCGCTCCGTCAATTGGAGCGTTCGCTTTTTATTTCCGCTTACTACCAAAAGCTACAGGCACGTCAGCGCACGTCGTACTTGCGGAGCTTCATCAGCGGGCAGTACGATTCTTTGGCTTGGCGCAGGCCGGGATCGCCGCAGTCTTCCTCGCGGTTGACATAGCGCAGCGACGGATGCCGCCGGCGCATGAAGGCCGCAAACAACTTGTTGATGGCCGCTCCGGCGCCCGACACCTCGTGGTTGATTTTCTCGATGTGCACGAAGAGCGTGTCGCCCACGACTTCGCCCAGCGCAAAGGCCACAATCTCGCCGGACTCGCCGCGGAGCACCGCGCCCTCAAAGGGATAGCTCGACAGATTGGCCAGCACGCGCCGGCTCCGCCCGTTCTCATACGCCTCGAGCGCCGAGGCCTCGGCCGCGTCGCGCCGGCAGAGCCCTTCGAAGAAGAGCAACGTCTCGGGCAGCAAATCGGCCGTCAGCGCCTCGAACAGCCAGTGCGGATTGTCGGCCTGGAAGCGGTTCAGATGGTTGCGCTTGCGCATCAGCGACTTGCCGGAGAGCGTGGCCAGCGAGTCGATGTCGTAGATATAGTCGGCCCAGCCGGGCAGCTCCTCGACCCGCGCCGAGCGGCCCAGCGCATCGCGCAAGTCGTCGACACGGTCGTCGGGCACGGCCGTGAATGCCGGCGCGAAGCCTCGGCGTCGGCAGTAATCGCGCAGCAGATGCAGGGCCGCGCCCAAGCTGAGCGACCCCACCGGCACCATGAACGCCACGGCGGCCGGGTTTGCCTCGTCGACACCCTTGACAAACAGTGTGTCGTCGACCACGCAATACTCATACTTGAAATAGTCGGCCCACATGTAGAGACCGCCAATCGTAAAATCGCACGCGCGCGACTGCGACCGCTGCAAGTACTTATTCACCAGCGCGATATCGGCCAGCCGCAGCGGCTTAAACACCAGCCGCGACATAGCCAGAGCCGCCGCCGCGCGGCGCTGCGCCACAAAAATCGAATCCATAACGTGTGTGTGTTTTCTAAGCATTATACACTACAAACAACCATAGGCGGCCCGCGGTTTCGGCGTCGGGGAAAATTACCAGCGCCGGCCGGGCAGGGTCAGGGCGGCCGGTGGTGGCTGCGGCGGCCGGTGGGCTACGACGTGCAGGGCTATAGCGCGAGTCATCAGCAGATCGTCGTGGCAACCGACTTTGGCGGCATACGAGCCGTCGGGCAGCTCTTCGTAGGTGAGCAATTCGTCGAGGGCGCGAGCGTCGCGTTCGACAAAGCCCTGCGAGCGCACGTGGGCTATCAAGCCGGCCACGAGCATCTCCTTGGTGGCGCGATTGGTGTGAAAGCCAACGCGAGTCGACTCGGCACAGCGCACGTCGTCGTAGACGCGGCGGCGGTAGACGTTCGGATACTCGCGCGCGAGTCGGTCGAGCACGTAAGCGCCTGTGGGACCGCGGCTTTCGAGCGAATTGCTCTCGACCACGAGCAGGGCGTCGTTGTAGAGAAAACCCAGGGCCATGGCTTTCGAGGCGAGCAAGTCGTGGTCGATATGTCCGCGCCACTGGGCCACGACCTCGGGCAGGGGCCCGTCGGCACGCACGACGGCCACCACCGAGTAGTCGGCACGGTCGGAGCGTCCGCCGATGTCGACCGCCACCACATAATCGCCGTCGGGCCGAGGCGGCTGCCACTGCTCGATGTCGCCGTCGGGGTCGTCGACCCACGTCAGCCCGTCGGGGGCAAAGCCGCCACGAGCGCCCGCTCGGCAACCGGCACGCAGCGCCTCGACCATCGAGCGCGAGAACACGCCGCGGCCCGTGGCCGTGAAAGCCTCGTCATCGGTGGTCGGAAATTCGGCCATCATCTTGTCGCGCGTGCCCAGCTCGGCCAGCTTGCAGCGGTACCAGTAGATTTGGTCGAGGTCGCAGCCCAAGTCCCAGAGTCGGCGGTCGTAGTCGTCGAATGTGCGGGCCACGTCGGAGCGCGAGGGGGGCGCCAGGCGGTAGTATTCGATTTCGTACCAGGGCACGAACACGGCCAGGCAGCCCGGCTCGCCGGCGCGGGCGCTGAGCCATCGGCGGTGGAAGTAGTTGCCCACGCCGTTGGCCGTCGACTCCAGCACCACGAGCGAGCCGTCGATGAGCGGCACCGAGCCCACGATGGCGCGGATAGTGTCCTCGGGCGAGTGGCCGGGCGTGCTCTTCCAGTAGGCGATTTCGGTCAGATGAGCCATAGCGAAGTCGGCGCCGCGCACGGCATCCTGATTTTCGACCGATGCCACGGTCACGCGGCAGCCGCGTCCGGTGATTTCGCGCACGTTGCCCGAGCGCTCGTAGGGCCGGAAAGCCGGCTTGGCGTCGCCCTCCCACATATCTTCGGGATAGTTTTCGAGAATCTTGGTGTACATGCCGCGGATGCCGGTCGAGGTGTCCTTCACCTGCGAGCAGATGATTGAGTGCCAGTTGGTTCGCAGGCACGACTGTATCCAGGCCATGTAGGTCTGCACCAACGTGGAGCCGCCCCACTGGCGAGCCTTGAGCATGATAGCGCGCACGGGCTGTCCGGCGCGTCGTTGGAGCTCGAGCATACGGGCCACTCGCCGCTGCGGTGCGTTGAGTGTCAGGCGCACGTCGCGCCCCTCGGTCTTGTGCTTGATGGTGACGCACTCGGCGCACCAGAATTCGAAGTCGTAGCGACAGCGCAGGCGCTTCCACTCGAGCGGGTCGCGTGTGGCTCCGGCGGGGTCAGAGGCCATAGCGGCCGGCACGTATGCGCGGGTCAGTCCCGGGCAGGGCGTCGTCACCTCGACGCGCCCCGGGTCGGTCGGGTCGCCCGCTACGGGGTCGTAGCGGGTCGAGCGCGCTCGGCGGCGAGCGTCCTCGGCCAGCAGTTCTTGCAGTTCGGTATCTGTCATGGTATCGGAGTCTTGTGTGTGTTAAGTATCAGTCGGAGTCAGTCAAATGCTCACGCGCTCGAGCAGGAAGTCGGGACCTACGGAGCCCGAAATGTCGATTTCGAAGTCGGAGCCTCGGGCGCAGAAGCGTCGTCGCAGGCCCGAATGGACTTCGCCGCGCACGGTCATCGCCACGGCCGATGCCGGAGCCCGCCGGTCGATGAAGACACGCCGCACATCCACGTGCAGCTCGCCGACGTGGCCGCTCATATCCACGGCCAGGGTTCGTTCGCGGCCAAATCGGCCCCCCGTGGGGGTGCGGACACGCAGCGTCCAGCGCACCGAGCGCTCGACGAACGGCTGCTCCGGGCCAACCTCGGCCACCCGGCTATCGTCGGCTATGTACGTGCGACCGCCGACAGTGGCCACGCGCTGCGGCTGCCACGCCTGGGCCAGCAACGTGCGGCGGCCGGTGGCCGGGTCGAGCACTTCGATGTCGCCCTGCGGCGGGATGAGCCAGAGCCGTCCGCGCCGGCCGTTCCAGGCAAGCAAGCGGGCACCGCAGTCGCGAACCAGGGTCTTGACCGACGCGGCGCGGAGGCGTATCAAATCGGCCGACGCCACGGCATAGACGTCCTCGCCGGCGCGTGCCACAGCGTCGGCGCGCTCCACCGTGCGGCTATCGACCAAGCTCATCGACAGCGACTTGCCGCCCGACGCCACCGCTGCCGAGTAGATGCCCGAGGACGTCATCACATAGAATCGGGCGCGGCCATAGTCCCAGGCGCCCTGGGCGTGGTTGGCGGCAATCATGGCGTTGACGCGGCCGAGGGCCACGCGTTGCACGGCCGTCAGCGCGGTCAGTCCGTCGTCGGCCACGGCCATCACGTCGTCGTAGACCAGCGGCAAGGGGTTCTCGGCCGGCACCACATAGATGGCCAACGTGTCGGGCAATTCGGCCGGGCAAAGCGAGGGTGCCACATAGATGGCGCGTCGGCGGTCCTTGTCGGGGTGCAGTGGAAACAGGCCGCAGCGCACCGTAGCGCCCACGCGCACAGTCAGATATAGCGACGTGGCCAGCGGCGAGGGATACGCCAGCACGGGGCCGAAACGCTCGGGTGCGAAGTCGTCGCCCTCGGCCGTGACGGTGCGGCTCGAGCCGTCGGCAAAGGTCACCCGAGCGGCGGCGTGCCAGGCCTTGCCGCGCACGGTCGTCGCAGCATAGCACTGCGGGAGGAAGCCCTCGAACGGATTGACCGTCAATCCCGCGAGGAGCGCGGCACCGGGGGCGGCGGCCACCGCCGAGGCCGTGAACGAGTGCGGCGCAGCCACCCAGCCCAGGTCGAGGGCATCGGCCGCGGCCGGCGCCGCCATCGCTGCCGTCAAGGAGCTGATATCGCTCAGAATGTCGCCGGACACGGGGGGCCGCACGTCGATAGTCAGCGAGCCCCGGGCAGCCAGGCGAGCCGTAGCCACCACTCGGGCCACTCGGTCGAATGCTCCGGCCATATCGGCCAGGGCATCGGCTCGCGCCGCGCCGCCACCGGCCCACACCGCCGTCGGAGCCGACGGCATCGTGGCTCGGCAGAAGTAGCGGTCGTCGGCGCGTCGGCGCATCGCCACGGCCGCCGTCGCGCCCGAGTCGAGGCGCTGCAACATCGGCGTTGCCAGCACCTCGGCCATCAAGTCGCAGTCGGCCAGCGAATCGACAGTAGCCTTTACGCGCCAAGCCGGCGCCGCCAGGGACGTGGCCGCCGTCGTGCGACCGTCGTCGGAATAGAGTTCGAGCACGCCGTCGCAGCAGGCGCCGTCGGCGCTCGCGACCAGCATCGGCGGCGTGGTCAGCACGGTGCGGCCGTGGCTATCGCGCAGTCTGACAGCCATCAGCGTGGGCATCCACCACAGTCCGGCCGCACGCGAGTCGCGGTCGAGGCGGTCGAGCGTAGTCGCCAGCAGCGAGCTCAGCCGGCGGGAGTCGGCATCGGCGGCCGACTCGCCGGCACTGTAAGTGCGCGACAGCTGCACCGCCCCCACGTCGGCCACGAGCGACGAGTCGGCTTCCGTGGCGAAGCGCACGACGGCTCGCGGCGGCGTCTCGGCCGTCAGCGCCCCGGGCGACACTTTGTAAATCAGATGTTTGCGCGGCGTCAGCACATGCAGCCGACTGCCGTCGGCCACGGCCGCCATTTGCTCCGAGCCGGTGTCGGCCGTGGCCGTAGCCAGGCCGCTGCTCACGAGGGCCAGTTCGCTGCCGCGGGCATAGACCGTGAGCTCACCGCCGCCGTCGTCGGTGCAGACCGCCAGCGGCACGCGGCCACCGGCAGCGAGCTCCGTCGGCGCCCCCTCGGGACGCAGAGCCGCGCCGCCCTCGACGGCATGCAGATTTGTGCAATTCAGCACACGTACATTCTCAGTAGCCGCCTCGCGGGCAGCCATTTCGTTAGTTTTCAGCGTTTTCATAGCATTTTAAGATTACGCAGACGGCCGCCTCCGCAGCCCTGCACGATAAAGGTCTTTCAAATTTTCGATGCAAACTTACAATCTTTATTTTATTTATGCAATATTTGCCGCCATTTTTTGCGTTCGGGTGCATAAGAAATTTGTATAATTACTGCAATTGTAACATTTTTTTTATACTTTTGCCGATGCATACCGCTACGCAGAGACTCGTCTCGGGGTAATGCGGTTGGGGAGAAAAACTCTATAATGCTAATCATAAGCTAATAAACACAAAAACGAAATAATCATGAGAACAAAGTTAAAACTCTTGAGCGTGCTGATGCTATTCCTGGCCTCAGCTTTCACCGCCTCGGCCTACGATTTTGAAGTAGACGGTATATACTACAATAAGACTTCGGACACGGAAGTTGAAGTGACTTCCGGTGATTCTTATTATAGCGGCAGCGTAACCATACCGGCATCAGTCACTTACGGCGGCACAACCTACTCGGTAACGTCTATCGGCAACTCAGCATTCTACGAATGCTACGGCCTGACTTCTGTGACTATCCCCAACTCGGTGACGTCTATCAGCGAAGGCGCATTCTACAATTGCCGCGGCCTGACTTCTGTGACTATCCCCAACTCGGTGACGTCTATCGGCAACTCAGCATTCTCCTATTGCCGCGGCCTGACTTCCGTGACTATCCCCAACTCGGTGACGGAGATTGGCATCTACGCATTC
>CAYWAM010000041.1:0-16119 GCA_964456545.1 uncultured Bacteroides sp.
GCGAAGCCCGGAAAGCAGGCGTCTCGCCTGCGTGGTTGTGGAGGCGTCGGTAATTTTGCCGAAGTCGCCCCCGCGGCGAAGCCCGGAAAGCAGGCGTCTCGCCTGCGTGGTTGTGGAGGCGTCGGTAATTACCACCGCCGGGCGTTTCGCAGGCGAGACGCCTGCGCTCTCTGCAGAGCAGAGCGCCTAAAGGCGATAACCAGGCTGCGCTGCGCAACCCGTCCTCAAGGGTCGCCTGCGTCGGTTGTGAAGGCGTTGGTGATTTTGCCGAAGTCGCCCCCGCGGCGCTAGCCTGGAAAGCAGGCGTCTCGCCTGCGTCGGTTGTGTAGGCGGTAGTAATTTCTGCGTACGCGTTAGTTACCGTCGACTGGCGTTTCGCAGGCGAGACGCCTGCTCTCCAGGCTGCGCTGCGTTCGCCCGTCCTCTTGGTCGCAGGCGAGACGCCTGCGCTCTCTGCAGAGCAGAGCGCCTAAAGGCGATGACCAGGCTGCGCTGCGCAACCCGTCCTCAAGGGTCGCCTGCGTGGTTGTGCAGGCGTCGGTGATTTTGCCCTAGCCGCCTGGGAGGGGGTGGGTAAAAAAAATCTGCCGTGTCGGTGACGACGCGGCAGATCTGGAGAGTATGGAATTCAAAAGCGATTACTGCTGGAGCTTGAAGGTCACGGGGAGTGTGTAAGTAACCTTCACGGGCTGGCCGTTGTTACGGCCGGGCTGCCACTTCGGCATCGACTTCACGAGACGCATAGCCTCTTTGTCGAGAGCGGGGTGACGGCCGCGAGCAATCTTCACGTTCACGATTTGACCGGTTTTGTCAACGTCGAACATTACGACTACACGACCCTGAACACCTTCTTCAGAAGCTTGAGCGGGATAGTTGATGTGTTCGCCGAGCCACTTGTACATGGCTGCGTCGCCACCGGGGAATGAAGGCTTCTGTTCTACCATAGCCATGGTGTAAACCTTTTCTGGTTCTTCAACAGGAGCTTCCTGAATAACTTGTTCGCGGATACTAGCCTTGTTCAAGTCATTGGTACCTTCGGTCACATCAATAGCACCGATTTGAGCTTCGTTTTCGGTAGCTTCTTCTTGGGTTTTAACTTCCTTCGAAGCGTCGTACTGGTCGTCTTCGACAACGAGGATGTCGGTGACGCGCTGTTCGTTAGCTACCTCTTCGGGCTGAATGATTTCCTCTTCGGGTTGTTCAATAATGGGTTGTTCTTCGATTTCTTCTTCTTCCATTGCTTCATCTTGAGCTAAAGCGAGCATTTCTTGATCGACGCTAGCTTCGGGAGCGAGTTCTTCAGCTTTCGAGAAAACGCCTTTGACGCCAAGAATCATAAGAACGAGAAGAATAGCGAGAGCGATAATCACGATAACAACTGCACGGGTGTGGCGCTGAGAAGAATTTTTGCGCATTTCATAAGCGCCGAAATCCTTATTTTTGCCTTCAAAGACTAAATCGCACCACTCTTTCGATGAAAGATCTACATTTTTTGCCATTTTCGTAAAATACGTTTAACGGTTAATAAATCATTTCGTTCTCACTGTGGGACGAATAATCTGAGTGCCTGTTTGAGCTTGGTAGTGCTCAAGGAGCAGAGTATCAGTGTGGGTGGGGAGCTCGATGCTGTAACGCGAGATCTGGTTGATCTGCATTTCATCAAGAGCGTTGATCAGACCTTCATACGTTGTGTTAGGACCGGGTTTGATCACGACAACAGGACGAGTTTTGAGAGTATCGGCTGCGTTTTTGCGAGCTTCTTTCTGGAAGTCTTCCTGAGTGATTTCCTTGTTCTTCCAACGAGTTTTGAGATCGTCATACACTTTCATTACTTCCTGGTTGCGCTCGCGGAGGATCTTGCGGATACCCTGAGGCATTTTGTTGAGGTTACCGATGAACTGCTCGTGACGGAGGTAGTTAGCGGTAGCGAAGGTGGTGTCAGCGACGCCTTCGTAGTAATAAACGTGGTGAACGGTCTTGCCGGTCTCGGCGTCGACTTTGGGCTTTTCGCCTTCATACTCGGTGTCGAGGATGAGGGTTATAGCTTCCGAAGCTTTAGCCTGAGCTTGCTGCTCTTTCTTTACTTCTTCATTGGTAGGGAGCACGATCTGCAGAGTCTGCGATTTGATCATGGTAGTACAGAGCATGAAGAAGGTAATCAGAAGCATGTTCATATCCACCATGGGGGTAAAGTCCACATGGATCGACATCTTCTTCTGGGCGCCTTTCTTTTTCTTGCCGCCCTTATCGGATTGTTCTATTTGAGCCATTGGTTTTACCTTTAATTAGTGGGTTCATCTTCAGATTTAAGAGCAGTCATAAGACTGAACTTGTTGAGTTTCATAGTCTGGAGGTTGTCGAACACCTGCTGCACGGTGGTGAAGGGGGTGTCCTTGTCGGCCTTAACGGCGATACCTTGACCTTCGCGCATAAGAGCCGAGTAGAGGTTGTGCAGGTTAGCTGCGTCCTCGACGTTGGTCAGATTAGCGAGCTGCTCGCCGTTGATATCGCGAGCTACGTCATAGATAGCCTTGAGCCAGACCTGAAAATCGTTGAGGCGGCCATCGCGGTCTTTGTTACCGTCGATTGGAATACCAACCATGGGGTTGGTCATGTCGCCCTGAAATTTGTCGCGGTCGGTCGTCGACATCGAGAGGAATTGCGGCAGAGCGGCGAACGGAACGCCTGACATGTTGATTTTGCCGAATTCTACGATTTGAGCCGGGGTGAGATTGACAGGGTTGTTCTTGTGCTGTTCATTGTAAATCGACAGGGCCTTCTGGAGCATCATCACGCGAACTTTTTCGCTAGAGTAAGTCGAGTCGGCGTCGCCAGTGAACGAGATGAAGATTTTACCTTCTGCAAGAGTCGGATCTTGTAATTTACCCGATTTGTCGGCCGAAGAAATAAGCACCGTCACGAGGTTGTTGATAGGCACTTTTTCTTCCGAAACAGACGAGGGAGTGTACACGATAGTAGGCTCCTTCTGCAGGAAGGTTGAAGTCAACATGAAGAAAGTAAGCAAAAGAACGGTCACGTCACTCATCGCGGTCATGTCGATGAGGGTACTCTTTCTTTTAATTTTTACTTTTCCCATATTTACCTTTTATTAACTTGTGAATATATTGGTAAACCGGGATTAGTGGGTAGCGGCGAATGTTTGAACGATTGAGAAACCGATTTCGTCGATAGCGTAGGTCAGGTGGTCGATCTTGTTGGTGTAGAAGTTATACGAGATAACGGCGAAAGCACCGGTTGCGATACCGAAGGCGGTATTGATAAGAGCTTCCGAGATACCGGTCGACAGTTCGGTTGAGTCAGGAGCACCCGACTGAGCAAGAGCCTGGAATGATTTGATCATACCCATTACAGTACCGAGAAGACCAACGAGAGTACCGAGGGTGGTCATGGTAGCAACGATGGGGAGGTTCTGCTGCAGAGCAGGCATTTCGAGAGCAGTAGCTTCTTCGAGGTTCTTCTGGATGTTGGCGAGCTTCTGTTCTTTCGAGAGAACGTTGTTTTCGTCCATTTCCTTGTAGCTAACGAGAGCGGCAGCAACAACAGCAGCTACAGAGCCTTTCTGCTTCTTGCAGAGTTCCTGAGCGCCGGCGATGTCGTTCTTCACGAGGCAAGCCTTTACGTTAGCAACGAATTTGGTGATGTTACCGGTACCAGAAGCGGCGTTGAGAGCGTACCAACGTTCAACAGAGATAACGATAACGGTGAGGAAGAGGGTCTGAAGTACAGGCACGATGAAGCCACCTTTGTAGATGGTACCCCAGAGGTCGATGGGGTGACCGTCTTCGAAGTGCATGGGGTCACCGAACCAGAAGATGAAGAGACATACTGCAACGATAGCGCAGCATACGATTACCCAAGAGGCATTTTTGATGCCGGGGGCGTTGTTCTTTTGTGCTTTGTTCTTAGCGGCGGGCTTGCCCGGCTGAACATTAGGCTTTTGAGCTTCCATTTTTAACAATACTTTTTTTTGTGAATTAGTAATTGGTATTTGTTTATTAAGTTATTTAGGTTTCGATTTAAGTTATAGAACTCGCTTCTTTTGATTAAAATGTAGGACCCGCGGGCTCAAAAAGCCACCCGTCAGGGCGCAAATAGAGCTAAGTTTCCTAATTTCATCACGCAAATTTAACCCTAAATTTTAAACCTGCAAAACATTTATGATTTTTTTTATGTTTCAGTGCTTGTTTATTTATAATTTTAAGGAGTTGGACGGCTTTTTTGTTAAAATTATCGAAACATATCGAAAAAATTATTACATTTGTGGTCTGCAATCGACATAAGCTTTGATATAAATATGCTAAAAGGATTTTTCCGTGTCGCCTCGTGCGTGCCATTGGTGGCCATCGCCGATGCCGAGCGCAACGTTGCGGCCATAAAAGAATGCCTCGAGACGGCTTCGCGCCGCGGAGCCGCCGTAGCCGTCTTCCCCGAATTGTCGGTGACGGCCTACACTTGCGCTGATTTATTCCATAACTACACATTATATAATACGGCACTGCGAGCGCTGAGCCGGCTTCTCGAAAGTTATCAGCAACATTGGCCGCTGGCCTTCGTAGGCATGCCTGTGATGCGCTGCGGCAAGCTCTACAACTGCGCCGTAGCAGTGGATGGCGGCCGCATACTGGCCGTCGTGCCCAAGACCTACTTGCCGTCGTACAACGAATTCTACGAAAAGCGCTGGTTCTCAGCCGCGCCGACCGAGCGCGGGCTCACCGTGGAGCTTCTGGGCCGAGAAGTGCCTTTTGGCACCGACATCATCATCAGCAAAAACGGCGTCGGCATCGGCGCGGAGCTCTGCGAAGACCTGTGGGCACCGATACCGCCATCGACTCATGCAGCCCTGGCCGGCGCACAAGTCATCGTCAACCTCTCGGCCAGCGACGACGTGGTGGGCAAGTTTGACTACTTGCAATCGCTTGTTGCCCAGCAGAGTGCGCGCACGCTGTGTGGCTACGTCTATTCATCGGCCGGCTACGGCGAATCGTCGACCGACCTCGTATTCCACGGAAAATCAGTCATCGCCGAAAACGGCCACATCTGCGCCAGCCGCTGCCTGAAGAATCAAAACACCGACTCGGTGACGCTCTACGACATAAACATAGCAGCGCTCGAGCGCGACCGCATGCATCTGCGCACATGGGGCGACGCAGCCGACCGCGCAGGCGTCGAAGCGGCCTTCCGATTTGTCGCCGCGCCCAATCTCGAAGCGAAAGCCGAAGGCAACCTCTTCAAAGTCAACCCCCACCCCTTCGTACCGGCCGACAATGCCGCCCTGGCCACGCGATGCGAAGAAATACTGGCCATACAGTGCGGCGGCCTGCGCCGACGCCTCGACGCCACCCACTGCGGCCGCCTCGTCGTAGGCATCTCGGGCGGCTTGGACTCGACACTCGCCCTGCTGGTGGCCGTCCGCACCCTCGACGCCATGGGCCTCGACCGCAGCGGCATCACCGGCGTGACGATGCCCGGATTCGGCACCACCGACCGCACCTACGACAACGCCATGGCGCTAATGAAGGCCCTTGGCATCACCATCCGCGAAATATCAATCGTAAAGGCCGTCAACCAGCACTTCGAAGACATTGGCCACGACGCGGCCGTGCACGACGTCACGTACGAAAACTCGCAGGCGCGCCAGCGCACCCTGCTGCTGATGGACATTGCCAACCAAGTGGGCGGCCTCGTCCTAGGCACCGGCGACCTCTCGGAGCTGGCCCTGGGCTGGGCCACGTACAATGGCGACCACATGTCGATGTACGGCGTAAACGCCGGCGTACCAAAGACTTTAGTGCGCCACCTGGTAGGCTACTTCGCCGCCGAAGCCAAGGACAGCCACGTGGCCGACATCCTGCGCGACATCCTCGACACACCCATCTCGCCCGAGCTGATTCCGGCCGACGACAAGGGCAACATCACCCAGAAAACCGAAGACCTCGTCGGCCCCTACGAGCTCCACGACTTCTTCCTATACAACATGCTGCGCCACGGCTACACGCCTACCACCATCTACGAGCTGGCGCTGATAGCATTCGCCGGCACATACGAGCCGCAGACCATACGCCACTGGCTGCGCACGTTCATGCGCCGCTTCTTCAACCAGCAGTTCAAGCGCTCGTGCCTGCCCGACGGCCCGAAGGTGGGCAGCATCACCCTGTCGCCGCGCGGCGATTGGCGCATGCCCTCCGACGCCGACTCCTCAGCCTGGCTCCGCGAGTGCGACGAGCTGGAATGACGCGGCTGCCCTGCGCCCACTGCGCACCAAGCAGCGCATCCGGCGACACACGTATCCGAACATTTTACCGACTGCAGGCGTTTTTAGAGTAAAACATCTACTCATAAAACGCCTGCCGTCATGAAATACGTACAACCCTCGCTACCCTACAGCAACGACGCCCTGGAGCCGGCCATCAGCGCTCGCACCATCGACTTTCACTACGATAAGCACGAAAAAGCCTACATCCACAACCTGAATCGGCTCATAAAAGGCACCGAATACGACGACATGGACCTCGAAGAGGTAATCGTAGCTTCAAGCGGAGCGCTATTCAACAACGCCGCCCAAGCCTGGAACCACATCTTCTACTTCTTCAGCTTCTCGCCCGACGGCCCGCGCGAGCCATCAGGCGAGCTGCGCCACGCCATCGACCGCGACTTCGGCTCGTTCGCCAAATTCAAAGAAGACTTCGTCAACGCTGGCATCGGCATCTTCGGCTCGGGCTGGGTGTGGCTTTCGCGCGACACCGACGGCCACCTCGTCATCACTCAAGGCTCCAACGCAGCCAATCCGATGACCGACGGCCTCGTGCCCCTACTCGCCTTTGACGTCTGGGAACACGCCTACTATCTCGACTATCAAAATCGCCGCGCCGATGCGCTAAAGGCCCTGTGGAGCGTGGTCGATTGGGACGTAGTCGAAGGTCGATACTGAGTCGGCCACACCGCCTTAGAGACTCTCTCTTTTCGTTAAAATAACGCTTTACGTAAACATAATGTGATGAATGGGAAGGGAGGTACTCGTGAGAGCGCCTCTTTTCCTTCCCATTCATCACACCGTGATATGGCCGGCTACCACACCGCGCCTCAGAAACCGACGCTGCGATAGCGATTTGAGCGTGTCAAAGCCAGATTGTAGCGATATTCGAGGTCGATGTAAGTCAATCTCGACTGGCGGAAGAGATTAATCTCCGTAATATAGTCAACGACAGTCATTTCGCCGCTGTCGAAAGTATCCTTCAGCAGCTCCAGGTAGCTATTGTCGTCGATGAGGCCGGCATACTCGGCCAGTGTGGCCTTAAGGCCGGTAGCCTCGGCATACTGCGCCTGGCACTCGGCCAGCGCGCTTATCATATTCGCGCGATCGTCAGACAAAGCTGACATCATGCGCTGCTGGGCTGCGTTGACGCGCTTCTTGCGGCCGAACGACGGCAGCGTTATCGCCACCTTCAAGCCATTGAAGTGCGTAGCATCCTCATAGGCATGCACATAGCCCACCGCAAACGAGGGCAGCGACTCCAGCTTGGCCACCTTCACTTCATTGGCAAGGGCATCCGTGCTAGCTTGCAGATAGCGACTCCATGCGGCATCGAAATCGGCCTGCGGGTCGCCGAGCGGCTGCAGCGGATACACCTCGTGAGGCAACGAGGCCAGCACGTCAGTGGCCTCGCCGAAGCCGGCGATACCGGCCACCACATTCTGATAATCGGCATGCGCCAAGCGATAATCGGCATGGGCGTTGACCGCCGCAATCTGCGATTTGCGCAAATCGAGGATAGTGGCTTCGCCCAAGTCGTACGACGCTTGAGTAGCTGAAGCAATACTATCGATATTAGCCGCAATCTCGCTATATAAGCGGCATCTGCGCGCCGCATTCACAAGGTCTACGTAGAGCAGCTTCAGCGTCAGAGCGCGGTCATACTTATAGATATCGAGCAGCGCCTCCGACATCGACCGCTGCAAGCGCACCTGGCGCGAGCGGCCACCATAGAGGCCCGGCCACTCAATCTCCTGAGTGACTGACGCCGACCAGCGATTGCTCTCCCCTCCCCACAGGTGCTCGAACTCAAGCTCGGGGCTCGCCACAGTGTTTTCGGCCTGTAGGCTACTCGTCTCGGCCTCAATGCCGTGCAAGCGACTTCCGATGACCGGGTCGACCGACAGGATGTGCTCAATCGCCTCGTTGAGGCGAGCCTGCGAAGGCTCGGCTGCTACAGCCACCGAGCCAACCGACGCTGCTACTGCCAGCAATAGGCAGGGCTTCAATATGTTGCGTATCATGATAGTTCCTTACGATTAAGCAGGCGGTAGACCGCCGGGATTACAAATACATTAAGAATAGTCGACGTGATGAGGCCACCGAGTATCACCGTGGCCAGAGGCGACTGTATCTCGTTGCCGGTCTTGTCGCCATTGATAGCCAGCGGGATAAGCGCCAGAGCCGACGTCAGCGCCGTCATCATGATAGGCAGCAAGCGGTCGGCCGAACCGTGCACGACGCGCTGGTCGAGGCTCTCGCCTGCGGCTTTAAGCACATTGTAGTGGCTGATGAGCAGCATGCCATTGCGCGTGGTGATACCCAGCAGCGATATGAAACCGATGATAGCCGGGATATTGAGCTCGCCGCCGGTGATGACCAGGATAAACACCGCGCCAATCATGGCCAGCGGTATGTTGAGCAGGATGACGAGCGACTCCGTCCAATTCTTAAACTGAGCATAGAGCAGCATCAGCACCACCAGCAGAGCGCAGAGCGACGTCAGCAGCAGGATTCGCGACGCCTCGGCTTCGCTTTCGAACTGGCCGCCGTAGGTGATATAGTAGTTGGCCGGCAGCTGCAACTTCTCGTCGACGCGGTGGCGGATATCATCGACCACGCCGCGGAGGTCGCGGCCGTCGACGTTGGCCGAAATGACCAGGCGACGCTTCACGTTCTCGCGATTGATGGTATTCGGGCCGGCCTTCGAGGCTATTTCAGCCACCGACGACAGCGGCACTTTGCCCGACGGCGTGTCGAGCATTATATCGTGGACTGCACTGAGCGTCGAGCGCGATTCGGGAGTGGCAATCAGCACGATGTCGTAGGGCAGACCGTCCTCATAGACTTGCGACACGCGCGTGCCCGAGATAGTCGTAGAGATAGCACGGCCAAACTGGCCCATCGTGATACCATAGCGCGCCAGCAACTCGCGGCGTGGCTTGATGACCAGCTCGGGGCGCTCGACTTGCTGCTCAATCGAGAGGTCGACCAAGCCGGGAACGTCCTTCACGGCCTCCTTAAGCTCCGTGCCCAGGCGGTAGAGCTTGGCCAGGTCGTCGCCAAATATCTTGATGGCTATGTTGGCCTCCGTGCCCGAGAGCATAGCGTCGATGCGGTGCGAAATCGGCTGACCAATCTCGATGTTGACGCCGGGCAGCTCGGTGAGGCGCGAGCGAATTTCGCGCACCATCTCGTTGCGAGTGCGGCCGTCGAGCTCATAAGGCACGTCGAGCTCGCTGACATTCGAGCCAAACGAGTGCTCGGCCAGCTCGGCGCGGCCAGTCTTGCGCGACACGGTCTTCACCTCGGGCACCGACATGACGATTTCCTCGGCGATGCGGCCTATGCGGTCGCTTTCCTCGAGCGACACACCCGGCAGCGTGGCTATGTTGATGGTCAGCGAGCCCTCGTTGAACATCGGCAGGAACGAGCGTCCCAGCGTGAAGAATATGGCCAGGGCGGCCACAAACACCACACCGACCGCTATCAGCACGCCGCGTGTGTGATTGAGCGTCCATTCGAGCGCTGCGAGGTAGGCTCGGCGCATGTGGCGCGTGGCCCACGGCTCGCGGCCGAGCTCCTCGTCGGCCTTCTTATCGCCGGTGAGCAGATATGAACACAGCACCGGTGTGAGCGTCAGAGCCACCACCGTCGAGGCCAGCAGGGCCACGATGAAAGCCATGCCCAGCGGGATGAGCAATCGGCCTTCCATGCCGCTGAGGAAGAACAGAGGCATGAAGCTGGCGATGATAATCAGCGACGAATTGAAGATAGGCATACGCACCTCGGCCGACGCTTCGTAAATCACCTTCAGCACCGGTCGCCGCTCGCCGCAAGGCAGCTTGCGGTTCTCGCGCAGGCGCTTGTACACGTTCTCCACGTCGACAATAGCATCGTCGACGAGCGAGCCGATGGCGATAGCGATGCCGCCCAGGCTCATCGTATTTATGGTGTAGCCCATGAAGTGGAGCACCAGCACCGTAATCAGAATCGACAGCGGCAGGGCCACCACCGACACTATCGTAGTGCGCACATTCATCAGGAAGAAGAACAGCACGATGACCACAAACAATGCACCCTCGAGCAGAGCCTCCTGCAGGTTGGAAATCGCATTGTCGATAAACTCGCTCTGCTTGAAGATATCCGTAGCGATGGCCACGTCGGCCGGCAGTGTATGCTTGATTTCGGCCAGGCGCTCCTCAATCTTGTCGGTGAGGTTGATTGTACCCACAGCCGGCTGCTTGGTCACGGTGACGAGCACCGCCGGCTTGGCATCGACCGAGGCCACGCCCAGGCGAGGCAGAGCGCCGCCGATGACCACGTCGGCCACATCGGCCACGGTGACGATGCCGCGCTCGTCGCTGCGAACTACGGCTGCGCCCAGTTCGTCGACCGACGTCGTGTTAATCTCGCCCTTGACCAGATATTCGTTGCCATAGTCGTAGATGATGCCGCCGCGAGCGTTGTCGTTCAAGCCGTCGACAGCCTCGGCCAGTTCGTCGAGGCTCACGTCGTAGGCCTTCATGCGCGCGGGGTCAAACTGAATCTGAAACTCGCGCGCGTCGCCACCCATGACCGACACCTGCGCCACGCCGCCCATGGCGAGCAGCTGCGGAGCGATGACGCGGTCGGCAATCGTGCGCAAATCGAGCATCGAAGTCGTGTCGGCCGTCAGACCGATTATCATCATCTCGCCCAGAATCGACGACTGCGGACCCATCACGGGCTCGGCCACGTTGGCCGGCAATTCGACCAGCGCCAGACGCTCCGACACAGTCTGTCGGGCCACATAAATATCAGTCGACCAGTCGAATTCGACATTCACCACCGAAAAGCCCGTCGACGATGCCGAGCGCACGCGTCGCACGCCCGTAGCGCCATTCACAGCCGTCTCGATGGGGAACGTGACTATCGTTTCCACCTCCTCGGGAGCCATACCCGGCGCCTCGGTCATGATAGTCACCGTCGGCGCGTTCAGGTCCGGGAAAATGTCGACCTCGGTTCGGGTCAGTATCACACACCCGGCCACAAAAATGATGGCCGAGAGAATCACCACGCTGAGCCTATTGGCCAGCGACCAGTGTATAATCTTATTAAGCATGATTTATAGGCTGATTTTAAGGTGATTCGATTAATGACTGTGGGAATGGCCGGCCGGGATAGCGCCCGACGCACCTGCAAGGCGCACGGCCGTCACACCCGAATACACCACGTCGTCGCCGGCCTTCAGGCCGCTGAGGATGACCACATCGCTGCCATCGCTCTCGCCGACTGTCACCGGCACGCGGCGATAGCAATCCTCATCGAGGCGCACAAACACGCAGAAGTCGCCCTGCTGCTCATAGAGCGCACTGACGGGCACCACCAGCTGCTGCGAGCCTCCGGTGCCAATCAGATACACGGTCACGGCCGTGCCGGCAACCAGCTGTGCCGATGCCGGCAAGCTGAACACCACAGGCAGATAGCCGCGAGCCGCGCCGGCCGACGAGCTGTTGAGGCGACGGCCACCTACCTCGCTGACAAGCACCGAGCGACCGGTGGCCGAGTCGACCACGCGGGCATCCGAGATGCCGGCAAGCGCCGACGCATAGCGCGCAGGCAGGTCGGCAGTCACAGTCATCGCATCAGCCTTAGCCACCGACGCAATCGGCTGGCCGGCTTCTACATACTGGCCCGAGGCCACGTTGACGGCCGTAATCATGCCCGATATGGGGCTGGTGGCAGCGCCCGTGGCCGCATCGGTGCTGAACGCTGCTCGTGCGCGGTCGTAGGCTGCCTTAGCTTCGTCGAGCTGCGACTTTGTCACCATACGTTTCTGATAGAGAGCCGAATAGCGCTCGTAGACTTCGCGAGCCGATTCGAGCTCGGCCTGCGCCACGCGGTCGTAGTTGGCACCGCTGACGCTGCCGCCTTTCACCGACGCTATAGCCGAGCCGGCGCGCACTTCCGAGCCCACGTTGACGCCGCGAGCAAAAGTCACCACGCCTGATGTCGGAGCAGCCACCACGGCCGAGCCGTCGGCTGATATCGACACCATACCGCTCACCTTGATGCTGCCGCCGAACTGGCGCAGCTGAGCTTTGGCCGTAGCGACGCCAAAGCGCTCGGCCTGAGCCGGCTGCAAGGTGATTACGTCGCCCCCGGCCTCGGCGTGTTCGCCCTCGTGTGCGTGGTTGTGGCCTTCGTGCGCATGGTCGTGGCCCTCGTGTGCGTGGTCGTGACCCTCGTGTGCGTGGTCGTGGCCTTCGTGTGCGTGGTCGTGACCCTCGTGAGAGTGGTCGTGACCTGCGTGCGAGTGGGCCGCGTGGTCGTGATGATGGTGGTGTGCAAGTTCCGAATTATCATTGCCCCGGCATCCGCCAAGGGCCATTGATGCTGCCGCTACTGCGAGCGCCAGCAGATATGTTTTTTTCATAAATGATTGGGTAAATGGTTGATAATCTTTTGACTGTCTCAGCAAAGATTATCAGCCGGCGGAGCTCGGAGGCCCCGCAGGTCGCAATATCCGGCAATCACTCCGCGCACAGGCGGACGGCGATACTGCACCAGCGTCGACCGAACGTCGGCCGCAATCGTAAGCTCGGGGATAAACGTGTCGCACGGCATCAGCTCGAGCGTCGGCACCGAGCTGTGATAGTGATGCTGCTCGCAGCAGAAGCTGTCGAGGTGCATACCGCAGTCGTCGCCGCAATCGTGGCCCGGGCAGTCGTGCCCGTGGCAATTGTCGGCCACGTGGTCGTGATGACACATACAGTCGCTGCAGCCCACTACCAGGCACATAGTGCCGTCGGCATCATGGTGATGATGCTGAAGCACAGTGCCACACAGCAGCGCCAAAGCGAGCGCCAGGGCCATCGACATCGACTGCAAAGTTGCTTTCATATCGCAAAGTTAGCAATTATTTTCGAAATAACCCCGCATTTTATATACTACCACAAGCCACAGGCTGCTAAATCTGCTAAATCTTATATCGCGAATGGCTTATCTTTCGCACAAATGAGCTATTTCGACAGACTTTTTTTGATGTCACGGCCGAAAATCGTAACTTTGTCATTGCGAACTAACGATAAAAAAGATTTGTTAAAGAAAGCATAAGCACAAGCCACATTATGCGATATTTGTCAATTATCATCACATTTTTTGCATCGGCAATCGCCGCAGCAGCTCAATGCGCCGCCACCGACCACCAATCGGTAGGCTTGGTGCTGAGTGGCGGCGGTGCTAAAGGCATTGCTCACATAGGTGTGATTCAAGCACTTGAGGACAACGACATACCTATCGACTACGTAGCCGGCACCTCGATGGGCGCAATCGTCGGCGGCCTCTACGCCGCCGGCTACACCACCGACGAGATGCTCGGCCTGCTGCTCAGCGACGGCTTCAAATACTGGTCGACAGGCCGCATCGACCCCTCGCTCACCTACTATTTCAACCGCGAAGAGGCCTCGCCATCGATGTTTTCAGTGCCGCTGGCCGGCAAAGGCATAGGCACCGACTCCGTGCCGCAGTCGCTCATCTCGGGCCTGCCGATGGGCTTTGCATTCATGGAGCTATTCTCGGGCTACACCGCCCAGTGCGGGGGCAACTTCGACCGCCTGTTCGTGCCCTACCGCTGCGTGGCCTCGAACGTCGAAGCCAAGCGCAAGCACGTATTCCGCTCGGGCAGCCTCGGCGACGCCATTCGCGCATCGATGACCTTCCCGATTGTATTTCAGCCAATTGCAATCAACGACACGCTGTACTACGACGGCGGCATCTACGATAACTTCCCCGTCGACGTCATGCGCAGCGACTTCGCCCCGTCGATAATGATTGGCGTCAACGTTGGCTCGTCGGAAAAAGGCCCGCAGACCTCATTGATGGACCAAATCGACAAACTCGTAATCCAAGGCCACGTAGAGCCCCTACCCGACGACGAGGGCATATATATGCGCATCAAGCTCGACCAATACTCGCTACTCGACTTCGAACGCGCTCGCGAAATCTATCGCATCGGCTACGACCACGCCATGGCCATGATGGACACCATCAAAGCGCGAATACACACACGCACGCCTGCCCGAGTACGCTCGCTACGCCGCGAAGCCTTCAAGTCGCAATCGCCCTTCGTGCGCTTCGACCGCGTGAACGTCACCGGCGGCTCCGAGCATCAGAACGAATACATCCGCTACCTCTTCAGCCCCGCGGCCGACTGCGACACCATCGGCATCGACCGCGCTCGCGACGCCTTCTACCGCGCCATTTCTTCAGGCAAAATCAGCAACCTATATCCGCAGGCCACCTACGACGACACCACCGGCCTGTTCGCCCTCAACCTCAAAGCAGCCGTCAAAGGCCGCCTCAAAGGCTCGGCCGGCGGCTACATCAGCTCATCGACCAGCAGCTACCTATATGTCGGACTAGGCTATTCGTCGCTTAGCTTCAGCAGCCTCGACGCCTCGCTCAACGGCTGGATAGGACAGACCACCATGGCCGCACGCTTCGACGGCCGCATTTATCTGCACACTCCGCTGCCATCGGCCATCGCCCTGCAGGCCGTGGCGTCGCGCAATAAATTCTACGACGACGACCACTCGTTCTACAGCGACAAGTACCCCACATTCCTCATCAATCGCGAATATTTCGGCCGGCTGATGTGGAGCTTCGCCGCCGGACGCAGCGGCAAAGTCGACGTAGGCGCCGGCTATGGCTCGATTCACGATTCGTACTACAACGACAACAGCCCCGAAGGGTATCGCGCCGGACGTCTGAAGTCGAACTCACACCTGTGGCAAGCCCTCGCACGCTACAACGCCTCGACACTCGACGAAGTGTCGTACCCGCGCTCGGGCCACCAAATCACCCTCACCGCAATGGGCCTCACCGGAACCACCAAGACCGAATTCGACGTCTTCACCCCCGACCTGGCCACGACGCATCCCAAGTGGCTGCAAGCCGAGATAGCCGCCCGCTTCTTCCCCGCTCTTTCCAAGGCGTTCACCCTCGGCATCGAGACCGACATCATGCTCTCGACCAAAAAGCTACTCCCCACCTACAGCGCCACCATAGCCACCGCGCCGGCCTTCTGCCCCACCCCGGCGAGCAACAACGCCTTCCGCGCCGGATTCCGCTCAAACAGCTTCGCCTCTGTAGGCCTGACACCCATCTACAACATCAACTCCAGCCTGAGCGCACGCATCGGCGGCTACTGCTACATGCCCCTGCGCGAAATAGAGAAAACCACCACCGGAGCCGCTCGCTACGGCCGCTGGCTCGGACACCCCGAAGCCTTCTGCGAAGCCGCTCTGGCCTACCACTTCCCATTCGGCACACTGGCCGGCTACGTCAACTACGCCACCATCGATGGACACAAATGGAACGCCGGCCTGTCGTTCGGCATCTTCATCCTACCTCCCAAATTCCTCCGCTAACCCATCCTACACGCTACGCTATGAATAAAGTAATCCTCTCGGGATTTGTCGGCAAAGACCCCGCTATCCGCTACATCGACAAACGCCCCATCGCTGAATTCTCGCTCGCCACCCGCGAGCCGGCTCACACCGCCGCCGATGGCAAAGCTATAGCCGAGCGCACCGATTGGCATCGCATCGTAATGTGGGACGCAAACGCCGAATTTGCCGAAAAATACATCCGCAAAGGCGCCCGACTGCTCGTCGAAGGCTCGCTGCGCTCGCGCATCTGGGAAGACCGCGCCACCCAAAAACACACCATCCACGAAGTCTACGTCACCACCTTCGAACTCCTCCCCCGATAACCCACCCCCAAGTAAAACAGATGGCGAGTCGAGGCGACCGTAATCTCCTCGTAACACAAAAAATCACTGCCGCCTACACAACCGACGCAGG
>CAYWAM010000042.1:0-15190 GCA_964456545.1 uncultured Bacteroides sp.
TCATAGTGCCGCGTAGCATAGATTCCTGCTATCAAATATATGAATAGAAGACGAAGGCAGAGCACTTCTAACGAAAAAATACGAAAAATGGTAGAATTTTTGGACAATTGAAACATTGTTGCTACTTTTGTAGACAATCAACTATAGACGGTGCGAGTTGTAGCAGTACGCGTGCCGTCAATTTTACATATAATCTAGATGCCCTGCGAAACGAATCGATATGCTATCATAGAGCAGCTGTTTGAATCCCGACGGAAGTTCGAACGGTTTGCGATGTTGTATATTCGCACGCCTCAGCATGCGCAGGATGTCGTGATGGAGAGTTTCGTATATGTGTTGGAGCATAGCGCCGAGCTCGATGGCGGTCGCAACCCCGAGTCGTATCTGCTGAGTGTCATAAAAGGTAAGTGTATCGATTACCTACGTCATCAGCAGGTGAAGCGAACAGCCGAGGCAAATATGCTGAGCGATGCGCAGTGGGAGCTCGAGATGAGTATAGCCACTCTGCAAGCCTTCGACCCCGATTGGCTCTACGATGAAGATTTGCAACGACGTTTCCGCAAGGCGCTCGATGAATTACCCGAGACTACACGCAATGCGTTTATGATGAGCCGAATCGACAGTAAGTCGTATGCTGAGATAGCAGCAGAGATGGGTGTGTCGGTCAAGACGGTCGAATATCGTATATCATCAGCGCTACGCTTGCTGCGCGAGCGTTTCGGAGACCTTTATATGCTTCTTGTCATTTTTGCTGTCGACTACCACGCAGCCATCGTCTGAGCCGATGTGCTATTTGTGTGTGCGGTGAGAAGTCGAAAGGCCCGATGCCTATCTACATTCTTTTTTTGATGTAGCGCAGTGTTGCTGTGCGCCTTGATTTTTATTGAATTTTTTGAGTTCGGGTTTAGGGTCGGAGGCCGGTGAAACGAATATAGTATAGATCGCCGAAAAGAATCTTAGTAAGGCGATTGATGACTATAATATGGATAAGGAATTGCTATACAGATATTTCAGTGGCTGTGCGACTGATGACGAACGCCATGCGGTGCGCTGCTGGGTTGAAGCTTCCGACGAAAATCGCTGTAGATTTTTTGAGGAACGCAAATTCTACGATATAATAAATGTGCTCGATGTAGCTAAGCCGCCGCAGACCGAAACGAGTCGTCGGCGCGAGCGTCGCGGCTGGCTACGTATGTTTGCGACAGCCGCTGCAGCCGCTCTTATCGGCGTAGTCGCTACGCTGGGCGTGCAGGTCGTGACAGAAAGCATCGGCGCGCAGGTCGAGCAGATGCCGATGCAGCAAATCACCGTCCCGGCCGGACAGCGCATCAATTTGATGCTGGCCGACGGTACGTCGGTGTGGCTTAATTCGAATTCGACGATGCGCTTCCCGGGTGAATTCCGCGGTGGCGAGCGCCGTGTGGAAGTCGATGGCGAGGCATACTTTGCAGTAGCTAAAAATCAGGAAAAGCCCTTCAAGGTGGCTACCGGCCGCGGCGAAGTACGCGTGACGGGCACAACATTCAATGTCGATGCATACTCGACGAGCAGTGATTTCGCAGTAAGCTTGGTCGAGGGTTCGGTGAGCTTTGCGACGGCCGACCGCGTGTATGACCTGACACCCGGCGAGCGGCTGACAGCTACTGCCGACGGAGGCTTTGTCACCGGCGACATGGACCCCGAGATGCTCGAGTGGGTCAATGGTATTATCAGCTTCCGCCACTTGCCTATGGACGAGATACTTGCGCGATTCGAGAAGTACTACGGCGTGAGTGTCGAGATGCAGCGTCCAGATATAGCCAAGGAGCGCTTCTCGGGTAAATTTTACCTCGACGAGGGCATTGAGCAGGCTCTCAACACACTTCGCTATGATATACGCTTCGAATACGAAAGCGACAAAGACCACCGACACATAATAATCAAATAATTGCAATAGAATCAACTAATTAACATTAATATAATAACCTAAAACCCACGAATCTTTATACCAAAAAACAACCAACGAAAAACTCCATGAAAAGCGAGCTGTGTCTGATGGCCGGCTATGTGGCATCGCACCCCACACTCTAACTTACCAAAAATCATTAATCGTAAAGCATTGCAATTTATGAATTTAAAACGAGAGGGTCGAGAAGTGCCCTCACATGCAACCAAGTCTCTGATGCGAAGCCTGGTGCTGGCGTTGCTGTTCATAACAGCTTCTGTGTCCGGCCTTTGGGCTACTCCGTCGCCATCGACGAAGGTGAAGTCAGAAAAAGTGACTCTGCAAGTAAATCAACAACCTCTGAAGTCGGTCCTTGACCAAATCGAAAGCCAAACAGGCTATCTCTTCGTGGTAAACAACAACGTAGACACGAAGGTGAAGGTCAGCGTCAGCGCTAAAGATGAGCTCGTGCGCTCTGTGCTCGACAAAGTGCTGGCCGATAAGGATATATATTACGCATTCGAGGGCACGAATATCGTGCTGTCGAAGAATCGTCTGGGCAGCGCTCGCGGCGCTGAGGCGGAGTCGACGTCGACGCCTGCCGGCCTGACCACCGTGACGGGTACGGTGCTCGATAGCGACGGCGAGCCGGCTATCGGTGCCAGCGTGCGCCTCAAGGGTCAAAAAAACGGTGTGGCTACCGACATCGATGGCCACTTCACGCTTACGGGCAACTTTACTCCGCAGTCGAAGCTCGAAATCTCGTATGTCGGCATGAAGACGATGACCGTGGCTGTGGGCGACGGTACAGACCTCGACATACACATGGCGGGCGACGCTGAGCTGCTGCAAGAAGTAGTAGCCGTGGGTTATGGCACCCAGAAGCGTGTAAACCTGACGGGCGCCGTGAGCACCGTCAATGTGGGTCGTCAGCTCGATGGCCGCCCAATTTCGAATGTCACGAGCGGCCTGCAAGGTGCTGTGCCGGGTCTGAATGTGACGTCGGCCAACGGCAAGCCCGGCAACAATGCCTCAATGCAGATTCGCGGCGTCATCGGCTCGATTCAGGGCTCGACCAGCCCGCTGATTTTGGTCGACAACGTCGAAGTGAACGATCTGAGCGTAGTCAACCCCGATGATATCGAGAGCATCTCGGTGCTGAAGGATGCTGCTTCGGCGTCGATTTACGGTATTAAAGGCGCGTTTGGCGTAGTGCTCATCACCACCAAGAATGCAGAAATCGGCGAGCGCTTCACCATCAGCTATAGCGACAATTTTGCATGGAAGAAACCGACCGTGACTCCCGAGCTGGCAATCGGCTCAGAGGGCGCCACACTGGCTCTGCTGGGCGCTGAGCGTTCGAAGGGCGTGAGCTCGGTGACCAACGACATCAACATGTACTGGGACTGGAATACCATCGACCGCATGAAGGAATGGGAACGCGTCTACGGTGGCTACAACCTGTCGCCCGAACTGGTCTATGGTCGCGACTATGAGCGCATCAACGGCAACTTGCAGTTCTACCGCTCGTGGGACCCCTATAGCATGATGACCAAGAGCAGCTCGTTCATGCAGACCCACAACTTCAGCATCAACGGCTCGTCGGGTAAGACGTCGTACAACGTTGGGCTCGGCTACATGGGCAACACCGGTATGATGAAGGTGAACAACGATAAGCAGGAGCGCTTCAATGTGTCGTTCGGTACTCGTACTCAGCTTAATAAGTGGTTTGAATTCCACACCAAGTTGATGTACACCCGCACCAACACCGAAAACCCCTACGAATTCAATTCGACCTACGACCAGTTCTATTACCTCTATCGCTGGCCGGCCACATTCCCTTATGGAACAATCAATGGCGAGCCGCTGCACAACTCTATCTCGGAGCGAGCTCAGGCCAATATGAATAAGGTGCGCAACAACTGGATGCGTATCAACTTAGGTACGAAAATCGACCTGTACAAGGACTTGAGCCTCGAAGCCGACTACACCTTCACGCACGTCAACCGCTACACCGAAACCAATGGTGGCGAGGCCAAGGGCTATGACTTCTGGAGTCTCAACGACTTTGTGTACAAGACCTGGACTTCGACGGCCAACAACGTGGCCCGCAAGGCAAGTGCATACTCCGATTACCATGTGTTTAACGCCCTGCTGCGCTACAAGTGGAGCCACGAACGCATCGGCAACTTCGGCGCCTTCGTCGGCACTAACATCGAAAGCTACAACGACTATGGCCAGACGGGCAGCAAACTCGACTTGGTGCTGAGCGACCGTCCCGAACTGTCGTTGGGTACCGGCGAGATGACCGCAACTTCGTATAATAATAAGAACACGCTGATTGGCTTCTTCGGCCGCATCAACTACGACTACGCCGGCCGCTACCTGCTCGAAGCCAACTTGCGCTACGACGGCTCGAGCCGCTTCCCGCGTGGCCAGCACTGGGGACTCTTCCCCTCGTTCTCAGCCGGCTGGATTGTCTCGAATGAAAAATTCATGGAGGGCCTCAACCCCGCATGGTCGTTCTTCAAGATTCGCGGTAGCTGGGGTAAGATTGGTTCGCAGCAAGTGTCGAACTCGATGTTCTTGGCTGTGATGCCTCTGGTTGAGAGCAGCTGGATTATCGGCGAAAACGGCGTCTATACCTTCGACATGCCTAAGGCTCTGGCTAGTGGCTTCACCTGGGAAAAGGTGGCTACGACCGACCTCGGCGTCGACCTTCGCTTCATGCGCAATAAGCTGGGTGTGAGCTTCGATTGGTTCAATCGCAAGACTACCGACCTAATTAACACAGGCGCTTCGCTGCCGTCGAGCTTCGGCCAGTCGGCTCCTATGACCAATTATGGCCACCTCACCACTCGTGGTTGGGAACTTTCGATTGACTACAACCACCACTTCGCCTTCGGCCTCGACATGACTATCACAGCCAACATCTCCGACGCTACCGGCAAGTACGACAATGTAGACCCGACCGAACGCCGCTGCGATTACCGCTACAATGGCAAGACCTATGGCGAAATCTGGGGCTATGAGACCGACCGCCTGTTCACAGCCGCTGACTTCACCTACGACGAGGCGGGCAACATCACCGGCTATGCCGACGGCGTGGCTTCGCAGCAATATCTCGTGGACCAATATGGCCAGACCAGTTTCCAGTTCCTGCCCGGCGACGTGAAGTATAAGGACCTCAACGGCGACGGCCAGATCGACGACGGCCGCACCAACGGCGTGCCCACTATCGACAACCATGGCGATATGAAGGTAATCGGCAACACCACTCCTCGCTATCAGTATGGCGTGCGCCTCGACCTGCAGTACAAGGGCTTCGACCTGGGCGTATTCTTCCAGGGCGTCGGTAAGCGCGACCTCTGGGGCACTGGGCAGCTCGTAATCCCCGGCTGGCACTATGGCGAAGCCTACTACCAGCACCACATGGACTACTGGACCGAGGACAACCTCGACGCCTTCTATCCGCGTCCGTGGGCTCTCAACTACCAAAGCGCCAACCCTAACTTCCGCAAGCAGAGCCGCTATCTGCTCAACATGGCTTACTGCCGCTGGAAGAACCTGACCATTGGCTACACACTGCCCGAATCGCTTACCAGCAAGATTGAAATCAGCCGTCTGCGTGTGTATGCATCGCTCGAAAATCTGGCTACTTGGGACCACCTCGGCGGTATTCCTATCGACCCCGAGACTCGCACTGCCACCGGCGACGGCGGCTACATCGGCCGCTCATATCCCTTCAGCAAGGAAGTCTCGTTCGGCCTTCAAGTTACTTTCTAATCCACTTATCTATAGCAAAACATGAAAACATCAAGAATACTATTCTCTGCTCTGGCTATCGGCGTCTGCCTCACGTCGTGCGATGACTTTCTCGATGTGTCTCCGGTGGATCAGGTCGATGAAACCGACTACTGGCAGACCGAGTCGCATATCCGCACCTTTGCCGATGGGTCGTATACGTCGTATTTCACTGGCTTCTCGGGCAACTTTGGCTACAACGAGAAGATTACCGACAACACTAGCGATGTGACACAGACCACTTGGCCCTATATTGTGGTCAGCGGCACCGACAACAGCTATACATATTCGCGCGTGCGCCGCGCCAACTATCTGCTTGAGGGCATCGAACGCGTGCCCGGCCTCGACGACGCTACTCGCAATCACTGGCGTGGCATCGGCCGCTTGCTGCGCGGCATCGAATACTGCGACCTATCGTTCTACTATGGTGACACGCAGTGGTTCACTACCCGCATCAGCAGCACCGAACTCGACTCGCTCTACAAGCCTCGCGATAGCCGCGACCAAGTGGTGATGCCGCGCGTACTCGACGACTTGCGTTTCGCTTTGGAATATATCCGCGAAAATGATGGCGAACTGCAAATCAACCGCTATGTAGCAGCCGCGATGATATCGCAGCGAATGCTCCGCGAAGGCACTTTCTTGAAATATCATGGCATCAACGCTGATATGGCTCGTAAGTGTCTCGAACTCGCTCGCGAAGCCTGTCTGGTCGTTATAAACTCCGGAAAGTACAGCCTCGCGTCAGACTATGCTTCGCTATTCAGCAGCGAAGACCTCTCGGGCAACCCCGAAGTGATTATGTACAAGCGCTATATTGATACCAAGACCGGCCACAGCGTGCTCAACTACAACTATCTGCAACCGCAGACCGGTCCGAGCCGCGACTTTGCCGACGCGTTCTTGGCATCCGACGGCCTGCCTGTCTATGCTAAGGACATCACCTACTGCCCCAAGACGTCTGAAGCATACTTTGCCGACCGCGACCCGCGTCTGAGCATGATTATTCGTCCCGACAAGTATTATATCGCCGGCGAAGATGTGAGCGGCGCCGCTTACTCGCGCTCGGGCTTCTCGCTCTGCAAGTATATGGACCGCTCGAAGGAAGGTAGCACCGACCTTATCTACACCGGCAATGCAAAGAATACTACCGACTGTCCGCAGTATCGTCTGGGTCAGGTTTTGGTTGACTATGCTGAAATTTGCTACGAATTGGGTATGCTCACACAGCAGGACCTCGACTTGTCGATTAACGTGCTTCGCGACCGTCCGGGCGTGAAGATGCCTCACCTGCAGGTGATTGGTGGCGAACCGGCTGTCGGCGGACAAGTCTATGATGACCCGAATCGCGACCCCGACGTACCGTCGCTGCTTTGGGAAATCCGCCGCGAGCGTCGCGTGGAACTGGCCTTCGAAGGCTCGCGCCTCGACGACTTGAAACGTTGGAAGAAACTCATCTACGCCTGGAGCGAGTACAATCCCTCGATCAGCACCGGAGCCTGGATTTCGTATGCCGACTATGAGAAGGCCGACAAGACCAAGGCCGTGCTGCCCACCGGAGCCACTGAAGGCTACCTGATTGTGACACGTCCCGCTCAGTATCGTCCGGCTCCTCAGGCCCACGACTACATCCGTCCGATACCGACCGATCAGATACAGCTCTTCGAGCAAAACGGCTATGTGCTCGAGCAAAATCCTCAATGGAAATAATTACATAGAAAATCAATATGAAACGCTATAAATATATCGCCTTCAGCATGTGTGTCGGCTTCGGTCTGGCCGGACTTGTATCGGCTTGTAGCGACGACGATACCAACTACGATAATCCTTCGGGCGAAACATTCATCTATAACATCGCTGTGGCAAATGGCGGCTTTACCGGTGCTGAAAACATTGCCGGTGAGCTCGACGAGGCTACTAAGACAATTCAATTTGTGATTCCGGCCGAAACCGACATCGAGGCCGTGCGCTTTTCGGCCAAGCTGTCGCTGGGTGCGAAGCTCGACAAAGACACCTACGATGTGAGCAGCGGCTCGACCGTCATCACAGTGCAGAATAATCTGAACTCGGCTGAGTACACTGCCAAGTTTGTGATGCTCGAGCCCAAAGAGCACCCCGTGCTGACGGCTATCCAGTGCAAGGATGCCGACGGAAAGCTCTGCACCGGCTTCGTGAGCGACGCTACGGCTACGATATTCTTGAACTGCGAAGGTTCGGCCACGGCCGAGCCCGTGAGCGTCGCTATGTTGCCGCGCCGTTCGCAGTATAGTTTTACTAATGCTGTCGGTGGCGTGATAAGCGCAGAAAATCCGGGTCAGATGACGCTCGATTTTATGGGTCTGACCAAGACTTACGACATTTCGTTCTCGGGCGAGCCCGTATTTGGTGGCGACTTTGCTGAAGCTATCATTTACGACCACTCGGCCCACGAAGGTAGCATGATTTATGTCGACTACGAGGCTGAAAATACTCGCTGGACTCAGTTCGATGGCGAGCAAATGCTAATAGTTTCGCGACAGGGTGGTACTAACCCGAAGGTGCTGCTGTGGGACGAAGTAGCTGCAGGCGCTCCGCTCGATCACATGCTCGACAAGACTGGTATCGCCGGTGGCACGTTCGAAGTAAGCTCCGGTACGATGGCCCATGGTCATATCTATATTTGTAACCTCTCGACCGGCCTGAGCGAAACCGCTCCGCTGAAGATTTACCACTGGACCGACCGCAACGCTGTGTGCGAGACCGTGGTCGAATTTGCCGGCAACGACAACGTCAAGGGTCGCTGGGGCGACAACATGAGCTGCACTATCGACGCGCAAGGCAATGGCTATCTGTGGTTCTTTGACCATGCTCAGGGTGGCTTGGCTATTCGCTTCAAGGTAGAAGGCTTCACCACCGTAAGCCAAGAACCCGAAACGATTATTCCTCCCTACAGCGTAGCTTACTATGGTGCTATCAATCCGGTTATCGGCGAAGAAGGTGTCTACACCCTTACATCGACTTATCAGCGTGCTATCCTACTGGTCGACCAGGATTTGAATGTGCTCAACATCATCGATGCCAAGGATGGTTGCGACTATCCCGGTTCGGGCGAAAATGATGCGCGCGTGGTGAACTTCAACGGCGAACGCTACATGCTCACCACCAACTGCTACGGCTGGAGCAACCGCTTCCCGCAGACGCTGCGTGTCTATGACCTCTCGGCCGGCCTGAACACCTCGCTGGCATTCACCAACTTCAGCGAAGGCGACCATCCCGTGCTGTGGGAATATGGCTTGAATGGTTCGAACTGCTCGGCATTCTCGGCCAACACCGGTGCCGGTATCGGCCCCGATGGTAAGCTCCGCATCATGGCAGCTGCTCCGCGCGCAGGTTTCGTACTTGTGGAAGTGGGCAAGAAGCTATAATCATCATAATCCGGCAGTCCGCTGCTGTCGCTCTTTGGCTTACTCAATAAAATGAGTGAAACATTGATAGATTCAGCAAAAATGATAGCACGGTATAGTACGAGTAGTTGAAGAAGCGACGCTCCGGACTGCCGGTAAACATTGAATTTAACCTTATTCAAATACAAAATGAAAAAGATATTATTGACGGCTCTTGTTGCGATGTTGGCTGTGCCGATGGCTTCAGCGCAGACCCTTCAGGGCAAGAAAATCTACATCAATCCCGGACATGGTGGCTTCGAGGCTTCGCAAGGTACGCGTATGCCCGGTGCTTTTGCCAATGGCTATCGCTCAGACGGCTCGAACTCGACCGACCGTTGGAATGCGACCATCCCCTTCCCGAATGTGTGCGAGGAAGGCTGCTGGGAGTCGAAGCACAACCTATGGCGTGGCCTTGAACTGTGCCGCTTGCTCGAAGCTGCCGGCGCTGAAGTGAAGATGTCGCGCACGCAGAATCGCCCCGAGGACGACCGTATCTTGACTGAAATCGGCGAAGAAGCTACCGCTTGGCAAGCCGATATGTTTGTGTCGATTCACTCCAATGGCAACGGAGCCAATCACCTGCTGGTGATGTATCGTGGTGCAGACCCTCGCCCCGGCCAGTCGTTCAACATCAACGACCCCGATATCCCTGCTTCGAAGGAGATGGGTACGGCTGCTTGGCGTCATCTGCACGACAATAACCTGACCTGCTGGCAAGCTATGAAGAGCCCGACGTCGCCCTATGTAGTGTCTGACTCGGCATTCTATTCTTCGTGGACCGAAGGCTATCACCTCGGCGTGTTCCGCCATATGTGGCGTCCCGGCTACCTGGCCGAAATCGCTTTCCATGACTATAAGCCCGAGGCTCACCGCATGCTATCGGAGGACTATAGCAAAATTATTGCCTACAAGCTCTATACCGGCATTTGCGAGTACTTCAATGCTCCGATGCCCACTACCGGCATCATCGCCGGCGCAGCGAAGGATGGCAAGCGCATCCTGCGCGACCCGCTCTTCTTGGGCGCTTCGTACGGCGACCACGACCAGTATAAGCCTATCAATGGCGCTAAGGTGACCTTGAGCGGCAATGGTGTGAACCTTACTTATACGACCGACGACTACTATAACGGCCTGTACTACTTCCCCGACCTGCAGCCCGGCACCTATCGACTCACTATCGAGGCTGAGGGATACACTACATATGAGGAAGACGTAGTGTGTGAAGCTGCCAAGACTTGCGGCCCCATCGCTATGCTTGATGACCCCAACTATGACCCGGCTACTGATGCCGGCCGAGCTAATGTGTTTGCATCGGCTCTGGAACCCGTGCAGGCCAACTCGGTGCGCTTTACGCTCAACGATGATGCCACCTCGGTAATCCTTAATGTCATTAAGGACGGCGACGTAGTGAAAAACATCGACTTGGGCCCGCAACTGCGCGGCACCAACACCGTGTCGTTCGAATCTGACGGCTTGGCCGACGGTGAATATGCTTGGAGCATCACAGCTCGTGCCGATGCCATCACAGGCGAGCCTGTGCAGTTCTCGCAGAATGGCGATGCCAACCTCGAGATTGCTAATATCCGCTCGGTGTCGATTGATAATAATCCGGCAAGCCCCTATTTTGGCCGCATCTATGCAACCTCAATTGAGGCTAACGGCAAGAAGGGCGCTCGCATGGGTACCGGTGTATATGTGCTCGACGCAGCTCATGCCGATATCACCGGCCAGGGTGGTACTCCGTGGACAGGTGGAGAGGCCTGGAAGGGCAATTCGTCGCCTTGCCGCCTCGACGTGGCTGAGGATGGCCAAGTCTACATCTGCGACTGGAGCGACGGTCACTCGGGCATCTGGGTGATGAATCCTGCTGACCCGTCGGCCGACTTCCGCGCCTTCTTCGGCGGCACACGCAATGGCGATGGCCTGGCCAGCGAAGGCGGTGTGAACATCCATGGCTCTATCGTGGACCTCTGTGTGGTTGGTTCGGGCGCTGAGACTCGCATCTATACTTCCGACGAAGACCTCTACCCCGAGGCTATCGGCGAAGGCTACACCGGCGACAAGTCGCCGCTGACTCGCTACGACGTAGGCACGGCTACTACTCCCTGGGTAGCTGCTCCCTCGCACGTATATCCGGCCTTCAACACCGGTAGCACCAATAACTTCCGCAACCAGAGCGACTGCGTAGAACCTGATGGTCGCGGTGGTATCTGGGTTTGTCAGAATCGCTACACCAATGCCGAAGCCATCCCGTCGCTGATGCACGTCAACGCTGATGGCGTCTACGACTACTATTGCGGTGATACGCAGCTGATTCAGTCGTCGAACCCGATGGGCGCACTTGGCGTGAGCGTTGACGGCTCGCTTGTGGCTGTAGCCGGTACTAGCGAAATTCGTGTACTTGAAGCTACGTACGATGCAGCCGGCAAGCCGACTCTCACACTTAAGTATGTGATTGGTTCGACCTACGGTTCGCGTCCGTTCGACTGCGACTTCGACGTAGCCGGCAACCTCTACGTAGCATACAACGACAATGCCGGCGGCATTGGCATCTGGGCCATGCCGAAGGATGTCAACGAGTACACCACAGCTGCCATCGCTCCGCTGAAGGCTTCGTCAGGTGTGTTCTCGGTTGAGAAAGATGTCGCTGTGATTGAAGTGAAGGACAATGTGGTCACCGCTGCCGGTCTCCATATTGACCTCTACGACGTGGCCGGCCATCTGGTGGCTCAGGGCTATGCCATTGATCTTGCAGACCTTGCTTCGGGCGTTTACATCGCTCGTGCCGGCTCGGAAACTCTGAAAATCGTTCGCTAATCCTTAACAGCTGCCGGAGGCTTCGCAGCCTCCGGTGGCTACTTTAAATCTCACCCTAAAAAAAACTATTTTACTATGAAGAAGTTTTTACTTCCGCTTGCTGCTCTCGTCATTGGCTCAGGTGCAGCTCATGCCGTTGCTAACGTTTATGCATCGGCCCTTAAAGTCGAAAACGGCCAATTGTCTTTTGTGCTCAATGATGCTGCTGAGAAGGTGGTATTCAACGTCATTAAGGATGGCGTCGTGGTAGCATCGGCCGATCTTGGTGCCGGTGTCAAGGGTGTCAACACAGTGGCTGTACCCGCAGTAGAGGTTGCCAATGGCACGTATTCGTGGAGCCTGACTGCGTCGGCTGCTACCGTCACCGAGGTGACCGCGCTGACCGATGGCTCGAATACCGATTTGCAAATCTCGGCCGGCCGTGGTATAGCAGTTGATAACTCGGTAATTAGCCCGGCATTCGGCAATGTATATGCCGTGTCGCCTTCGAAGCCCGGCAAGACCGGTGCGCGCATTGCCACCGGCCTTTATGTCTTCAACGCCGCTCTCGAAGCAGTGAATACCGACCCCTATACCGGCGGTATCGAATGGATTGAAAGCTCTTCAAACCCCAATAACGTGGCTGTGGCTCAAAATGGCGATGTGTTCGTCTGCTCGTGGGCTGATAATGCCAACAATGGCGTCTACGTTGCGGCTCCTAATGACCTCGACGGTGCTTGGACATCGGTGTTTGCTGAAGGCGAGCGCGATGCAGCCGGCCTGGTGACTATCGACGGAGCCAAAGTGCATGGCTCGGTTCAGGATATAGCTCTGTATGGCGACGGCGACAGCCGAGTGCTCTATACGTCAGACGAGGATATGAATGGCACTAATGGCGATATCATGGTCTACAACATTGGTAAAGCAGCCTCGCCTTGGGCTACTGCTCCGACAGCCGATTGGGGACATCCCGACGGCTATGTCAACGGCAATCATCGCCTCTACTCCGACCAGCGCGGCGGCCTGTGGCTCGGCCAATATCGTTGGCAAGAAAGCGAAGCCAACGCTTGTGTGTATCACCTGAATAAGGATGGCCAGCTCGACTTTAAGACGGGCGACAAGAGCATTTTCCTCGGCTCGACTCCGGCTGGTACTCTGGCAGTCAGCCCCGATGGCTCGCTCGTGGCCAGCATAGGTTCGGATAGTGGTCTAGGCTTCGTCGTAGCTAAGGCTACTTACGACGAGAATGGCGTACCCTCGCTCGAAAAATATTGTGAAGGAACTTTCGAAGCTCCATATACCGGCAAGCGCTGCATGGATGCCGCATTCGACGCAGCCGGAAACCTCTACGTAATCTTCAACAGCGATGCAGAGGCCGGTGGCGTGGCTGCTTATGCTATTCCTAAGGAAGCCAACGAATTTACCACTCCTGCTCTTGGCACAATCACTTTGGGCCAGGATGGTGTCGTCGACGCAGCTACTGTGGCCGACGAGGCTGTCGAAGCTATATACTCTGCTACCGGCGCCGCTGTGGCTGCTGACCTCGACGCGCTCGCTCCCGGCGTGTACATCGTCAAGACTAACGTTCGCACTTATAAGATTGTAAAATAATATATAGAATAATCAATTGACGGACTGTGAAGTCTCCTCTGATTGAGGAGACTTCAGTCGGTCGAATTGTAGATTTAATCAACCATTGCAATGAAAATAAAAAAACTCTTTCTGCTCGCCTTGATGATGCTGGCAACCGGTGCTGTGTCGGCGTGCAGCAGCGACGAGCCTTCGACTCCTGCAAAACCCGAGACTCCTGAACAGAAACCCGACGAGCCGGAAACGCCCGACGAGCCTACTCCCGAAATCGTTACTTACTCTCTGCCCGACCGCGAAATCCGCGGTGTGTGGGTAGCTACGGTAGGCCGTATGGACTGGCCCAAGGCCAATGTCGAGACGATGCAGAAAGATGAGTTTGTGAAATATCTCGACGCTTTCGAAAAGTACAACGTCAACGCCGTAATCATGCAGATTCGTCCCTGTGCCGATGCGTTCTATGAATCGCCTCTGGAGCCATGGAGCGAGTATCTGTGTGGTAGCCAAGGCCGCAGCCCGGGCTACGACGTATTGCAGTGGATGATTGAGCAAGTGCATGCTCGCGGCATGGAATTCCATGCGTGGATGAACCCCTACCGCATCAGCAACAGTGCTTCGGCCTTCGCACAGAGCGGTGCGGCCTCGCATCCGGCCAAGCAGCATCCCGAGTGGACTATGAAGTACGACAATCTGCTGATGTATCGTCCGGCTCGTCCCGAGGTGAAGCAGCTGCTGGTCGATGTGGTCGACGACCTTATCACGAAGTACGATGTCGACGGCATACATTTCGACGACTATTTCTATCCTTATCCGAAATCGGGTGTGGAAATTGACGATGCCGAGGACTATCGCACCTATGGTGCCGAGTATGCCACCGTGGGCGATTTCCGTCGCGCGCAGGTCGACGACGTAGTGGAGCGTATCCACAACTTACTGGTGTCGAAGAAGCCCGGCTGCATCTTCTCGATAGCGCCGTTCGGCATCTGGCGCAACAAGGCTAGCGACGCTGTCAATGGCTCGGACTCGAGTGGCTTGCAGAACTACGATGACCTCTACGCCGATGTGCGCAAGTGGTGTCAGGAAGGTTGGATTGACCTGGTGGTGCCGCAGCTCTACAACTCGACAAGCAACATTGCGATGAACTTCACTAAGATGTGCAAGTGGTGGAATGACAACTCGTTCAAGGCTACGCTGGCCATCGGCCACGCCTTGTATCGCTTTGGCGTAGAAGCTGAGGGCGCGCCGTATCAAGATTTGAATCAGCTCAACGAGCAGTTCCGCATTTCGCGTGGCAATTCGAATACTCGCGGTAGCTTCATGTTCAACGCTACATGCTTCAAGGAAAACAAAATCAACATTCTGAGCCGTGTGGCGCAGGTGTATGCCGAGCCGACGCTTATTCCCGTAATGGGTCTGCAGACCGAGCCGGCTCCCGAAGCCGTGGGCGATGTCACTGTCGATGGTCGCACGCTGGTGTGGAAGGCAGCTCCCGAAGGTATGCGCTATGCTGTGTATCGCGTGAAGCCGTCGTCGACCGAAGGTGTCTACGAGGCCAAGCTCATGGATGTGACATCGAAGAATACGTATACTGCGCTGGTCGATGGCTCGTATGCGGTGGCGATGCTCAACCGCGACAATGTGCAGGGTGAGCTGA
>CAYWAM010000043.1:0-14924 GCA_964456545.1 uncultured Bacteroides sp.
AACCCGCGACCCCGACCTTGGCAAGGTCGTGCTCTACCAACTGAGCTATTTTCGCAAGTGATAGAAGCGATTCGTCAATAATTTCAATAAGTAAAAGAACTTCGAGCGAAAAACGGGACTCGAACCCGCGACCCCGACCTTGGCAAGGTCGTGCTCTACCAACTGAGCTATTTTCGCGTTGGGCACCGCTTTTTTGCGATTGCGTTGCAAAGGTAGGCATTTTTTTTGAATCTGCAAGGGCTTTTGCCAATTTTTTTACAAAAAAAGTGATTTTTTTTGTTTTTGGCCTACGACGGTGCGCGCTGTTTTTTGCCTTTTTAGAGGCTATATGCGTCGTGCTCAAGTATTTGCGCTGCTAATGTGTCGGCTGTGTGAATTAGAGCGACTAAAGGTGATTTTTCTTGAGCTTTTCGATAAGATTTATCCATTTCGATACTTTGGGCCGGAAGATCCCACGGGCCCATGTGCCAGCGGATGGCCATTAGTTCGTCGTCTTCGAGGTCGAGTCCGGCACGAAGAAGCATGATTACGGATTTTTCGCCGTGGCCAACGGGCAGCGCAGAGTAGTCAACTTCGTAGCCTTCGATGTCTTCCCATACGCCGATTTCGTTTTTCTGGCGGCGTATTGTGCGACGATAGATGTTGGCTTTGCACACGTCGTGGAGTAGGGCGGCAATGGCTATTGATTCGGGAGCGAGCAGGTCGGCAGTGTCGGGGCGCAGAGCGACGACGCTTTCGCGTAGTTTCATTGCCATGTCGTAGACGTTGAGCGAGTGCAGGGCCAGCCCTCCGGGGAAGTTGAAGTGATTGCGTGCGGATGCCGGAGCTTCGAAGAATTTCAGTTCGTCGAGGTATGCGATGATGTCGTCGATGTTTTCGATACCTGTGTCGCGAAGTATTTTGCAGAATCGTTCGCGATTCTGACTTAGGTCTGTTGCCATTTTTTTTGTGGGATTATATATGATGGGCTGTGCCCGATAAGAAATTCTAGAGTATAGGACTCATAAGGCGCACGACCGACTCGATGGCGCGCCGGAGTAGTGGGCGGCGTCGCCAGCCGGCAGTGGTGACGCGCGTACATTTAGCCAAGTCGTCGCGGTATATTGCGAGCATACGCTCGTTGAATTCGCGAGAATAGAAGAATAGGTTGGCTTCGAAGTTGTGCTCGAATGAGCGGAAGTCGAAGTTGGTAGAGCCGATGGTGACGAATTCATCGTCGATGATGATTACTTTGGAGTGTAGCATTCCGGGCTCGTAGAAGTAGAATTTGACGCCGGCGCGCATACATTCGGTGAAGTATGAGGCCGAGGCGTAGTTGAGGAGGACAGAGTCGGACGAGCGCGGGAGCATAATGCGAACATCGACGCGCGCCAGCGCGGCCGTGATGAGGTCTTTTAGCAGGGCGTCGGTGGGTAAGAAGTAGGGCGTCTGTATGTAGATGCGGCGCTTTGCGTTGGCAATAGCTTTGTGAAACATGAAAGCGATGTTGCTCCACTGCGAAGTCGGCCCCGATGTGATTATTTGGGCAGCAATCTTGCCGTCTTTTGGCTTGGTGGGCTCGATTGGGTCGGTGATTAGTGGTTGCCCGACGAAGTGCCAGTCGAGGACAAATGAATGCTGTAGGGCGGCGATGATAGGGCCGCGTACGCGCACGTGTGTGTCGCGCCAGCATTTGAATTTGCCGCCGTCGATGTATCGGTCGGCGATGTTCATTCCGCCTAAATAGCCGACAGTGCCATCGATGATGCAGATTTTGCGATGGTTGCGCCAGTTGATACGCGTGCCCAGTTGTGGAAATGTCACTTGGAAGAATGGGTAAATCTGCACGCCTGCTTTTTTCATGTTATTGAAGAAGCGGTTGCGTACGGCGAAAGAACCGACGTGGTCGTAAATGACTCGAACAGTAACTCCGGCTTGGGCGCGGTCGATAAGGATGGCAGCTATTTCGTTGCCGATTTGGTCGTCTTCGAAGATGTAGTATTCGATGTTGATGAATCGCTTAGCCGCGCGTAGGTCGGCTTTGAGGGCTTCGAATTTGTCGTAGCCATTGGTGAAGACGTCAACGCTGTTGTCGGTGTAAAACGCGGCACCGGTCAGTGCATGGGCGAGCCTGATTTGCTGGGCTGATTCGGGCTCGAGGTCAAGCGAGCGATAGTCGGCAGCCGACGGGCGTTCGCGTTTCTTTAGTAGTCGGCGATTTCGGCGCGACATCTTGCTGGTGTTTTGAATGTTGCGTCCGAATACGATGTAGAGCACGATTCCTAACAGGGGCAAGAGCATCAACACCGTTACCCACGCAAGCGATTTGACGGGGTTTCTGTTTTCAGACAGAACCACGACAATAATCGATATTGTGGTAACGGCGTAAAGGAAGAAAATGGCGTTTCTCAGCCATGTCCAGTCAAATCCTTGTGCCAGTGCTTCAAACATCACTGCAATTTAGAAACAAAAAATGAAAGCGATGCCGTAGTTAAGAAAATTTAACACCAAAATTGCTCAATCAGGCTTTAGAATGCTGATTTTGTGCAAAATTGGTGTCTCGGTCCAAGTTGATACTTGGCGTTTTTTTTGTAGTGGAGAGGTGGTGAGGATTAGAGGTCGCGGCCTTCGTAGGCTGCCAGGGCAGCGCGAGCATGCGGAGCGACTGGGCTTGACGATTTAGTGGCCGGGTCGAAGGTGGCCATGATGGTCGTGGCAGAGCATTTTACTTGGCCTGTGGCTGTATTGACTACGCGCTGGAGCAGTCGCACTGATTTTTCGCCGATTGAGGCGCAAGCGGTCAGTACGCGCAGGGGTTCGTCGAGGAATGCCGGCGCTAAGAAGTCGCAGTTGATGTTTACGACAACCATGGCCAGGGTGCGAATGTCGAAGTCGGCGCCCATCACCTGGCGGAAGTAGTCGTACTTAGCAATGTCGAACAGCTGTAGGTAGACGTTGTTATTTACATGGCCGAAGAGGTCAATGTCGCCAAAGCGTAGCTGTACGTCGGTGGTGTGGTGAAATTCGAAATCGGGTTCTATAAGGTGTTGTTGTGCCATAATTTAGTGAATTGCTAATTTAGAGATGATTTGTGAGCCGACTGCGTTGTTGAGCGTCTTTACGATAGCTTCGGCCATGAATGCAAGTTCGCTTTTGAGGGGAGCCGACGATATGTAGACGTGGAGCACGTCGCCATCGACGTAGCGTCGGATTGTGGCGCGATTAATTGCTTGCCCGACGACATCCCCCCACAGGTATTCGATCTTATGTCGGTCGAATACATCGCGGCGCCCGGCGTCGTTGATGTAGAGGTTGAGTATGTCGGTAACCGACATTGCTTCAGATTTTTTCATTGAACTTCGATGGGTGTATATGCGCCATCGGCTACGTGCCACATGCGGTAGTCGGGTCCGCACGAGGCCATGATTTCGTCGAGGTGCTTGCGGTTGGTATCGGTGATGAATATCTGGCCGAATTCAGAGCCTGATACAGTGGTAACGATGCGTTCGACACGTCGGGCGTCGAGTTTGTCGAAGATATCGTCGAGTAGTAGCAAGGGTTTTAGCCCGGTTGATTGAGCTAGAAATTCGTATTGAGCCAAGCGCAGGGCTATGGTGAGAGTTTTTGTCTGGCCTTGCGAGGCTGTGGTGCGCACCGGCATGCCGTCGAGCGTGAAGATGATATCGTCGCGGTGAGGCCCTACGGTGGTGTGGCGTAAGATGCAGTCGCGTGTGTGAGCGTGGCATAGGGCATCGAACATAGAGCTATGTCCTTCAATCGAAGCGCGGTAGACCATGTCGACGGTCTCGCCGTCGCCGGCAATGAGGTGGTAGTAGCGGTTGAAAATGTCGCGCAGGCGACTGACGAAGGCCTCGCGGGCCGGAATGATTATGGAGGCTTGCGCGTCCATCATCATGTCTACTGATTCAAGCAGGGTAGCATCGGTGAAGCCGTCGCGCAGCATGCGGTTGCGCTGTTCGAGTAGTCGGTTGTAGCGCATGAGCGCTTCGAGGTAAGCATGGTCGCTTTGCGAGATAATCATATCGGCGAAGCGACGGCGTTCTTCGCCGCTTTCGGTGACCAAAGCGAGGTCGGCCGGCGCCACCATTACGGCTGGTAGCAATCCGATGTGTGATGATATTTTTTGGTACTCTTTGCCTCCGCGACGAAATGATTTGCGGCGGTCGCGGCGCAGGCCGGCAGTGATTTCTTCGCTGTCGGCGCCGCGCTGGTAGAGACCTTTAAGGATTGCGAAGTCTTCGCCGCGTCGTATGAGCATCGAGTCGGACAGGCGTCCGAAGCTCTTGGTGAAACTCAGGTAGTGGATAGCGTCGAGCAGGTTGCTCTTGCCCATGCCGTTGTCGCCTAGCAAGCAGTTGACCTTGGGCGAGAATTCGAGGTCGGCCGAGGCTATGTTCTTGAAGTTTGAGAGCGCTATCGACTTGAGTATCATTGCAGTTTAGCGGGTGAAGATTTCGTTGAAGAATAGTAAATGGTAGAGTACCGAGTTGGCCCAGTACTTGCCTGTGTGGGCGCCTGGACGCGAGATGTAGTCGTGAGGAATCTTGGCATCGAGCAGGGCTTGATGCAGGTTGTTGTTGACCTCGGCAAAGAAGTCGTCGACACCGCAGTCGAAGAGGATGTTGAGCTGGCCGGGTTTGAGTTGCGGCACGAGGTTGATGACCGTGTGGTCTTCCCAAGCCTGCGGATTCTTGTCCTGCTCGCCGATGTGTTGTTTCATCTTCCAGTTGTTGGGGAAGGGGCGGATGTCGACACCGCCCGACATGCTGGCGGCCGAGCCCCAGATGTCGCTGTGGCGAATAGCGAGCCACAGAGCGCCGTGTCCACCCATGCTAAGGCCTGAGATGGCGCGCTTCGATGCGTCGGTGATGGTGGGCAGTTTGTGGTCGATTGTGGGGACGAGGTCCTGAGTGAAGAATGATTCCATCATCATACCTGGGCGCGAGTCCCAGTACCAGCTGTCGCGTCCGTCGGGCATGACGATGACCATGCCATAGCGGTCGGCCAGGTCGGCCATGTCGGGGCGGAGATTGCCCCATGAACGGTAGTCGCCGCTGTAGCCGTTGAGCAGATATACAGTGGGGAAGCGTAGCGAGGCGTCGGTCTTCGAGGCTTCGGGCACGACCACGGTGACTTTCATCGGTGTGGCCAAGTGTTTTGATTCAATCAGCAGCGTGTCGCTGATGGCGGCGCGCGAGCTCAAGCACACTGTCATGAGTGTGGCGAGCAGCAGTGTCAGATGGCGTATCATGGTAATCCGGTATTTGTGAAGGTTGCCACCGACACGCATTTATGTCGGTGGCAACTATCGAGTTGAGTTGTTTTTTTCTTATTTAATAGCGTTGGTAAGGGCCTTGAAGGCGATGTCGATGCCGTCGACGTCCTTGCCACCGGCCTGTGCGAAGCCGGGCTGGCCGCCGCCGCCGCCCTTGATGGCTTTGGCAGCTTCGCGCACGATTGCTGCTGCGCTGAGGCCGTTCTTGGCGATGTCTTCGGTGAGCATCACGGTCAGTAGTGGCTTGCCGGAGAGGTCGGAAGTAGCGGCAATGAAGGCGGTGTTTTCGGGTGAGGCAGCTCTTACTGCGAAGGCTACGCCCTTCACGACATCGGGAATGAACTTGCCGCGCAGGCTAGTCAAACGGATGCCGCCTTCAGTAGTAGTGGCTGATTCAAGAACCTTGGCAGCGAGGTTTTGGATGCGCTCGTTGACAGCTTCTTCGGCCTTGCGGCGTAGGTCAGCGTTTTCGTCGAGGGCTTTCTTGAGGGCGCCAATCACGTCGGGTGTGTTGTTGAGTAGGGCAGCAACGCCATGGGCGGTATTAATCATGAATTCCATAGCGTCTTCGACAGCCGATGCGGTGATGGCTTCGATGCGGCGGATGCCGGCGGCAATTGAGCTTTCGGATACGATGTGAATCATGCCGATGTTGCCGGTGTTGGCTACGTGTGTACCACCGCAGAGTTCGATAGAGTCGCCGTAGCGGATTACGCGCACTTCGTCGCCGTATTTTTCGCCGAACAGGGCCATTGCGCCCATTTCGCGAGCTTCGGCGATGGGTATGCTGCGGTGCTCATCGAGGGCGATTGCTTCGCGCACGCGCTTGTTGGCCAGACGTTCGACGGCGCGTAGCTCTTCGGGAGTCACTTTCTGGAAGTGAGAGAAGTCAAAGCGCAGCGAGTCAGGTGTCACGAGCGAGCCTTTCTGCTCAACGTGTGTGCCGAGCACGTCGCGCAGGGCTTGGTGGAGCAGGTGGGTAGCGGTGTGGTTGCACGAGATGGCGCGACGGATGTCGGCGTTGACGGTGGCGCGGAATGTGGCGGCAGGGTTGGTGGGCAACTTCTTGGTCAGGTGCACACCCATGCCGTTTTCGCGTTTGGTGTCGTAGATTTCGATGGCTTCGCCGGTAGCGGTGTCGGTGAGTGTACCGCGGTCGCCGCTCTGGCCGCCCATTTCGGCGTAGAACGGAGTGGTGGCGAGTACTATCTGATAGTATTCATTGTTCTTTTGTTTTACGCGACGGTAGCGCAGGATGTTGGTCTCGACTTCGAGCGAGTCGTAGCCAACGAACTGCTGCTCGCCTTCGCTGACGCTCACCCAGTCGGTGGCTTCGACGGCGGCAGCGCTGCGTGCGCGTTGCTTCTGAGCCTGCATTTCCTTATCGAATTCGGCTTGGTCGAGGGTCATGCCTTTTTCTTTGAGGATTAGCTCGGTGAGGTCGAGGGGGAATCCGTAAGTGTCGTAGAGTACGAAGGCCTGTTTGCCCGAGATGTGGTCGTTGCCGGCAGCCTTGGCCTGAGCGATGGCGTCGTCGAGCAGTCGGATGCCGTTTTCGAGTGTGCGCAAGAAAGCGTCTTCTTCTTCCTTGATTACTTTCATAATCAGGTCGCGCTGAGCGGGCAGCTCGGGATATGCTTCGCCCATCGATTCGATGAGGGTGTCGACCAGGCGATACATGAAGGCTGATTTCTGTTTCAAGAATGTGTAGGCGTAGCGTACGGCGCGACGCAGGATACGACGGATTACGTAGCCGGCCTTGGCGTTGGACGGTAGCTGCGAGTCAGCAATCGAGAACGAGATGGTGCGTACGTGGTCGGCAATTACTCGCATGGCCACGTCGACGTCGGCATCTTTGCCGTAGGCGAGGCCCGAGAGGTCGGAAATTTTGCCAATCAGCGGGGTGAATACGTCGGTGTCGTAGTTCGAGGTTTTGCCTTGCATGGCCATGCAGAGGCGCTCGAAGCCCATGCCGGTGTCGATGACGCGAGCGGGTAGGGGCTGCAGCGAGCCGTCGGCTAGGCGGTTGTACTGCATGAATACGAGGTTCCATATTTCGATTACCTGGGGATGGTCGTGGTTGACCAGCTCAACGCCCGGAATTGCTGCGCGCTCGCTTTCGGGGCGCAGGTCGATGTGGATTTCCGAGCAGGGACCGCAGGGGCCGGTATCGCCCATTTCCCAGAAGTTGTCGTGTTTGTTGCCGTTGATGATGTGCGAAGCGGGCAAGTGTTTTTCCCAGTAGCCGGCGGCTTCGTTGTCGCGCTCGAGGCCTTCGGCAGCCGAGCCTTCGAATACGGTGGCGTAGAGGCGTTCGGGGTTGAGTTTGAGTACGTCTACGAGGTATTCCCAAGCCCAGTCGATAGCTTCCTGCTTGAAGTAGTCGCCGAACGACCAGTTGCCGAGCATTTCGAACATGGTGTGGTGGTAGGTGTCGTGGCCTACTTCTTCGAGGTCGTTGTGCTTGCCACTTACTCGCAGACACTTCTGCGAGTCGGCTACGCGCACGTATTTTGCGGCTTTGTTGCCTAAGATGATGTCTTTGAACTGGTTCATACCTGCATTGGTGAACATCAGCGTGGGGTCATCTTTGATCACCATCGGAGCAGAGGGCACGATGTGGTGTCCTTTAGATTCGAAAAAGTCTTTGAAAGACTTGCGTATTTCTTTAGCAGTCAACATATTGTGGAGTTGGTTTAATTATCTGGCTTTTAATCGGGCCGCGTTGGGTCGATTTTGTGGCCCTAAATGCGCGCAAAATTACGCAAAAATCGCTAAATTTGCAAGTGATATCACGTTTCAGCCTTCGTGTATGAGCCAGAAAACTTTTTATAGATATAATCCCGTCACTGAGCAGTATGAGCGCGTCTATCCCTCGCGTCGCATGCGCATGTGGTCGACCATTCGCCAGTATGCGATTGGTGCGGCTATCGGTGTGTCGGTATTTACGCTGGCTTATGTGATTTTTGACTTTCCGCGCGAGCGCACCTTGCGCCAGGCCAATGCGCAGATGGAGACTCGCCTCGAGATGCTCGAGCGGCGCAGCGACGAGGCCTTGGCTGTCATGGAAGATATCGCTGCTCGCGACAATAATTTTTACCGCGTGCTCATGCATGCCGACCCGCTCACGCGTGGCGACCGATTTGCCGGCCTTGAGCGTCAGCGCTACTACGAAAGTCTCGATTCGATGTCGAGTATGGAGCTCTATCGTACCGTTTCGCGCAAGCTCGACCATCTCGACAATATGCTCTATACGCAGAGTAAGTCGTTTGACTATCTGCGCGACCGAGCCTTGCATCAGAACGAGCGCTTGGCTTGTGTGCCGGCTATTCAACCCATCTCGGAGAAGTATTTAAAGACCATGGCCTCGGGCTACGGTTACCGCCACGACCCGGTCTATGGAACTACTCGCTTTCATGCGGGTATGGATTTTTCGAGCGATGTGGGAACTCCGGTCTATGCTACGGGCGATGGTGTGGTCACCTTCAGCGACTGGCAGAGCGGCTATGGCAAACTAATTGAAATAAACCACGGATACAATTATACGACTCGCTACGCCCATCTTTCTGCCACTTTGGTACGCGAAGGGCAGGCTGTGCATCGCGGCGACCTAATCGGGCGTGTTGGTAATACCGGTAAGTCGACCGGGCCACACCTGCACTACGAGGTGCGCTTCAAAGGCGAGCCGCAGAACCCTGTGAATTACTATTTTATGGATTTGACGCCTGAGCAGTATGATGAAATGGTGCGCCAGGCCGATAATGCCGCACACGTAATGGATTGATCATGAAAGACCTAGACAAGAAATTCTACAAAATCGGCGAAGTAGCCGAGATTCTCGAGATTCCGCAGTCGACACTCCGGTTTTGGGAAAAGAAATTCACCCTGATCAAGCCGCGACGCAACGCCGGAGGCACACGATTCTACACTCCCGACGATGTCGAAAAAATCCGTATGATTTACTATCTCGTGCGCGAAAAGGGCCTACGCCTTGAGGCCGCAGAGGACCATCTGCGCAACAATTCGTCGGGCGTCTCACGTCGATTTGAAGTAGTGTCGCGTCTGCGTCGCGTCAAATCCGAGCTCGAAACCTTGCTCGAAGCTATCGAAGCTCGCCGCCGCTCCCGCACCTGACCGCGCACTTTTGTGCGATGCGGAATTAGAAAAAATATGTATCCTAAGATTGGTGACTGCCGTGCGACTTATTGTGCGGCAGTGAAACTTATGCACTCCTTTCTGACGATAAGGAATGGCGAGCCAAAGACGATGTTTTTTTTTGCGTGTAATGCGCACGCAATAAACATCGCTTGCGGGTGGTTAGTTTTCGAGTTCTTCGAGTTCGAGTGTGGCTAACTCCCAGACGCTCATGGCGTTTTCGAGTTCTTTGACCGTGGCGGCATGGCGATTGTAGATGTCGGGGTCGGCAGTGGCAGCAGCCGGGTCGGCCAGGGCGTCTTCGATGTCTTTGACGGCCTGTTCGAGCTCGGCTACGCGAGCTTCGGCTTCTTCTACTTTGCGGCGTGCGCGCTTCACCATCTTATCGCGTTCGCGCTGCTCGGCGTAGCTCAGGCGCGGTGCTTCGCTTTTTGATGCCGGCTTTTCGGCAGGAGCATCTTTTTTGTTAGAGGCTTGCTGCTTGGATGTGGTTTCCGGCGTGTTTTTCTCGAGTTCGCGAAGCGAGTCGATGCGTTTGTGTTCGAGGAATTCATAAATGCCGCCGAGGTGCTCTCGCACTTTACCGCCGCCGAATTCGTAGACTTTTTCGACGAGTCCGTTGAGGAAGTCGCGGTCGTGGCTGACGAGGATTACCGTGCCGTCGAAGTCTTTGATGGCTTGCTTGAGCACGTCTTTCGTCTTGATGTCGAGGTGGTTGGTCGGTTCGTCGAGGATTAGCAGGTTGACGGGTTGCAGCAGCAGGCGAATCATGGCCAGGCGGGTGCGTTCGCCGCCCGAGAGCACTTTTACTTTCTTATCGGATGCTTCGCCGCCAAACATGAAGGCGCCCAGGATGTCGCGTATTTTGGTGCGGATGTCGCCTACGGCCACGCGGTCGATGGTGTCGAATACGGTGGCTTCGCCGTCGAGCAGCGATGCCTGATTCTGAGCGAAATAGCCAATTTTCACGTTGTGTCCGATTTTCAGCGAGCCTGTGAAGGGGATTTCGCCCATGATACATTTAACGAGGGTCGATTTACCCTCACCGTTCTTGCCCACGAACGCAACTTTTTCGCCTCGGCGTATGGTGAAAGTAGCGCCGTCGAAGACTTGGTGGTCGCCATAGGCCTTGCCTACATTGTCGGCAATGACAGGGAAGTCGCCCGAGCGCGGTGCCGGTGGAAATCGCAGATTGATGTGCGATGTGTCGATTTCGTCGACTTCGATTCGTTCGATTTTGGCTAGCTGCTTCATGCGGCTCTGAACTTGCACGGCTTTGGTGGCCTTGTAGCGAAAGCGCTCGATGAAAGCTTCGGTGTCGGCGATTTGCTTTTGCTGGTTGTTGTATGCGCGCATTTGCTGCTCGAGGCGTTCGGCGCGCAGGGCTACGTAGTGAGTGTAGTTGACGTTGTAGTCGTAGATTTTGCCGAGCGAAATTTCGATGGTGCGGTGAGTGACGTTGTCGAGAAATGCGCGGTCGTGGCTGACCAGTACCACAGCTTTAGCTTTGGTAATAAGGAAATTCTCGAGCCACTGTATTGATTCGATGTCGAGGTGGTTGGTCGGTTCGTCGAGCAGCAACACGTCGGGACGCTGCAGCAGCAGTTTGGCCAGTTCAATGCGCATGCGCCATCCACCGCTGAATTCAGACGTTTGGCGAGTAAAGTCTTCGCGTACGAATCCGAGGCCGAGCAGAGTCTTTTCGAGTTCGGCGCGGCCGTTGTCTGCCTGAGCCAGAGTGAGTTGCTCGGTGAGCGAAGTCATGTCGTCAATCAACTTGTGGTATGCTTCAGATTCGTAGTCGGTGCGTTCGGCCAGGTCAGCGTTCATAGCATCGAGTCGGCGCTGCATTTCATCGATGTGGGCAAAAGCTTTGCCTACCTCTTGCTCCACGGTCAGCGTGTCGTTGGTGATCATGGTCTGAGGCAGATAGCCCACGGTGACGTCGGCCGGTATGGCTACAGTGCCCGATGTGGGCTTCTGCAGCCCGGCTATGATTTTGAGCATAGTCGACTTGCCGGCACCGTTCTTGCCAGCCAGGGCTATGCGGTCTTTGTCGTTAATGACATAGCTGACGTTGTCGAAGAGGGCGCGAGCGCTGAATTCTACCGATAGGTTGTTGATTGAAATCATGACTAATAGTGTTCGTGTTTTCGTAGCGAGCGGTCCGCCCCGCCGTAGGTGGGAGCGGACCGCCGTAGATGTAGTTTGAGTGATTAGCCGACCATGTCGAGAATCACCTGCTTGACCTGCTCGGCCAGTTGCTGAGCGCCTTCGTTTGTCGAGGCTTCGGCATAAACGCGGATGATAGGCTCGGTGTTGGAGCGGCGCAGATGTACCCACTTGTCGGCGAAGTCGATTTTGACACCGTCGATGTCGGTGATGCGCTCACCGGCATATTTGGCTTTTACCTTTTCGAGGATTGCATCGACGTCGAGTCCGGCGGTAAGCTGAACCTTTGTCTTGTAGATGTTGTATTCGGGCAGAGTGGCACGGATTTCAGAAGGCTTCTTGCCTGTCTTGGCCATCATGGTCAGGAATAGAGCCACACCTACGAGTGCATCGCGGCCGTAGTGGATGGCGGGGTAGATGACGCCGCCGTTGCCTTCGCCGCCGATGACGGCTTTGGTGCGCTTCATTTCGGTGACTACGTTTACTTCGCCGACAGCGGCAGCCGAATATTGGCAGCCATGGCGCTCGGTGACATCGCGCAGAGCACGGCTCGAACTGAGGTTCGAAACGGTAGCGCCTGGCGTGTGGCTGAGCACGTAGTCGGCAATTGATACGAGTGTGTATTCTTCGCCGAACATTTCACCGCCGTCCTTGACGATGGCAAGGCGGTCGACGTCGGGGTCGACTACGAAGCCCACGTCGGCGCCTGATTTTTTGACCAGCGTAGCGATGTCGGTGAGGTTTTCGGGGATTGGTTCGGGAGTGTGTGCAAACTTGCCGGTAGCGTCGCAGTTGAGCTCTACGATATTCTTTACGCCCAGAGCATGCAGCAGCTGCGGTATTACGATGCCGCCTACAGAGTTTACGGCGTCGACAGCCACGGTGAAGTTAGCTTTTGCGATAGCTTCGCGGTCGACGAGGTCGAGGTTGAGCACCATGTCGATGTGGCGGCTATTGTATGTGTCGTTTGTGTAGAGGTGGCCGAGGTCGTCGATTTCGGCGAATGCGAAATCTTCGTCTTCGGCTATGCGGAGTACTTCCTTGCCTTCGGCGTCGGAGAGGAATTCACCGCGCTCGTTGAGTAGCTTCAGAGCGTTCCACTGCAGCGGGTTGTGCGAAGCGGTGAGGATGAGGCCACCGCAGGCGTGTTCTTTTTCGACGGCGATTTCGGTGGTCGGAGTCGAAGCCAGGCCAATGTTTACGACGTGGAAACCCATGCCGATGAGTGTGCCTGTGACGATGTCGAGTACCATTTTGCCCGATAGGCGTGCGTCGCGGCCTACGACGATGGTGCGCGATGTTTTGGTCGTTGTTCTAGCGATAAAGGTTGCGTACGCTGCTGTGAATTTGACAATGTCGAGCGGCGACAGGCCTTCGCCTGGGCGGCCGCCAATTGTGCCGCGGATGCCCGAGATTGATTTTATAAGAGCCATAGTTGTATAGAGTTGTTAGATTTTAGGTCGATGATGAAAAAAATTCTGACTAAATAGTTGTTGAGATATTTGTAGAAGGGAAGGGGTTGTTAGGTCAAAGATAATCGTTTTTTAGTATTTCGGGCGATAGTAGCGAATGTTATATAGATACGGGATTACGTACTGCATTTCGCCGGGCATGCCCCATTGCGATTTGATGACGATATTTACGACGCAGTCGATAGGCAGGTACGAAAGCGGCTTCTGGATGCCGGGACCGAAGTCGTACGACGAGCTAATCTGGTAGTTGTTATAGCGAAACGATAGGTTGCCGTTGAGCACATCATCGTTGCCTTCCGAGGTGCCGAATTCACCGTCGACATAGTTGGCGAGGTTGTAGCGTGTGAATCGGAAGTAGATTTGTTCGTCGTCCTTAACGCGGTTGTCGGGGGTGCCTGGGTCGAGTACCTGCATGTAGAGCATACCATCTTCGTCGAGGCGGTAGTAGGGTGCGTCGGGACCTGATTCGAAAATCGAGTCGGCCGGCACTTCGTTGATGACGTGCTGATCGGCCAAGAAGCGGTTGACGTCGGCGTTTTCCGTGTTGAGCAGCTTGGCGTATGAGCGGTCGTCGCCGCACGAAGCAACGACAGTCGCCGATGCGATGAACAGAAGCGCTAAGGCCAGGTTGTGGAATAATTTCTTCATATATATGAGGTGTAGTATTAACGGTTGGCTAAGTAGAGTTGTTTGTTGGTTTCGAGCAATGAGCGGAATAGGTCGGCCGCTTGCTCCAAAGTGCCTTTGAATTCGCCACCTGCAGCGTTGCGGTGTCCACCGCCGCCGAAGTATTCGTGGCAGAGTTCGTTGACGGGGAAGTCGCCCAGCGAGCGCATCGACACCTTGACGTAGCCGTCTTCTTCGCGCAGGTAGCACGAGTATACGACTTCAGGAATGGCCAGCGGCCGGTTGACTAGGCCTTCGGTGTCGCCCTTGACGTAGTGGAAGCGGTTGAGCTCGTCGCGCGACAGTGTGATGAGCGCAGCTCCGGCCTCGGGAAATACTTCCATTTTTTCGAGCAGAGCGTATGAGTTGAGTCGCATGCTGTTTTCGCTATGTGTCTCGAACTGGCGGCGGTATATTTCTTCGGGATTAGCTCCAAGTTTCATCAGCTCGGCTACGACGATGTGGATTTCGGGGTCCGATGCGTTGTACGAGAAGTTGCCCGTGTCGGTCATCATACCGGTCAGCAGACATTCGGCTGCGGCTTTATCAATCATTGTGAATAACTCCAGGCCGCATAGCACTCGGAATAGTAGGTAGCACGCCGACGACATCTCGGGGCGCGAGATGGTCACTGTGGCGAAGTCGCCCGGATGCAGGTGGTGGTCGATCATCACCTTCGGAGCTGCAGCTTTGCCGATAACTTCGCCGAGGGCACCGGTGCGGCTGAGCTCGTTGAAGTCGAGGCACACGATGAGGTCGGCCTCCGAGATTAGTTTGCAAGCGAAGTCGGGGTAGCGAGTTGCGTCGGTGGCATCCTTGGCGCCCGGCAGATTGCGCAGCAGAGGCGGCAACATATCGGGGTAAATTACGCGGACGTCCTTGCCCAGGTGGCCCAGTACATGCATCAGAGCCAACGACGAGCCGGCAGCGTCGCCGTCGGGGGCGCTGTGGGTCACTACCACAATGCGTTCGCTATCGTTAAGCAGCGCGCGCAGTGATTTAAGTTTACTATCTTCGTGTAGGCTCGATATCATACATATTCTTATTAACTCGCAAAGGTAATAATAAATTCTCGAATCTGCCGAGTCTTTTAATTTTTTTCACCTTTAAATCCGTGATAAGTTTTACTTGTAGAGTCCAACAGCAAATGCAAAATTAACGAAAAAAAGCAAAGAATCGCTTTT
>CAYWAM010000044.1:0-13708 GCA_964456545.1 uncultured Bacteroides sp.
CGCTACGTCGTACAACAACATAGGTTGTACGTATTCTAACCTTGGAGTGTACACAAAAGCGCTAGAATATCAACTTAAAGCTCTGGAAATTATAGAACGAGTGCTTGGGGTCGACCATCCCGATACGGCTACGTCGTACAACAACATAGGTAGTACGTATTCAGGCCTTGGAGAGTATAATAAAGCGCTGGAATATCAACTTAAAGCGCTGGAAATTCAAGAGCGGGTGCTTGGAGTTGACCATCCCGATACGGCTACGTCGTACAACAACATAGGTCGTACGTATTTAGGCCTTGGAGAGCATAAAAAAGCGCTGGAATACGAGCTTAAAGCTCTGGAAATTCAAGAACGAGTACTTGGGGTTGACCATCCCAACACGGCTACGTCGTACAACAACATAGGTAGTACGTATTCAAGCCTTGGAGAGCATGAAAAAGCGCTGGAATACAAACTTAAAGCTCTGGAAATTCGTGAATGTGTGCTTGGAGTTGACCATCCCGCCACGGCTACGTCGTATGGCAATATAGGTAGTACGTATTCAGACCTTGGAGAGGATGAAAAAGCGCTGGAATATCAACTTAAAGCTCTGGAAATTCGAGAACGAGTACTTGGGGTTGACCATCCCGACACGGCTATGTCGTATGGCAATATAGGTAGTACGTATTCAGGCCTTGGGGAGTATGAGAAAGCGCTGGAATACAAGCTTAAAGCTCTAGAAATTCAAGAACGAGTACTTGGGGTTGACCATCCCTATACGGCTACGTCGTACAACAACGTAGGTAGTACGTATTCAGGCCTTGGGGAGCATAAAAAAGCGCTGGAATACTACCTTAAAGCTCTGAATATTCGAGAACTAGTGCTTGGAGTTGACCATCCCAATACGGCTACGTCGTATGGCAATATAGGTAGTACGTATTCAAGTCTTGGGGAGTATGAGAAAGCGCTGGAATACAAGCTTAAAGCGCTGGAAATTCAAGAACGGGTACTTGGGGGAGACCATCCCTATACGGCTACGTCGTACGACAACATAGGTAGTACGTATTCAGGCCTTGGGGAGCATAAAAAAGCGCTGGAATACAAACTTAAAGCTCTGAATATTCGAGAACGAGTACTTGGGGTCGACCATCCAGATACGGCTATGTCGTACAACAACATAGGTAGTACGTATTCAGGCCTTGGGGAGCATGAAAAAGCGCTGGAATATCAACTTAAAGCTCTGAATATTCGAGAACGAGTGCTTGGAGTTGACCATCCCAATACGGCTACGTCGTACAACAATATCGGTGGTACGTATTCAGTCCTTGGAGAGCATAAAAAAGCGCTGGAATACTACCTTAAAGCTCTGAATATTCGAGAACGAGTGCTCGGTAGCGACCATCCCTATACTCAAGTGACGTATAAACTTTTATCATGGACTTATCGAGCTATGGGTGACGAGGCTAAGGCTGCCGAATACGAGGCAAAGACCCTTGGCGAATAGTATAAAATTTGCGGCTCTAAATCAATAGCAAGCGGTCGGCGCTCGGCCCACCCTTCGCCTCCCACCTCCTCTCGCTCCTCACTCCTTGGGGATGCAATTTTCGAGATTGCTTTTGTGGGAGGAAATGATTATCTTTGCGCCATGAAACGTCGGTGCGCGATATTAGTTTTGGCAGCTATTATGGCTGCATCCGTAGCTCCAATAGCTTCGGCCGACGACCGACGCACACTCGACAATCCCGGACCGAGCCACAACCCTTACTACACGGGCTATAACTACCGCATCGACGAAGAGGGCGACACCATACTGGTGCTACACATGACCGGCATCACGTGCTTCACACCTCTGAAATTCAAAAATAGCAAGGAAGAAAAGTTCTACTGGCGCACTGTGCGAGATGTGCGCCTGACTCTGCCATATGCCAAGCTCATAGGCGAAACCCTCATCGAGACCTACGAATACATCGAGACTTTTTCCACCAAGCGCGAACGCGAAGACTATCTTAAGCGAATGGAAAAAGCTCTGTTCGAACAATATAAACCGGTGCTGAAGCGATTCAGCAAGCGGCAAGCCAAGATGCTCGTAAAGCTGATTCAGCGCGAGACTCACCAATCGAGCTACGACATCGTGAAAGCCTTTCTAGGCACATTTCGCGCCACGTTTTGGCAAGGATTCGGCAAACTATTCGGTGTGAGCCTCAAGAGCAATTTCAACCCTGCTAAAAACAAAGACGACGCGATCATAGACCGCGTCGCCACACTGATTGAACAGGGAACCCTGTAATTTCGTTGTCTTCCGACTATTATTAATTGTCGATTTGCTCTACTTCGAGGGGCTCGTTGATGATTTCGTGCCAAGGCAGGCCTTGCTTGGCGAGCTCGGCCAGGAATGGATCGGGATCAAACTCTTCGACATTGTGAACGCCGGGCTTAACCCACTTGCCGGTAAGGAACATCATAGCGCCGGTCATGGCCGGAACGCCGGTGGTGTAGCTGACAGCCTGTGTGCCGGTCTCGGTGTATGCATCTTCGTGCGAGCAGTTGTTGTAGATATAGTAGGTCAGAGGCTTGCCATCCTTGCCGATGCCGGCAATGCGGCAGCCGATTGAGGTCTGGCCGTGGTAGTTTTCGCCAAGCTCCTGAGGATTAGGCAGCACGGCTTTGAGGAACTGCAGCGGCACGATTTTCACGCCGTTGTAGTCGATTTCGTCGATGCGAGCCATGCCTATATCTTGGATTACGCGCAGGTGTGTGAGGTATTCCTGGCCAAAGGTCATCCAGAAGCGAGCGCGCTTGATGGTCGGGTAGTTGATGACGAGCGATTCGAGCTCTTCGTGGTAGAGCAGATACGATTCGCGCGGACCGATTTCGGGATAGTTGAGCGTCTGGTGCACTTCGAGCGGACCGGTGGTCACCCACTGGCCATCGCGCCAGTAGCGGCCGTTCTGAGTGATTTCGCGGATGTTGATTTCGGGGTTGAAGTTGGTGGCGAAAGCCTTGCCGTGGTTACCGGCATTGCAGTCTACGATGTCGAGATACTCCATAGCCGAGAAGTGGTGCTTGGCTGCATAAGCAGTGAATACACCCGAAACGCCGGGGTCGAAGCCGCAACCGAGGATAGCCGTGAGGCCGGCCTTCTCGAAGCGTTCGCGATAGGCCCACTGCCATGAATATTCGAAGTGAGCTACATCGCGGGGCTCATAATTGGCCGTATCGAGGTAGTTGACACCACATTCGAGGCAAGCGTCCATGATGGTGAGGTCCTGATAGGGCAGGGCCACGTTGATGACCATGTCGGGCTTGTGGCGACGGAAGAGCTCGCAGAGCTCCTGCACGCTGTCAGCGTCGACGCGGTCGGTGGTGACGTTGTCGCGACCGATAGCCTTGGCCAGCGCGTCGCATTTGGCTTTATTGCGCGAAGCAATGACAATTTCGGTGAAAACCTCGGGGTTCTGAGCACACTTGTGTGCCACGACAGTGCCGACGCCGCCGGCACCGATGATGATTACTTTTGCCATTTATCCGATTGTGTTTGATTGATTGACTTATTTGAAGCGGCCGACATGCCATGTCGGTCGATAGCTATACAAGCAAAGGTGAATAGTCCCAGGGCTATGAGCAGCAATGTGTTGCACCCCAGCACAAGGTTGGCAAAGGCGCCGGCGCGTGCAGCGTCGAGGCCGTAGATGCCCAGGCCAAAGATGACAGCCCATTGCCAGGGTCCGATACCTCCATTGGATGGTACACCCATCGAAATTGACGAGAGTACGAATACTACGAGCACGGCAGCTGCGCCGTGGCCGTTGACGACGTCGGCAGTGAATCCGAAGCCATAGAAAGCCACATACATCTGCATGTAGTAGCAGCCCCAGATGCCGACTGTAAGGAGCAGCCAGCGCAGGCGGCCGGGCATTTTCAGCACCACGATGAAACCCTGCCATAGCTCGGCGACGGCTGATTGTAGCTTCCTGACGAACGAATTAGCATTCTTGCGAGTTAGGAACCACCAGCTGAAAACAACTGCGGCGACCACGGCCAGCCAAAGCCATGGCGACGACAGCAAGGCCACCAATTGGCGATATAGCGCCTCATTTTGGCTTAGGTACTCGAGAAGCGAGCCCGAGGCCAGAACGAAAGCGGCAAGCGTGAGCAGCAACACCGTCAGCGTATCGGCCAGGCGATCGGCCACCATCGAGCCAAACACGGTGGTGAACGGTGCTCGCTGACGAGCCGCTATGTAGCCCGTGCGCCACACCTCGCCCAGGCGCGGAAACACCAAATTGACGGCGTACGTGCCGAAAATGCTTAACACGAGGAAGAAAAGCGGCGGGTTGACGCCCAACGCACGAAGCTGGATACGCCAGCGCAAAGCGCGAAATATGTGCGAAAACACTGCCAAAACGAGGCCGAGCGCTATCCACTCGAAGCGACATTCGGTGGTGATTGTCTGCCACATAGCATCGAAGTCGAAATCGCGGAAGAGCAACCAGCAGAGCCCCACGCTGATAATCATGGGGATAGCGAACTTCAGAATCGCTCCTAAAGTCAACTTTTTAGTCTCTACTGCAGTGGTTTCGGGCATAAATTATAGTCTGCTTTTCGAATCATGTGCCGAACGAAATCGCCTACTACGAATTCCGGCACACAAAGATAAATAAAAAAACGCGAAAAACACCCCCCGGTACGCAAAAAATACCCCGTGACCACATCAACGATGACTTAAAGTGGCCATTATCGAAGTAAAACGCAATCGGCGAGGCTGAAAATTAGTGGCACGAAAGCCACGCGAAGATGCTATCGTAGAGCGGATAGCGGACCGACGGGCTCGAAAGCACCAAGTCGTGGAGCCCATCAGCCACGATAAGCTCTGCGACGTCGGGCCCCAGGCTGCGGCCGTAGCGGCTGATATCGGCCACGTCGAGCACGGCGTCTTTCCGACTATAAGCATCGGGGCTGTCGGTCGAGGTGACGGTCGAATCGCTATGCATCAGCAAGACCGGGACATCGATTCTGGCCTTGCGCACGCGTGCGTGCCCCTTGTCGATGGCCGCAATCCACGATGCCTCGACGGCAGGCGATATTTCCATCTTCCAGTCGGTGCGATACTCCCATTCGCCGCCATACTGCTTCAGCAGGCTGTGCGAATAGGCCGTAGAGCTACCTTGCGGTATCTTCGTCCCCTTCATGAGCGGGCTGACGAAGCGCACCAGCGGAATAAGCACCTTCTCTTGGAAGCCCGACTGATTCCAGTCGAGAAAGGGAGAATTGAGCACTAAGGCCGTGACTGCCGTGTCGGGTTGCTCGGCCATGTAGAGCGAAGTGGTGAGGCCTCCGGTGGAGTGGCCCATGAGCACGATGTCGGCCACGCCATCGGCCTTGATGATAGCTATGGCAGAGTCAATGTCGGCATAGTATTCGCGCATGTCGTGCACCTGAAAGGGCGTCTGCCCCGGGAGCAGCGAGCGGCCATACTTGCGCAAGTCTACGGCATAGAAGTCGTAGCCGCGAGCGACAAAACGCTGCGCCATCTCGGCCTGGAAGAAATAGTCGTTATAGCCATGCACATAGAGCACTGCGCGGCCACACGCGCTGTCGGCTCGCAAGCGCACCACAGTCGAGCGCACCGGGCCCGAATAGTCGGCTGCGTGGTCGACATGGCGCATCTCGAAGCCGCCGCCCAAGTGGTCGGGCTGCCACGAAGCCGCTGAAACAAGAGCGGCGGCCAAAACGGCCGCCGCACTGAATATATTTCTTAAGCCAGACACAGAATCAAAGCCTGAGCGGCTACTACGCGTAAGAACATTGTGAGAGGATAGACGGTAGAGTATGCCACGGCCGGAGCGTCGTTGCCGGTCGAGTTGTTGGCATAAGCCAAGGCTGGTGGGTCGGTGTACGAACCCGAGAACATACCCATAATCGTCAGGAAGTTAATCTTGTATTTGCCGCGGGCAATCAGACCGACAACCAGCAGAGGTACGACGGTGATAACGAAGCCCCAGATTACCCACCAGAGGCCTTCAGCGTTAAACACGGCCGAAGCAAATGTCTTGCCGGCGCCAATACCTACAGAGGCCAAGAAGAGACATATACCCAACTCACGCAGCAGCAGCGAAGCCGACGACGAGGTATAGGTGATAAGTTTGAACTTATAGCCGAAGCGGCTCAGCAGGATTGCCACTACCAGCGGACCGCCGGCGAGGCCAAGCTTCATGCCGAAGCCGAGGTTGATCGAACCGAGGATGATACCGAAGATGATACCAACAAAGATGGTGATAAGGTTGGGCTGATTGAGGCGCTTCATCGAGTTACCAAGCTTTTCGGCCAGGCGATCGATGTCCTTCAGGTCGCCTACTACGGTAAGGCGGTCGCCCATCTGCAGACGCAGGTTAGCGGTAGCGAGCAGGTCTACACCGGCACGGTTGACGCGAGTGGCGTTGAGCTGATAGCCATTGTGCAGGCGCAGCGAGCCAAGCGACACACCGTTGTATTCGCTCTTTGTGACGAGGATACGACGCGAGTACACGGGGGTAGGAGCCGATTCCCAGTCCATTTCTACGATGGGGCCAAGTACGGCGAGGAAGCGTTCGGTATCCTGTGCCGAGCAAACGATGCGCAGGCAGTCGCCCATATGAATTTCGGTTTTCGATGTGGGGATTACAATCTCGTTGTCGGCCGTCATAATACGCGACACCACGAAGTTGCACTGGATGACGTCGTGAAGCGACACCATGTTGCGACCTTCGACCAGCGAGTTTGTCACCTTAATAGAAATAAAGTGCGGAGCCAGCTTCGAAGCTTCGTCATCGTTTTCGATTTCCTTGATTTCATCTTCGACCTTAATGCGGAAGATACCCTTGATGATAAACATAGCGGTGATAATACCTACTACGCCAAGAGGATATGCTGCTGCATAGCCTTGAGCCATCACGTCGGCCAGCTCGGGAGCTGCCTGCTGAGCAGCAGCCAGACCGGGGGTGTTGGTCACCGCACCACTCATGATGCCGACCAATGCGCCGATGTTCTTAACGTTGCCCCAGTAGTAGATACAAACTACAATCAGCACGTCAAGCGCAATCGCCAGCACAGCCAGTGCATTCAGACGCATACCGCCCTTCTTAAACGACGAGAAGAAGCCGGGGCCCACCTGCAGACCAATTGCAAAAATGAAAAGAATCAAGCCGAATTCACGAATGAATTTCAGTGTTACTGCGTCGACTACATAGCCGAAGTGTCCCATAAGGATACCGACAAAAAGTACGAACGTAACACCGAGGCTCACACCGGCAACCTTAAGCTTGCCGAGGAAGATACCCGCCGCAATCACGAACGAGTATAAGACCAGAGTCGAAGCGACTCCGGTGCTACCTGGTCCTAATAGTTCTATTAACCAATCCATTACCTTTAGATATTAACTTAATTACGGAAATTTTTCCGAATTTTTTGCAAAGGTAGCGTTTTTTTTTGATTCAGCCCCTATATCAGCCTCAAAAGATTCAAAAAACTATACGATATCAGACACTTTATGTCAACCGACAGCTCAAGTCGGTCATGACCTCGTCGCAAATTTTTGTTGCAGACTTGATAAGTTTTTGATAAATATGGCTACTCCTCTTGTTCATATCAAAAAAGTGTGACTAAATTTGTCGCAGCAAATCGAATTCGGCGCCGACTAATGAAGATTTTCGGCCGACCGAGATGATTAAGCTCGCTCATTTGCCTTCTTAACTCGCCTTATATACTTAGATATAGGCCCATTTGTCTTTTAACTATTTGAGAAAAAGTATTTTTTCACTATCTTTGCATGTTTTAGGAAATGCATAGAAAAAATTGAATCTCACGGATTGAAAATGAAGAAACTACTACACTCACTGATGGTATTAGCCATGCTCGTGACTACAGCGACTGCTGCTGCCGTAGCCCCTCAAGGCTATTACCGCTCGCTCGAAGGCAAGAAGGATGCCGAACTCAAAACGGCTTTGCATAAGCTGATTCGCAACTTTACGCAGGTTTCGTCGTACAACGACCTGCCTAAATATTTTCAAAAAACCGATATCTATCCCAACTCGCAGCGCTGGTGGGAAATGTACAGCGATAAGATGCTGTATGCCCCAAGTTTCCGCGGCCTCAACCGCGAGCATTCGTTCCCGAAAAGCTGGTGGGGCGGCACTGAAGGCATACCCGCATATGTCGACTTAAACCACCTCTACCCCTCGGAAGCCGCTGCCAACATGGCTAAGAGCAACTATCCGCTGGGCGAAGTCGACCGCACGAACGCTGTGAAGTTCGAAAACGGCGTGACGACCGTCGGATACCCCGTCACCGGACAAGGCGGTGGCTGCCAGTGGGTGTTCGAGCCCGGAGATGAGTACAAGGGCGACTTCGCTCGCACATACTTCTACATGGCTACGTGCTATCAAGACTACACGTGGAAGTACACCTACATGGTGAGCAACAACACATACCCTACACTGACCGGCTGGGCGGCGCGCCTGCTGCTGAAGTGGCACAATGAAGACCCCGTGAGCCAAAAGGAAATCGACCGCAACGAAGCCGTTTACAGTATCCAAAACAATCGCAACCCGTTTATCGACCATCCCGAATTGGCCGAATATATCTGGGGCGACAAGCAGGGCCAGGCTTTCAAGCCCTCAACATCTGACACACCTGTCGGCGACCCCAACCTCATCACCCCCACACAGGGCATGGAACTCGAATTTGGCGAAGTGGCCATCGGCTCGACGACCACGGCCGACCTCTTCTTCCGCGGTGAAAACCTCACAGGCTACTTCGACCTCGTGCTCACAGGCTCCGACAAGAAGATGTTCAGCTTGACAAGCGACATGCTCAGCACTTCGCTGGTCAACGCACCCGACGGCACTTGGCTGCGCATTACATACAAACCCGAAGAATTGGGCAACCACGAAGCCAAAATAGTCATCAGCGCCGGCGGCATCACCGGCTCGCGCGGCGTCCTACTCCGCGGCAGCTGCCTCGCTGTCCCCACTCTCACGGCTTGCACCGCCACTGCTGCCGACGACATCACGGCCGACAGCTACCGAGCCAACTGGACTTCGCCCGAAGGCGAGACAATCGACTACTGGATAGTGACCCGCACCAAGTACACGGGCAACACCGTATCGACCGAAGAAATCATAGCCGAAGAACCGGGCATCATAATCGAAGGATTCAGCGGCAGCGACTCCGAAAGCTACACCGTGCAGTCGGTGCGCCTTGGCTATCGCTCGCCTGCGTCTAACGTAATCTTCGTGCAGCACGCCGGTGTGACCGGCGTCGAAGCCGACCAGCCTCTGCTCATCCAAGGCTTCGAAGGCTGCATGCGCTTCATTTGCTCCGACACTCAGACCGGTGCTCGAATCTACGACGCCACCGGCCGCTTGACAACCATCGTCGACGAGATTCATAACAACTACGACCTATACATAGCCCCCGGCATCTATCTAGTGACCACCGACCAGTGCCACCGACCGGTCAAGGTTGCCGTGCGCTGAAACTATAATGATTAATCTAACTCAAATAATACGACCGCTGTTTGCGCACAACCTGCGCAAGGAGCGGTCGTCTGCTACAGCCGATGGCGCACGCGACACACAAATGCGTGTGCTTGAATGGCTGCTGCAGCGCGGCGCTCGCACCGCCTACGGCCGCCAGTGTGGCCTCGACCCGCGCGCTGGCCTCGAAGCCTTCCGCGCCGCCACTCCCGTGGCCGAATACCCACACTTCCGCCCCTGGGTCGAACGCATGGTACACGGCGAAGCCGACGTGCTTTGGCCCGGCCGATGCCGCCGATTTGCTCAGTCGTCGGGCACATCCGATGGCAAGAGTAAGTATATTCCCGTCACCGACACCTCGCTGAAAGTCAACCACTACGCCGGCAGCTCCGATGTGGTAGCCCACTACCTCGACCTCTACCCCGACAGCCGCATCTTCAGCGGCAAGGCTTTCATCCTCGGCGGCAGCTATGCCAACGAAGTAGCCGACCTGCCGGCAGGCGTCAAAGTCGGCGACCTCTCGGCCAACCTCATCGATGCCATCAACCCGGCCGTCAATCTGCTGCGTGTGCCGTCGAAGCAAGTGGCTCTCATGGCCGACTGGCACGAGAAACTGCCCGCACTGGCCCGCGCGGCCGTGCGCCAAAACATCACCAACATCTCGGGCGTGCCATCGTGGTTCCTGACCGTGCTGCGCGAAGTCGTACGACTCGCCGGTGCCGACACCATCCACGACGTGTGGCCCAACCTCGAAGTTTTCTTCCACGGTGGCATATCATTTGCCCCATACGAAGAGCAGTATCGCGCCATTACCGACCCCTCGCGCATGCGCTACCTCGAGACTTACAATGCCTCCGAAGGCTTCTTTGCCGTGCAAGACACTCGCGAGCGCGCTGCCGGCATGAAGTTGCTGCTCGACCGCGGAGTATTCTACGAATTCGTGCCACTCGACGAGCTCGACTCGCCCAATCCGCACACACTCGGCGCCTGGGAAGTAGAAGAAGGCCATGTCTACGCACTCATCATCAGCTCGTGCAACGGCCTGTGGCGCTACTCCATCGGCGACACCGTAAAGATTCTTTCGACCAATCCGCTGCGCATAGCCATCGCCGGACGCACTCACAGCTACATCAACGCCTTCGGCGAGGAACTGATGGTGCACAATGCCGAAGCTGCAATGGCCGCCACCTGCGCCGCCACCGATGCTTCTGTGGCCAACTACACAGCCGCTCCGGTATTCACCACCGAGCGTAGCCGCGGACGCCACCAGTGGCTCATCGAGTGGAACAAGCAGCCGACCGACATCGAAGCCTTTGCCGACGAACTCGACCGACGCTTGCAAGCCGAAAACTCCGACTACCAAGCCAAGCGCTCGGGCAACATTTTCCTCGACCGCCTCTCCATCACCACCGCCCGCCAGGGACTCTTCGACGCATGGCTCGAATCAACCGGCAAGCTTGGCGGACAGCGCAAAGTGCCACGCCTGAGCAACTCGCGCTCCGTTATCGACGCAATGCTCACATTCAATCAAATTTAATCGACATACTCAACACAATCTTACTGCAATGAAACTCAAAAAACTAATTCTTGCAATGAGCATCGCCGGCGCAGCCCTGTCGGCCACAGCTCAGGAACAAGGACCGCGCTACGTATTCTACTTCATCGGCGACGGTATGGGCATGGGACCTGTGATGACCGCCCAAGCCTACAACCGCGAGATTCTCAATAACGACCAACCTCTGCTGATGATGCAATTCCCCGTCGTGTCGTGGTGCATGACCTACTCGGCCGACCAGTCGATTACCGACTCGGCCGCTGCCGGCACTGCCCTCTCCACCGGCCACAAGACCCGCAACGGCATGCTCGGCATGGACGCCGACACCGTCAGCGTCACCTCAATCGCCCGCCAATTCAAAGACGCCGGCTACGGCGTGGGCATCACCACCTCCGTAGCTCCCGACGATGCTACTCCCGGTGCTTTCTACGCTCACGTACCCTATCGCAAAATGTTCTACGACATCGACATCCAGGCTGCTTATAGCGGCTACGACTTCCTGGCCGGCGCCGGACTCCAAGGCACCGTCAACGCCAAAGGCGACTCCACCGACGTCCTTGCCGTGATGGCTCGCCAGGGCGTGCAGATGATCTACGGCCCCGACGAAATCAGCCGTATCAACTCCGACAAGGTATTCCTCGTAAATCCCCGAGGCACTTCTGCCGGCAACATTGGCTACACCATCGACTCTATCAGCGGCGTTCTGACCCTGCCTCTGATTGCCGAAACATGTCTCGAACACCTCAAGCGCGTGTCGCCCGACCGCTTCTTCATGATGGTCGAAGGCGGCAACATTGACCACGCCCTCCACGGCAACGACGGCGGCGCTGCCCTCAAAGAAGTGCTCAACTTCGACAAAGCGCTGAAAGTAGCCTACGACTTCTACCTCCAGCACCCCGACGAGACTCTGATTCTCGTCACTGCCGACCACGACACCGGCGGCATGGTCAACGTGCACTCGCGCACCGGCCAGCCACGTCCGCTCAGCGTCTTCGACTACCAGAAGGTGTCTAAAGAACAATTCAGCGCCTACTGCAAGTCGATGCTCCGCAACCGCCGCGTCTACCGCTGGGAGGATATGCAGCACTACCTCGAAGAAAACCTCGGCCTCTTCACTTACATCAAGGTGAGCGACGACCGCCTCGCAAGCCTAAAACAGAAATTCGAAGACACATTCGCGCTGCGCAATTCAGCCGACCAAGAAACCCTCTACGCCAACTTCAACGCCTTCGCCGTCGAAGTATTCACCCTGGTCAACGACGCAGCCGGCGCTGCCTTCACCACCGTGGGCCACTCGGGCAACCCCGTTCCCGTATTCGCTATCGGCGTGGGTGCCGACCAATTCAAAGGCCTCAACAACAACATCGAGCTGCCGAGCAAGATTCGCCAGCTCTGCGGCCTCGAAGCTAAATAAGCCCATTAGGCTCTACCCTAAAAAACGCAGCAGTGTCGCCCTCGATTGCGGGGCGACACTGCTTTGTTTATGCGGATAGTGTATGATTAGTAGTTCTTGGCTTCGAGTTCGAAGTAGCTCTGCGGATGCAGGCACACCGGACAAGCCTTCGGCGCTTGCTTGCCTACTACGATGTGGCCGCAGTTGCGGCAAATCCAGATAGCATCGCCCTCGCGCGAGAATACGATACCCTCCTCGATGTTCTGAAGCAGGCGGCGATAGCGCTCTTCGTGGTGGCGCTCGATGGCAGCCACGGCGCGGAAGCGAGCAGCGATGGCGGTGAAGCCTTCTTCCTCTGCCTCGTCGGCCATGCGGTCGTACATATCGGTCCACTCGTAGTTTTCACCTTCGGCAGCGTCGCGCAGGTTGGTCATCGTGTCGGGCACGTCGTTGCCATGGAGCAGCTTGAACCAGAGCTTAGCGTGCTCCTTTTCATTATTTGCAGTTTCTTCGAAGATAGCAGCAATCTGCTCGTAGCCTTCCTTGCGAGCCTTCGAAGCATAGTATGAGTATTTGTTGCGAGCCATTGATTCACCGGCAAAGGCATCTTGCAGGTTCTTTTCTGTTTTGGTTCCTTTCAGTTCTTTCATGACGATGTATTTTTATAGGTTTTTACTGTATTCTTATTATTTTTTAGCGCAGTCGCGGCACTTTCCTTTGAAATATACGTCGATAGTATCGACTTCAAATCCGGCAGGCACAGCGCCGTCGAGCGCAGCAGCCGACAAGGTCACATCAAATATGTGTCCACATTCGCGGCAGCGAAAATGCCCGTGAGCCGGGCGCGAAGCCGTGTCAAAGCGCAGATTGGCGGCGTCGATTTCCACCTCGCGCAGCAGACCACTTTCGACCAACGTATGCACCGTGTTATATACAGTAGTCAGCGACAAAGTCGGATAAGTCGGCAGCAACGAACGGTAGATTTCCTCGGCCGTCGGATGCGAATAAGTGCCATCCATAAATTCCAACACAGCGATTCGCTGAGCCGATGCGCGCAACCCCGCGCCTCGTAGTTTTTCTGTATAAATATTAGTAGTCATACATCTCTTTCTTAAAATCTTTGCAAAGTTATAATGATTACAATTTATATCCAAATTTTTTAGCAAAAAAATTTCATCAAAAAGAAAAAAAGTCCCAAAAGGACGCCGGCGATGCGCAGCCTGGTCATCGCCTTTAGGCGCTCTGCAAAGCAGAGAAAGCAGGCGTCTCGCC
>CAYWAM010000045.1:0-13623 GCA_964456545.1 uncultured Bacteroides sp.
ATCTCTTAACAAGAGATAATATGATAGACATTTCTTAACTTTCATAGAAACAAGATTTTACATTCGTAGGAGTATTGGAAGTGGCGAGCCGACCGGCCCGCCACTTCTGCTTGTCTACACCTCTGTCGCCGATGTGCACCGCCTCCGTGGTTTGTGCCTGCGCTGTGTGGCGGTGTGGTGGGGTGGAAATGAGCGATGCCGCGGTCGGTTGGGGCGAGCGCGGCATCGGTATGTGTGGGGGGGGAAGGGTGTCGTTATGCTTTGACGAGCGAGCGGCCTTTTTCGATGGCTTGCTCGTTGACGGGAATCAGGTGGTGGTGGCGTTCGGGCAGGGTTTTGCGCAGGGCCTTAACGACGGCTTCGGTCGACACGATGGGGCAGAGGCCGAGCAGTGCGCCCAGGAGCACCATGTTGTAGGTCTTGGAGTTTTTCAGCTCGAGAGATGCTTCGAGAGCGTCGACCGGCACGACGGTGATGTCGGTGCGCGAGGGCAGGTGGTGAATGCCCGAGGGGTCGTAGATGAGTACGCCGCCGGGTTTCACTTTGCTTTCGAACTTGTCGAGACTCTGCTGGTTGAGAATCACGGCGGTGTCGTAGGTGTCGAGTACGGGCGAGCTGATGGAGCTGTCGCTGAGGATGACGGTGACGTTGGCAGTGCCGCCGCGCTGTTCGGGACCGTAGGCGGGCATCCAAGTCACTTCGAGGTCGTTCATGAGTCCGGCGTAGGCAAGTATTTTGCCCATAGAGAGGACGCCTTGTCCGCCGAATCCGGCGATAATTATTTCTTGTTTCATAGCGCTCAGATATTCTTTAGGTCGCCCATTGGATAGCGTTCGAACATGTGCTCGGCCATCCATTCGTTGGCCTTGGCGGGCGACATTTTCCAACCGGAATTGCAGGTAGATACGATTTCGACAACGGAAGTGCCCTTGCCGGCGAGCGAGTTTTCGAACGCCTTGCGAATGGCAGCTTTGGCCTTGCGAACGGCGGCTGCGGTGTGTACCGACTGGCGAGTGACGTAGCAAGTGCCGTCGAGCGGAGCGAGGAGCTCGGATATGCGCAGCGGGTAGCCGTTGAGGTCGGCGCGGCGGCCGTAGGGCGTGGTGGCGGTCTTCATGCCCAGCAGAGTGGTGGGGGCCATCTGTCCGCCGGTCATGCCGTAGATGCCGTTGTTGATGAAGATGATGGCGATGTTCTCGCCGCGGTTGGCGGCGTGTATGGTCTCGGCGGTGCCGATGGCCGAGAGGTCGCCGTCGCCTTGGTAGGTGAACACGAGACGGTCGGGGTTGAGGCGCTTGAGGCCGGTGGCGACGGCCGGAGCGCGGCCGTGGGCTGCTTCGACCCAGTCGACATCAATATAGTTGTATGCGAAGACGGCGCAGCCGACGGGAGCGACGCCAATCGAAGAGTCTTCAAGTCCCATCTCGTCGAGCAATTCGGCGATGATGCGGTGAACGACGCCGTGTGAGCAGCCCGGGCAGTAGTGTGTGTGTCGGCCATCGAGCAGTCGCGGGCGTGCGTATATTTTGTTTTCGTCTTTAATGATTTCTTCGGGTTTCATAGACGATTATTTTAGAAAGTCATTATTAAGAGCGTCGAGCACCTCGTTGGGGTTGGGAATCATGCCGCCCATGCGCCCGTAGTGGGTGACGGGCACGCGGCCGTTGACAGCGAGGCGCACGTCCTCGATCATCTGGCCGGCGTTGAGCTCGACCACGAGCATGCCTTTGACGCGGTCGGCCAGGGCAGAGATTGCTTCGGTGGGGAAGGGCCATAGGGTGATGGGGCGCAGCAAGCCCACTTTGATGCCGGCGGCGCGGGCGTCTTCGATGGCTTTGAGGCATATGCGGGCCACGGAGCCGAAGGCTACGATGAGGTATTCGGCATCGTCGGTGTAGTGCTCGGCGAAGCGCACTTCATTGCGAGAGATTTCGGCGTAGGTGCGCTGGAAGCGGAGGTTGTTCTGTTCCATGGCCGGAGAGTCAAGCTCGAGCGAGGTGACTACGTTGCGGTGGCTGCGACCGTGCTTGCCGGTGACAGCCCAGGGGCACTGGCGTGCGACTTCCTCGTCGGTGCGACGGGGGCGGAAAGGCGGCAGCACCACCTTTTCCATCATTTGGCCTACGATGCCATCGGCCAGAATCATGGCCGGGGTGCGGTATTTGAATGCGAGGTCGAAGCCGAGGGCTACGAAGTCGGCCATCTCTTGCACGGTGGCCGGCGCGAGCACTATCAGGTGATAGTCGCCGTGGCCGCCGCCTTTGGTGGCCTGGAAATAGTCGGCCTGCGAGGGCTGGATGGTGCCGAGGCCCGGGCCGCCGCGCATTACGTTGACAATCAGAGCCGGCAGCTCGCTGGCTGCAATGTAGCTGATGCCTTCTTGCTTGAGCGAAACGCCGGGCGACGACGACGATGTCATCACGGCACGGCCTGAAGCTGCACCGCCGTAGACCATGTTGATGGCGGCCAGCTCGCTTTCGGCTTGGAGCACTACCATGCCGGTAGTCTCCCACGGCATTTCTTCTTCGAGGGTTTCGAGCACCTCCGACTGGGGGGTGATTGGATAGCCGAAATAGCCGTCGACGCCATATCGGATGGCGGCGTGGGCTATGGCCTCGTTGCCCTTCATCAATCTTACTTCTTCTTCCATAAAAATGAGGTGCTTTAATCTTTATTTACGACTCGGTAGACTTCGAAACATGCATCGGGGCATACCGTGGCGCACGAGGCGCAACCGATGCAGGCCTCCGGGTGTGCGGCGTAGGCATAGTGGTAGCCGCGGTCGTTCACTTCTTTGGGTTGGAGCAGCAGTACGTCGGTCGGACAGGCTACCACGCAAAGTTCACATCCTTTGCAGCGGTCGGTGTCTATCGTCACAGCTCCTTGTACTTTAGCCATTACTGTTAGGTTTTTCTTTGGTTTTAGTTGGCCCCGCTGAGTGCGGGATTGTGCAAATATAGATAAAACTTAAGTTATCGCCAAACATCGGCACATATTTTAACGCTTTGTGCGTGGTTTTTTTATCTTTTTGTAAGTTGAGATAAAAATGACCGACGGCATCAGCTTCGATTGCAGAAGCTGATGCCGTCGGTGATGGTGATGAGCCGAGAGGCGGTGTCAGAAGAGCTTGTCGGGGTAGACGCCGGAGGCGTGGAGCTCGGCTAGCTGAGCTACGACAGAGTCGCGGTCGTCGGCGTAGGTGACGCCAAACCACTTCGATGTGGTGTCGAGCAGGCGAACGGTGGCCTCGCCGCTATGAATCAGGTCGTTGACTGCTGTCGGGATGTAGTATTCGGCTTTGGGCTCGTTGATGCGGTTGTCGAGGAATTTGATGAATTCGCGCATCGAGAAGTCGAAATAGTCGGGCGTGAAGCCCCAGAAGTTCATTGACACGGGAGTGTTGGGGTCGAGGAAGCAAGTGTCGCCGTTTTCGTCGGTGAAAGTGATGCGGTGCTGGTCGTCGAAAGCGATGGCTGTGCGCTCGACGATGTTGTCGAGGTAGCCGTCGGCGTTGGCGGTGCAAACGCCACGCGACACGGAGCCATTTTCGGTCATGGTGTTGCCGACGCGGAAACCGACCATGCAGTAGTCGCCCTTGCGAGTGCGCTCGGCTGAAAGTTCGCGTGCGATGACGCGGAAGGCGTCGGCGCCGTAGTAGTCGTCGGCGTTGATTACGGCAAACGGCTCGCGGATGACGTCGGCACCCATCAGCACGGCGTGGTTAGTGCCCCAGGGCTTGGTGCGGCCTTCGGGTGCAGAGTATCCTTCGGGCAGGCTATCGATGCTCTGGAAGACGACTTCCACCGGGATAGCGCCTTGATATTTGCTGAGGATTTTTTCGCGGAAATCTTGTTCGAAATCTTTACGAATCACGAAAACAACTTTGCCGAAACCGGCTTTCAATGCATCGTAAATAGAATAGTCCATGATGGTCTCGCCGTGAGGGCCTACACCATCGAGCTGCTTCAAGCCGCCATATCGGCTCCCCATGCCGGCGGCAAGTACGAATAACGTTGGCTTCATTATATATACAGAATCTTTGTTAGCAAGTGTAGTGGATGAAATCTGAATGCAAAGGTAATAAAAAATTCGTATATATGAAATGATTGTGAGCCGATTGAGCGTAATTAGTGGAACAAGCGGCGCAGGCGTATGGCGATAGAGCGCGTGAGCGAGCGCAGGCGCACGGCCGACGATGGCGACGAGCCGATGTTGGTCGACATCGGGTCGATAAATGAGGTGGGCAGGGCTGTGTCTTCGCCGAATTGCTCGGGGAAGATGACCAGGAGGTTGTTGCGCGAGAAGTTGCGCTGGAGCAGCAGAGGCATCTCGGTGACTTCGTCGGTGTACGATACGGAGTTGGGGCGCGAGCTGATTACAACGACGAGGTCTTCGTCGCGAATAGATGCGCTCTCGACAATCATCTCGTCGTGCGACTCGACGGTGCGGAATTCGCAGCGAATGCCGTAGTTTTCGTGGTAAATGACACCGCGAATCAGAGGCTGTATGTCGCCGTGGCAGCAGTAGATGATGCGGCATCCGAGCTGGCGTGTGAGCCGGGCAGTGGCGCGCACCCAGCGCGAGAATCCGGTCTCGTACTGCGCGGAGCGAGGCACGGTGACGATGATGCGCGAGATGGTATTGAGCGGAATGAACATGCGCGACACGATAATCATGCGGTTGGTCGAGCGCAGTAGCTGCTCGGTCTTGGCGCCGTAGAATGTGTCGATGACAGTGGAGCGCCGGTGCATGCCCAGGATTACCTCGGTGATGTCGCGCTCGGCCACGGCGTTGATGATGCCGGTGACGATGTTGAGGTCGTAGCGCTCGATTTCGTCGATGGCGACGTTGGCCAGGGCGGCGGCTTTGCGCGCTTGGCTGAGCGACTGCTGCGAGAGGGTCTTGGCGGCCGGCGAGTTGTCGCTGCGCACGTGTATGGCGTAGAATTTGTGCGAGCCCAGCTCGTTGCGCATCAGCACGCCCAGCTCGGCCAGTCCGGGCGAGGTGAGCGGGTTTGACACGGCTATCAGGGTGTTGTTGACGCGAGTGTGGCGAATGACGGAGTCGTCGCCGAGCATGCTGATTTTCACGCGCGGCGCACCGGTGGCGGTGATGATGGGTGCTATGGCGCAGGTGACGAGTATTACGAGGATGGTGGCGTTGAGCACGGTGCTGTCGAGGATGCCGAGCGAGAATCCGAGGGTCACGACGGCCAAGGCGACGGCCGTGTGGGCGGCAGTCAAGCCAAACATCACGCTGCGGGCAGCGGCGGTGTAGCCGGCGGCGCGCTGGGCTATGTAGGCCGGAATCCACTTCGAAATCAGCGCCACGGCTAGCATGATGGCAGCTACGGTCAGCGTGGCTGTGTTGGCGACTACGCTCAGATTTATCATCATGCCGACGCTGATGAGGAAGTAGGGGATGAACAGGGCGTTGCCCACGAATTCGATTTGCGACATCAACGGCGATGCCGGTGGCACGTAGCGGTTGAGCACCAGGCCGGCAAAGAACGCGCCTAGCACGCCTTCGAGGCCAATCAGCTGGGCTGTCCATGCGGCTAGGAATACCATCGACATCACGTAGACGTACTGTGTGACGCGGTCGGGGTAGCGGTTGAAAAAGTGGCGCGTGAGCCGAGGATATATGTATAGAATGGCTAGCACCCAGATGGCCATGCGCAGAAGCAGCATGCCTGTGGCGCCGGCATCGAGGCCTCCGAGTTCGTGAATATTTACGGCGGCCGCAATCACGAGCAGAGAACCGACGACGGCAATGATCGTGCCGACGACGGCAACCATCACGGCCGGCGACTTCGTGATGCCGAAGCGGGCCGCTACGGGGTAGGCTATGAGTGTGTGCGCGGCATACATAGCGCCTAGCATCAGCGAGGCGGCAAGGTCGAGATGCAGCAGATAGATGCTCGACAGTGTGCCGAGGACTAGCGGTATCAGCAGAGTCAGTATGCCGAATACGAGCCCGCGCTTTAGATTTAGCCGCAAGTGAAAGAGGTCGATTTCCAGCCCGGCCAGAAACATAAGGTAGAGCAGACCTACTTGGCCGAAGATGGCAAACGAGGAGTCGTTGCTGAGGACGTTGAAACCGTAGGGCCCGATGACCACACCGGCTACAATCATGCCGATGATGTGCGGAATCTTGAGCCGATTGAGCAGCAGCGGAGCCAACAGGATGATTACCAGCACGATTAGAAAAATCGCAATGGGTTGAGTGACAAGTGCGGCTGCTATCATGGTCGGAAATCGAATTTAAGGTAGGGGGGTGAGAGATATAAGGGGATCCACCGCTCGCTGCCCTAAGGCGGAGAGCGGTGGAGGGGGGATTCTTAGCGGTGGGCTGCCAGGTAGCAGGCAATCTGCACGGCATTCAGAGCCGCGCCCTTGCGCAGCTGGTCGGCAACGGCCCAGAAGGCCAAGCCGTCGGAGGCCAAGTCGCGGCGAATGCGACCTACAAACACGGGGTCGGTGCCGGCGGTCGGCAGCGGCATGGGGTACTTTGCGGCAGCGGGCTCGTCGACAAGGACTACGCCGTCGGCTTCAGCAAATGCTTTGCGAGCTTCGTCGACGCTGATTGGGCGCTCGAACGATGCCCAGATGGCTTCGGAGTGGGCACGCATCACGGGGACACGCACGCAAGTGGCTGATACCTCGATTGACTGGTCGTGCATGATTTTCTTGGTCTCGAGGTTCATCTTCATCTCTTCGCGTGTGTAGTCGTTGTCGGTGAAGACGTCGATGTGCGGTATCACGTTGTAGGCCAGCTGGTGGGCAAAGCGCTCTACGTGGGCAGGTTTGCCGGCGGCAATGTCGGCGTACTGCTGCTCGAGCTCGGCCATAGCGGCTGCTCCGGCGCCACTGGCTGCCTGGTATGTGGCCACGTGTACGTGCTTGATTGGCGAAATTTTATGTAGCGGGTTGAGTGCTACGACCATCTGTATTGTGGTGCAGTTGGGGTTCGCGATGATGCGGCGTGGTGCGTTCAGGGCATCAGCACCGTTGACTTCGGGCACTACCAGAGGCACGTCGGTGTCGAGGCGGAAAGCGCTCGAATTGTCGATCATTATGGCTCCGTGGCGTGTGATAACTTCGGCATATTCGCGCGAAACACCCGCGCCGGCCGATACTAATGCGTAATCGACCCCTGAAAAGTCGCTCTCGTGGCTGAGAAGCTCAACGGTGATTTCGCTGTTTTTGAATTGTAATTTGCTGCCGGCGCTGCGTTCAGAACCGAACAGTCGCAAATTGTCGACGGGGAGGGCACCCCCCTCGAGGACTTTCATAATTTCACGGCCGACAGCTCCGCCGGCCCCGACAATTGCAATGTTCATTAATTTGTGACTATCTTGCTTAATAAATGTGACAATCTTTTAAAATTGAGTGCAAAGTTACAACTTTTTTCTCTCTTTTTCAGTGAAACGGTTAATAATTCTCAAAAAAAAGTTGGACGAGAAGCTCCGTAGGGGGTGTATAGTTGCTTTGTGGGGGTGTGTAGGTGTGTATTCTAAGTAATACTCAGTTCGTACTAGGCTTATTTACTTAAGATTTACCCACTCGGAGGCGGTGCGCTGCGATGGGCCGTAGGCGACGGTCGACGGTGGGTTTATGCAGTAGCCGCAGAAGGGGACAGGATTGTCGCGTAGACGCTTGACTTGGCTGATGCTTGAGATGTCGTCGACGGTGAGCCAGTCGGCCGCTTCGTGGCGAAAGTCGGTGCCGGTGGCCTTGTTGAGGTGCCCGACACAGGCGCTGATTGAGCAGGGATATAGTTTGTTGCCTATAATTGACACGCAGCCGCGGTTGTAGCATTTGAAATGAGCTAGGTGGCGGTTTTGGCTCTTCGTTGGGTCGAGGGCGAAGCGCCAGAAGGAGTTGTCGGCCGAGCGGTCGCCAAAGACTTCGGCTCGCACGCCGCGCTCGTGGCAAATCTTCAAGGCTGCATCGTAGTCGAACTTTATCGGGTACACGGTCACGGCTATCGCGATGTCGAGGCGGCGGGCTGTTGCCCAGAAAAGGTCGGACATGCGTGGTAGTAGCAGTCCATTCGTGAAGACGTAGAGCTGCTGAGTGGGGAAGTGGCGTCGCAAGGCTTCCATAGCTTCGACAAGTCGAGGGTATAGCAGAGTCTCGCCGCCAATCAGATAGGCTTGCGCTACTTTGTCACCGCCGATTCTGCCCAATTTTGCCATTGACATGACCATGCGGTCGAAGTCGGCAAATTCTTTATCGGCCAGCGGAGAGTAGTGCGAGCAACCTTTGCAATTGAGATTGCAATAGTCAGTGACTACGAATTCGAGCCGTAGAGGCATCTGCCGCAGTCTGTGCCATTGGCTTATGATAGTGCGTAATTTGGCTATGGGATTCATCAGCTGGCTGGTAGGGCGAGTACTTCTTCGAAAATAGCGACGGCTTCGTCGACGGTTTTTACGTTGTCGAACGAAAAGCTTTGTCGAGCGGCGTTTTGTCGGATTTTCACGCGGCGGGGGTGAGCGGTGAGGTAGGTGAGCAGGCGGCCGAACATTGGCGACATGTAGTAGGCTTTGTTGGTCTCGCCCACGAAGTAGGTGTACATCACGCCGCCTTTGAGGTTGACCTTTTCGATGCCAAGGCGGCGAGCAAGTCGGCGCAAGCGTGGTACGCGTAGCAGTTCTTCGGTCTCGGCAGGGAGTTTGCCGAAGCGGTCGCGCAGGCGGTCGGCAAACGCTTTGATTTGGTCGTCGCGTTCGATGCTGTCGAGCTCCTGATAGAGAGCTATGCGCTCTGACGCTTGCGGGACGTAGGTGGGCGGTAGCAGTAGCTCCATGTCGCTCTCGACGATACATTCGGTCACGAAGTCTTCGCTGTCGACGATGTCGTTGCCGGCGTGTTCGAGTTCGGCAAATTCCTCGGTGCGCAGCTCTGTGACGGCCTCTTTGAGGATTTTCTGATAAGTTTCGTATCCGAGGTCGGCTATAAAGCCGCTCTGCTCGGCGCCCAGCAAGTTGCCGGCTCCGCGGATGTCGAGGTCTTGCATGGCGATATGGATGCCGGAGCCGAGGTCGGAGAAACTCTCGATGGCTTGCAGGCGTCGTCGGGCTATGGGGCTGAGAGGATTGCCGGGCGGCACCATCAGGTAGCAGAATGCTTTGCGCGAACTGCGGCCTACGCGGCCGCGTAGCTGGTGGAGTTCGCTGAGGCCAAAGTTCTGAGCGTTGTTGACGATGATGGTGTTGACGCGAGGCATGTCGATGCCACTTTCGATGATGGTGGTCGAAAGCAGCACGTCGTAGTCGTGTGCGGCAAAGTCTACGATTGACTTTTCGAGTTGCTCGGGAGGCATCTGACCGTGGGCCACGATGGTGCGAGCATCGGGCACGAGTCGGTTGACCATGTTCTGCAGCGTGAATAGGCCTTCGATGCGGTTATTGACGATGAACACTTGGCCGCCGCGTGACATTTCGAAGTTGATGGCTTCGGTCATAAGGTCGTCGTCGAGCGAAGTGACAGATGTGACAATCGGGTAGCGGTTGGCCGGCGGAGTGGTGATTGACGACAGGTCGCGCGCTCCCATCAGTGAGAATTGCAGTGTGCGCGGTATAGGGGTGGCGCTCATGGTCAGCGTGTCGATGTTGACTTTTAGCTGCTTGAGTTTTTCTTTGACGGCAACGCCGAATTTTTGTTCTTCATCAACAATCAGTAGGCCTAAGTCTTTGAACTTGACAGACTTGCCGATGAGTTTGTGTGTGCCGATGATTATGTCAATCTTGCCGGCAGCTAGGTCGGCAAGAATCTCTTTGACTTGCTTGGGCGAGCGCGCACGCGACAGGTAGTCGACGCGCACCGGAAAGTCCTTGAGGCGTTCGCTGAAAGTGATGAAGTGCTGATATGCGAGCACGGTGGTGGGTACGAGCACGGCTACTTGTTTGCCATCGGTGGCGGCTTTGAAGGCGGCGCGCACAGCAATCTCAGTTTTGCCGAAGCCCACGTCGCCGCAAATGAGGCGGTCCATGGGGCGGTCGCTTTCCATGTCGGCCTTCACGGCTTTTGTAGCGGTGAGCTGGTCGGGTGTGTCTTCGTAGATGAACGATGCTTCGAGTTCGTTTTGCAGGTAAGTGTCGGGCGAGAATGCAAAACCTTTCTCTTGGCGCCGGCGGGCGTAGAGCTGAATCAAATCGCGCGCTATATCCTTGAGCTTTGATTTGGTGCGCTCTTTTACCTTGTTCCATTGTCCGGAGCCAATTCGGTTTAGCTTAGGCGGCACGCCTTCCTTGCCGCGGTATTTCGAGAGCTTGTGTAGCGAGTGTATCGACACGAAGATGATGTCGTTGTTCTGATACACAAGCTTTATCATTTCTTGGGTGTGGCCGCCGACGTCGGTGCGCAGCAGTCCGGCAAATTTGCCTACGCCGTGGTCGAGATGCACTACGTAATCGCCAACTTCGAGTGCGTTGAGCTCCTTGATCGACATGGCAAGCTTGCCTGAACGCGCTTTGTCGCTACGCAGGGTGTATTTGTGGAAGCGGTCGAAAATCTGATGGTCGGTGAAAACGCAGATTCGCGCGGAGTGGTCTACGAAGCCTTCGTGAAGGGTCGATTCGACGCCTGTGAAGGTGATGTCGTCGCCACGGTCGGCAAAGATGGCGCGTAGGCGTTCGAATTGGCGTTCGTTGTCGCTCAGAATATAAATCTTGTAGTTCTCGGCAAGTAGTTTGCTGAATTCTGAGCCTATTAAGTCGAAGTTTTTGTGATAAAGACCTTGAGGGGTGCAGTCGAAGCTAATAGTGGCATCGGCAGCCGGTGCGTCGGGCGAAGCTGAGAAGTAGAGATGGCGGAAAGAGGCGTCTTGGGCTCGGTATTGCTCGGGGTCTACTACGCGGTTCATGGCTAGCTCGTCGATGTCGCCGGCTGTCATGGCGTTTTCCGACATTTGTCCGGCGGCTATTTCGGCAATGCGATTGGCTGTGCGGTCGGGTTCGCGAGCTATAATCAAGGTGGAGCTGTCGATATATTCTAAGAGCGACAATCCGCCTGTTGTACCGGTATGTGAGTCGATATCGCCTACGATGTCGATGCTTTGGAGCCGATTCTCGGATAGTTGTGTTTCGATATTGAACACGCGTATCGAGTCGAGTTCATCGCCAAAGAAGTCGAGTCGGTAGGGTAGTTCGGCGCCGTAGCCGAATACGTCGAGAATCGAACCGCGCACAGCGAAGTTGCCCGGCTCGTACACATAGTCAACTTCTTTGAAGCCTAGGGCGAAGAGTCGCTCTTGTAGCTCGGTCATGTCGTATTTTTGCCCGGTGGCTACGCTGATAGTGTCGCGGTCGATTTGGTCGCGCGACGCCACTTGCTCGGCAAGAGCTTCGGGGCAGGTCACTACATATTTAAGAGAAGTGTCCGACGAACCGATGCGTCGCAAGGCTTCTGTGCGCAGTATCACCGACGGAGCGTCGACTTGGCCGTATTTGATGTCGCGCTTGTAGCCCGATGGGAAATATGCTACTGCTTGTTCGTCGGAGAGTCGCACCAGGTCATGGTACAGGTATCCGGCGTCGTCGGGGTCGGCGCCGATAACCAAAAGTGGACAGCCGGGTTTGACCTCTATACCGGCAATAGCCATAGCTGCAGCAGAGCCGGCAAGAGAGCACAGTGCAGGGTGGCTTGAGTCAGTCTTCGATACAAGCCCACGGATAGCGCTACGCCGTGCCGCGGTCATGAACAGGTTCTCGACCTCAGCTAGTGTCATTTTTGCTTGGGAGTTAGGATTGCGCGGTATCGAGCCGGATCAAGTACTATGGCGCGAGCAGTGTCGGCTTCAAGGTCGTAGCGCAGAGAGCGCTTCACGAGCAGGCCATCGTCGAAGTAGCGCTCGCTGATTTCGCTGTCGATAATTTCTATGAGTTCATCGCGATTGAAGTCAAGGTCGCGTTGTAGGTCGTGACGCATCATGGCTGCCAGGCGGTCGATTTGGGCTTCGACTGAGTCGTTGAGGTAGCCCTCGAGGCGGGCTGCGTCACGCAGGTAGTCGATGCTCATTTCCGACATGCGGTCGTACTTGAAACGGGCCGGGTCGATGAATGCTTTGAAGTCGTTGAATACAGAGTCGCTGACCGTCCAGTCTTCGGGAATTGAATCGCAGCGTGTGCGGAATCGGTTGGCATAGTCGTAGGCCCACAAGTCGCTGATTACGTTGTAGAGCAGTCGGTTCATGGCTGTGTCTGATACGGCCACGTCGGGTGTGATGCCGCCACCGTCGCGCACGGGGCGTCCGGCAGCTGTGTGCCATACCTTGGTGAGGCTGTCGGGGATGCGGGCCGGGTTGCCATGGCTGTCGCGGTGACGGTAGTCGATGGCTTGAATCAGACGGCCGCTAGGAATAAAGTAGCGAGCCATGGTGATTTTAACCATGCCATTGTTGAATAGCGGGCGCGAGGTTTGTACGAGGCCTTTGCCAAACGAGCGGCTGCCTACAATGACGGCGCGGTCGAGGTCCTGTAGGGCGCCGGCCACGATTTCGCTCGATGATGCCGTCGACTCGTCGATCATTACGACGAGAGGAACTTCAGTATCGAGAGGTTTACGCGTGGTCTTATAAATTTTCAAGCTGGATGCTTCTGCACCGCGCATGCGCACAACTTCGGTGCCTTTCGGCACGAATAGTCCTACTATCTGCACAGCGCTCTCAAGAAGTCCGCCGCCGTTGCTGCGTAAATCAAGGATGATGCCTTTGAGATGGCTTTCGCGCTTCATGGCACTGACGGCATCGCGCACTGCACGCGCACTTTTGTTGTTGAATGTCGTCAGGCGTATGTAGCCTACGCCGGCTGAGTCAACGCCAAAATATGGCAATGGATTTACTTCGATGTTGCGGCGTACGAGGTCGAAATTCAATATGGAGTCTTTTTCCACCCATGGGCGACGCACTTTTATCGAGACTGATGAGCCGGCTTGGCCGCGCAGGCGGCGGCTGACTTTGTCGACCGGCATACCTGAGTCGATGCTCTCGCCATTGATTTCTAGGATGACGTCGCCGTGGCGTAGCCCGGCTTTGCGCGAAGGAGAGTCCCAGGTGGGTTGTGAAATGTACACGCGGCCTTCGCGCGATGAAATGAAAGAACCGATGCCGCCGTAGGTGCCTGACGAGATTGTTGTGAGGTCTTCGACTTCTTCAGGCGGATAATATTCTGTGTAAGGGTCGATGCCCGACAGCATTGCGTCGATGGCGCGGCGAGTCAGTGCATCGGCATCGAGCGAGTCGACATAGCCGGCTTGTACCTCCTTGAAGATTTCGTTGAAGAGGTACATGTTGTTTGCAGTGGCTTTTTTGTTGGGCTCGCGTGCTGCACCGTGATTGCCGATTCCGGCAAATGCTACAATTGCAGCTGCGCATATCGCTACCAATATTTTTTTCATCAGCTTTTTCTTTATTTTCTCTTTAATTAATGTGCGAAATTACATAAAAAGAACAAATAAGTCAATAAACTGTACCTTTTTTTAAAATTTTCTCCTCAAACATTTGCACAGACCAAAAAAATGACGTAAATTTGCACCGCAAAACCCCGGAGGGGGCTACGAAAACTGCTTCAATAGCTCAGTCGGTTAGAGCATCTGACTGTTAATCAGAGGGTCGTTG
>CAYWAM010000046.1:0-13333 GCA_964456545.1 uncultured Bacteroides sp.
TCCGAAGCAATGCCATCCCTGCTGTTTATCTCTAAAAGAGGCATAATCGATTGAAGCCTCGCTGAATGTGCGAAGGTAACCTTGCCAAACTGCCGGCGACGGCACTCCGTGGCATACAAAATCAACCGCTATCAGATTCTCATAATCTTTTCTAAGAAAACGACGTAGGCCGGCCACCTGACAAGGTGTGCCGGAAAATAACACTTTAGTGCCCCTATCGAGCTCGGAACGCACATTCTTATATGTGTCGCCCAGCGCGCTCTGAAGATACTTCGACCCACGAAAGTCGGCAAGACCTTCCAAACTATCAGCACCACAATGCTCTACATCAAGGTTCTTATTAAAACGAGCGCCGTAGACCTTACCACCATCGCAGATAACCTTTTCAGCCAACGCAGTAAATATGCCGCCCGAAGAACTTGACAGGCGAACCGTCTCATCAAAATTTACGGCAGCAAGCGTGTGCAGAGGCTTTGGCGCATCGCTTTGATTATTTATAGGACAGACTCTTTCACATAGATGACAATCGACACAGACCGATAAGTCAACAGATGGATAAAGAAAACCCTCTGTATCGACTTTCATCGAAATACACTGCTTGGGGCACGCACTTTGACAAGCCGTACACCCACAGCATTTCGATTTATCAAAAATCTGTATCATTTCAAGCTACAGTTCCTAAAATTTTTGCTTTAAATAATGAAGCTTTACTTAGGATGAAACTACGCTCCGACGGCGAACAGCCGACATAAAGTATCGCAACCGTTGCGCATACGAATGTCGCCGCGACGATTATAACCAAGCGAATGAGGCCGGGGGCTATCAAGAAGTATAAAATTATAGGTAATATCAAAGCACATAGTGCGGTAACCACGACATTGCCGACAACACCCTTAAGATAATGACGCATCGATAGACCGACCATTGTGCGCAGGAACCACAAACGCAATAATAAGCAACCAACGCCAATACATATAGCAATTACGTAAACTGCATAAGGAGCAGCCCCAAGGCGAAGAGCTACCCACGAAATAGGGAAATTCATCAACAATAGTCCTCCGACAGCTATTTGATAATTGCGAATCTTTCCCGTTGATACCTGTAGTGTTATGAGCGTGTTCGACAGGACTTCAATCAAGGAGTATAGCATTATCAATCTTACGAAGATAACTGTATAATCAGGATATTGTTTAAGCCATAATTTCAAAATGAGAGGAGCCTCTAAGATTATTGGCAACGACAACATAAGTGTAATGTAGAAGCCGAATCGCGAACCTCGCTCAACTAGTGAGAACATATATGAATGGTCACCCGAAGCATACGATTTAGTAATTTGTGGGTTTAGCGCCGTCATAAAATTATTGGTAAACTGACCTACAGCATTAGAAACAGACATAGATATGCCTCGCGCCGCATTTACAACCGGGCCAAAGAATATATTTAATAATATGTTGACACCTTGATCCTTGAGTATTCCGGCTGTGCAACCTATTGCATTCCATCCTGCAAATCCACTCATTTCTTTCCAACAAAGTTTATTAAACTTGGGACGAACACGACTTTCTGCAAAATGCCTAAAACAATATGTAAAATAAAACGACTGCATTAAAATTCCAACGGACACTTGCAAGATGGCATAAACAACTAGCTTATCGTATCCAAAAGGGACATACGCTACAAATAGAACGATTGCAAGATTCAAAAATATTTGCAGTATTCCAAAATAAGCAAAAATATTCATCTTCTCATGCGCCACTATAGCAGCATTATAAGGCGTACTAAGCAATCCTAATATAAAAGCCAATACAGACGCTTGAAAAACCCAATTGGCCGCATATAAACGCTCATCGGGAATTACCATCTCATTGTTTACGAACCAAACGCCAATAGTTTCAGCCACAACGAGTATCAAGCCACTTATCGAAAGTTGTATTAACAATGAGGTGGAAAAAACTTCTTTTAGTTTTACAAAGTCGTTGCGACCAATTTCAAATGTTAGAAAACGACTAATCGACGAAGTCAAAGCACTCGAAATCAACGAAAACATCGCAACAAATCCCCCAACGACATTACTGATACCGAAATCTTCAACGCCGAGGGCGTTAAGAATGATTCGCGAGGTGTATAAGGCGACGACCATCCCGATCAACATTCGTCCGTAGAGGAAGAGTGTATTCTTGGCGACGCGCTTGGTGTTTTCGAGGTGCTTTTCGTCCATCGTGGGCGGGCTGAGTTGGTAAAGCGGTAATTACTGATGCGTTCGAACTACGTTATCCGTACGTCGAACGCATGGTTATTCTACATACCGGATGTATTCGGGTTGGACTTCGACGGCGGCGGCGATGAAGTCGGGGATTTCGACTATCAGGCGGCGCTTGCGCGAGCCGCGAACGTAGAGGAGGCGGCCGGTGTAGCCGTCTAAGGGGCCGCCGACGACGGCGATTTCTTTGCCGTACATCTCGGGGGTTATTTCGTCGATAGTGTAGTAGCGAATGTCGGTGGTGCAGCCGACGGCTTGGATGAAGCGGTCCATGTCGGCGTCGCGCACGGTCATCGGGTCTTTGACGGAGTGCCCGCGGCGATAGCGGTATTGCAGCGTAGGTATGAGCTCGACTATGGGGTCAAGGTCGGCCATGACCGTGCGAACAAAGAGGAGATCGGCGACGACGGGGACTTGGCGGCGTATGCGCCGTCCGGCTTTTTCGACTATCTCCCACCGCAAGGGGGTGAATACCTCAAAGCCGCGTTCGCCAAGATCAATGTATCCGGGGCGACTGGAATTGCGCCGCTTGAGGTCGCGCAGTACGTACCATTTCGGCTTCTTGTTGGCTGACATAGTTCGCTTCGGGGTAATTCCTCAAATCCTGCCAGAGTTTATATCTAAGTATAAATCAAGCAGTTATGCTGTAATATCAACAAAGTGGGAGTAAACTCCCGATACACGTGCATGGCTTTTTTCATACTTTGGGGATATGATTATAGCCGTAGGAAAACTCGGTTTGTTGTTGGCTTATTATCTGATCAGTTTATTGATTATATCTTTGTCTGTGGAAACAATCTGTCGGTATCTGTTTCGAGCACACGGCTTTACCTTAGTCTTGCGAGCGACAGTGCCCGATTGAGAAGAGTTGTTATATCGTTTCGCATCGTTGAATCAGCTGAGTGTTTCGACTCGAGGAGTCGCCTGCTCGGAGTATTCAAGTAGCAGAGGTCTTTTCTATACACGTCCCCTACGGCTTCGGTCGGGATTTAAAATTGTAACTGTCGCCGACGCGCGGGCCGGCAGCAGAAGCGTGAAGCCGATTGTTGTCGTCTCCGAGGACTGATAGCCAAAACTTTCAGAGCAGCGGAAAGGGTCGACGCCAATTACGCTTTTTATCAAAATATCAAGGCCGACACCTTTCGGATACGGCTATTCTCGTGCCTGCATCTGCACCGTGGCGGACAGCGGCTCTCGCTTGAGTCTCGCGCCCAACGGCTACACAAGCCTATATGCAAACATTTGATTTATTGGAGTTTCGGCATTAAGAGCAACAGCAGAAAAGCAATTCTAAAGCACCCAATAGCCAAACAAGACACAACAAACCGATGTTTTGCAATGCAAAATTAAAAACATATTTCAAAACTGGCAAATAATTTATAAACTTTTTTTGAATAAAAAACCGCGCGCCTAACGGTGCGCAAACTTCTTACACACAAGCCGCCGAGGTCTCGACAAACTCAATCTTAACAAATCTTAAAACGAACACCGCGGCCGCCCAGCCCCGGCCTTCTCAATATTTCCCCGCCGGCGGCAGCACTGCCGACGCGCCTCGCGCTCCCGGGGAGCTCCGAAGCCTGCCGTTTTGCATACAAAGCACGAAAAGTTACCACGAAATCATCGTCAAATGTGAAAAAAGTTGAAAATTATGGCAAAAATTCATTTTTTTGCGCTATCTTTGCAAATACTATTTGTCCAACACACAAATGAGAGTAAAAATTCATCACGAAGGCACCAATATTTTAATCATCGGCTTGCTCTTGCTGGTGGCTATCAACGTACCTCTGTGGCTGTGTGTTAGCATCAAGGCCATCCCTATTGCCATTACCGCAATCACCGCTTGCCTCTACTTGCTGACCGTTAATTTCTTCCGCTCGCCGCGCCGCCACTTCACGGGCGACGAGACGAACGTAGTGGTATCGAGCGTCGACGGCCGAGTGGTAGCACTTGAAGAAGTTTACGAGCCCGACGTACTGAAATGCCGCTGCCTGCAGCTGTCGGTATTCATGAGTGTATTAAACGTACACGCCAACTGGTACCCCGTCAACGGCAAGGTGAAACACGCCTCGCACCAGTCGGGCCGCTACATGTCGGCCTATCTGCCGAAGGCGAGCACCGAAAACGAGCGCTCAACTGTACTAATCGAGACTGAAAGCGGCCAGAACGTGCTGGTACGGCAGATTGCCGGCGCCGTAGCACGCCGCATCGTCACATACGCCGAACCCGGCGACGTAGCACGCATCGACGAGCATCTGGGCTTTATCAAATTTGGCTCGCGCGTCGACATCTACCTGCCGCTCGGCACAGAAGTATTCGTGCGTATCGGCGACACCACCGTGGGCGGTGTGACGGAAGTTGCGCGGCTTCACCCCGACAGAACTTAAGCGCAAGCTAAAGCGTTAAACAGACACTATGGCTAAGAAAATCACATCATACATTCCGAATATGCTCACGATCTGCAACCTACTTTCGGGTTGCATCGCTATATATATGTCGTTCCATCACTCGGAAGTCTATGCATCACTTACAGGCCTCGAGTGGGCTTGGATTTGGATTGCAGCAGCCGCGCTGTTCGACTTCTGCGATGGCGCATCGGCCCGCGGCCTGCACGCCTACAGCGAGCTTGGCGGCGACCTCGACTCACTATCCGACCTTGTCAGCTTCGGCGTAGCTCCGGCTATGATGATGCTCAACCTCACACTGCCGATGTCGCAAATCAGCTGGCTCTGCTTCGCTGCCTTCATCATCCCGGCTTGCGGAGCCTACCGCCTGGCCAAGTTCAACTGCGACACCACGCAGACCACATCATTCCGCGGGCTTCCCATCCCGGCCAACGCCATCTTCTGGATTGGCATGTGCGGCTGGATACAAAACTACGCATTCCCCGGCACCATCATCATGGCGCTGCTCTATGCCCTGCTAGGCTGGCTGATGGTGAGCGACGTGCGTATGTTCTCGCTGAAATTCAAGAACTTCGACTGGCGCGAGAACTTCCGCCGCTACGTGCTGATGGCTGCCACAGTGTTTTTCGTGATATTCATGGGCATATCGGGCCTCGTATGGGCTATCACACTCTACGTGCTTATCTCAGTGATGGGCCGCAAAGAGGCCGCTTGACTTCGCTATCATGATTGAATTTCTGCTATTTCTCCTCATACTGTTCTACGTAGTTCCAAAGCTAATCAAGCTATGGCTACAGTGGTATATCCGTCGCCGCCAACGCGAAGCACAGCAACGCATGAGCGACATGTTCAACAGCGCACGTGGCCGCACAGCCACCGACGAGCAAGGCGAACAACCATACGATAAACACAAAAAGAAAAAAATCGACTCTAACGTAGGTGAATACGTAAGCTTCGAAGAAATATCCACCGACTCCGCTTCAGCCCATGACACCGATTCCGAGGCCACGGCTAGCCGCAAAGGCAAGTATGAGCCACAAGTCGAAGATGCCGAGTGGGAAGACATCAAATAAGCGACTCCACACCATATATAAACCACAGACCCCGAAGCCATTGCCTCGAGGTCTGTTTTATTATTCTGCGATCTGATTTCGTCCAATAAATGCGTCGCCTCACTGTCACTCGCGCAGCTCGGCTGTGAGGCGCGTCAAGTAAGGCGTAGGGCGCAGCCGATTAGCCTCTTCGAGATAACGCAGGGCTTCGGCCTTGCGACCCTCAAGGCGGGCATAGTTGCCCAAACACACCAAAGCATCGTAGTTATCGGGGGCAATAGCCAGAATGCGAGTCCACGTATCAGCAGCAGCCAGCATATCGTCCTGTAGCACATATCCGCGAGCCAGAAGCCCCAGATATTCAATTGAATCGGGCAGGCCGGCAAGCATCACGCGAGCGTAGCGCACCATCATCGGCCCGTCGGAGCGCGAAGTGTAGTAGCGCAGCAGCTCATCGTCAATCGGACGAGCCAGCCAAGGCAGCTGCTCCTGCAAGCGCAGCAAGAAGTCGCCATAGCCATCACCGGCACCGACAGAGTAGGATGTCGAGCGTATATCAGCCAGCAGCGGAGCGAACGGAATACCATGACTCATAGCACGTTCCACCAAGTCCGAGCCGGCAATTGTATCACCGGCAAGCTCGGCCGCTACGACAGCTCGAGCATAGAAATCGGAGCGCCCCGGCTGGCGGTCGAGCAGCAGCTCATAAAGGGCATGCGCGCTAGACCACTCAGCAAATGCAAACGAGCGGTCGGCACGCACAGCCGTCTGCGCTACCCAGGCATCGTCAGCGGCAGCCAAAGCAGCCGATGCGCCCAAAACCACAGCCACCGATAGCGCTACAAACCGACGATTCAAAATCATATACATCAATACTTAAACGAGCTACCTCCGAGAAATTCGCGCAGCACCGAAGTCGACGGTATACTGTGAATATCGATAGACAAGAAATAGCTCAAGAATTTCATCAAGCGGTAAGCCTCTGAGTATTCAGCTACGTCGCGAGGCACAAGTTTCAGAATCGACTCGGCATACTCTTTCATCACACTCAGTTCGTAGAGCAGCGATGAGTTGAACGTGGCGTCGGCATTCTCTTGATAGGGGAAAATCCACTTTTCCTCGCCACGGCGCACACTGGGCCAGCGGCGTATGGTGTCGACAGCACTCGTGCCGCGATACTTATGGTCGCGAATTATGCGACGCAGCAGGCGGTTGTCGGTCGTCGGAATCCAGTTGTGGTCATCGATGGTAATTGTGGTCAGAGCCGACACATAGAGGCGATACTTCATATGCTCATCGATGTGAGCAGTAAGCTCGGGGTTCAACCCGTGGATACCCTCAATGAGCAAGATTGAATTTTCGTCGAGATGCACCCGATTGCCGCGATAGACGCGGCGACCAAGCTCGAAGTCGTAGGTCGGCAACTCCACTTCCTCGCCACGCAGTATGGCGTTGAGGTCGCTATTGAACTGCTCCAGGTCCAACGCATACAGCGACTCATAGTCGTAATCGCCATCGGCATCGCGCGGTGTCTGGTCGCGATTCACAAAATAATCGTCGAGCGATATCAGTTGCGGCTTAAGCAAATTGGTCATCAGCTGGATAGCCAATCGCTTCGTCGTAGTAGTCTTACCCGACGACGATGGGCCCGAAATCAGCACTATGCGTGCCCCACCCTCGTGGTAGCGACGAGTGATTTCATCGCTAATGCGAGCCAATGCCTTCTCATGCAGAGCCTCAGCCACATTGATAAGGTCGGCTATGCGGTGATGCCCACCTTTTTCGGCAGCGGCAGCAGCGTTGAGTTCATTGAGTTCACCCACATTGCGCACCCCGACGATGTGATTAAAATCGACATAGTCGGTGAAGGCACGATACATTTTTTCTTGATCGACATGCTCAGGCACACGCGACTGATCAGCGTGGTCGAAGCCTACGAGCAGAAAACCCTCCTTGAAGGGGCGCAGCTCCCACACGCGCAGCATGCCCGTAGAGGGTGCCAACGTACCGTAGTAGCTATCGCAGATACCATCCAGGTGATAGTAAGTAGTGTAAATCGAATGTGAAGTCGACAGCAGGCGCACCTTGTCGTCGAGCCCCTGATGGCGGAATATTTCTATAACATCTGAGGTGAGTTCTTCGCGGCGCTCGAAAGGCAAATCGCGAGCCACGATTTCGCGCATTTCTGCCGTCAGAGCAGCCACCACCTCGGGCGTGACCGCCCCCGCACCGCGCAAGCGGCAATAGTAGCCACGCGATATCGAATGCTCGATGCTGAGTTGCGCACCCGGATACAAGCGCGTGACAGCTCGGTAGAGCACCATGCACAGCGAGCGTATATAGGCACGCTCGCCCGACGGATGCGTCACAGGCAGAAACTCAATCAGCTTCGGCTGGTAGAGGCTAAAACTCAGAGCCTCATTCTTATTGTTGACGCGCGCCACGATGGGCGTGAACGGCAGATTCAGACGCTGCGCGAGCTGCTGCAGCGTTTCGCCGGCACTCACCTCCACATAGTCGCCTACATTAGTGCAAAAAACCTTAATCACAGCGATTTACGATTAGATTATGTTTAGAGATACTTATCGCCGTAGTTGGCCTTGACGTCGTTGACCACTTGGCGTATTTGCTGCTCGTTGGCCTTGCGGCAGATTAGTAGCACATCGCCGGTGTCGGCCACGATATAGTCTTGCAAGCCATCGACCACTACAAGCTTGTCCGAATCTTTAAAAGCCAGCATATTACCGCTAGAATCATACGACAGCACACGGATGCCGTGAGCCACGTTGCCGTCGCGATTCTTGGGCGACATCTCGTAGAGGGCACCCCAGGTGCCGAGGTCGCTCCAGCCGAACGACACCGTCTCGACATAAACATTAGATGCCTTCTCCATCACGGCATAGTCAATCGAAATGCTCACACATGTCGGATAGGCGGCGGCGATGAATTCGCGCTCGCGTTCGGTACAGAACACACTGCGACCCTCTTCAAACACGTGAGCCACATCCGGAGCATGCTCGGTCAGCGCCTTGATGATGCTCTGAGCGCTCCAAAGGAATATGCCGCTATTCCAGAAAAATTCGCCCGTGCGCAGCAGAGTCTTAGCCAGCTCTAAATCAGGCTTTTCGGTAAAGGTCTTCACCACGTGGATATCGCCATTGACCGCAGGTCCTACCTGTATGTAGCCATAGCCCGTCTCCGGACGCGTCGGGGTGATACCCAGCGTGAGCAAGGCATCGTGCTGGCCCACGAAGTCAAAGCCATTGCGAAGAGCAGCTTCAAACTGAGCTTCGTTGGTGATGAGATGGTCGCTCGGGGTGACCACCATCAGCGCCTCGGGGTCGCGCGCTGCTATGTGCCATGCAGCCCAGGCAATGCACGGAGCCGTGTTGCGGCGAGCCGGCTCGGCCAGTATCTGGTCGGGAGCCAAGTCGGGCAGCTGCTCGCGCACTTGGTCGGCATACTGTTCATTGGTCAAGATGATTACATTCTCCGGAGGCACAATCGACAGGATACGATCATAGCTCATCTGAAGCAGCGAGCGGCCTGTGCCCAAGAAGTCGAGAAACTGTTTAGGATTGCTCGTGCGGCTATAAGGCCAAAAGCGGCTACCTATACCACCGCACATGATTACGCAATATCTATGTGATTTATCCATGGATTCTTTCATTTCTACGATAAGTTTCTAGTTTGGTCCGCTAATTTAGCCGATTTTTTGTTACCGCCCAAAATTTGCGTGTTATTTTATCCTATATCGACTCAAAAAAAAGCAAAACGACCAAAGCATACAATATTATAACATTTTCAGCGTTATAATAGTTAACCAACATTCGACAAATGCCACACCTTCGCAACATCATATCTCCTGTGAGAATTGCAGCGCTGGCCCTGCTAGTGCTGATTGCCGCCACACCCGCCCACGCTTTCAGCCCCGACACCTACGCCGAGCAGTCGGTGCTGGCCCAGGGCCGCTGGGTACGTGTACGCGTCAGCAACACCGGGCTCCACATATTGCGCACCGCCGCCCTCCGCTCCATGGGCTTCTCCGACCCCTCACGCGTGCGCATTCACGGCTATGGCGGCGCTCGCATCGCCGACTTCATGTCGCAGTCGACCTACATCGACGACCTTCCCGAGACCCCGCAGCAGCTCACCGACGCCGGCATCGTGTTCTACGCACAAGGCCCCGACGAGTGGGAGCGCTCATCCAACTCATCCAACTACCACAAGACCCTCAATCCTTACTCAGAATACGGCTACTACTACCTCACCGAAGGCGACTCCACCGCACTAGCCGTCGACACGCCAACCGGCATAGCCGACGATGCCAATGCCGCCTCAAAGATAGCCCTCGGCCGAGCTCACTACGAGCGAGAGCTGGTGCAAGCCACCGAAGCCGGCGCTCTCATGGTCGGCGAGGAATTCCGATTCACACCCTCTCGCACATTCGACATCGCCACTCCCGGCCGCATTCCCCGCCAAGAAGTCTGGCTCGAATGCCAATTTGTAGCAGCTCACGTCGGTGTGCAGTCACTCCTCGAATTCAAAGTCGATGGGCAGCCACTCGAGTACACGGCCTCCGACCGCATCGCAGCCAAGACCGACAACCACTACGTCCACGCCACGCTGGCCACTACGCGCCACACCTTCACCCCGACCGACGACGATAAGGGCGCTCGCATGGCTGTCACCGTAAGCCATTCGAGCAGCGGCATCGTCACCAAAGCCAACCTCGACTATCTGACCCTCAACTACAACATCGACCTCGAAATCCCCGCCGATGGCTCTCTCGAATTCTGGTCAAGCGCCAAGACTCTATCGCTCGGCGGCCTCACCGACGACGCTCATCTTTGGGACGTAACCGACCCTCGCAAGCCACTCACGGTCAACTTCGCGACTGCCGATGGCCGCGCCGTCTGGAAGCCCTCGTATAGCGCCATGCGTTCCTATGTAGCCTGGCGCCCGGGAGCCAAACTGCCCGAGCCCGAATTCGATGCCCGAATCGCCAACCAAAACCTACACGCTGACGGTGGCGACATCGACATGGTCATCTTCACCACCTCAGCCCTCGCCAACCAGGCCCGGCGCATCGCTCGACTCCACGAAGACATCGACTCGTTGCACGTCAGCGTCGTCGACGTAGCTCAAGTCTACCACGAATTCTCGTCAGGTGCACCCGACGTCTCCGGCCTCCGCAAGTATCTCAAGATGCTCTACGACCGCGGAATCGCTTCGGGCCACACCCTCAAATACGCACTGCTACTTGGCCGCACCACTCTCGACCACCGCGCACTGCAATCCTCCACTCGCTCGCTCGGATACCAGACCATGCCAGCGTGGGTCAACCGCGTCGACCGCGAATCCATGTCCGACAACGAAGGCTTCTCAACCGACGACTTCATTGCCATGCTTGCCGACAACTCCGGCTCCGACCTCGGTCTCGACGACCTCTCGATAGCCGTCGGCCGCATCCCCATGACTTCCGATGCCGACGGCGCCGAAATCGTCGACAAACTTTACCAATACGCCAATTCGGCCAAGCGCTCCAACTGGAAAAACCGCATCCTCATCCTCGCCGACGACGAAGACCAGGGCATACACCTGCGCCAAGCCGAATCAATGAGCAAGCTCTTCGAAGCCACACCGCTGCAGCAGCACCTCATCGACCGCATATACCTCGACGCATACACAAAGAGCAACGGCGAATACCCCGAAGCACGCGCGCAGATGTTCCGCACACTCGACGAAGGCGTCGCTTGGTGGTTCTACACCGGACACGCCAACAACCACGCCTGGACTGCCGACGGACAGCTCACTTTCACCGACATCAACAACATGTACCTTCGCAACCTGCCCTTCCTCGTGGCCGCCACCTGCGACTTCCTCCGATGGGACTCCGAGACCACCAGCGGCGGCGAAATCATGTACAAAGAACGCTACGGCGGCGTCATAGGCATGCTCAGCGCCACCCGACCGGTCTACATATCCGACAACGGCTACTTCCTCGAAGCTCTCGGCCGACACACCCTCCGACGCAACAATGCCGGACAGCTTTTGACGCCCGGCGAGGTATACCGCTGCGCTAAAAACGACATCCTCAACAGCCAAGGCCAGCACCGCTCCAACACCAACCGACTCCGATTCGTATTCATGGGCGACCCCGCCATGTCGGTCGTATCGCCCAACAACATCGTCGAGCTACTCACCATCGACGGCCGCCCGGTCAACATCGACGACCAGCTCACACTCGCCGCCATGGCCGACGTCGAAATCACCGGCCGCGTCACCGACCCCGCCGGACTGCTACTAAGCGACTTCAACGGCACCGTATATATCGACCTCTACGACGCCGTCACCTCCGTCACCACCTTCGGCAATGGCAACGGCAGTGTCGAAATCTTCGACCGCCGTGGCGACAAACTCTTCGCCGGCTCTGCTACCGTCGCCGACGGCCTCTTCACCGCTCGCATAGCCATGCCATCGATGGTCGCCGACAACTTCCGACCAGCCACCTTGTCGATGTACGCCGCGGCCGACAACTCGGCCGATGAAGCCATCGGCACAAACTCCGACTTCTACGTCTTCGGCTTCGAAGAACCCGCCGTTCGCGACACCATAGCTCCCGTCATCGAAACTATCTACCTCAACCACGACGGATTCTCCGACGGCGGCTGCGTCAACTCTGCGCCGATGCTCATAGCTGCCGTTCGCGACAACGTTGGTATCAACCTTTCAATGGCCGGCGTCGGACAGCAAATGTCTGTCATGCTCGACGGCAACCGCCCACTCACCGACGTAGCCTCGTTCTACACCCCATCGGCCGACGGCTCTCCTTCCGGCACCATCAACTATCCGCTTGAAAACCTTGCCGAAGGCTCGCACACCATCACGCTGCGCATATTCGACACCTCGGGCAACCTCGCCGAGCGAACACTCTCTTTCGTAGTCGACGACAACGTAGCCCCGCAAATCTTCGACGTATTCACCGACGCTAGCCCTGCTGCGGAGAGCGCATCGTTCTACGTCCGCCACGACCGCCCCGAGACAATCCTCTCTGTCACCATCACCGTCTACGACCTGCTCGGACACCCCGTCTGGGAAGGCACCACCAAAGGCCTCAGCGACAGCAACGTATCGGCGCCTGTAGTCTGGGATCTCACAAACCGCGCCGGACACCGCGTGCCGCGCAGCATCTACCTCTACCGCGCATCCATCACCACCGACAACGCCCACTACGAGACCGCATCGCGCCGCATAGCCGTCACCGGCTCGGCCAAATAGCCTTCCGTAAACGATAAATACCACGCTGCACCGCGCTAGCCTCTTACTTTAGGCTAGCGCGGTGCTCCTTATTATATCTACTACATCTCTTTACTCTCAGTCATATTCTTAACCCTCCATATATATTACACAACCTTAAATATATGCTACATGTATAGTTTTAACACATATTAACCTCAAAACAAACCACAAAACACACATTTTAACTAACTTTGCGACTAAATTCTAAAAATCCCGCAAAACGTAGCTTATCAGCCACTTTACGGTTTCCTAAGACAAATAAATATACAATATAAACACTTAATCTATCATCGTATGAAAAAAGTTTTACTCCTTTT
>CAYWAM010000047.1:0-5186 GCA_964456545.1 uncultured Bacteroides sp.
GCAGGCTTCTCGCCTGCGTCGGTTGTGTAGCTGTAGTAATTTTCCCCGCCAAGCGTGTTGAGAAAGTTACCGCCGACTGGCGATTCGCAGGCGAGACGCCTGCTCTCCGGGCTGCGCTGCGTACCCAAGCGGGTCGAGAAAGTTACTGTCGACTGCGTCGGTTGTGCAGTAGTAGTAATTACCGCTGCCAAGCGTGTTGAGAAAGTTACTGTCGACTGGTGGGTCGCAGGCGAGACGCCTGCGCTCTTTGCGGAGCAAAGCGCCTTCGGCGGTGACCTGGCTGCGCTGCGTTTGCCTTCGGCGGTGACCGGGCGGCGGTGCGGCGGGCGGCGGCGGGTTGGGTAAAAAGAAAGGCGCCGACTGTGGGGTCGGCGCCTTTGTATTGGTGGTTGCTGATTGATTAGTCAGCGTTGAGGTTTACGCGCTTGAATTCTACTACGTTGAGGCCCTTCTGCGACTGCTCGAGGTACTTAGCGATAGTGTATTCACCGTCTTTGATGAATTCTTGTTCCATCAGGCAGTTCTCTTTGAAGAACTTGTTGAGACGGCCCTGAGCGATGTTTTTGATCATCTGTTCGGGGAGGTTAGCGGCCTTTTCGGCGCCTACCTTTTCAGCGATTTCGATAGCCTTGTCAGCTTCTTCGCGTGTGAGCCAGCCCTTGTTGATGTTCGACTCGATGTGGTCGGGAGTGTCAACGAGGTTGGGGTTGAGGCCAGCTTTCTTCTGAGCTGCTTCAACGGCTTTCTTAACCTGTTCTTGCTTGGTCTTTTCAACGGCAACGTTGTATTCCGAGTCCTTAACGGCCTGGGGAACGCTGTCCTGATCGACTGCAACGGGGTTCATCGAAGCGATCTGCATAGCTACGTCGCGACCAACCTGGTAGTCAACGCCTTCGAGGTTGAAACCTGCGATTGTGGCGAGCTTGTTGCCGAGGTGGTTGTACGAGGTAGTCGAGGGAGCTTCAACCCATTCGTAAGCAGAGATTTCGGTTTTTTCGCCGGTCTTGCCGCTTTCTTCGGTAACGAGGTCAGCGACTGTGCGGCCTTCAACTACGAGAGCTTTGAGTTCGTCGAGGCTCTTGCACTTGTTGGCAACGGCGAGGTCGAGGAGCTGCTGGGTGAGAGCAACGAAGCCTTCGTTCTTAGCTACGAAGTCGGTCTCGCAGTTGAGAGCGACGATAGCGGCGAAGTTGCCTTCGTTTTTCGACAGCACGCAGCCTTCAGCGGCGTTGCGGTCTTCGCGCTTAGCTGCTACGGCCTGGCCCTTCTTGCGAAGGATTTCTACAGCCTTTTCGATGTCGCCGTCGGTTTCGGCGAGAGCTTTTTTGCAGTCCATCAGGCCGGCCGAGGTGAGGTGGCGCAGCTTGGTGATTTCTGCCATTGTTACTGCCATAGTTGTAATGGTGTTAAATAGGTGTAGTAATAATGTTAATTATTCGGCTGCGGGAGCTTCGGTGGCTTCGGGAGCTGCGTCGGCCTTGCGTACGCGACGACGTTCGCGCTTGGGAGCGGGAGCGGCTTCGCCTTCGCCGGCAGCGGCGGTGTCAACCTTTTCGGCTTTGCGTTCTTCGAGGCCTTCGTTCATAGCGGCAACGACTGCGCCTACGACGAGTTCGATCGACTTCGATGCGTCGTCGTTAGCGGGGATTACGTAGTCGATGTTGCTGGGGTCAGAGTTGGTGTCGACCATAGCGAACACGGGGATACCGAGGCGGTTAGCTTCAGCAACGGCGATGTGTTCTTTGAGTACGTCAACAACGAAGAGAGCCGAGGGAAGACGGTTGAGGTCGGCGATAGAGCCGAGGGTCTTTTCGAGCTTAGCACGCTGACGCGATACCTGGAGGCGTTCGCGCTTCGAGAGGTTGTCGAAAGTACCATCCTTGATCATTTTGTCGATCGAGGTCATCTTCTTGACAGCCTTGCGGATGGTGGGGAAGTTGGTGAGCATACCACCGGGCCAGCGTTCGATAACGTAAGGCATGTTTACGCTCTGAGCGAGGTCGGCGATAACTTGTTTGGCCTGTTTTTTGGTAGCAACGAAGAGCACTTTCTTGCCAGACTTGGCGATGTTCTTCAGAGCTGCTGCAGCTTCGTCGATCTTAGCTGCAGTCTTGTATAAGTCGATGATGTGGATACCATTGCGCTCCATGAAGATGTAGGGAGCCATAGCGGGGTTCCATTTGCGTTTGAGGTGACCGAAGTGGCAACCTGCTTCGAGGAGCTGTTCAAAATTGGGAGTAGCCATTTTGTTTTTTTTTCTTTGTTGGTTTACGTTCTTTTGTTTTCAACCGAAGGGTAGGGAACGTGTCCATCCCGGCGGTTTAGATACTAAACTCTGTTTCCGTCCTGTCTCAGGCACGGATCTCGAGGAAGAGATTAACGCTTGCTGAACTGGAAGCGCTTGCGAGCCTTGGGACGACCGGGTTTCTTACGTTCAACGGCACGCGGGTCGCGGGTCATGAAGCCGTTCTTGCGCAGGATAGCCTTGTCTTCGGGGTTGATCTTAACGAGTGCGCGAGCGATAGCGAGGCGAAGAGCTTCGGCCTGGCCTTTGTAGCCGCCACCGTCGAGGTTAACCTGGATGTCGTATTTCTCAACGATGTCGAGAACCGACAGGGGCTGCTTAACGATGAATTGGAGAATCGACGAGGGGAAGTAAACTTCCAGCGCACGTTTGTTGATGGTGATGTTGCCGTTGCCTTCCTTAACGATTACGCGGGCTACGGCGGCCTTGCGGCGACCTACTGCATTTACTGTTTCCATGTCGATTATTTCACTTTGTTGATGTCAATGACTTTGGGGTTCTGGGCCTCGTGGGGATGGTTGGGGCCGTTGTAAACGTGCATGTTTTCGATCAGGCGACGGCCAAGACGGTTCTTGGGGAGCATGCCTTTCATGACGTGTACAAACAGGGGGTGAATGCCGGCCTTGATGTGCTTGTTGAAGGATTTCTTCATGAGTACTTCGGGCGAGAATTCACGCTGACCACCGGGATAGCCGCTGTAAGTCAGGTAAGTACGGTCGGTCATCTTGTTGCCGGTCAGACGAATTTTGTCGGCGTTGATGATGATAACGTTGTCACCGCATTCGGTGTAGGGGGTGTAGCTGGGTTTGTTCTTGCCACGGAGGATTTTAGCAACCTTCGAGCAGAGACGGCCCAGTACCTGGTCGGTTGCGTCAACCACTACCCATTCATGTTCTACGGCCTGGGCGTTGGGCGACACGGTCTTGTAAGATAATGTATCCACTTCTTAAACGTTTAGTTAATAATTAATTAATATGACGTCGGCACACAGCAGGACAGGCCAATGACCTGCTCCGGCTCCCGTCGGGGTAATTATTGGACATAATCGGACCGCAAAGTTAGCGATTTAATTTCTTATAGGCAAACTTTTTAGAAAAAAAACTTCCATGGTGAGTGCCGGGCTGCGCTGCGTTTGCCCTTCGGCGGTGATCGGGCGGTTGGGTTATTGGCGTGATTGCTCGGCTTTCTTTTTTTCGAGGAATTCGTTGATGCCGCAGAGGTGTTCGCGCACGCGGCCGCCGCCGAATTCGTAGACTTTGCTGACGAGGCCGTCGAGGAAGTCGCGGTCGTGGCTGACGACGATGAGTGTGCCGTCGAAGTCGCGCAGGGCTTGCTTGAGGATGTCTTTTGTCTTGAGGTCGAGGTGGTTGGTGGGCTCGTCGAGGATGAGTAGGTTGATGGGCTCGAGCAGGAGTTTTATCATGCACAGGCGCACGCGCTCGCCGCCTGAGAGTACTTTGACTTTCTTTTGGTTTTCTTCGCCGCCAAACATGAATGCGCCCAGCAGGTCGCGCACCTTGAGGCGTGCGTCGCCGACGGCTATGTCGTCGATGGTCTGGAACACGGTGAGGTCTTCGTCGAGCAGCGAGGCGCTGTTTTGGGCGAAGTATCCGATCTGCACGTTGTGTCCGAGCTTTAGCATGCCGTCGTGTTCGATTTCGCCCATGATGGCCTTGACCATGGTGGATTTACCCTCGCCGTTGCGGCCGGCGAATGCCACTTTGTCGCCGCGGTTGATGGTGAATGTGGCGTCGGCGAAGATGGTGTTGCCGTCGTAGGCTTTGCCTACGCCTTCGGCGATGACGGGGTAGTTGCCGCTGCGTGGGCAGGGCGGGAATTTGAGTCGCAGAGCTGATGTGTCTTCTTCGTCGACTTCTACGATTTCGAGTTTTTCGAGCCATTTTACCTTGCTCTGCACTTGGTAGGTCTTGGAGTAGGTGCCTTTGAAGCGTTCGATGAATTCGCGAGCTTCGGCGATTTGCTTTTGCTGGTCGTCGTACTGTTTTTGCTGCTGCTGTCGGCGCTCTTTGCGCAGCTCCAGGTAGTGGCTGTAGGTGGCTTTGTAGTCGTAGATTCGTCCGAGAGTCACTTCGATGGTGCGGGTGGTGATGTTGTCGATGAAGCGGCGGTCGTGGCTGATTACGACTACGGCCATGGGGCTGTTGATGATGAAGTCTTCGAGCCAGCCGATTGATTCGATGTCGAGGTGGTTGGTGGGCTCGTCGAGTAGTAGCACGTCGGGCTTCTGTAGCAGCAGCTTGGCCAGCTCGATGCGCATGCGCCATCCGCCGGAGAATTCGGAAGTGGGGCGGTTGAAGTCCGAGCGCTCGAATCCGAGGCCCAGGAGAGCCTTTTCGACGTCTTCTTCGAAGTGCGACATGTCGATGGCATAGAATTTCTCGCTGACGGTGGCTACTTTTTCGATAAGAGCCATGTATGAGTCGCTCTCGTAGTCGGTGCGAGTGGCGAGTTCGTTGTTCATGGCGTCGATTTCGGCTTCCATGTCTTTGAGGTGCGAGAAAGCGCGCGAGGCTTCTTCGAAGACTGTGAGGCCATCTTCGGTCATCATGTGCTGCGGCAGGTAGCACACGGTGCAGTCCTTGGGCACGGATACGGAGCCGCGAGTGGCCGAGCGCACGCCTGCTAGTATTTTGAGCAGGGTGCTTTTGCCGGCGCCGTTTTTGCCCATCAGGGCAATGCGGTCTTTGGGGTTAATGACAAAAGATATATCTTTGAAGAGGGTCGTGCCTCCGAATTCAACCGTCAGTCCGTCGACAGATACCATATTTATATGTGTTAGGTGAGAAATAGGCTGCAAAATTACGCAAACTTCTCTCGCCTGCCAAATTTCGGGTTGAAATCGCGTGGTTTTGCTTCGGCT
>CAYWAM010000047.1:5286-12875 GCA_964456545.1 uncultured Bacteroides sp.
AAAAATATGTTTTATAACATATTGTTAATGGTTGTTAACTTTGTAGAAGATTAGTGAACGTTTTATAATTTTGCATTGTTATACTGGATGAATGCCTATATATAATAACTATTTTTACTAAACCATTATAAGTCAAACTCTAAAACCATTTTATCTAAACTGAAACAGAACTCAAATAAGAACGAATCACCAGCTAATATTCATTTAGAATTTAAATCATTTTAAAACAACGCATAGCTTCGCTGCGTTCACCTCACTCAGAGTCAGCTTGCGAGCGTGCAATTATTCATTTACCTTAATATACTTATGAGAAAACATCTGTTTGTGACTTTGCTCCTGGCTTGTGGTATGCCACTGACAGGCACATTCGCAGCGTATGCCGCTCCGGAGCCCCAAGCGCAGAGTCAAGCGACCGCTACCATCACCGGTACGGTCTTGGATGAAAACAACGAGCCGGCTATCGGCGTCAGCGTTGTTCAAAAAGGTGTCTCTAGCAATGCTGTTGCTACCGACTTTGACGGTAACTTCACCATCCGCGTCAAAGACGGAGCCACCCTGGTTGTCAGCTACATCGGCTATAAGACTATCGAAGTAAAAGCCGCTCAGGGCATGACTGTGTATCTGCAGCCTACCACCGAGCAGCTCAACGAACTCGTAGCCATCGGCTACGGCACGCAGAAGCGTGCTAACCTCACCGGCGCCGTTGCCACGGTCGACGTAGCTCGCACCATGGATTCGCGCCCGGCCAGCGACGTTGCCAAGGCTCTCCAAGGCGCCGTGCCCGGCCTTACTATCACCATGGCCAGCGGTGCCATTGCCGATAATCCTACGATTAACATCCGCGGCACAGGTACACTGTCGAACGGCCACGAATCGTCGCCTCTGATTGTAGTCGACGGTGTCGTAGTCGATGACCTTTCGTACATCAACCCCGACGATATCGAATCAATCTCCGTGCTCAAGGACGCTGCTTCGTCGGCCATCTACGGTTCGCGCGCTGCTTTTGGTGTGCTTCTGATAAACACCAAGACTGCCAATAAGGAAGAACGCGTATCCGTGAAGTACAATGCCAACTTTGGCTGGGGCACAGCTACCGTGCTGCCCGAGTACAACACCACCGTCGACAACCTGCTCATGGCCATGGACAACACCAACCCCGGCGGCGACCAGGAAATCTTCGGTATGTACTACCACGAAATCCTGCCGTTTGCTCAGGCTTGGCAGAAACAACACGGCGGCAAGCAATACACATCGCTGGTAGAGCTGCACCCGTTCCAGAGCTGGAGCAACGTCGGCGACTTCTACTGCCCCGACCCCAGCAACCGCGCGATGCCCGCCGGCCTCGAAGGATGGGACTATAGCCAGGCCTTCCAGTCAAACGAATGGCTGTCGTATGCCGACTGGGACGTAGCCAAGACTCTGTTTGGCACTGCTTTCTCGCAGAAGCACAATGTAAGCCTCGAAGGCCGTTCGGGCCGCACCAACTACCGCGCTTCGTTCGGCTATGACAGCCGCGAAGGCCTGTGGAACTACAACCCCGACCAGTTCAAGCGCTACATGGCTAATGCATCAATCGAAACTCAGGTATTCAGCTTCCTGAAGGCCGGTGCCCGCTTCAACTACTCGCAGCGCAAATACACCACGCCTCACCTGTCGGCGCGTAATGCTTACCAGTACGTATGGCGCTTCCCCTCGCAGTTCGAAAACTATGGCTACCTCGTAGACGAGAACGGCGAAAAGATGGGCTTCCGCAACGAAATCACCTACCGCATGAACGGCTACAACGGCAGCACCACCTCTGCCCAGACTCGCATGCAGGCCTATATGATTGCCGACATTCTGCCCGGTCTTCAGCTGCAAGCCGACTTCACATACCAGCTGCGCGACATGAATAGCGACGACGCTCGCCTGCCGTTCACTATGTACTCGCAGTGGGTATCGGGCCGCGCTGAACCCGCCACCTGGACCAACTACGCTCAGAGCGCCACATACGCTGCCGAGAGCAACTCGCGCGACAACCTGTGGACCGCCAACATCTTCGCCACCTACAGCAAGTCAATCAAGGAGAATAACTTCAAGGTGATGGCCGGCTGGACCGGCGAACGCGAAGAGTATCGCTACCACTACGCTCAGCGCAATGGTCTGCTCGACTACAGCCTCCCGAACCTCAACCTCACCAATGGTACGACTTACAACGTGAGCGCTTCGCGATGGACTCGCGCCACCACAGGCTTCTTCGGCCGTATCAACTACGACTACAAGGGCATCTACCTGCTCGAATTCAACGGCCGCTACGACGGCTCGAGCCGCTTCCGCGCCGACGACCAGTGGGCATTCTTCCCCTCGGGCTCGGCAGGCTACCGCTTCTCTGAAGAAAACTACTTCGCTCCGCTGAAAAACTGGTGGAGCAACGGTAAGGTTCGCGCAAGCTACGGCCACGTGGGCAACGAAAACATCGGCTCGAACATGTTCCTCTCGACTATCTCGCAAGTATCGCAGGGCAGCGTACATTGGGTCGACGGCAACCAGAAGATTACCGAAGCCGGCCTGCCTACCCTCGTATCGAGCTCTCTGACCTGGGAACGCATCGTCACCACCGACGTTGGCCTCGACCTCGGCTTCCTCAACAACTCGCTCAACGTAAGCTTTGACTGGTTCAACCGCGAAACTAAAGACATGATTGGCCTCGGCCAGCAGCTGCCTCAGACTCTCGGCGCTTCGTCGCCCCGCAGCAACAACGGTACGCTGCGCACCCGCGGCTGGGAATTCTCGCTGTCGTGGAACCACTCGTTCGGCGACTGGGACGTCTACGCAAACTTCAACATCGGCGATGCTCGCTCGAAAATCACCAAGTGGAACAATGCCACCGGCCTCATCTACGGCTACGACCCCTCGATGAGCGGCTCATCGGGTAGCAGCTACTTCACCCCCGGCACCTACTATGGCGACATCTGGGGCTTCGAGACCGACCGCTACTTCACCATGGACGACATGACCTACGATGCCGACAAGAAGTGCTACGTACCCAACGAAGGTATCGCTGACCAAAGCGCCCTCGAAAGCGGCACATTCCACTACGGCCCCGGCGACGTTAAGTTCAAGGACCTCAACGGCGACGGCGTCATCAACTGGGGTAACTCAGATATGATCGAACTCGGCGGCAAGACCTACGTGCCCGGCCAGCCCGGCTACGAACAAGCCAAAGCCGACCCGAACTCGACCCTCGTGCCCGTGCGCTCGCTTAAGAACCACGGCGACCTCAAGGTCATCGGCAACGCTCTGCCTCGCTACGAATACTCGTTCCACCTGGGCGGCGCATGGAAGGGCTTCGACCTCGACCTCTTCTTCCAGGGCGTAGGCAAGCGCGACATGTGGGCTACCGGCTCGACTATCATCCCGATGGTACAGAGCGGCTACGGCACATTCACCAACCAGCTCAGCTACAACAAAATCGAAATCGACAACTCAACCGGCTACATCTCGAGCGCCGACATCAACCAGGACTACACATACCCGCGTATGTTCTCAGGCTCTGACGGCACAGGTAACATCTCTAACATCGGCCAGGGCAAGTACAACTTCTATCCCCAGTCGCGCTACCTGACTTCGCTGGCTTACCTGCGTCTGAAAAACGTCACCTTCGGCTACACTCTGCCTGCCAACATCACCAAGAAAGCGCTCATCCAGCGTGCGCGCGTTTACTTCTCGGCCGACAATGTTTGCTTCCTGCACAACGGCGCAGGCAAATACATGCTCGACCCCGAAATGAACTCATCGGCCAACAGCACCGCTCAGGGTGCCAACGGCGGCCAGGGCACCTACGGACGCACCGTACCTATGCAGCGAGTATTCTCGTGCGGCATTCAGGTCACTTTCTAAACTCCTAATATCAGATCACAATGAAAAAAATATTATTCATAAGCGCAGTGGCGCTCGCCGGCGCAGCCCTCACCGGTTGCGACCACTTCCTGGACGAGAACCGCTACCCGCTGTCGACCCAGACCAACAACTCCGGCTTCTGGAACAACGCAAACAACGTTCAGAACGAAGTTAACTACTTCTACGAAGACTTCCTGGGCTACGGCAACGGCACAGGCACAGGCAACTTCTACTTCACCTGGACCACCGACGACCAGTGCGGCCGCACCACCTTCGCCAACTGGCGCAACCTCACAGCCACGCCTTCGCAAAGCAGCTGGAGCGCATCGTACGTGGAAATCCGCCGTGCATATCTAATCATCGAAGGCGTCGAGAAATCAACCCTCGCACAGTCTGTAAAAGACGACTTCATCGGACAGGCTCGCCTTTATCTCGCTCGCCAGTACTACGACCTGGTGCGCAAATTCGGCGATGTGCCTCTGATCGACGAAGCTCTCGACCCGACCGATGTCACCGCACTCTACGCACCCCGCACATCGCGCAACGTAGTGATGGACAAGGTGCTCGAAAACCTTGATTACGCCGTCGAACATATCGGCGCACAGGCTGTCAAGGACAAATTATCCAGAGACCTCGCCCAGGCCATGAAAGCCGAAATCTGCCTCTACGAAGGCAGCTACGCCAAGTACCACCTCAAGGACAACGCTCGCGCTGAAAAGTACTTCGGCGAAGTCGTTAAAGCCGGCGAAGCTATCGCTGCCGACTACGCTCCCGTGGCCGACTACACATCGCTCTACAAATCATTCCAAAACAGCGGTGGCGGCTACAACGGCATCATGAGCAACCGCGAAATCATCTTCTGCAAAAACTACGTTATCGACGTGCTGATGCACTCAACCATCGACTATAGCTCTGCTTCAGACGGTATCGCCGGCATCACCCGCGACGCATTCGACAGCTTCCTGCTGCTCGACGGCTCGCTGCCCACCGACGACAAAGGCGAGCTGACAGCCGACGGCAAGAACGTATCGATCCAGAACCTGCTCGACGTGCGCGACCAGCGCCTGGCCATGACCACCTATCCGTGCCTGGCCTTCACCGGCTACGCCTACGCTGGCCCCAACACCGCCCCGATGTGGTCGAAGACCGGCTACGCAGTGTCGAAATACGACAACTTCACCGTGTCCAACGCCGACGCCACCTCGGCCAACCGCTCGTACACCTGCGCACCCCTCTTCTGGGGCGCTCGCCTCTACCTGGCCATCCTCGAAGCTAAAGCCGAGCTCGGCAAGCTCACCGACAACGACCTCACCACCTACATGAAACCTCTGTGGGACCGTGCAGGCTTCACCGTAGCGCCGACCCTCGCTCTGCTCAGCAGCATCAACGACCCCGCTAACGACGTCAACGTCTCGAGCCTTATCTGGGAAATCCGCCGCTGCCGCCGCAACGAGCTCATGATGGACGACGACATCCGCTACTGGGACCTCATTCGCTGGCACATGCTCGACCACATGGACACTCAGAAGTATCCTAAGATCGTGCAAGGCGCCAACATCTCGATGCTGCCCGAAAGACCCGCCGAAGTATCAGCAGCTGATCCCAACTACCTCGACTGCTCTTACGGCCAGGAACGCATCTTCCACAACCGTCAGTATCTCTACCCAATCCCCACCGACCAAATCACTATCTACAAACAATACGGCGTAGAACTGACTCAGAACCCCGGATGGTAATCCAATAGAAATATACTAATCCCTGATTATCGGGGGCGTGGCTCGCATCGGCCGCGCCCCCGACTTTTTTGCACATCTTTTTTGCGGCTTTTGCCTAAATTTTTTTCAATTTTTTGCCCGATTTCTTCACCGAAAATCAACAAAAAATGTGTAACTTTGCGCACATAATTTTTTATCGCGGCCCGATAAATATCGACAAAAATTATGTAAATCATCTGCCATTATGAAGCTTGGATTTGACAACGAGAAGTATCTCAAGATTCAGAGCGAGCACATCAAAGAACGCATAGCCCAGTTCGGCAACAAGCTGTATCTGGAGCTCGGCGGCAAGCTCTTCGACGACTATCACGCAGCACGCGTGCTCCCCGGTTTCCAACCCGACAGCAAGCTGCAAATGCTCAGCCAGCTGAGCGACCACGCCGAAATCGTAATCGTAATCTCCGCACTCGACATCGAGAAAAACAAAGTGCGCAGCGACCTCGGCATCACCTACGACGAAGACGTACTCCGCCTGCGCGAAGCTTTCACCAGCCGCGGTTTCCTCGTCAGCTCTGTCGTCATCACTCACTACAACGGCCAGAGCAGCGCCGCCACTTTCCGCGAAAAGCTACACCGACTCGGCATCACCACCTACTGCCACTACCACATCGAAGGCTACCCCACCAACGTCAAGCTAATCGACTCTGACGAAGGCTTCGGCAAAAACGACTACATCGAGACCACCCGGCCCCTGATCATCGTCACCGCCCCCGGCCCCGGCAGCGGCAAGATGGCCGTGTGCCTCAGCCAGCTCTACAACGAACACAAGCGAGGCATCGAAGCCGGATACGCCAAGTTCGAGACCTTCCCCGTGTGGTCGCTACCCCTCAAACACCCCGTCAACATCGCCTACGAAGCCGCCACTGCCGACCTCAACGACGTCAACATGATCGACCCATTCCACCTCGACGCCTACGGCAAGACGGCTATCAACTACAACCGCGACATCGAGATATTCCCCGTGCTCGACACCCTCTTCGAAGGCATCTACGGCAAGAACCCCTACAAATCGCCCACCGACATGGGCGTCAACATGATCGGATTCTGCATCAGCGACGACGACGTCTGCCGCGAAGCCTCCAAAAATGAAATCATCATGCGCTACTTCAAAGCGCTCAACGACATGGCCAACGGCGACGGCAACGAACACGAAGTGTCGAAAATCGCGCTCCTGTTCAAGCAAGCCGGCATCGACACCAGCTACCGCAAGCCCGTAGTCGCCGCTCGCGAACGCGCCGAGCAGACGCTCGCTCCGTCGTCAGCCATCGAACTGCCCGACGGCACTATCATCACCGCCGGCTCCAGCGACCTGCTCGGACCCAGCGCCGCTCTGCTGCTCAACGCCATCAAGCACCTCGCCGGCATCGACCACACCGTCAAGCTCATACCGCAGCACATGATTGAGCCCATTCAATACACCAAGCTCAACTACCTCAACGGCCACAACCCGCGCCTCCACACCGACGAAGTACTCGTGGCCCTCTCCGTGCTCAGCACACACGACGACAACTGCCGCCGCGCACTGCGCGCACTACCCTCGCTGCGCGGATGCCAAGCACACTCCACCGTCATGCTCGGCGAAGTCGACCACAAGATATTCAAACGCCTCGGCGTAGGACTCAGCTGCGACCCCGCTCGCAAATAATCCGCGCCCCCGCACACCATACACACCACGAAGCACCCGGAGCAGTAGGCTCCGAGTGCTTCGTTGCATTAATAAACACATATAAATAAAAAAGGATTTTCCCGAAAGAAAATCCTCTGTGCGCATGAAGGGACTCGAACCCTTACGTCCGAAGACATTAGATCCTAAGTCTAACGCGGCTACCAATTACGCCACACGCGCGCTTAAGTGCTGCAAAGTTACAACAAAAATCCGTCACACGCAAGCCCCACCCCAAAAAAAGTTCGCCCCCGCCCCGCTTGCCGAAGGCG
>CAYWAM010000048.1:0-12628 GCA_964456545.1 uncultured Bacteroides sp.
GGCGAGACGCCTGCTTTCTCTGCTTTGCAGAGCGCCTAAAGGCGATAACCATGCTAGCGCCGTGTTCACCCTTCCTCTGACGACTTCAATGGTAAAATTACCACCGCCTGCGAAACACCAGTCGACGGTAACTTTTGCCGCTGGCCTAGGCTACGCAGCGCTAACCAGGAGAGCAGGCGTCTCGCCTGCGAAACACCAGTCGGTGGTAACTTTTGCGGTAGACTTGGCGACGGTGTGGACGCAGGCGAGACGCCTGCTTTCCAGGCTAGCGCCGCGGGGGCGACTCTGAACCATCCGGCAGTGGGGACACAGTCGACGGTAACTTTTGCCGTTGGCTTGGCTACGCAGCGCAGCCAGGAGAGCAGGCGTCTCGCCTGCGACCAAGAGGACGAGCGAGCGCAGCGCAGCCTGGAGAGCAGGCGTCCCGCCTGCGAAACGCCAGTCGGTGGTAACTTTTGCGGTAGGCTTGGCGACGCTGCGCAGCCTGGAGAGCAGGCGTCTCGCCTGCGAAACGCTATGCGTCGGTAATTTCCTCATGAGCACAAAATTACCACCGCCTACACAACCGACGCAGGCGAGACGCTACGCGACGGTAATTTTCTCATGAGCACGAATTTACCAACGCCTGCACAACCGACGCAGGCGAGACGCCTGCTTTCCAGGCATCCGCCGCGGGGGCGACTACCGAAAAATTACCGACGCCTGCGTTCTCTGCTTTGCCGCGGGGGCTTTCTTGCGGTGTTTTTGAACAAAATAGCTGACCGATTATCGTCAACTCACAAAAATTACTTATCTTTGTAATAGCGTAAGCTGTGATTAATTCTGAGCGACGGGATTTTTGCAGGCTGATTAAACCTCTGAGGCCCGAGCGTATCTAAATAGAAAAGAAAGATTCATCGACTATGAAAAGGATAATGAAAAGCGTAGCAATGATGCTGCTCTGCGCAGCTCTTGCAGTACCGAGCATTGATGCCCAAGACAACCGCGGCCGAGGCCGCTCAGGCGGAGGCACACATCAGACGGCCAACACGCAGCAGTCGCGCCCGGCGTCGCAGAATTCGCGCCCCGGCAACTCGGGCAGCCGCCCCGGCTCGTCGTCGAATCAGAACTCGCGCCCCGGGCAGAACAACCGCCCGAACACCGGCAATCAGAACTCGCGCCCGAATCAGAATAACCGCCCCGGTCAGAATAACCGTCCGGCCCAGAATAATCGCCCTGACCAGCGCCCCAACCACGGGCACCCCGGCGGCAACTATGTGCCCGGAAACTCGCATGGTCCGCACGCATCAAACAAACCCCAACACAACTATAATCACGGTAGCGGACCGATGCGCCCCCACATGCCGGCTCCGCGGCCGTTCCATCGCCCCACACCGCCGCCACCGAGCTGGCGTCCTGCTCCCAGCTGGCGTCCGATTCAAAGCATCTTGGGCTTGACATTGGGCACAGCGTTCAATCTCTCGATTAACGCACTTCTCAAGCAAGGCTACACCGTGGCGTCGTATGGCAACAATGAAGTACACCTCAACGACGTGCAAATGGCCGGATATTGGTGGCCCAACGCGACGCTCTACTACAACGCTGCCGGCGGGCTCTATGCCTCGCAATTTATGAACGTCAGCCAGGGCTACGACATGAGCCGCTACAACATGGTCTACACCACCTTGACACGCAACTACGGTTCGCCCGTGAGCGTCACCAACCTACAAGGTGGCATCGAATCAACTTGGTGGGGCACGCACAACCAATTCATCCGCCTTACCTACGTGAGCGACTACTCCTCGACCGGCTACCCTATCTACCTGACAATACTCAGCTTCGGCAACTAACCGCCGTGTCAACCCTCATACTCGAGCCCGCTGCACATCCGCTGCGGGCTCGATTTATTTCATAATAACACACAGAAAAGCTATTGCAACATTTCAACTTTTATCGCATCTTTGCACTATAAAACACATTTTGAAAATCTAATACTATGAACAACGAAACCACGATTTTACTCAAAGGCGCGGCTACGGCCGTAGCCGGATGGCTCTGGGCAGCGCTGTGTCCGGCGCTTCCCTTCACACTCGTATGTACACTGATGGTGCTGGCCGATGTAGTGTCGGCGCGTCGACTCGCCCGACGACTGCGACGTCGGCAGCCCTCGAAGCGTCAGCAGCTGAAATTCTCCTCGGCAAAGTTTGGCCACACACTTGCCAAACTAATGAACATCTACGCCCTGCTACTGCTCACCGCGCTGCTTCAGCACACAATCGCTGGCCAAGAACTGAACTTGCTGCGTATCGTAGCTGCCACAATTTGCTTCTGGCAAGGGGTGTCGATACTCGAAAACGAATCGACGGCATGCGACCGTCCGTGGGCACGAGTGCTGAGCAAGGTGCTGGTCGACAAGACTGCCCGCCACCTAGGCATGGAACCCGACGAACTGCGCCACGAACTATTCGCCGACGATAGCCATTGCAAAAATCTCCAAAATCACGACAACAACGACTGTAATTGATTTGGCAGAACGGCAAATAATCGCTAACTTTGCACTCGTATGTATTACGTAACTAAACGTTTGGAAATCTCAGCCTCGCACCGTCTGGAACTGGACTACGCGAGCAAATGCACCTCGCTGCATGGCCACAACTGGATTGTGACCGTACATTGCCGCGCCCGCGAGCTCAACAAAGCCGGCATGGTGACTGACTTTACTCACATAAAGCAAGCGATTACCGACCGACTCGACCACGCCTGCCTCAACGATGTGCTACCCTTCAACCCCACGGCCGAAAACATCGCTCGCTGGATCTGCGACAACGTGGAAAACTGCTGGCGCGTCGACGTACAGGAAAGCGAAGGAAACACAGCCTCATATGAAAAAGACCTATAAAGTCAACGAAATATTCTACTCGCTGCAAGGCGAAGGATACTACACCGGCACACCGGCCGTGTTCCTTCGCCTGAGTGGCTGCAACCGTGCCTGCTCATTCTGCGACACCAATCACGCAGGCGGCACAGCTATGACGGCCGAAGAAATCACTCGCGAAGTAGCCAAATACCCCGGACGCCACCTGGTAATCACCGGAGGCGAACCGACCTTGCAGCTCGACAGCGACCTGCTGCGCGCCCTCAAAGCCGAGAAATTCTACGTGCAGATTGAGACTAACGGCTCGCTCCCCGTGCCACCCGAAGTCGACTGGGTGACTTGCTCACCCAAGGACGCCCCGTGGGGCATCGACCGCATCGACGAGCTTAAAATCGTATATCAAGGCCAAAATGTGGAGGAAACGGCCGACTTGCTGCCTGCCCGCCACCTATTCCTGCAGCCTTGTTCGGGACTGAACATCGCCGAAACAATCGACTACATAGAGAAACATCCGCGCTGGCGCCTGTCACTACAGACCCACAAGCTAATCAACATTCAATGAGACGCATACTCGCCACGCTGATAGCGCTGATTGCATCCACAGCAGCCTTATGGGCCTCGACACCCGAGATATCGCTGGCGACTATCTTCGCCGGCTCCGACATCTACGAGCTCGACGGACACGCTGCAATCCGCATCAACTATGGCGACGGCCGCGACATAGCCGTAAGCTATGGCGAGTTTGACTTCGACGCGCCCAACTTCGTATACCGCTTCGTCAAAGGCGAGACCGACTACCACGTAGGCACCCACCCGTGGGTACTGCTCGAAAACGTCTACGCACGCCACGGCCGACGCATCGAAGAGCACGTCATCGACATGGACTCGACGCAGGTAGCTCGCCTGCTGACACTGCTCGACGAGAATCTACGACCCGAGAACCGCGTCTACCGCTATAACTACGTCAAAGACAACTGCTCGACGCGCCCCCTGCGCATGATTGAGCTCGCCATGGCCGACAGCATCATCCTGCCGCCGGCCGCCTGCGAGGCTAATTCGTCGACGCCCACTACCTTCCGCAGCATCATGCGCGAGAACCACCGCGACTATCCGTGGTATCAATTCGGCATCGACCTGGCACTCGGCAGCGGCATCGACTACCCGCTGACGCCGCGCGAGGAGGCATTCGCCCCGGTGACACTGAGCACACAGCTCGGCGGCGCAAAGTGCGGCGGCCGCCCCTTGGTGCGCGAAAGCCGCGTAGTAGTTGACCTGCCGGCCGACCAAGCCACCGCAGGCCCTACGCCGTGGTATCTGACTCCGCTAGCCATCGGCTGCTTACTCCTGGCCATCACTACCATCATTTGCGTGCGCGACATTCGCCGCCGGCGCATCTCGCGCTGGCTACATTCGGCCTACTTCGCCCTGGCCGGACTCGACGGCCTGGTGATGACCTTCCTAATCTTCGTGTCGGTACACGAAGCCACATCACCCAACTGGCTCTACGGGTGGATTAACCCGCTATGCCTGATTCCTGCGATATTTATTTGGTTAAAAAAGTGCAATAAACTGGTATATTCATATCATTTTGTTAACTTTGCAGTGATTTTTGTGGGGCTGCTGCTTTGGCCTTGGATTCCACAGTCGGGCAACTGGGCATTCGTGCCGCTCGTACTGACCGACATGGCCTTATCGGCGACCTACATTTATGTTAAAAAGATAACGAACCTAAACCGATGATAACTCGCCCACAAAAGATGCCGCGCCTGCTCGTGGCCTTGATAGCGTCGATGACCGCCCTGGCGGTATCGTCGCAGGAGGCTGCCGTGCGTCCGCAGCTCGTAGTAGGCATCGTCATCGACGGGCTCGACAGCCAATACATCGACCTGCTGCGCAGCCACTTCGGCGCAGGCGGCTTCAACCGCTTGCTGCGCCAAAGCGTGGTGCTGGCCAATGCCGACTACGGCACAAACGTCGATGCCACAGCCGCCTCAGCTATGCTGATGACAGGCGCATCGCCATCGACAACGACTATCACCGGCGCCGAACGCTACGACCGCGAGACCATGCGCTGCACTCCGATGCTACTCGACACCAAAAGCGTCGGACACTACACAGCCGAGACTCTCTCGGCCACGCAGTTGGCGGTAAGCACACTCTCCGACGAAGTCCGAATTGCCGGCGGCGGGGTCACCCGCGTCTACGGCGTAGCCCCCGACGCTCAGCAAGCCATAATCCTGGCCGGGCACAGCGGCAACTGCGCGCTGTGGATCAATAGCGAAAACGGCAATTGGGCCTCGAGCCACTACTACCGCGACGTGCCCCAAAGCATCGGCACACGCAACCGCCTCGAGCCGCTCGCACTGCGCCTCGACACCATGTCGTGGACACCTATGCGAGGCGCCGAAGCATATAGCAGCCTGCCCGAACACGTCACACATTACCCCTTCCGCCACACATTCTCTCGAGGCTCGGCACACGTCTTCGACCGATTCAAAACCTCGGCGATGGGCAACCGCGAAGTGCTCGACATGGCCTCGCGCCTTATCGACGAACAAAACCTAGGCCAAAACGAGGGCCTCGACATGCTGAACATTGCCTTCAGCGTCAAGCCCTACGACTATACTACGAGCGACGACAACCGCTACGAGCTCATCGACTCGTACCTACGCCTCGACAGCAACCTTGAGCAACTATTCACGAAACTCGACGGCAAGCTGGGCGCAAAATCCGTGCTCTACTTCGTCGCTGCTACTCCTCCCTCGGGCCGCTCGCGCCGCGACGACGAAAAGTGGAGCATCCCCTACGGCGAATTCTCGACCAAAAAAGCCAAGTCGCTACTCAACATGTATCTCATGGCCACTTACGGCAATGGCGACTGGATTAACTCATATCACGACGGACAATTCTACCTCAACCACAAGCTTATCGGCCAACTGAATCTGGAGCCCGACCGCGTGCGCACCGCTGCTGCACAATTCCTTGCAAAAATGAGCGGCGTCGACCACGTATATACGCTCGACGAGATTTTAGCCGGCCGAGGCAACGCCCGCTTGGAAGCCTTGCAGCGCAATTCGCATCCGAGCACTTCGGGCGACTTATTTGTTGAAGTCGATCCGGGCTGGGAAGTAGTCGACGACATCACATCGCCTGCGCGCGAAGACCGCGTACACTACGTGAAGCGCTTGGCCACTGCCACTGCCCCCGTATTTATCATGGCACCCGCCGTCGACCCGCGAGTAATCGACACACCCGTCGACATTCGCGTAGTAGCGCCCACCGTAGCGCGCCTGCTGCGCATACGCTCGCCCAATGGCGCCGCCCTGCCGTCGATGGTACTCTAAGCCGCCGACGGCCAAAGCCCCCTACCCGAGCGCCGCACTCACCACTCACATATATATAATAATGTTGGCGCGGGAAATCAACCCTAATATCAACAGGCCGAAGCATGGCGACAAGCCGCCGAGGCTCGACACATACAATCACTAACATGTCATTAGAATCATTCCTTAAAAGCATATTCGGCTCGAAAGCTCAGCGCGACCGCAAGCACTACCTCGAATATGTAGAAAAGAACATAAACCCGCTGGCTGCTAAGCTCGAAGCCATGACCAACGACGAGCTGCGCCAAACCGTAGCCGACATCCGCGCCGACATTCACGCCTCTGTAAAGGCTGAAGAAGACCGCATTGCCGAGCTCAAAGAAAAGATTGAAACCCTGCCGCTCGACGAACGTCAGCCGCTCTGGGACGAAATCGACCACCTCGAAAAAGAAATCAAAGAAACCCTCGAAAAGAAGCTCGACGAGCACCTGCCCATGGCCTTCGCTGCCATGCGCGACGCTTCGCGACGCTTTGCCAAGAACGAGACCATCGAAGTGACCGCCACCGAACTCGACCGCGACCTCGCCGGCCGAGGCAAAGACTTCCTCACCATCGAAGGCGACAAAGCCATCTACAAGAATCACTGGATTGCCGGCGGCAACGAAGTGACTTGGGATATGATTCACTACGACGTGCAGATGGTGGGCGGTAAAGTGCTCAACGAAGGCAAAATTGCCGAAATGGCTACCGGCGAAGGTAAGACCCTCGTAGCTACGCTATCGGTGTTCCTGCGCTCGCTCACAGGCCGCGGTGTACACGTGGTGACCGTCAACGACTACCTCGCAAAGCGCGACTCGGAGTGGATGGGCCCGATGTATCAGTTCCTCGGTTCGACTATCGACTGCATCGACAAGCACAAACCCAACACCCCCGAACGCCGCGCGGCCTACGCCTGCGACATCACCTACGGCACGAACAACGAATTCGGCTTCGACTACCTGCGCGACAACATGGCCATGGCTCCCGAAGACATGGTGCAGCGCGGCCACTACTACGCCATAGTCGATGAGGTCGACTCAGTGCTTATCGACGACGCCCGTACACCTCTGATTATCTCAGGCCCCGTGCCCAAGGGCGACGAACAGTACTTCAACGAATACAAGAGCAACGTCGAGACCGTGTTCCAAGCCCAGCGCCGCCTGGTCAACAACATCCTCGTCGAAGCTAAAGAAAAAATCGCTTCGAGCGACAAAGAAGTTCAGAAAGAAGGCGCCCTGCTGCTATTCCGCGCATTCAAAGGCCTGCCGAAATATGCGCCCCTCATCAAATTCCTGAGCCAGGAAGGCATGAAAAACCTCATGCTCGAAACCGAAGCACACTACCTGCAGGACAACGCCCGCGAAATGCCCATCGTCACCGACCCGCTCTACTTCGTCATCGACGAAAAGAACCGCAGCGTCGAACTCACCGACAAAGGCCTCGACGAACTCACCGGCAAAATCGACGACCCCAACTTCTTCGTACTGCCCGACATCACCACCCAGCTGAGCGACCTCGAACACATCGCCGACAAGGAAGAACGCCAGGCACGCAAAGACGAGCTCATGGCCGACTACGCCGTCAAAGCCGAGCGCGTGCACACCGTCACACAGCTGCTCAAGGCCTACACCCTCTTCGACAAAGACGTAGAATACGTAGTCGACGACAACAAGATTAAGATTGTCGACGAACAGACAGGCCGTATCATGGAAGGCCGCCGCTACAGCGATGGCCTCCACCAAGCCATCGAGGCCAAGGAAGGCGTCAAGGTAGAAGCAGCCACCCAGACCTTCGCAACCATCACCTTGCAGAACTATTTCCGCATGTACCACAAGCTGTCGGGCATGACCGGTACGGCCGTGACCGAAGCAGGCGAATTCTGGGACGTATACAAACTCGAAATCGTGGAAATTCCCACCAACCGCCCCGTGCAGCGCGTGGACATGAACGACCGCGTCTACAAGACCAAGAAAGAAAAATACAAAGCCGTCATAGCCGAAATCGAGCGCCTGCACGAAATCGGCCGCCCCGTGCTCGTGGGCACCACCTCGGTCGAAATCTCCGAGCTGCTGAGCAAGATGCTGACCATGCGCAAAATCAAGCACAACGTGCTCAACGCCAAGCTGCACCAGCGCGAAGCCGAAATCGTGGCCCTCGCCGGCCTGCCCGGCGCCGTGACCATCGCTACCAACATGGCCGGCCGCGGTACCGACATCAAGCTGCCGCAGGAAGTGAAGGACATGCAAGACACGGAAATCACGAAAGATAAAACCGTAGGCGGCCTCGCCATCATCGGCACCGAACGCCACGAATCGCGCCGCGTCGACCGCCAGCTGCGCGGCCGTGCCGGCCGTCAAGGCGACCCCGGCTCGTCGGTATTCTTCGTATCGTTCGAAGACCAACTGATGCGCCTGTTTGCCACCGACCGCGTCATGAAGATGCTCGACACCTTCGGCCTCAAAGAAGACGAAATGATTGAGCACAAGATGGTCAACAACGCCATCGAAAAGGCCCAGCGCCGCGTCGAAGAAAACAACTTCGGCATCCGTAAGCGTCTTGTCGAATACGACGACGTGATGAACAAGCAGCGCAACTACATCTACACCCGTCGCCAGCACGCACTCAAGGGCGAACGCATCGGCATCGACATCGCCAACATGCTCTACGACACAGTAGAAGCCTTGGTCGACCAATTCGACAACGACTACGCATCGCTGAGCCTCGAAGTGCTGCGCACGTTCTCAATCGAATTACCCTACACCGAAGCCGAATACGGCCGCCTCGACCGCGAAGAGCGCATCGAAAACCTGCATGCCGAAGCGCTGGCCGCACTCAATCGCAAAAACGATAAGATTCGCGAAGTGGCTATGCCGGTTCTGAACAACCTACTCGAAAACTCAGACTACCGCGGCAAGATCATCGTGCCCATCGGCGACGGCAAGCGCGTATTCCACCTGCGCGTCGATCTGCAGACAGCAGCCGACACCGAAGGCCGCTCCATCATCAAAGAATGGCAACAGGCCCTGTCGCTGGTCACCATCGACGAACTGTGGATGATGCACCTGCGCGAGCTCGACCAGCTGCGCCAATCAGTTCAGAATGCTTCGTACGAGCAGAAAGACCCGCTGGTAATCTACAAGGTCGAGGCCTTCCACCTCTTCCAGGACATGCTCCAGCGCCTCAACGTGAAGATGGTGTCGACTCTGATGCGCGCCGCAATCCCGATGCGCGAACCCGAGCCCCAGCCTCAAGCTCCGGCCACCAACGACGAAGCCACCGAAGCCGCACCTCAAGAGCAGCCCAAGCGCCAAGCACCCGAGCTGAAACAAGCCGCGCCCGAAATGCCGCGCAGCTACAACTATCAGACCTCAAAAGCTGAACTTCCCGGCGACGACGCACAGCGCCAAGCCGCATCAGCTCCGCAAGGCGAACAGCAGCGCACCGCCCCAATTAAGGTCGGTCCGAAAGTAGGTCGCAACGATCCCTGCCCCTGCGGTTCAGGCAAAAAATACAAAAACTGCCACGGCCGCATGTAATAAGCCCGGCAGACAATCCTAAAAGTGGTGCAGCTCCATCGCCGAGCTGCACCACTTTCGTATTGTAGGTATTACAAAACACTCACGCTCATCGGTAAAATCCAAATAACGGGAGCAAGAGGTAACAATTTAATTGCGTTTTCGCTTTGAGAATATATGCATTACCCAATTTTTGAATTTATTCAAAACACTTTATCTTCGTAAAAATTCGGCGGCAAATATAATAGTGAGGGTGTAAAAATTGCTATTAGCGATTTGTACGGGCAAGCCGATAAACGAAAGAGCGGCGGCGATGCCGCAACTTCCAAAAAAAATACTAACTTTGTACTCAGATTATGAGATATAAACCCAATCATAAATATACCGAAGAAGAATTGAAGGACTATAAGAAGTGGTCCTTAAGGTATCGTGCCATTCTGATTTCAGTGTGCGCTTTTCTGTGTATAGGTATCGGGGCTTTATATTATGTAAAAGACCACCTTGCAAATAAGAGGTGGCAAGAACTAATAGAACGAGAGAATCAGGAGCGCGCCATTCGGATTGCCCGGGCTCAAGAGGAACGACGAGCTAAAGATATAGCCGATTCAATAAGGTGGGCGCGATATATAGATTCAATCGCACAGCTTCCCCCTGCCCCGCCACCCGAGCCGCCGAAACCACCAAGATATACATTTCAAGATGTAGATCGCATGGTGCAAAAGGTGGCGCACGACAATTATTGTGCAAGTGCCTGGCAGATTGATGAAGATAATTGGATAATGCATTATTCAAGCGGAGAAGGCAAGCGAGAAAAGCATTATTTCCGGAAATTCAATGTGTACAAGAAAACATACGGACCGGTTATGAATATGAAAAGACCGCAGGTTGGCGAGTATTATCTCGCATCGAATCCTAAGCATCGTTATATTCAAGAGGGGCCGTACCTCGTATATTATGTAAATGGAGTTGAGAAAGCCCGGTGGAATCACAACGGGCATGCGTTAATCGAACTCGACACGCCCGAGGAGCCACACGAAGGATACGAGTCTTGGGAGGATTACTACTACGATAATGAAGAAGATTTATACTTCTATTATGGCATTTAGTAACATCGAAAAGTAAAGAACAATAGCACAAGTCAGCAGCACCGATATAATAGTGATTGCCTTGTTGTCTTTGTAAATAATAGCTGCTTTAAGTGTCGGTATTTTCTCTTGAAGTTTCGCGAGTTTCTTTGAAGATGTTTCAATTCGATATATCGCGTGCTCTTTTTGCGCACGATATCGCCTAATTAATTTAGGCTTAGATTCCGACCTTAGCTTATTCCAATCAATATCGAGAATCAACTTTTCATCGTCTTCAATTTTAGACTGTAAAGAAGAAATGCGTCGAAGATTTCTTTCAAGCCTCTTGCGAGGATTATAATTGGGTTGAGTATTCGATTGCCAAGGATTAATAGGCTCAGGGGCAAACGGAGCCGGACTATCGTCGAAACTATCGTCCAACTCACCGGTATTAGCATGATAGTCGTAGTCGGCCCACATATCGTGCTCAGCGTAGCCATTGTATGTATCTAAATCGTCGTAGCCGTTCATAATCAAATATATTGTGCGAACTCAGAACGGAATTTATTTTCATGTTTAGCTGATATAATCCACCCTGGGCCACCATTTAACCCTGTATTAAATTTTGCTCCGAATGCTTTAAGCTTATCAGAAATTGCACGAGTATTACCACGAATAACAAAAGATTTATCATTATATGGATAAATGGTAATACTATGATTCGATGAAGCACAAATCTGAGCTGCTGGAGTAGGATCATGCCTTGTATATGTTGTCATATTAGCTTGGGCAGTTGTTATAGTCCCCGACGAATAATTTTCAATGATGTGAATAATATCATTAATTTTGTCTTCCCAGCTATCCATCATGTCAATGGCGTCCTGCATAGAGATGCCAGTTGAACCGTTTTGAAGAGATTCAGGGATATTATCAAATGCGTCTATTTCATCTCTTCGAATATCATCAAGACACTCTATCGCGTCAAAGAGGTGATCAATGATATCAACTAATTGCAGTCTGCGTTCTTTATTCATAATGAGTTAGTGATTTTGTGAAAAGCCAAGAGGTAAGCCGATAAGACACCTTATGGTCAAGACCTTAGTCTTGGTTTACGATAGACCAACAGCTATGTCGGATTTTAAATATCGTCCAAATGTCTCTGTATTTTAGCTTCAACATTCTGAGCGTCAGTGTAACGAATCATTACCATCCCCTCGTAATAACCTGACGATTTTTCAATAGAGAGTTGAATATCACCTCCTGGCACTTCCCAAGCACTAGCATAAACCACAGTTCCTTGGTTTAGCTCACTCATTAATGCTATATTAGAGTCAGAAAGCGAAGGATTATGCTCTTCGTATGCAGAAGGCTCTCCATATTTGCGAGTATATAATTCTTTATAATAATCGTATGCGTTTACAAGAGTTTTCCATTCTCCTGATGGGTCAAATAGAACAACCACAGAATATACATTTTTGCCGTCATCAGATGCACCAACACCAACGATAGCTGTTCGACCTGTAAAATCGCCTGTAAACATAGTGATGTTGTTATCACTACCAATTTGAGTGAAGCCTTTTTCTTTGAGCTTTAAGCAGAATGATGTCATACTACCCTCAATAGGAATACCTTTGAAGGATAGATGTTCCTGTGCGTAGCCTACAATGGCGAAGCAGCAGAGAACAAGTGAGAGAAGAAACTTTTTCATATGATTAAATTTAAGTTATGGCAATATGTTACAAATTCTAATGCTTTCTTATCTAGGATTTGTAGTTAGTTCGAGGGGGCATTTACAGATGAGGTTCGCGTCTGATATCACAAAGTTAGCAATAA
>CAYWAM010000049.1:0-10872 GCA_964456545.1 uncultured Bacteroides sp.
CGTCTCGCCTGCGTCTCCACCGCCGCAGAAGCTAATCGCAAAAGTTACCGCCGACTGGCTTTTCGCAGGCGGCTGACGCTTGCTCTCGACGCTTCGCTGCGTTGACTTCGGCAGTCGCCGGTTGTTGCGTTATTTGATGGCAAACTCCGACATCTCGTCGTAGGCTTCCCAGTCGGGGTCGTTCTCGGCAGAGATTTCGAGCGGGAGCAGCGGGAGGTTGGCCAGGGCTTCGTTGAGTTTCTTTTGGAAAATGTGGGTCGACAGTGTGTAGAAGACCCAAGTGCGCTCACCGGCACCGGTGAATATGCCGGTCATCACGGCCGCCGGGTCTTTGGCTAGTACGGCCAGCAGGCAGTCGGTGGCTTCGCCCATGGTGGCAGCATCGGCATCGGATGGCATAGCAGCGCCTTCGGCCGAGTTATAGACCCAGCGGATTTCGATACGGATTGAGAAGCGCGGATTGCGTCTGAACTGAGAGATATCGCGTCGGCCGGTGACCATAATCAGTCGGCCGTCGTCGCTTTCGGCGGGAGCTGTCCACCAGTCGCTGTTCTCGATGGTTGCCATGATAGGGAAAAAAAAGGAAATAAACGTTCCGGGGGCCAGATGTAAGCCAGGTTATGTAGCGTGGCAAGTTTCGGCAAGCCGACTTTGCCAGCGCCGTCTGTCATTTATCTGCGCAGTCTACCCCCCGACAATGGACGAGCAGCCCTTAAATGCCGGTATACTTGACCTTGCAACCCGGGAGGAATGCGGCACGCAATATCGCTATCGCGCCCGGTGGGCTCTTACCCCACCTTTTCACCCTTACCGGCGGCTCGAAAGTCGCCGGCGGTAGTTTTCTGTCACTCTACTCCGATGTTTCCACCGGCTCCCCGAAGGGAGCCCGGCGCTCTATGTTGCCCGGACTTTCCTCCTGCCCTATATAGGAAAGGCAGGCGACAGACCTCCGGCCCCGGAACGTTATGTTAATGTGCGATTTATGAGAAATAGCCGCGGATGATGCCGCGTTTCGAATTGCGTATGAACGTGAGAATCTCATCGCGTTCGCGAGTTGCGGGCAGCTCGGCTTCGATGCGTTCTACGGCATCGGTGACGTTGAGATTGTTCATGTAGATATAGCGGTAGATTTCCTGGATGTCGCGGATGGTCTCGTTTGAGAATTCGTGGCGACGCAGGCCGATAGAGTTTACGCCGGTGTAGGCGATGGGCTCGCGAGCTGCTTTCACAAAGGGAGGAATGTCCTTGTTGACCAAAGCACCGCCCTGTATCATCACGTGCGAACCGATGTGGCAGAACTGGTGCACCAGCGTGCCGCCACCGATTACGGCGAAAGAGTCAACTACGACTTCGCCGGCGAGCTGTGTGGCGTTTGAGATGATGACGTTGTCGCCGACCACGCAGTCGTGGGCCACGTGGCTATAGGCCATGATGAGGCAGTTGCTACCCACGACGGTCTTGCCCTTTGCGGCAGTGCCGCGATTGACGGTGACGCATTCGCGCAGGGTGGTGTTGTCGCCGACGATGGCCAGCGTCTCTTCGCCTTGGAACTTGAGGTCCTGCGGCACAGCGCCTACTACGGCACCGGGGAAGATGGTGCAGTTGCGGCCGATGCGTGAGCCTTCGAGGATTGTCGCACCTGAGAGGATGCGGGTTCCTTCACCGATTTCTACATTTGCGTCGATTGTCACAAAGGGGTCGATCACAACTCCGGGTGCAATTTTAGCGGCCGGATGTATGTATGCAAGAGGTTGTCTCATTTGTGAGTTATTTGTTCTTTATAATTTGAGCCATGAATTCGCATTCGCACACTATCTTTTCGCCCACGAAGGCGCGACCTTTCATCACGGCGCAGCCGCGGCGCAAGTCGGTCATAAACGATACGTGGAAGAGCAGAGTGTCGCCGGGTACGACCTTCTGGCGGAATTTTACATTGTCGATTTTCATGAAGTATGTCGAATAGCGCTCGGGCTCGTCGACAGTCGACAGAACGAGCAGGCCACCGGTCTGAGCCATAGCTTCAACCATCAGAACGCCCGGCATGACGGGTTCTTGGGGGAAGTGTCCCTGGAAGAAGGGTTCGTTGGTGGTGACGTTTTTAACGCCGACGATATACTGAGAGCCCATCTCGATGACTTTGTCGACCAACAGGAAGGGGTAGCGGTGGGGAAGCAGCTCGCGGATGCGGTTGTTGTCCATCAGTGTTTCCTTATTGGGGTCGTAGACGGGAGCTTGGATTTCCTGGCGCTTGATGTCGCGGCGGATTTCCTTGGCCATGGTGGTGTTGATGCCGTGGCCGGGCTTTGTGGCGATAACTTTGCCTTTGAGGGGGCGGCCGATAAGAGCCAAGTCACCAATAATGTCGAGCAGTTTGTGGCGTGCGGGCTCGTTGTCGAATTGCAGGGGCGAATCGTTGATATAGCCGTATGATTCGATGTGGGGGCAGTCTACGCCTACGAGCTCGGCAATACGCTTCAGGTTTTCTTCCGACATGGGGCTGTCGTAGATTACGATAGCGTTGTCGAGGTCGCCGCCCTTGATGAGGCCGGTGTTGAGCAGCGGTTCGATTTCGCGAACGAATACGAAAGTGCGGGCGGGTGCGATATTCTGTTTGAATTCATCGACGTGTTCCATCGAAGCGTATTGGTTGGCCAATACGGGTGAGTTGAAGTTTACCTTTACTTCGACGCTGAATTCGTCGTCGGGGAGAATCATAATTTTCGAGCCCGTTGCTTCATCAGCTACTTCGATTTTGTGCTTAACGATATAGAAGTCTTTGTCGAGCTTTTGTTCTTCTACACCGGCTTTTTCGATTGCTTCAATGTAGAAGCGAGCGCTGCCGTCGAGAATTGGCATTTCAGGACCGTCGACTTTGATAAGGCAGTTGTCGATGCCTGAAGCGTACAGAGCGGCCATGGCGTGTTCGATGGTGCTTACTACGATGTCGCCCTTGGCCAGGACGGTGCCGCGGCAGGTCGAGGCTACGTTTTCGGCTAGGCAATCGATGGTGGGTTGACCTTCGAGGTCTGTGCGTTGGATTTTGTATCCGTGGTTGTCCGGAGCCGGACAGAATTCAGCAGTCAGTTCGCGGCCAGAGTGCAAGCCTTTGCCGCTGACGGTGAATGAGGTGCAGAGAGTTAATTGCTTCATATATCGATATGTTATTTTATTCTTTTGATGTTTTTTCGAGGTCGCGAACGCGGTCGAAGAGTTCGCCGAGTCGCTTAATGTAGACGCTTTGGCGCATGAAGTCGCGAGCGTTGACTGCAGGGTAGCCCATCAGGGTGCTGCCGTCGGCAACGTTGCCTGAGATGCCGCTCTGTGCGCCGATATTTACGCGGTCGCCTACGTTGATGTGTCCGGCAAAGCCTACTTGTCCGCCAATCATGCAGTTTGCGCCGACTTTTGTAGAACCGGCGATACCGGTCTGCGCAGCGATGACGGTGTCGTGGCCGATGTGGCTATTGTGTGCAGCTTGGATGAGATTGTCGAGTTTGACGCCGTGTTCGATGACTGTCGTGCCCATCGTGGCGCGGTCGACGGTAGTGTTGGCTCCGATTTCTACATCGTCGCCGATTTCTACGATGCCGATTTGCGGAATTTTGTTGTAGGTGCCATCGGGCAGTGGTGCGAAGCCGAATCCGTCGGCGCCGATTACGGCTCCGGAGTGGATGATGCAACGACGGCCTACGTGGCAACCGTGGTAGACCTTAGCGCCGGGGTAGATTTTGGTGCCATCGCCGATTACTGCGCCGTCGCCAATGTAGGCTTGGGGGTAAATCTGCACACCACGGCCGATTTTGGCTCCGCGTCCGATGTAGGCAAAGGCGCCTACATAGCAGTCGTCGCTGATTTCTACGCCTTCGCTGATGTAGCTAGGCTGTTCGATGCCGCGCTTTGCAGGGTTCATGGCTTCCGATACCATCTGCAGTAGCTGCGACAGAGTGGCATAGGGGTCGGCTACTTTGATGAGAGTAGCTGAAATTTCGTGCTCAGGTTCGAAGTCGGACTTTACGAGCACGACTGATGCCTGTGTGCTATATATATAATGTGTATACTTGGGATTGGCTAGGAATGTGATGGCGCCGGCCTTTGCTTCTTCGATTTTTCCGAATGTCGACACTGTGGCTTCGGGATTTCCGACCAGTGTGCCGCCTACGGCCGCCGCTATCTGACTTGCTTTAAATTCCATCTTGAATTAATGTATTTACTTTCAGGATGCAAATGTCGCAAAAAAAATCGACATTTCGGCTATGCGTTGCACTTTAATTGCACATTTTGCCTAATTTATGCCAATTTTGGAGCCACGTTCAAGGCAAAAATAGTCCCCCGCCGGTAGCGACCGACGGGGGACAGATATCTTACAGAGTCAGGTGAGAATTAGAGGCTCTTGCGCTGCTCTACGTCCTTCATCATAGCCTCGTCGTTGAGGTTGTAGTAAACGTTTTCGAGGTAGCGGAGAGCGTCAACGTTTTCGTTATCGGCATTCCAAGCGTCTTCGAGATACTTGGCAGCTTCCTTGAACAGCGGCACGATGCGTTCGGTGAAGAACTTTTCGTTTTCGGCAGGAGTTGTAGGAGCTTGGTCGCTGATAGAGTAAGCTTCTTCGCAAAGCATGCGGCCGTAGTTGTAGAGGGCCTGAGAGTTCTGCGGGTCAAGGTCTACGGCTTTCAGGAAAGTAGCCTTAGCTTCGGGCTTCTTGCCTTGGTTGTCGTAGAGGATGCCTTTTACGAGGTAGTACTGAGCGTTGTTGGGGTCGTTGGCGATAGCTTCGTCGATGAGAGCGAAGGCTTCGTCGAACTGCTCGTTCTGCAGATACTTGTTGATGATGAAGCCAATGTACTGCGAGTCTTCCTTGCCGTAGATGGGCTGAGCTTGGAGAGCGATTTCGTAAGCTTTGTCCATGTCGCCCATGGTCTGTGCTACAGCCAGCGAGTAGTCGTAGAGGTTCTTTTTATTGTAGCATTTCGACTTTGCGAATTCAAACGACTTCAGAGCCTTAGCGAGGCTATCGGCCTGCCAAGCAGCGATGCCTTGGTTGAAGGCGATTTCGCCGATGATAGTGTCGTTTTGGAAGCTAGCGGGGAGGTTTTTGGCAAAGGTGGGGTTCTGCGACATTTCGATCAGGCACTGCCATGCGTTGTAAGCATTGGTGTAGTCCTGAACATCCCAGAAGGCGAGAGCGGCTTCGTTGTAGTCGCCGATGTGGCCTGTGAGGGTGTTGATAATTTCCTTCGAATATTTGGTCTTGATTTTGCCTTTTTCGTTGGGTACAGAGTCGAGGGGGAGGGCTTGCAAGAAGTATTTGTAGCCACCGATAAGGTCTTTACCCATCATGATTGCGCCGTTTTCGGGCAATTTGTTGAATTGCTTCAGGCCATAGAGTTGGTCGAATTCACCGAACATAGCCTTGCCCGGGATGAAGTAGGTCTGAGCTAGATCCTGAGTTTCGGGGTTGGTGAATGCGGGGGTGATGATTGAAACCACTTCGGCGGGCGATTTTCCTTCCTTCATTGCTCGTTCGGCGTTCTTAAGAACCTGCTGTTGAGCCGGGACAGCGACAGCACCGGCTAAGATAGCGGCGGCCATTGCTAAAATCTTTTTCATTTTGTTTGATTTATAGGAGTTTCGGTAATTATTCTTCTGTTTCGTCGGTGACGTCGGTAGCTTCGTTGTCGGCCTGGAGGTCGGCATTGATTTCAGCTTCGGTCATTTCGGGTAGTTCTTCACCATCGATTGACTCGGTGGTCTCTTCGGGATCGGTGGGCACGGGGCAAACAGAGGCAATCTCGTCGGCGCGGCGTTCGAGGTTGATTAGGCGAACGCCCTGTGTGGCGCGTCCGGCTACTTTGATGTCGGCTACGTGGATGCGGATGAGCATGCCTGAGCGGTTGACAATCACGATGTCGTTGTCGTCGTTGACGCTCTTGAATGCTACTAGCTCGCCGGTCTTTTCGGTGACATTGATCGTCTTCACGCCCATGCTGCCACGCGAGGTGATGCGGTAGTCGGCCAGTACAGAGCGCTTGCCGTAGCCCTTTTCAGATACAACCAGTACGGTGTTCTCTGTTTCGGGCTCCATGGCAATCATGCCGATAACTTCGTTGTTGTCGTCGAGACGCATGCCGCGGACACCGGTGCTGACGCGACCCATGGCGCGGAGCGATGCGGCCTTGAAGCGGTTGGCTTTGCCTTGGCGAGCAGCGAGCAAGATTTCGGAGTTGTCGTCGATCATTTCGACACCGATGAGGTTGTCGCCTTCGCGCAGCAGGATAGCCTTCTTACCCTTTGACAAAACTCGGCTGTATTCGCTAAGTACGGTTTTCTTGACGATACCGCGGCTTGTGGCGAACATCAGGTAGTGGCTACCTGCAAATTCAGGGTCTTCGAGGTTCTTGCAAGCCAGGTAAGCGCTGACCTTGTCGCCGGGTTCGATTTCGAGAATGTTCTGAAGGGCGCGGCCTTTCGAGGTCTTCGAGCCTTCGGGCAGTTCGTATACCTTAAGTTTGTAGACGAGACCGCGGTTTGTGAAGAAGAGCATCGAGCAGTGCATCGACGCGGTGTATACGTGCTCGATGAAGTCTTCGTCGCGAGCGGCGCTACCGCGCGAGCCTATACCGCCGCGGTTTTGTGCGCGGTATTCGCTCAGCGGAGTGCGTTTGATGTAGCCTAAGTGCGAGATGGTGATAATCATGTCGTCGTCGGCGTAGAAGTCTTCGGCGTTGAAGTTGCCGGCAGTGTAGTCAATGTCGGTCTTGCGTTCGTCGCCATATGTCTCGCGCACTTCGAGAAGCTCGTTTTTGATAACTTCGCGGCATACAGCCGGGTCGTTGAGGATTAATTCGAGTTCAGCGATGTATTCTTCAATCTTCTTGTATTCGTCTTCGAGTTTGGTTTGCTCGAGTTGGGTGAGCTGGCGCAGACGCATGTCGACGATGGCCTGAGTCTGAGGCTCGGAGAGGGCGAAGCGCTCGGCCAGTCGCTGACGGGCCTCGTCGGTCGAAGCCGATGAGCGGATGATGGAGATTACTTCGTCGATATTCTGCGAGGCGATGATGAGGCCTTCGAGGATATGAGCACGTTCCTGCGCTTTGTTCAAGCGATATTTGGTGCGTCGGATGACTACTTCGTGGCGGTGGTCGATGAATGCTTGCAGCAGTTCTTTGAGCGATAGAATCTTCGGACGGCCGTGTACAAGTGCTACGTTGTTGACCGCGAACGAGCTCTGCAGCTGCGTCATCTTGTATAGCTTGTTGAGCACGACGCTAGCGTTGGCGTCGGCGCGCAGCTTGATCACGATGCGCATGCCTTCGGCGCTACTTTCGTCGTTGATGTCGGCGATGCCATCGAGCTTCTTTTCTGTTACAAGTTCAGCGATATATTTGATGAGCTCGGCTTTGTTGACGCCGTAGGGGATTTCGTTTACGATGATAGTCTCGTGGTTGGCTTCCTGCTCGATTGTGGCACGAGCGCGGATGACAACGCGGCCGCGACCTGTCTCATAAGCTTCGCGCACACCGGCATAGCCGTAGATGGTGCCACCGGTGGGGAAGTCGGGCGCGGGTATGATTTTAATCAGCTCGTCGATTGTGATGTCGGGGTTTTCGAGTACGGCAATCGAGGCGTTGATTGATTCGGTGATGTTGTGCGGCGGCATGTTTGTAGCCATGCCGACAGCGATACCCGATGCACCATTGACCAGAAGGTTGGGGAATCGGGTGGGGAGTACGGTGGGCTCGCGGCGCGAGTTGTCGTAGTTTGGCTGGAAGTCGACAGTGTCAGCGTCGAGGTCCTGAAGCATTTCTTCGCCCATTTTGGCAAGGCGAACTTCGGTGTAACGCATAGCAGCCGGGCCGTCGCCGTCGATTGAGCCAAAGTTGCCGTGGCCGTCGACCAGGGTGTAGCGTAGAGCCCAGTCCTGAGCTAAGCGTACTACCGTGCCGTAGATTGATGAGTCGCCGTGGGGGTGATACTTACCCATAACCTCGCCGACGCAGTTTGCGGCTTTCTTGTGCGGACGGTCGCTAGTGTTGCCCATCTCGTTCATACCGAATAGTACGCGTCGGTGAACGGGCTTGAGGCCGTCGCGCACGTCAGGGAGTGCGCGCGAAACGATGACCGACATCGAGTAGTCGATGTAGGCCTTCTTCATTTCATTTCCAATATCAATTTTAAAAATTCTATCTTCTTCCAACATTGCTTGTAACGAATGGTTAATATTCACCGCGTGGCTTTTCGCCCCACAATTTGGTGGCTAGCCGCGCGCGGAGGTCTCTTCAAAATTTTGCAAGCAAAGGTACAAAAATATTTTGGATTGGCGGCTATTTTTTCACGCTATTTAACCGAAAAAGGGTGCGCCTGCGTGCTATTTGTAGTGTATTTGGGGTGTATAGATTTTTTTTGTAACTTTGCACTCAAATTTCAGACACTGATATGAAGATTTTAGTAACCGGCTCCCGTGGACAGCTCGGCCGCGAACTCAAGCTCGTGCTTGAACAGCGTGCCCCGGGCATCACGGTTTATGTCGACCGCGACGAGCTTGACCTTACCGATCGCGACGCAGTCGAGAATTTTCTGGCGCATAGCGATTTTACGCATGTGATTAACTGCGCAGCTTACACGGCTGTAGACCGCGCCGAGGAAGAAAAACTCGAGTGCGCGGCAGTCAATATCGATGCTGTAGCGAATATAGCTCGTGTGGCTGACGATTTGGGCCTCAAGATTATACACTTATCAACTGATTATGTGTTCGACGGACAGTCGTGCCGCCCGTATACAGAAGGCAATAAGGTGTCGCCCGTGTCGCAATATGGAACGACTAAGCGCAAGGGCGAGACTGTGCTGCTCGGTCTTGCTCCCGAAAGTGTCATCATTCGCACCGGTTGGCTCTACTCGCCTTTCGGTCGCAATTTCGTCAAAACTATCCTTAACAAGGCTGCACAACAGCCGGTGCTGAAGGTAGTTAATGACCAAATCGGCACCCCGACATATGCCGCCGACTTGGCGCAGGCAATCGCTACTATCGTCTTTAATCAGCAATGGGTGCCCGGAATTCTCAATTTTAGCGACGAAGGCGTTGCCTCGTGGTACGACTTTGCAGTCGCTATTTTGCGCAATGCCGGCATCAACTCGTGCACTGTCGAACCGGTGTGCTCGGCTGACTATCCTACAGCCGCTACGCGCCCCTTCTACAGTGTGCTCGACAAGAGTAAATTTAAGGCTATTTACGGAGTGAGCATTCCCCACTGGGAAACGTCGCTCGTGAAGTGTCTCGAACGTATACAGAAAGGAGAAGGAAATGAGTGAGATAACCGACGAAATTAACCGCCGGCGCACGTTCGCCATCATTTCGCACCCCGACGCCGGTAAAACGACCCTTACCGAAAAGTTGCTTCTTTACGGTGGTGCTATTCATGTGGCCGGTGCTGTAAAGAGCAATAAAATTAAGAAGACCGCCACTAGCGACTGGATGGAAATCGAGAAGCAACGTGGTATCTCGGTAGCTACGTCGGTGATGGGTTTCAACTACGGCGACTACAAGATTAACATTTTGGATACTCCCGGCCACCAGGATTTTGCCGAGGACACATATCGAACGCTTACCGCTGTTGACTCCGTAATCATCGTAGTCGACGTGGCCAAGGGTGTCGAGCAGCAGACTCGCAAACTTATGGAAGTCTGCCGTATGCGCAATACTCCGGTGATTATCTTTGTTAATAAGCTCGACCGCGAGGGACGCGATCCGTTTGACATCCTCGACGAACTCGAAAATGAACTAAAAATCAGTGTCCGCCCGCTGAGTTGGCCGATTAATATCGGCGCGCGCTTCAAGGGTGTCTACAATATCTACGAGCAGGGACTCGACCTCTTCACCCCCGACAAGCAGAAAGTCACCGAGCGTGTCGAAATCGAGGATGTCAATGATCCGCGCATCGACGAAGCCGTCGGCGAAGTTGATGCAGCCAAGCTGCGCGAGGATTTGGAACTCATCGAAGGAGTTTATCCTGAATTCGAACACGAACAGTATCTTGCCGGCAAAGTAGCTCCGGTATTCTTTGGCTCGGCGCTCAATACGTTTGGCGTCAAAGAATTGCTCGATTGCTTCGTGAAGATAGCACCATCTCCGCGTCCTGTAGCTTCGGTCGAACGTGTCATCGAACCGTCAGAATCGACTTTCTCGGGCTTCGTGTTCAAGATTCATGCCAACATGGACCCCAACCACCGTTCGTGTATCGCGTTCGTGAAAATATGCTCAGGTAAGTTCGAGCGCAACGCGCCTTACAAGCACATTCGTTCGGGTAAGATGTTGAAGTTCTCGGCGCCGACCGCATTCATGGCTCAGAAAAAGAATATTGTCGATGAGGCATGGCCAGGCGATATTATTGGTATTCCGGATACCGGCACATTCAAAATTGGCGACACGCTTACGTCCGGCGAAGAAATCCATTTCAAGGGTCTGCCAAGCTTCTCGCCGGAGATGTTCAAATATATCGAGAACACCGACCCTATGAAGTCGAAGCAGCTCGAAAAGGGTATTCAGCAGCTCATGGACGAAGGCGTGGCTCAGATGTTCGTCAACCAGTTCAATGGTCGCAAAATCATCGGCACCGTCGGTCAGCTGCAGTTTGAAGTTATCCAATATCGTTTGCTCCATGAATATGGCGCGCAGTGTCGCTGGGAGCCAATCTCGCTCTACAAAGCTTGCTGGATAGAAAGTGACAACGAAGCCGCTATGGAGAATTTCAAGCGTCGCAAGCACCAGTTCATGGCTATTGACCGCGAAGGTCGCGATGTATTCTTAGCAGATTCGAACTACGTGCTGCAAATGGCTCGAACAGACTTTCCCGACATTCGCTTCCACTTTACGAGCGA
>CAYWAM010000050.1:0-10739 GCA_964456545.1 uncultured Bacteroides sp.
TATGGCGGCGGCCACGGCCGGTGCTTCAGGGTCGCGACGCGCCCAGGTTGAAGTCATAATAAGGCGCTGAAGCTCAGCCCAGTGGCGGCGACGCGGCCCCAGATTGTCGGCGATGGCATCGAGTGCCACCTTCATGCGAGCTACGCGCCCATCGGCCGCATTGGTGATTGATTCAGGCGTGGCATACACGTAGACCGTAAATCGGCGGCCGGCGTGCACTATGCGTGGATTAGTGGACAGAAGGCGCACACCCAGCTCGCAGTCGTCGAACATGCGAGCGCCCTCGAGCCAGCCGCCCACTCTGCGGAAGTGCTCGGTACGCGCCATGTAGCGCATGGTGCTGAACGACGAGTGCATCACATTGTTGTACAGCACATCGCGAGTGATGAACGAATGGCGCTTGCGGCGGCCATCGGGCTGAAGGAGGCAAAAGTCCCAGCAGATGATATCAGCCTCGGGATGAGCGGCGAGCGTGGCCAATGCACGCTCGACGTGGTCGGGCGTCATGACATCGTCGGAGTCGAAAAACATGGTCCACTCCGTGGCGACAGCAGCGAGGCCGGCGTTGCGGGCGCAGCAAGCCCCGGGCTTGGGTTCGCCGAGTATGCGGACACGAAGGTCCGAGTCGGCATTAGCTTCAGCCCAACGGGATATGACAGCGAGCGAGTCGTCGGTCGAGGCATTATCGACCAGCACTAATTCGAGCGGGCGCACCGTCTGCGCAGCCACACTGTCGAGCGTCCGCGTCACTACGTCGGCACGGTTGTAGACCGGAATGACAATAGTGATGACAGCCTGACTATGCTCTGCGGTGGACATGGTGGCGCTGAATCAGAATACGTAGAGTTCGGTGACGTCGAATCGCGGCAGCGGAACGATATAGGCCGTGTGGTCTGGAATATCGACAGCCGACACAGCCGGCGTGACGCCTACGCGGCGCAATTCGCTAGTGACAGTGGCCATGGCCATGGCCGGCGTGTTGTTGTCATCGCTCAGATGGCACAAGAATATATGACGCAGAGCCGGCGTATAGATATCGGTAAGATAACGGGCCGTGGCTGCATTATCCATATGTCCGCGTTCCGAACGAATGCGAGCCTTCAGGTGCTCGGTGTAGCGGCCGTTGGTGAGCATATCGGAGTCGTAGTTACTCTCAATCATCAAGGCGCGGGCACGGCGGATATAGAAGTCAGCTCGCTCGGTGATGACACCCATGTCGGTGGCCATGACAAAAGTCATGTCGCCCAGCGAGATAGAGTAGCCACAGTTGTCGGTGCCATCGTGCGAAGTTTCGAACGGCACAATGCTCATGGGGCCGATAGAGTACTCATGCTCTTTGAAAATAGGAGCGTGATAGTCCTTGATGCGTCGCGATATGTTGTGGCGACGCAGCAAGCCTTCGAGCACACGGTTGGTGCAGTAAAGGCGCATGTGGGGGTTGCGGCGGAGTAGCGAATAGGCGAATTTCACGTGGTCGGCATGGTCGTGAGTCAGGAAAATACCCTTGAGCGACTCCATAGAGATACCATTGCGGCGCAAAGCATCGGTGACCTTGTTATTATCAATACCGGCGTCGACGAGAATGCCGGCTTCGCGCGTGCCAACATAGGCACAGTTGCCGCTGGAGCCGCTACCCATCGACATAAAACGCAAGCGCTCGACCGGGCGGCGGTATTCAGCACTGACACCAAACTCGCTGGCAACCGTCGAAGCATCGGAGCCGGCATCGGCATTGGCGACCACCTGGAACGTAGCCTCGGCCTCTTCCGAACCGAAGAGGCTGGGCAGGTCGTCCATCGGACGTGTAGATCGGCGATTATATCGGCGTGTCATGTCTTTAGCTGCAAATAAGGAAAATGGCTGGTATCTTCGAATATTCGCACTTGGCGGCTCGCCACTGGGCCACAGTGCGTGTGAGTATGCTTTGGCGCGGGCCGGTGATGTCGCTAGCCACGCATACGCGAGTATCGGCGGCCAGTGTCGCGGTGAGCTCGCTCAGCAAGCGATTGTTGCGGTAGGGTGTTTCGATGAATATTTGCGTGCGATTGTGGCGGCGTGCCTCGCGCTCCATGTCGCGAATAGCTCGTGTGCGAGCTGCCGGCTCTATGGGCAGATATCCGTGAAAAGTGAACGACTGTCCATTCGACCCCGAGCCCATGAGCGAGAGCAAGATGCTAGATGGGCCTACAAGGGGCACCACTTCATATCCACGGCGCTGCGCAGCGGCCACCAAGTCGGCGCCGGGGTCGGCAACAGCCGGGCAACCGGCCTCGCTGACCACGCCCACGTCGAATCCCTCGGCCAGCGGAGCGAGCATAGCATCCACGGCCGACGACGGTGTGTGTTCGCTGAGTTCTTCGAAATGTAAATCGTCGATGACGATGTCGCGCGATGCAGCGCGCAAAAACCGACGGGCCGAGCGCAAATTCTCGACCACGAAATAGCGCACCGAGCGCAGCAATTCGATGTTGCGAGCGGGCACTACATCGGCCACGGGCGTATCGCCCATAGGAACGGGGAAGAGATAGAGGCGTCCGGTGCGAGTGGTCATAATCGTGTACTTTTGACAGGTTGTCCGACAAACGCAGCCGCCAGCGAGTCGAAGGCGGCGGGGTCGCCGGTGGTTAGATATTGAGCGGAGCCGCCGCGTGTGAGGCGAGCATCCATGTCGGGGTGCCGATGCAAATAGTCGGCCAGAGAGTCAGCTACGATGTCGCCCTGACTGACGATGCGCACCCCCTCGGGAGCAGCAATGCGAATTTTGGGCAGTAGCAGCGGATAGTGTGTGCATCCGAGCACCACCGTGTCGATCAGCGGGTCGGCAGCCATCAGCGCATCCATATCCTTGGCCACAAAAAAGTCGGCCCCGTCGGATGCAGCTTCGCCGTACTCGACCAGCGGCACCCACATAGGGCAGGCATGGCTGGTGACGGCATAGCCGGGGTGCAGATGTGCTATCTCCATATCGTACGAGCGCGACGCCACCGTGCCGGGCGTGCCAAGGATACCGACGTGCCCCGAGCGAGTAAGGTCGCCGAGCGCTTCGGCCGTAGGACGAATGACACCAAGCACGCGCCGATGCGGGTCGATGCCCGGAAGGTCGCGCTGCTGGATTGAGCGCAGCGCCTTGGCCGACGCTGTGTTGCAAGCCAAGATGACGAGGTGGCACCCGCGAGCGAAGAGGCTCCGAACAGCCTCAAGCGTGTATTGATAGACTTGGTCGAACGTGCGTGTGCCATACGGAGCACGCGAGTTGTCGCCAAGATAGAGATAATCGTAGTCGGGGAGTCGGCGACGCAGAGCGCTCAAGATAGTAAGACCGCCGAAACCCGAGTCGAATACGCCAATCGGCCCGGGTTCCTGCGGTAATTCTATGTGACGAGTGGTCAAATGCGTGACTTGATAGCGGCCGTCTCCTTCTCGTAGCCGGGCTTTTCGAGCAGAGCAAACATGTTGCGCTTGTAGTCCTCAACGCCGGGCTGGTTGAAGGGGTTCACTTCGAGGATGTAGCCGCTGATGCCGCAAGCAACCTCGAAGAAGTAGATAAGCTGGCCGAGGTAGCCTTCCTCGATAGCCGGCAGAGTAATGAGCAAGTTGGGCACACCGCCGTCAACGTGGGCGATGCGAGTACCGAGCTCGGCCATCTTGTTGACTTCGTCGACGTGCTTGCCGGCGATGTAGTTGAGGCCGTCGAGATTGTCGGCATCGGCCGGGATAACGACTTCGTGGCGCGAGCGAGCTACGGTGATTACGGTCTCGAAGATGGTGCGTTCGCCATCTTGAATCCACTGACCCATCGAGTGCAGGTCAGTCGAGTTGTCGACCGAAGCGGGGAAGATGCCCTTGTGGTCCTTGCCTTCGCTTTCGCCGTAGAGTTGCTTCCACCATTCGCTCAGGAAGTGGAGGCTAGGATTGTAGTTGACCAGAATTTCGATTTTCTTACCGGCGCGGTAGAGTGCATTGCGAGTCATGGCGTATGTGAGCGCATTGCTATCCTTACCGGCAAGTGTTTCATCCTGCATCAGACGCGCACCGGCCACCAGAGCCTTGATGTCGAAGCCGGCCACAGCGATGGGCAGCAGGCCTACGGGGGTGAGCACCGAGAAGCGGCCGCCGACGTTGTCAGCGATGACAAAGGTCTTGTAGCCTTCGGTGTTGGCCAGAGTGCGGAGAGCGCCGCGCTTGGCGTCGGTGATAGCGACGATGAGTTTGGCAGCTGCCTCACGGCCTACCTGAGCTTCGAGCTGCTCCTTAAGCAGACGGAAAGCGATGGCGGGCTCGGTGGTGGTGCCGCTCTTTGATATTACGATGATACCAAAGCGCTTACCCTGAAGGTAGCGCTGCAGGTCATAGAGGTAGTCCTCACCGATATTCTGACCGGCGAAGAGCACTTCCGGGTTGCCCTTTTCAGTGATTCCCAACGAGTTGCCAAGCGCCGAAATTACAGCTTTGGCTCCCAGGTAGCTACCGCCGATACCGATGCACACCACTACATCGCAGTCGCGACGCAGAGCTGCAGCTGTAGCCTCGATATCGCTGAGGAGGCTATCGTCAGTTTCGGCAGGAAGTTTCACCCAACCTAAGAAATCATTACCTAAACCACTGCCGTCCTGCAGCTTACGGAGACCGTCGGCTGCCTCTGCGGCTAGGGCCTCGATGGCGTCATTTGACACCGTCGATAACACGTCTTTAATATTTACTTGAATCTTTTCCATTTTACCTTAAAATGTTTCCGCAAAGATACAAATATTTCCGTGAAAACACAACAAAGCCACGGCTCTACAAAAAGACAAAAAATCATAAAGAACGTATAGCCACAAAACATCCCCGCAGCACTTCACAGCTACGGGGATGTTTACTTATTGTCGACCTAGCGTCGGTTTTGAACTATCTAACATCACTTGACGAGCACCTTAGTGGCGCGTGAGCCAGCGACTTTCACATATACACCCGGAGTGAGGTTATCGGCTGCTACGCGAACACCCTGCAGGTTGTAATAGACGGGCTCGGCGATGGCGTCTTCAGCTATTAAATCATCAACGGCCGAGGGTTTGCCGGCGGGGTTAGTAGTGAGAATCGAAAGCTTGCCTTCGCGCAGCAAGTAGAGATTGATCCACGCGTCGGTCACAGCACCGGCTTCGTCGCGAACCACGACCGGCGTCTCTACGCCTCTGTGTAGCAAAAAAAATATAGTTCTTCAAAAGTCGATATGGCAAAAAAAAATTTTTACCAAACAAGAATATATTTTCACAAAAAATTCAACTTCAACACCATCAGCGCCCTGCTCTAACAGATTATCATCACGAATTATAAGTTAGTTTTATTAAAATTCCGCTCGTCAGTAGCCGAGGTTTCGATTTTAAGCGTTATCTTTGTAAGATAAATCAAAACTGAATATATGACCGACTTCGAAAGCCTCGGCGTACGCGAAGATTTGCTGCGAGGCATTAAAGAAATGGGCTTCGAATCGCCTATGCCCGTTCAAGAAAAAGTAATACCCACACTGCTTAGCGGCGACCACGACTTGGTGGCTCTGGCTCAGACCGGTACAGGCAAGACGGCCGCCTTCGGCCTTCCGGTAATCCAACGTGTCGACACGGCGCGACGCGTGCCACAGGCCCTGATTTTAGCCCCCACCCGCGAGCTGTGCTTGCAGATTGCCGGCGACCTGGCCGACTTCGCCAAATATACCCCCGAGCTGAAGTTGCTACCCGTCTATGGCGGCTCGAGCATCGGCAGCCAGATTCGTGCCGTGCGCGAAGGTGTGCAAATAATCATCGCTACGCCCGGCCGACTGATTGACCTCATCGGCCGCGGAGTCGTAAACCTCGACAACGTGCACACAGTGGTGCTCGACGAGGCCGACGAAATGCTCAACATGGGATTTGTCGACTCCATCAACGACATCCTGGCCCACGTACCCGCCGACCGCAAAATGCTGATGTTCTCGGCCACCATGCCCGCTGAGGCGGCCCGCATCGCCAAGCGCTATATGCACGAGCCCGAAGAAATCGTCATCGGCACTCGCAATGAAGGTGCCAAAAACGTGCGCCACGTCTACTACATGGTCAATGCTCGCGACAAATACCTGGCCATGAAGCGTATTGCCGACGACAACCCCAGCATCTACGCTATCGTCTTCTGCCGCACACGCCACGAGACTCAAGAAGTAGCTGACCACCTCATCGCCGACGGCTACAACGCAGAGTCGCTCCACGGCGACCTCTCGCAGCAGCAACGCGACTTAGTGATGAAGAAATTCCGCGACCGCGTCATCAGCATACTCGTGGCTACTGACGTTGCCGCTCGAGGCCTTGACGTGGACGACCTGACCCACGTCATCAACTACGGTCTACCCGACGACACGGCCGTATACACCCACCGCTCGGGACGCACCGGACGCGCCGGCAAGACGGGCGTCTCCGTTGCCATAATGCACACTCGCGAAAAAGGACGCCTGCGCGAAATCGAACGAATCATTGGCAAGAAATTTGACCGCGAAGAAGTCCCCACTCCCGAACATATCATCGAGAAGCAGCTCTACAACCTGGCCGACCGCCTCGAGCGCGTCGAAGTCAACGACGAGCAAATCGACCGCTACCTGAGCGGCGTGCAGAAAAAGCTGTCGTGGCTCTCAAGCGAAGACCTACTGAAACGCGTACTGTCGCTGGAATTCAACCGCCTGCTCGACTACTACAAGGACGCGCCCAAAATCGACGTCATCGAAGAAAAGCCTGCTCGCGGCAAGCGCAAAGAGCTACCCATACCCAGCGACCACGACAAGGACCGCCGCACTGCCGAGAAAGGCATGGCTCGCGTTTATGTAAACGCAGGTAAGGCCGACGGATTCTTCGCCGGAAACCTCATCGAACTTATCAACCGCTCGAGCGAAGGTCCGCGCATCGACGTAGGACGCATCGACCTGCTGGCCGGCTACTCGCTGTTCGACGTCAAGAAAGCCGACGCCAAGCGCGTCGTAGCTGCGCTGAAAGGCGCCGACTTCTTCGGCAAGCGCATCTATAGCGAAATCGCCGACCCCGACAAGGACTATGGCAAAGCCGCCGGACGCCGAAGCCAAAGCGCCGAAGCCAAACCCGACCGCGCTGCTCGCCGCGCCGCATCTCGCCCGGCGCGCGCACCCAAAGGCCGCAAAAAGCGCGATTAACCCACCCCGCTACAGCATCACCATCTCGACTCTATTCACAAAGACTGAATGTCAAGAAAAGTAATAAATACACTGACCGCCATCGTCGTTGGCCTGGCTGCCACAGCCGCAGCAAGCGAAGGCCCGGCCGGACGATTCTTCGCCAAAGCACCTGCCAGCTTCCTGATCACCGTGCCGCGAACCGCTCGACTCGACATGCTCGACTACTTCCGCTTCGGCAGTAGCCGGCCTACCCCCGATACATTTGGCGTTGACGCCCGCATCACGGCTGAAAGCCCGGCATGCATCACCGTTGAAGTCGGGCACACCCGGCGACAGCTAGCCGTGCTGCCCTCTGGCCGCGACACCCTGCTAGCCGTCGTCACCACGGTGTCGATTCCGGCTCGTACCAGCGCCATCGAGCTATTCGACAAAGACTTCGACACTGCCTCGCAGAAGCCACTGGCCGAAGTTGGCCGCTACTCCGATTGGTTCGTTGACGGAGCCTTCGATTCGGTGCCCGACCTCGAGCTGACGCTGCCTTTCGTACCCGCCGAAGCAGCTTTCGACTCCACGGCCACCCGCTTGGTGCTGCGCAATAACGCCGCGCAGTATCTCACCGCTGCCGACTACGAACGTCTGCATCCGCTGATGCTCGACTCTCTCACCTACGACGTGGCCAAGGGCCGCTTCAAACTTCATAAAGCAAAATGACACCCACCGCTATCACTCTGCTGCAGCTCAACGAGCGCGTAACCGCCACATTGGCCGCCACCCCGAGCCTCACCGGCGTGTGGGTCACCGCCGAGACCAGCGACGTGCGCTCATCGGGCGGACACTGCTACATGGAGCTCATCGACAAGGACCCGGCCACCGGTCGCGCTCGCGCTCGCCTGCGCGCCACAATCTGGGCCTCGCGTTTTGCCCGGCTCAACGAGGTGTTTCGCGCCGCCACCGGCTCGGCCATCACCTCCGACATCAAGGTGATGGTGTGCCTGTCGGTTTCGTTCCACCCCATCTACGGCCTGTCGGCCAACATCACCGACATCGACCCGACCTACACCGTGGGCGACCTGCTGCGCCGCCGACGCGAGATGATTGAGCGCCTCACTGCCGAAGGCATCATCAACCAAAACCGCCAGCTACAGTGGCCGGCCGTGCCCAGCCGCATCGCCGTCATCTCGGCCCGCACAGCGGCCGGCTACGGCGACTTCATCAATCAGCTATACTCCAACCGCTACAATCTGCGATTCACCACGCGCCTGTTCCCGGCACTGATGCAAGGCGATGGAGCGCCGCGCTCAATCGTAGCTGCACTTGAAGCAATCGCAGCCGACAACGTCGATTACGACTGCGTAGTCATCATCCGCGGCGGCGGCGCCACCGGCGACCTGGCCGCCTTCGACGACTACGTGCTGGCCGCCAACATCGCTCTGTTCCCCCTCCCCGTAGTCATCGGCATCGGACACGAGCGCGACATCACCCTGCTCGACTACGTGGCCAATATGCGCGTCAAGACGCCAACAGCTGCCGCCGAGTGGCTCATCGGCCGAGGCGCCGACGCTCTGGCTCGCCTACAGACCATCGCCACCGACATCGTCGGAGCCGCCACAGCTGCTGTAGGCTCGGCCCACCGACGGCTCGACTTCATCGCCGGCCAGCTGCCGGCACTCACCACCGGCATTATCGAGAAAGGCCGCCTGCGCACCGGCCGCCAAGTCGCCGACTCCATCGTGCAAAGCGTCACAAACATCCTTGCCCGCCAAGGCGACCGACTCAAGGCCCTCGGCACTCTGCTCGACACCCTGTCGCCGCAAGCCACGCTCCGACGCGGGTTCTCCATCACTCGCCTCGACGGCCGCGCCGTGGCCGACCCCGCCCAAATACCCGACGGAGCCCAAATCACCACCACCCTGGCCAAAGGCACCATCACATCAACCGTAAAACGCTAATCCTCACTACATATCTCCATGCCAACACAAGCACAACCGGAAAACATCTCATACAACGAAGCCCTCGCCTCGCTCGAGAAAATCCTGGCTTCGCTGCGCTCCGACGCCTGCGACGTCGACACCTTAATCGAACGTACACGCCGCGCCGTCGAGCTCCTCAACATCTGCCGCTCGAAGCTTACCACCACCGAAGCCGAGCTGCAAGAAGTACTCAAATCACTCCAATCGCCCGAAGCCTAACTCGTCATGAAACAGTATCTTGACCTTCTCGACCACATCCTGCGCGACGGCGTCGAAAAAAGCGACCGCACCGGCACCGGCACCATCTCCACCTTCGGCTATCAGATGCGTTTCGACCTCAGCAAAGGCTTCCCGGTAGTCACCACCAAGAAGCTACACCTGAAATCTATAATCTACGAACTGCTGTGGTTCCTCAAAGGCGACACCAACGTGAAGTACCTGCAGGACAACGGCGTGCGCATCTGGAACGAATGGGCCGACGCCAACGGCGACCTCGGCCCCGTCTACGGTGCGCAGTGGCGCTCGTGGGGCGCTGCCGATGGCTCCACCATCGACCAAATCACCGCCGCCATCGACGACATCCGCAACAATCCCGACTCGCGCCGCATCATCGTCAACGCCTGGAACGTGGGCGAGTTGCCCAAGATGGCCCTGGCGCCCTGCCACGCCATGTTTCAATTCTACGTCGCCAACGGCCGCCTGAGCCTCCAGCTCTACCAGCGCAGCGCCGACTGCTTCCTGGGCGTGCCCTTCAACATCGCCTCCTACGCCCTGCTGTGCATGATGGTAGCCCAAGTCACCGGCCTGCAACCCGGCGAATTTATCCACACCCTGGGCGACGCTCACCTCTACAAAAACCACCTCGAGCAGGCCCGCCTGCAGCTCTCGCGCGAGCCGCGCCCACTGCCTCGCATGGTCATCAACCCCGACGTCAAGAGCATCTTCGACTTCAAGTACGAAGACTTCTCGCTCGAGGGCTACGACCCACATCCCCACATCAAAGCCGTAGTATCCGTATGACACTCTCATTGATTGCCGCCATAGGCCTCGACGGCGCTATCGGCCGCCAGGGCGGCCTCGCTTTCTACATCAGCGACGACCTGCGCCACTTCAAAGCCCTCACCATGGGCCACCCCATCATCATGGGCCGCAAGACATTCGAATCGCTCCCCAAAGGTGCTCTGCCGGGCCGCCGCAACATCGTCGTGACCCGCAGCGCCGACTTCCAAGCCCCGGGCGCCGAAGTCGTGCACTCTATCGACGAAGCCATAGCCCTCGTTGCCACCGCCGACCAAGTCTTCATCATCGGCGGCGCCGAAATCTACCGACAGACCATCGGCCGCGCCGACTGCCTCGAGCTGACACTCATCGACGCCCGTTGCCCCGATGCCGACGCATTCTTCCCGCCGATTGACTCGGCCGTGTGGACCACTGCCGAGCAAGGCCCGGCCACCGTCGACGCCCGCTCTGGCCTCACCTACCGCTTCACCACCCTCCGCCGCCGATAACCATCCCTCATTAACACACAAAAAAAGATATATCAAACAACGACCTCGCAACCGGAAAGTTGCGAGGTCGTTGTCATATAGATATCGCCTGCGACCAAGAGGACGGGCGAACGC
>CAYWAM010000051.1:0-9293 GCA_964456545.1 uncultured Bacteroides sp.
TTGATACCCATGCTGTGCTGCTTAGGGCGGCTAACGCTAAAATCGCCCTTGCTTGTCGGCGGGGGCGATTGGAGGATTCGTTAGTAGTTGTTGGGGAAGCGCTCGAAGAACGCTTGGTCGGCACCACAGACGGGGCAGCGCTTAGGGGCCTTCTCAGTCTTCACCGTGAAGCCACAGCAGCGGCAGTACCACTCGACCGGCTCGGCGTCGGCAAACGTCTCGCCCATTTTTAGCCGTTCGAGCAGCTTGAGATAGCGCTGCTCGTGCATCTGCTCCACCTTAGCGATGTTGCGATAGAGCAAAGCTATCATTGGGAATCCTTCAGCCTCGGCAGTTGAGGCAAAAGTAGCATAGAGATCGCCCCACTCTTCGCGTTCGCCGGCGGCAGCCGCAGCTAAGTTCGACGCCGTATCACCTACGATTCCGGCAGGATAAGCGGCTTTGAGCTCTACCATACCGCCCTCGAGCAGAGCGAAGAATTGGCGAGCGTGGCTCAGCTCCTGCTCAGCCGTCTCTAGGAATATAGCCGCAATCTGTTCGTAACCCTCTTCGCGAGCCTTCTCGGCAAAGAGCGTGTAGCGCGAGCGCGCCTGGCTTTCGCCGGCAAACGAGGCCAGCAAGTTGTGTTCGGTCTGTGTTCCTTTGATTGATTTCTTTTCCATGATAGTAAAAATGAGAATTAATAACCTACATCTGAAACACACGATGCGGCAAAAGTGTTTTCAAAGCGATGGCGGTTATTCTGAAAAATTTGGAAGTTTTGATAAAATAATACTGAAAAATTTCCTTAATAAAAATATAAGTTATAAATTTGCGCTTGACTAAACCGAGCAAATAAATACAGTATGGAAACTCGAAAATTAAGATTACGCGATCTGACCCTCCGCGATGGTCAGCAATCATTGTTTGCAACTCGTCTGAGCCAAGGTGAAATCGACAAACTGCTCCCGTACTACGAGAACGCAGGTTTTTATATAATGGAAGTATGGGGCGGCGCTGTGCCCGACTCAGTAATGCGTTACCTCGATGAATCACCGTGGAACCGTCTGCGCACGGTTTCGAAGTCGATGAAGGGCAAGTCGCTGCTTTCAGCACTTTCGCGCGGCCGCAACCTCTTCGGCTACGTACCCTACCCCGACTACGTACTGAAAGGCTTCTACGAAGAAGCTAACAAGAACGGTCTGAACGTGATGCGCATTTTCGACGCACTCAACGATATCGACAACGTCAAGGAATCAATCAAAATGATCAACGAGCTGGGCGGCATCCCCGATGGCGCCGTGTGCTACACCGTCGACCCCAAAGTAACAGAAGCGCCCAAGCAGGGCTTCTTCGGCCGTCTCTTTGGCAAAAAGCCGGCAGCTCCCGAAAAGATTTTCACTGACGAATACTTCGTGAATAAGGCTGTCGAGATGGAACGCCTCGGCGCTAAGATTATCACCCTGAAAGATATGGCAGGCCTGGTAAATCCGCTGCGCGCTGCCTCTATTATCTCAAAACTGAAAGCCGCTGTCAAGGTGCCCGTTGACTTCCACACCCACTGCACCCCGGGCTATGGCCTTGCTTCGTCGGTAATGGCTATCCTCAACGGCGTCGACATCCTCGACACCAACATCTGGTGGTTTGGCGGTGGCTCGGCTGCTCCGGCTATCGAACTCATCTACATCTTTGCTAAGAAACTCGGCGTAGAGCTTGAAGTCGATATGAAAGTTGTAGGTGAAATTCGCGAACACCTGCTCGAAGCCCGCAAATCACTTGCCGACTTTGACCTCAACAAGGATAAACTGCCGCGCGCTTTCGATCCGCTCAATGACACACTGCCCGCCGAAATCGAAGCTCAGTTTGACCGTGCTATCGAAGCCGCCAAGGCCTACAACGAAGAGGCGCTCCTCGACGCATGCCACGCTATCGAAGCATACTTCGGCTTCCCGAAACCCAACGAAATCGTCAAGAATGCAGAAGTCCCCGGCGGCATGTACTCAAATATGGTTGCTCAGCTCAAAGCCCTCAAGGCTGAAGACCTGCTCAACGACGCTATGGCCCTCATCCCCATGGTACGCCGCGACGCCGGCCTGGTACCCCTGGTAACCCCGACTTCGCAGATTGTAGGTGCTCAAGCTGTAAACGTAGCCCTCGACCGCAAGAAAGGCCAGCCCGACTACTCAAACTGCTCAAACCAGTTCATATCGCTGGTCAAAGGTGAATACGGCCACACACCCGTAGCTATCGACCCCGCATTCCGCGAAAAAATCACCGGTAGCGCTCAAGAAAAGCCCTACGACGTATCGACCTATAAAGCTCCTGCCAACCCGACGTTCGACGAATTCGGTGGCGTGAAACTCGCCAAGAACAACGAAGAAGAGCTGCTGCTGGCCCTGCTTCCCACCGTAGCCAACGGCTTCCTCAAGCGCCGTCGCCAGGAAGAATTCGCTGCATCTGAAGCTGCTAAGCCCAAAGCCGAGGTCAAAGAAGAAGTTAAGGCTGCTGCAGAGCCCATCACCGGCCCGACCATGAAAGCACCGATGGGTGGCCGCGTAGTCGAAATCTGCGTGAAGCCCGGCGACCAAGTCAAGAAGGGCGACGTGCTGCTCGTATACGAAGCAATGAAGATGGAAAACGACATCAACTCTGAAATTGCCGGTACTGTGAAGCGCGTATTCGTAGCTCCCGACCAAGTAGTTGGCACTGACGAAGTGCTCGTCGAATTCGAATAAGCATCGTACACTCAGTCTGTGACGCAAAATGACACAGACATAACACATTCAAAACAATAACCGACGCCGGGCACGGACAATCACCATCTGCCCGGCGTCCTCGCATAAATCAAATACCAATGATTACCTTCCTAATCTGCCTAGCTGCATTAATTATCGCATACTTCACCTATGGCAAATACCTCGAACGCCTGGCCGACGCCGACAACGCCAACTCTACACCCTGCAAACGCATGGCCGACGGCATCGACTACATCGAGATGCCACGTTGGCGTGTATTCTTAATTCAGTTACTCAACATTGCCGGCACAGGCCCGATCTTCGGTGCAATCCTAGGCGCTTGCTTTGGCCCGATCGCCTTCGTGTGGATAACACTGGGTGGCATCCTCTTCGGCGCCATGCACGACTACCTCTCGGGCATGATGATTGTGCGTAGCGACGGCCGCTCGCTGCCCGAAGTCATCGGACAACACATGGGCTCGTCGGTGCGAACACTGATTAGGTGGTTTTCTATCGTACTGATGATTCTCGTCGGAGCTGTGTTCATCACCAGCCCGGCCGCCCTACTAGCCAACTTAGTCGACTCGATTTCCGTATCGACATGGGCACTCATCATCCTAGCATATTACATCGTGGCCACAGTGCTTCCAGTCGACAAAATCATCGGCAAGTGCTACCCCATATTCGGCGCTTCGCTAATCATCATGGTCTTCTGCCTCTTCGGCGTGATTCTGAACGGCCAGTACCAAGTACCCGAACTGACCAGCCTCCACAACTACCAGCATAACCCCGACGCATTCCCAATCATCCCCACACTGTTTATAACCATCGCCTGCGGCGCCATATCAGGTTTTCACGCCACACAGTCGCCGCTGATGGCCCGCTGTGTAGGCAATGAGCGCGAGTGCCGTTCGGTATTCTATGGTTCGATGATTTCAGAAAGCATCATCGCCCTGATTTGGGCTGCAATCGCGATGGCATTTTTCGGCGGCGCCGACCAACTGGGCACGGCACTCGAAACTCACAACAACAATCCGGCTTGGGTCGTAGAAGTCATCTCGAATACTACTCTAGGCAAAATAGGCAGCATCCTTGCCATATTAGGCGTAGTAGCCGCTCCGATTACCTCGGGCGACACGGCCTTCCGCTCAGCGCGCCTAATCATCAGCGATATGTTCAACTACGACCAGCGTCCGCTGCTCAATCGATTCGTGATATGCATTCCGCTGTTTGCAATCGGCTATGGGCTGACACTAATCGACTTCAGCATAATTTGGCGCTACTTTGCATGGTCAAACCAAGCGCTGGCCGTCGTGACTCTATGGGCAATATATGCATGGCTCGTACGTCGTAAAGTCAACTACTGGGTAGCACTAATCCCGGCCATAGCTATGACCTACATCACCAGCACCTACGTGTTTATATCCAACCAGTTTATCGGCCTCGAATCGCATAGCCTCAGCTACGTACTCGGAGCACTGACCACCGCAGCCATCACCACACTGATGGTCATAAATTATCATAAATCCGATAGTCTCGTACACGAAAAAAAGTAATAACTCGCGAAATTTTTACTAATTTTGTAGACTAATAGAGCAATTGCAGCGATAATGAAGATTTTTTCGTCAGACGAAATAGCGGCCATACGCCGATACACACTTAAAGCACAGGGACTTAACGAGCTACAATTCATCGACCGCGTCGGTGAATCGTTTTCGCTTGAAATTATATCAGAAACCATCCCGGGGCATAAACTCGTAATATTTGCCGGTCCGGAGCTCAACGGTGCATATGCGCTGGCCACGGCCCGACACCTCTGCCTGCAAGGCATCCGCCCGACCGTCTACCTATTCAACATCGGAGGCAACCGCATCACACTTGAATGCGCTGCCGAACGCGACGCTCTAGTTACCGCTTGCGGTGCAGAAGTACTCAACGAAGTGACCGGTCTGCAATTCTCAATGCCCAACCTCCAGGGCGAGGTCACCGTCATCGACGGCATTTTCGGCACCGAACGCACCACCCCTCTCAGCGGTGGCTACAAGGGCATCGTGCGCTACATCAATGAAACTAAAGCGCGCATCATAGCCCTCGACGTCCCATCAGGCATGATTGTCGACGGCATCGATGGCATGCTCAGCTACAACATCATCCACGCAACACTCACACTCGCCATCGGCACACCGCGCGTAGCCTTTTTCATGCGTGAAAATGCAGAGCTACTCGGCAAGTGGAAAATCATACCTGTCGATTTCAACGCCGACGCACTCAAATCAGCGCCTACACGCTACCGCCTGATGGAAAAGCAAGATATCAAACGACTGCTACCTCAGCGCGACCCCTTCGAATCGAAAGCCGACGCCGGCGACGCATTCATCGTAGCCGGCAGCTACGGCATGCTTGGCGCTGCCGTACTGGCAGCCCAAGGCGCCCTGCACTGCGGCTGTGGCAAAGTGACAATCCACGGTCCGCGCTGCGGATTCTTTGTGATGCAGTCGACCGTGCCATGTGCGCTCTACGACTGCGACGAAGGCGACACTGCCACCTCTCATATCGAGCTAAAGCGCGACTACAGCGCCGTAGCCATCGGCCCCGGCATCGGACAGTCTGATGCCACACTCAAAGCGCTAGGCGAATTCCTGAAAATAGCTAACGCCAACAGCCGCCCTCTGGTACTTGATGCCGATGCGCTCAACTGCATGTGGCTCAAACCCGACTTGCTCAACCACATACCCGTGATGTCGATACTCACGCCCCACGTCGGCGAGTTCGACCGCATGTTCGGACGCCAGCCGTCGAGCTACGCACGCCTGCTTAAGGCACTCGAAGTCGCAGAAAAATACCGCATCATCATCATCCTGAAAGGCCGCTTTTCGACAATCGTGATGCCCGACGGCAAAGCCTATTTCAACCCCACCGGCACACCGGCCATGGCTACCGGCGGCTCCGGCGACGTACTGACCGGCGTACTGGCCGCCCTCATAGCTCGCGGCTTACTCCCCGAGTACGCGGCTCTCATCGGCACATACGTGCACGGTCTGGCGGGCGAACTAGCAGCCGCCGACCTTGGCACCTACGGCGTGACGGCCTCCGATATCGCCAAATATATCGGCCGCGCCATCAAATCAATTATCGAATGACAAATCTCAAAATCTCGAATATATGACTACCTCACGCTTTCTCCTTGCTGCGACCTTGCTGCTGACAGCGTCGGCCATACCGGCTCAGACTACTCAACGCTTCACAGCCTCCAAAGCTACAGAATACGGCTTGGTATACTCGCTGCCACTGACTGCTATTGACATTACTATCGAGACCGAACACACTCGTCGAAGCCCGGGCGAATTCTACAACTACGCTCGCCGACATCTGGCCATAAACAATGCCATCACCACAGAGTCGACTACAGCTATCGTAAAGTCCGTAACAATCTGCACACGAGGCATCGCCAACCCCGACAATCGCTGGATGGCGCAGTTCAAATCAGGCTCAACCCCGTTCATGATTCTTACAGACCAGGGTACTCCTCTGGCACTCAATGCCGAGACAGGCGCCGAAACTGAAGCACCCGAACTGCCCGAAGCCGTGCAACGTCAACCTACCATTCTCGAAAGCGACGCTGCTCGCCATGCAATGACTGAAGATATGATTCGCAGCTCATCGGTGTCGAAACGCGCTGAACTGGCAGCTCAACGTATCTTCGAACTGCGCGACATACGTTCAGACCTCCTTTCCGGCCAAGCCGACAACCCACCGGCCGACGGCCAAGCCATGCAGTTGGTACTCCAAAATCTGGCCAACCAAGAAGAAGCACTCACTGCCATGTTTGCCGGCACCACTTCGACATGGACCGACGTCAAAACACTGAGCATAACACCCGACACTACTGAAGTCAACAACGAAATACTAGCTCGTGTATCGCCTTTCGACGGTATCATTGATGCTGAGAACCTCGCCGGCGCTCCAATTCGTGTATCAATCGAGATACTCGAACGCGGCATCCTACCCATCAACGAAAAAGGCGAAGTAAAAAAATTTCCCAAAGGCGGTGTCGCATACACCATCCCCGGCAAAGCTCGCATCAGCATCTCGTACGAAGGACGCGACATATATAGCACTGATGTATCTCTGGCTCAGCTAGGTTGCACATTCGGCTTAGACCCATCGCTATTCACTGACAAGAAGGCCCCATCGCAGTTACTATTCGACTCTACGACCGGCGGAATACTACTCCTTGGGCCCGCAGAATGATTTTTTTTGGCCGAGCGCTTGTAATCTGACTTTTTTTAATTACCTTTGTAGCGCAAAAGTCGCCGCCCGAATGGTGGAATGGTAGACACGAGGGACTTAAAATCCCTTGGCCATTGCGGCTGTGTGGGTTCGAGTCCCACTTCGGGCACGCTTTTTCTCTACGGCTATAATCATCATGGTTATAGCCTTTTTTTCTAAGCAATAAATACTTTCCAACATGAAATACAGTTATAAACCCATCGGCACTTGCTCGCGTGAAATCAACTTTGACCTCACCGACGACGGCATCATCAACGACATCGAAGTTATCGGTGGCTGCAACGGCAACCTCAAAGGCATTTGCGCCTTGGTGCGCGGCCGCAAAGCCGAAGACGTGATTGCCTCCCTAAGCGGCATCACTTGCGGCATGAAGCCCACCTCATGTCCCGACCAAATAGCCCAAGCCCTGCAACTCGCCCTCACGAAAGAATAAGCAGAGCGTGCTAATGCACGCCCTCTACCACTCCTAACAAATACATGCGCCCTCATAATCACGAGAGCGCATGCTTATTATGATTCGCTACGAAAGCCCGACTATCGATAGTGAGCCTAGCCGTTTACTTGAAATTTTCGGCGTAGTCAGCAATTGCTTCAAACATCCGACGGTGGGCATCTGTGAGCTCAATGCCACGACGCGCCATGACTCGCTTGGCTATCGTCAGAAATTCCGACATATTCACCGAGTCGAAGCCTGCAGTACCACCCTTGAGGAATGAAGGTATAAACACCCTAGGCATACCTTCGCTGACGATATTACAGCCAACACCAATAGTCGTAGCGGTATTAAATGACGTATTAACGGCCGACTTTGAATGGTCGCCCATAATCAGACCGCAGAATTGCAAGCCGGTGCGCAAAAATCGACCGGCCGGATAGTTCCAGAGTTTGATTTCCGAATAATCGTTTTTGAGATTTGAAGCGCTAGTGCCACCGCCGAGGTTGCACCACTCGCCCACTACGGCATTGCCCAAGAAGCCATCGTGTCCCTTATTGGAATAGCCAATCATCACGGCATTGTTGAGTTCACCGCCAACCTTGCAGTGCGGACCAAGTGTGGTGTCTCCATAAATAAGACATCCCATGTTGCACTGCGCATGCTCACAAATAGCCAGCGGGCCACGCAAATGGCATCCCTCCATGACCACAGCATCGCGGCCGATATATATCGGGCCTTGGCGCACGTTGAGTGTCGCGCAATCTACCGTTGCCCCCTCTTCAATGAACACACGCGCAGGGTCTCCCAAAACTACGTTAGTCGAATCCAACGCTTGCCCCTGCCGACCCGCTGTGACAGTGTCGAAGTCGAGTTCGAGCACGCGGCCATTGAGAGTAAATATATCGTAAACATGCTGCAAAGCTATCACCTCACCATCAAACTGAACATCAACGGAGGCATCTGAGCCTCGGCGAGCTATTACAACTTCTCCGGCCACAAGGCGCTCGCCATCGCGAAGTGCGCCAACCGCTTCGGCAATCTCGCGATTTGCCACCACATTGCCGGCCACTTCGAGGTCACAACCATCGGCGTGCGAAGGAAACAGTTCTTGCAGATAGTCTATCGTCGACCAAGCATACTCACCCGGCAAGAAATACTGCCAGCGCTCTGCCATAGTCAAAATGCCCATGCGGATTGCCCCCACAGGACGCGTATATGTAATAGGCAAAAGCTGACGGCGATTGCCTTCTTCATCAAAAATCGAAATTTTCATAACTGCTATTTTTACGCAAAGTTATAAATTTTTCGCATACCGACCACATATTTACGAATATGAATAGCCTACCTGACTTTCGTATACTTATAAATACTGCTCACATTTGACAAATCAATGTATTTTCACACCTCATAATTATAATCAGACCTACACTGATTTTTTCAACGATATCAAAATGCAAGCTAAAACACCCTCAAATAGCAGTTGTCCAGTATTCACGCTTTCAATATGACAATTTGTTATCTTGTTAACTTATTTTAACACCAATCCCATTTCTAAATTAAAAAATCTCTTTACCTTTGCAGCGTTAGGTAGTTTTTTCTATTCCAATAGCAGTTCGTTTCATAATGTAAAAAGTTGTTTATGCCCGCCAATTTTAGCTCCCCCTGTTGGGGGGCTGAAATAAGGCGAAGGTCTTCAGAGGAAGACTAACATACAGCACAGAGGCCGTGACCCGCAGAGGGCCGCGGTTTTTTGTTGCGACACAGCCAATTACCAACCCACACACCGCCCCCGCCGAAGAGCGCGGCTCAGCCCGGCAACCGCCTGCGAAACGCCAGTCGGTGGTAACTTTTGC
>CAYWAM010000052.1:0-8142 GCA_964456545.1 uncultured Bacteroides sp.
AGATTCCGGGGTTAAACTCCCCCTATGGTGGCGCACTTCTCGATTAGATTTCCTGTCGCACTTCTTGATTAAATTTTACATTTGACGGGGTTTCAACAGGTGCAAATTTTCGGCTTCCGAGTACTGGTTGCTATAGCCGCTTCGGGGCTGATTATCCGCTACCGCAAAGGCATTTTAGCATTTATCAGTCGTTTGTATAGGTTAATCCGCTGAAATTACGTATCTTTGCAGCGTTTTCAGAGGTATTGTAATCACCCTCCGAATTGCAAAACTATTACCAATTTGTTGCTGACTTGTTGCTGATAGAATTAGCTCCGATTGGTATTTCTCTAATATTTAAGTGATTAGACACACTGCCCTACATTCTGCATCGGAAAATAACACATAGCATGGGGATTATTGATGTTATTTTTTGAAATATGAAAGCGAATAAGATTTGGAAAACGTACGTTATAGTAATTGTTCTATCGCTAATTGCGACAATATGTGCATGTATTGTTTTTGTCAATTCTGCAAAAGATGATAATAATACACTCGATAATCTAATCACGTTTGTGGTGACGATTCTTTCGATGCTCGTCGCCTTGTTGGCTTATCACATAAGTGTAAAGACATATATCTCAATCGACGCCGTGAATGCCATAAGCCGAATGGATGGCAATGTGATGGAGATTGAGAATTACCGAACGAATGTCATATCGCTGATTCGACTGTTTGACGCTGAAACGCAAGCGGAAACTTGCGATCAGATTTTACACTATATCGAACGATTGCTTTACGGCAATAAAATAAACTCCGGTGCAAAGCTTGCCGATTGTATTCAAGGAGTCATTGATGTTATAGTGCTATTTTCTTTTCTTATTCAGCGAGTTGATAGAGCAATGGCCAAGAAAGATGACACTATTGCTCGAATTGAAGCTATCATTGCTACAATCGATAAGAAAGTAACTGAATTTGAGCAAATGAGCGAAGGCTCATGCATACTAATTAGAGAGAGCGTAAAGCTGCTTAAAGCTGTATACACATACCAATGCTACAAATCGGGGGTCAAATCTGGTAGCAACATCACGATGCTGCTCGACGTCAGAGGAGCTATGCTGAAAAATGCTATTTCGCGCACGATTTATCACAACTACATCGGTCTCGTGTATATGAATAAAGCGATGAATGTGATAAATAAATATTTCACAACATGCGGAAAACTCGGAATGGATGTGCTCTCAATCGACGCAGCCAAGTTTTTGAATAAGATGCCTAAATCTGAAGATAAAACATTAGCGATAGTATACCTGAAAGAGGCTATCGCTAATTACGATTTGGGCGTAAAAACTATTCGCGACGAATTGATGTGGAATGCATTCATACTTTACAATAAAGCGAGAGCGCAATACATTTTTTCGCAACTTGTAGACTCATCTGACACCACCTGGCAACAAACAATGGAAACGGCCATAGAATACCGCTCAAAGTTAGTCATGTTGTTGAATGATATCCTGGGTGAAGCTAGTAAGTCTTATTTACATCGGGCATTTTCCGACCAATTGAAAGTTGCCCAGCTAGCCAATATTCGTTTAAAGTTAGCCGCCAAAATTGCCGTTAACCCAACAGAATGCAATGTCGAAATCGGCATCGATGAATTTCACCGACTAAGGAATATAAAAGAAGATATTAAGAGCCACATCAACCCGCAACGTCGAATCTGTAGTTATAATTCGTAATTTTGCAAGCCTTATGAACCGGCGCACTTCTCGTTTAAATTTTACAGATAAGACTTATCTGAGCCTCTTAATTTTACGACATAGTTGCTACCACTCCGACAGAGGGAGTCAGTCGGAAATGTCTTATCGACATCCTTGATGAATACAACGTTTTGCTTCAGATCCATGACGGCGCGACTGGCTGAAGGGTCGCGATTAGGCTATGCCAAGGAGCTCGATTTCGAAGATAAGGGTTGAGCCGCCCGGGATGCCGGGGATTGATCGCTTGCCGTAGCCTCGCTCGGCCGGCAAATATATTTCCCATTTGTCGCCAACGCTCATTTGCTGCATGGCTATAACCCAACCTTCTATCAGTCCGTTGAGACGAAAAGCAGCGGGTGTGCCGCCGCGGCTGCTATCGAATTTCTTGCCATTGATAGTCCAGCCGGTGTAGTGAACCGTGACGACGCTGCGCGGATTGGGGTGCGGGCCGTCTTTTTTGCCTTTTTTGATAACCTTATAGTAGATACCTTTGGCCAGTGGCACGACGTCTTTTTCTTGTGCTTTCGCTTCGAGCCAATCGCGATTGGCCTTTATGTAATCTTCTTTGCTCATAATATAACAATCAAATAAAATAAAACCAACTAATTACGTATGCAATTCACATATTACCAACTGGCAGAATTAGTTGACTATTGTACAAAAATACATCGAATAATTGAGATGCACAAGCAGAGTTCGACAAATCTTGTTTTAAAACGGGCTAACATTGCATCACGCAGTATTATTACGCAGCATTATCTTGATTTGATAGATTTTCTTAACAGATGAATGACGGCTGTTTGGTAAATAATGATTAACTTTGCAAGCTGTAATATAATAATTCGAAACATAAAGAGCCGATAAGATAACAAATGAGCAAGACTGAAAGAAAATACTTCATATTTCTAATATTGTTTCTCGGTGTTCTTTCGGCTTTCGGTCCCTTCGTTATAGATATGTATCTACCGGCTTTGCCGGAAATGACTCGCGTGTTCAATAGCGACACGACAGAAATACAGCTTGGCTTGACCTTCTGCATGGTTGGCCTCGCTATCGGTCAGATGTTGTTTGGGCCTGCAAGTGACAAGTATGGCCGACGACCGGTGCTTATATTTACGCTGATGATTTTTATCATTGCGACTTTTGCTTGTTGCTTATCGTCGTCGATAGAATTATTTTTGGCCGCTCGATTTTTACAAGGCATTGGAGGCGCCGGTGGCATAGTGCTATCGCGCTCGATTGCTACTGATTTGTTTTCGGGTCGCGAATTAGCCAAAACAATCACAACTTTAAGTGCAATCAACAATATCGCACCGGTGGCAGCGCCGGTCGTAGGCGGGGGTGTCGCACACTTGTGGGGATGGAAGGGCATATTTATCTTGCTACTTGGGCTTGGCATAATTTTAGCCTCACTGTGCATTCCACTAAAAGAAAGTCTTGAGAAATCGAAGCGACTCGACGGTAATTTAGCAAAAGCTCTGAAAGGCTATGCGGTGGTGCTGCACGTCAAAGGCTTTGTTAGATATTGTATACTATACGCGCTGGCCATGGCTGCACTTTTTGCCTATATTTCATCGACTTCGTTTATTGTCCAAGATGTTTATGGACTGTCAACGCTTGGTTTTTCACTAATATTTGCGATAAATGCCATAGCCTTAGCCGTAGGCTCCTCACTCTCTATCAAGTTTGCGACAATGTCGGCCGCTGCTAAGACTGGTACAGCGATGGGCGCAACTGCTGCGCTCGTAGCCTTAGGCGTGGCCATGTTTGGGACGTGCAACATCGTTATGTACGAACTGCTCACAATCGGTATGTTGATATCGATAGGCTTAGTCATGACTAGCTCGACTGCCGAAGCGATGACTTTGGGCCGAGAGAGCGCCGGTGCTGCGTCGGCTTTAATTGGTGGTATCGGCTTTGTGGCCGGTGGCATGGTCTCGCCATTAATTGGCAATGGCGACATACTGATGCAGTCGTTTATCCTTAGCTTCATATTCCTTACGCTCGGATGTATCTTGACTTACAGCCGCTCTCGCAAGAAATAATCATTACTTTCCGAGATTATCGTCCTTCGAGGTATGTCACTACACTTTGATAGCAACGCGCATCGGCTGCAGCCCAGTCGATGTCAGCACTAAGGTCAGACGCGGATAGCCATGCAATAGCATTGTGTTCGCAACATTTAGGCACTGAACCATGAAGCAGATGACCGATGCAGATTGTCATACATAAATTAAAGTCAGGATATTCGTGCTGTATCTCCGGAAGCAACGCGTCTACTTCTATTTCACAATCGAGTTCTTCTAGTATCTCTCGCCTGGCAGCTTCGGCTTCAGACTCGCCTGGCTCAATTTTCCCACCCGGGAATTCCCATTTTAGCGACTTATATGCAATGTCGCTATAAGGTCGCTGTGCCACCAGCACATGGCCACTATCTATGATAGCTACGCCAACTACACGTATCGATTTCTTTGCTCTTTCCATATTGACTGCTTTGGCCTGCAAATTTAATGCGTATTTACATATAAAGCAAAACAATTGATGGTGCAGATAATTAATCTACTTAGATTTTGACTTTTCCAAGTAATAATATTTTTGTAGGTTAAAATATTTACGTACTTTTGCAGTAGATTGAGTAGCTATGAGCTCTACACGAATCTATAAATCTATACCAAACCTATATTCACTTAAACCTTTTATGAAAAAAGTTCTTGCAATCTTAGCTATTGCATTTGTAGCTATGACTTCGCAGGCTGCTGACTACCCGTTTATGGTGTTTCGGCAGACCGACGGCTCGACGATAGTCGTAAAGTCCGAAGCCCTTCGCCTATCGATAAACGATGGTACGCTTACAGTATCACATGCCGATGGACAGCAGACACTGACAATGTCAAATCTGGTCTCAATGCAGTTCTCGAAAGACGGCTCCGGCGTTGAATCACTCGTGATTGACGCTGCGATTCCAGTCGAAGTCTACAACACGGCCGGCATGTGCATCGGTCGCTATGACAATCTTGATGCAGCTCGCACCGCCATTGAGGCCGGTGGAGTCTACATTATCAAAACTGAAAAAGGAACCGCTAAAATTTATATACAATGATGAGACGTAAACTCTATACTCTAGCTGCCGCATTGTTGTGTATAAGCGGCGCTTCGGCTCAGACTCTCCACGTCGAGAACGGGTCGGTTAGCTATAATTTCCCCGCCGCAACTGCAGGCGAAATGCTTTTCAATTCCAGCAGCACTCTGACGGCTCTCGGCCGCGAAATGCCACTGAATGCCACAACCAATATGTGGGTCGACGATGCAACGGTAGAGGATAACATCGTGACTATCACATACTCCGGCACATCAGCGCATGTCGACGTGGCCGGCAACATCGCACGCTACATTGATGCAACAGTCGAAGGCGCACACGTATCAATCACTCAAAGCGCCGACGTGGCCGAAACTACTTGTGGCGAAATCACCTACCGCCTTTCGGGCGAATCGGCCGATGGCTCGTTCTACCTCGCCGGCTCGTACAAGGCAAGCCTCGAATTGCTCGGTCTGACGCTGACCAACCCCTCGGGCGCAGCAATCGACATACAGAATGGCAAGCGCATCGACATGAGCATCAAGTCGGGCACAGTCAACACACTCACCGACGGAGCCGGCGGCTCGCAGAAGGGCTGCATCGTATGCAAAGGCCACCTCGAATTCAAAGGCAAGGGGCAGCTGACCGTTGCAGCCAACACCGCCCACGGCATCTATGCCAAGGAATACATCGAAATGAAAAATTGCACCATCGACGTCGTATCTGCCGTGAAAGATGGTGTGAATTGCAACCAATACTTCTTAATGGAAAGCGGCTCTCTTAGCGTCAGCGGCACAGGCGACGACGGCGTGCAAGTATCGTTCAAGGACGATACCGACCGCGAAGCCGAAGACACCGGCTCGTTTACTATCGTCGACGGCACCATCAACGTCAATGTAACAGCCGACGCCGCTAAAGGCATCAAGTGCGAAGGTCCCATGAATATACAAGGCGGCTCTATCACTGTCAACGCCACCGGTCAAGGCATCTGGGACGAGGAAAAGGTTAAGACTAAAGCTGCGGCTTGCCTCGGAGCCGACATGGACCTCACCATCGACGGCGGCTCACTCAACCTTACGGCTACAGGCGGTGGAGGCAAGGGCATCAACGGCGATGCTCGCCTCATTGTCAATGACGGCGACATCGTCATCAAGACTTCAGGCGGTGTCGTAGCGTACGTCAATAACACTCTCTACACCAACTACACCGGCAACACCGACCACCTCGACAGCGACATGAAGTCGTCGCCAAAAGGCATTAAGTGCGACGGCGACATCATCATCAACGGAGGCTCTATCGACGTCACAACTACCGGCAAGAGCGCTGAAGGCATCGAAAGCAAAGCAACTCTGACCATCAACGAAGGCACCGTCACCGTTGCCTCAACCGATGATGCCATCAACTCATCCAGTCACATGTACATCAAAGGCGGCAACATCACAGTGGTAGCTTCCGGCAACGATGGTCTCGACTCCAACGGCAACCTCTACATCGAAGGTGGCTACGTCATGGCATTCGGCTCCAGCGCACCCGAATGCGGCCTCGACGCCAACGAAGAAGAAGGCTACACCGTCATCTTCACCGGTGGCACCGTTCTAGCAGTTGGTGGTGGCAACTCCGTGCCATCGTCATCGTCGGGTTCAACTCAGCCTTACGTGTCGGGCAGCGGCTCTGTTACGGCTAATTCCAACATCACGCTGAGCAATGCTAATGGCGACACATTAGCTACATTCACCGTTCCGGCAAATTATACAGGCAGCTCAGCCGGCGGCCCCGGTGGTCGTCCAGCTCCCGGTGGCAATCGTCCCGGCGGACAAGGCGGTGGCTCAGTACTCATCACCTGCCCCGGCCTTACCTCAGGCTCAAGCTACAACATGACAATCGGCACAACTACTTCGAGCGTCTCCGCACGCCTCACCGGCAATAGCAGCGGCCCCGGCGGTCGTCCGTAATCTTAACCGGCTCGCTAAACACGAAGGCGCGCGTCCCAACAAGGTCGCGCGCCTTTGCTATATTACTGTGTTAGAGGATATTTAGTCAGGAAAAATGGCGGTCTTGATGACGCCGGCGGCTCTGGCAGCGAAGAGGTCGTAGGCGGCCTCGATGCGGCTTAGCGGAAAGCGGTGAGTGATGAGCGCAGTGGTGTCAATTCGCCCATCAGCTATCAGCTGCATGATGGCAGCGCAGTCAGCAGCGTCTACACCGCCGGTCTTAAACGTCAGGTTTTTACCATACATCTGCGGCAACGGCAAAGTCTGCGCTTGCTCGTAAAGAGCCACGACTGTGACAATGGCGTTGGGCCGCGCAGCGCGCCAAGCAAGTTCAAACGTCTGCAAGCCACCGGCCACTTCGATAACACGGTCAGCACCGCGCCCGTCAGTCAAGCTTGCCAAAAAAGATTCACACTCTTCAGGCCCAACGACATCTACACCCGAATAGTGGCGACGGACAAACTCGCGACGGCCCTCTTCAGCTTCGCACACCACAATGCGCTGCGGAGCGTAGAGCCGCACACACTCGAGTGTACAAAGCCCCGTAGGACCTGCACCGATTATCAGCACGGTATCTTCAGTAGAAATCTCTGATATCTTCGCAGCCCAATATCCAGTGGCGAGAATGTCGCCCACAAAGAGAGCCTGCTCATCGCTAACATTAGCCGGAATAGGTGTAAGTCCATTATCAGCAAACGGCACTCGGACATACTCCGTCTGGCCACCGTCGATACGGCAGCCCAGCATCCAACCGCCCGAAGTGCAGTTGTTTACGTAGCCACGCTTGCAATAGAAACACTCGCCGCAAAACGTCTCAACATTGACCGCCACGCGATCGCCCGGCTTTACATTTACGACTTCAGAACCAACCGACTCTACGACACCCACCATTTCGTGACCAACAGTGATGCCAACACGCGCTTGCGGCACTGCTCCGTGCTTAATATGCAAATCCGACGAACAGATACTCGAAAGCGTCACACGCACGACGGCATCTTTACGTTCAACAATCACAGGCTTCGGCTTTTCAGTCAATTCAAAACTCCCGGCCGCAGTATATGTCAAAGCTTTCATAATTCCTCATCATAAGATTTTATGCAAATTTAGCAAAATATTTTCAAACCCTCCACCAAACCACACATTTGAAATACTCACTATTGTATCACACTCATACATATGAAACGTATTGCCCTGACAAGAAGACTAAGTTACAATTTATAGATTACTAGAACCACACCCAAAACTAAACGCAGCACAGCCTGACCACCACCTTGAGCCCGCAGCACAGCATGGAGAGCAGGCGTCTCGCCTGCGAATCGCCAGTCGTCGGTAACTT
>CAYWAM010000053.1:0-8091 GCA_964456545.1 uncultured Bacteroides sp.
GGCGAACCTTATCATCGCGCTGAGTGCGATATTGTAGATAATATCGGTCGCCATCCTTCTTATCCTCGCCATTTACAAAATTTTCAAGCAACGCGAATAACCATTTAAATCTATGATTATCGCAAACACTGCGTTTTTTTGAAAAAAAGTTGAAAAAAATTTGGTGGAATGAAAAAGTCATATTACTTTTGCGGTGTATTAGTAAAGTAATACACTATTACAATAATAATGACATATCTTTTCAATCGATTTTAATCATAGACTTATGTTAAAAATCAACGACATCTCATTCTTCTATCCCCTCAAAAAGAAGGCCACTATCGAGCATTTCAATCTCGAACTGGCCGAAGGTGGCGTGTACGGGTTGCTGGGCCGCAACGGTGCCGGCAAGTCTACGCTGCTGTATCTGATGTGCGGCTTGCTGATGCCGCGTTCCGGCGAAGTGACTATCGACGGCGTAAATCCTTGCAAGCGTCGGCCGTCGACGATGCGCGAGTTGTTTATCGTGCCGGAAGTCACGGTGTTGCCGCCTATCAAGCTGCGCGATTATGTGAAGGCCAACGCGCCCTTCTATCCGCGCTTTTCGGCTGACGACCTGCGCCGCCATCTCGCTACGTTCGAGCTCGACGAGGACCTCAACTTGGGCCAGCTGTCGATGGGTCAGGCCAAGAAGGTGATACTGAGCTTCGGCATGGCTTGCAACACCAAAATATTGTTGATGGACGAGCCTACCAACGGCCTCGATATCCCGGGCAAGAGCGCATTTCGCAGTTTGATTGCCGGCGAGATGAGCGATGAACGCATTTTCGTGATTTCGACTCACCAGGTGCGCGACGTCAGCCAGATTCTCGACCGCATCGTGATTATGAACAATAGCAAGGTGCTCTTCGACCGGACGGTGGCTGAAATCCAGGAGCGTCTGCTCTTCGGCACGACCACGTCGGCCGACGAGGCCGACCGTGCTCTTTATAGCATCAAAGACTTGGGCGGTGCGGCTATCGTGACTCCCAACAATGGCGACGACGAGTCGGAGGTGAACCTCGAGCTGCTCTTTGAGTTCGCCACCAAAGAACCCGAAAAACTCAACTCTATATTCTGCGAAAAATGAAAACGAACGATACATTCTCGATAGCGCGCGCAGCGGCTTATGCGCGCCTGGTGATGATTACCAACCGCAAGTCGCTGCTCGTGACGTTGGCGGCACTCTTCGGCGTGATGCTGTTTATAGTAGTGGTGTCGCCGCTGATCAATCATGTTTACACTATAGAGCAATATGATTATACAGAAGACCCGTTTTGGGATAATGAATATACTAGTTTCTCGATGATCTTTTTGTGGTTTATGGCATTAATCGGGGCTATGTTCTACTCGGGTGCTCAAGGCAAAGATAAGCGCATACTGACGTTTATGGTGCCGGCATCTAATCTCGAAAAGTTTGCTTCGCTCTTCGTTATCTACACGGTGCTACCAGTCGTGGCATTCATAGTTCTGAGCTTTGCGGCCGACTATATTCGCGTGTTCATTGCATCGCTTTATGCAGCCGAAGATATTATGGTGGCGCCTATCTCGCTTAGCTATATAATCAATTTTGGTGCAGACGATTATTTGAAGTCAGAAGATATAGTGTTGCTTCGTGTTATGTATCTGTCGTGTGTCGCATTCGCTACAAGCTTTTTCACGCTTGGAAGCATCGTGTGGTACAAACGAACGTTTCAGAAGAGTGTCGTTTCCGGCATAGTTCTGTTTGTAGTTCTGTTTGTATTATTCATATGGGGCGTTGATGTATTTGCAGAAAATTTTAGAAGTATTGATAGGAGATTAGATATAGTAGTAGGACAATCGAATTTCGCTATCCTTACCGGTTGCCTTACTGCAACTTTCGCAATTCTCTTCTATTGGATTTCGTATATTCGTTTTAAGGAATCTGAAATTGTAAATCGCTGGTAGTTATGAATTTCGATAGTTCAAATAAAGCTATATTTCTGCAAATCACCGACCGCATCTGCGACCAGATAGTCGCCGGCGAGTATGCTGATGATGCGCGCTTGCCGTCGGTGCGCGAGTATGCAGCGTCGGTGGAGGTGAATGCCAACACGGTGATGCGAGCCTACGACCGCTTGGCCGACAGGGGCTTGATTTACAATCGCCGCGGCATCGGCTACTTCGTAGCGCCGGGTGCGAAGCTGCAAATCATCAAAGAGCGCGGTGAGGAGCTCATCGATAGCAAGCTCGAGCCGATGTTTGACTTGCTGCACCACATGGGTGTGTCGCCCGACGCCCTTCGCGATGCTTATCGCGAATATATCGACAAACAAAAATAGCAAACAACAAAACACTAAAGAATATGAGACTCAAAAAATCGACATACATGCTGCTGGGGCTGATACTGCTCTGCTGCCTGATTGCTTTCTTTACGCCTGCTATTGTGATGTTTGCAGCAGTGCGATAAGTATATAACTACAAAAAAATCCGGCGGGCCAAGTACGGCTCGCCGGATTTTTGTATGTTTGTGGCTCGGCAGTGCTCAGAATTGGTTGATGGTGCGTCGCAGAGCGGTGAGGCGGCGGAGCAGGGCTTCGAGCAAGTCGAGGCGCAGCATGTTGGCTCCGTCGCTGAGGGCCTTGCCGGGCTCGGGATGAGTCTCGATGAAGAGGCCGTCGGCGCCGACAGCGATGGCTGCGCGGGCTATGGTCTCGATCATGTCGGGGCGTCCGCCGGTGACGCCGCCGGCCGTGTTGGGCTGTTGCAGCGAGTGTGTGACGTCCATGATGACGGGGCAGTGGCACTGCTGCTGCATCTCGGGGATGCCTCGGAAGTCGACGATGAGGTCGCCGTAGCCGAAGGTGGTGCCGCGGTCGGTGACCATGACATTGTCGTTGCCGCTTTCGCGAATCTTATCGACGGCGAATTTCATGGAGCCGGGAGCCAGGAATTGGCCTTTCTTGATGTTGACGGCCTTGCCGGTGGCGGCTGCTGCGACGAGCAGGTCGGTCTGGCGGCAGAGGAAGGCCGGAATCTGCAGTATGTCGACGTAGTCGGCAGCCATTTGAGCCTCGGCAGCGGCGTGGATGTCGGTCACTACGGGGACGCCTACTTCGCGGCGCACTTCGCTCAGGATTTCGAGCGCTTCGCGGTCGCCAATGCCGGTGAAGGAGTCGAGGCGTGAGCGGTTGGCCTTGCGGTATGAGCCTTTGAAGACGTAGGGGATGTCGAGTTCGCGGCAGATGGGAGCTATGTGCGATGCGATGTCGAGAGCCATCTGGCGGCCTTCGATGACGCAGGGTCCGGCGAGCAGGAAGAAGTTGCCCGACGCTGAGCTTTTGAGGTATTCGGTGGTGTTCATTGCAGTTTCAGTTGATTGATTATGTGGCAAGTGTCGCAGGCTACGAGTGCGGCGGTCTCGGTGCGCAGGCGGTTATCGCCGAGCGTGACGGGCTGCCAGCCGCTGTCGAGAGCGAGGCGTATTTCGGTGGGGTCGAAGTCGCCTTCGGGGCCGATGAGGATGGCGGTGGGCTGGCCGGGCACGTATTGCTGAGCCAGCAGTTTGCGCGGTATCGAGGGGTCGCAGTAGGCGATGAATCGGCCGGCCGCGTGTTCGTCGGCGATGTAGCGAGCGAAGGGCGTCATGTCGTCGATTTGCGGCAAGATGGCTTTGAGCGACTGTTTCATGGCTGCGACGGCAATCTTGCGTAGGCGTTCGACGTTGATGTTCTTGCGCTCGGAGTGGCGGCAGTGGAGCGGCACTATGCGGTCGACGCCGATTTCGACGAGCTTCTCGACGAGCCACTCGATGCGGTCGCTATTCTTGGTGGGTGCGACGGCCACGGTGATGTCGGCGGGCCACACGCGCGGCAGCTCTTCGGAGCTGAGGATTTCGACGGTGGCGTGGCGGGCATGGGCCTCGGCCAGGCGGCAGTGGAAGAGGTGGCCGCGGCCATCGACGGCTTCGAGCTCATCGCCTTCGCGCATGCGCAGCACGCGGACGCAGTGGCCCGAGTCGCTTTCGGGCAGCGTCAGTGTCGATTCGATGTCGGGGGCGTAGAACCGTATCATTGCTGATTAGATGTGGGCTTGTTTTTCGTGTTCTTCAGCTTCGGCGAGTTCTTTTTCAAACTCTTGGGCGCTATTGTCGTGGAAGATGAGCATGAATAGCACGGCCACAATCAGAGCGTAGCCGGCAAAGATGTACCACGACATGCGCCAGCCTTCGAGCATGGTCACGGGGTCGGGTGCGGCAAATACGTGTTTGTTCACTACCAGCGAGCCGGCCAGCAGGGTGCCCAGCGAGGCGCCGATGCCGTTGGTCATAATCATGAACAAGCCTTGGGCCGACGAGCGCAGCTCGGGCGATGTCTGCTTGTCGACGTAGAGGCCGCCTGAGACGTTGAAGAAGTCGAAGGCCACGCCGTAGACGATGCACGACAGGATGAGCATCCATACGCCCGATGGCGATGTGTTGCCGATGCCGAACAGGCCGAAGCGTAGCACCCAGCCTAGCATTGCGATGAGCATCACGCCCTTGATGCCGAATTTGCGCAGGCACATGGGGATGAGCAGGATGCAGAGGGCTTCGCTGCACTGCGAGAGTGAAATCAGGAAGGTGGGGTTCTGGGCAAAGAAGTCGTGGGCGTACTGCTCGACTGATGCGAAGTGGTTGATGAAGGGGGTGCCGTAGCTATTGGTAATCTGCAGCGACACGCCTAGCAGCATGCTGAAGATGAAGAAGATGGCCATGTGCTTGTCCTTGAGTAGTTTGAAGGCCGACAGACCCAGCGAGTCGGCAATCGAGGCGCGCTTATCGTGGTTGATGGCGCAGTTGGGCATGGTGAGTGCGTAGGCTGCTGTGATAAGGCTGAATATGGCGCAGGCGAACAGCTGTACGTAGGTGTTCTGGATAGTCTGGCCGCCTACTTCGACGAAGTTGACAATCAGCTCGGCGACGATGAAGCCGATGGTGCCGAGTGCGCGGATGGGCGGAAAGTCTTTGACGGTGTCGAGGCCGGCTTTAGTGAGCGCATTGAAGGCTACGGAGTTGTTCAGGCCGATAGTCGGCATGTAGAAAGCGACTGACAGCGAGTAGAGAGTGAACAGGGGTGTGAATTCGATTTGCGCACCGGCATTGATGGTCTCCATCGAGTACCAACCTGCGGCAAACATAAACACGCCGGCCAGCACGTGGCAGAGGCTGAGCATCTTCTGTGCCGGGACGAAGCGGTCGGCGATGATGCCGATAAGGCCGGGCATGAACATCGATACGATGCCTTGGATGGTGTAGAACCAGAAGATGTACTCGCCTAAGCCTACATTTGAAAGGAATAGGCCGAGGCATACCAGGTAGGTGCCCCACACGGCGTATTCAAGAAAATTCAGCGCCGACAGGCGCACTTTTAGCATATTCATTTTTTTTATCGGACTTTAAGGTTATGTTGGAATAGAATTGTTATTGATTGCGTTTGCGCTTAATGATTTCGCTGATGCGAGCTGCTTCTTCGTAGTTTTCTTCGTCGACCAGGCGGGTCATCATTTTCTGAAGTTCGTCGATCGACAGGTTTTCGAGTCGTGGCTCGTTGTTGGTCTCGGCCGTCGGGTCGGGCACTTGCTCATTCTTTTCAGTGGCCACTGTGGGGTCGTCGTCGATGATGAATCCGGTCTCGTGCAGGATGGCACTGGTGGTCCAGATCGGAGCGTAGCAACGCATGGCGATGGCGATGGCGTCGGAGGTGCGTGCGTCGAGCACTATTTGGCGGTCGCCGTCGGTGAAAGTAAGTTCCGACGAGTATACGCCGTTTTCGAATTTATAGATGAACACTTCCTCGAGCCGTATGCCGAATGCCTTGGCAAAGTTGACGAAGAGGTCGTGGGTGAGTGGGCGCGGAGGGGTGATGCCCTCGATGCGGATGGCTATCGACTGGGCTTCGGGTGCGCCGATGACCACCGGGATGCGATATGGGCCGTCGACTTGGGCCAGCAGCAGTGCGTAGGCGCCCGACTGCAGCTGGGTGTATGAAATACCTAAAACTTTGAGTTTTACTCGGTCTTCCATGTCATGTTGTATAGTTTGGATGGTTGGGCTTCGGCGTTGCGGCCGGTGATGAGTCCTGAGCCGAAGCAGCGGTGAGCGTCGGCGTCGTAGATGACGGCAAACTGGCCCGGGGCGATGCCTTGAACCTTGCGCGAGCTTTCGATGACGTAGCGGCCGGTGCCTTCGAGGCGTGTGAGGCGAGCCGGGATGAACTCGGGCATGTGGCGGTTCTTGAACGTGATGTCGACTCCGTCGCAGGGGCGGTCGGCCCAGGGGTCGAGGGTGATGAAGCGTGTCTCGGTGAGGTGGAGCGTGTTGCCGTATTGGCGCTCGGTGTCGTAGCCGTTCGACACGTAGATTACGTTCGAGTCGATGTCCTTGTCGACTACAAACCAGGGGCCGCCGCTGAGGCCTAGGCCCTTGCGCTGGCCGATGGTGTGGAACCAGAAGCCGCGATGCTCGCCCAGCACGCGGCCGGTCTCGAGTTCGACAATCTTGCCCGGTAATTCGCCCAGATGGCGGCGCAGGAAGTCGTTGTAGTTGATTTTGCCCAAGAAGCAGATGCCCTGGCTGTCCTTGCGGCGAGCGTTTGGCATGCGGGTCTCGAGGGCTATGCGGCGCACTTCGCTCTTGGGCAGGTCGCCGATAGGGAAGATGATGTGGCGGAGTTGCTCGCCGGTGATGCGGGCCAGGAAGTCGGTCTGGTCTTTGACGGCATCGACAGCTGTGGTGAGCCACTTGTGGCCGTCGGCGTCGATTTCAGTCGAGGCATAGTGGCCGCTGGCGGTGAGGTCGAATTCGTGGCCCCAGCGCTGCTCGAAGAAGCCGAACTTGATGACGAGGTTGCACATCATGTCGGGGTTGGGGGTGAGGCCGGCACGGACGCTCTTGAGGGCGTATTCCATGACGTATTCCCAATATTCGTCGTGCAGAGGCACGATGTCGAGCGGCAGGCCGTAGCGTGCAGCTATGAGGCGGCACATTTCGACGTCTTCTTCGTAGGAGCAGTCGCCCAGGCCGTCGTCGCGGCCGATGCGAATGTAGAAGAGGTGCACGTCGTGGCCCTGTTCTACTAGTCGGTGTACGGCTACAGCCGAGTCGACGCCTCCTGATATCAGAGCTGCTATTTTCATCAGAAGCCTGTGTTGGCTCGAAGGGTGGTCAGTGCGTTGAGCAGTCCTTCGATATCAAAGTTTTTGGCCAGGATGCGGTGGCGCGAGTCAATCAGATAGAATTCGGGCGAGCGGCGCAGCGGGAAGTATTCGGCCGCGTCGGCCGAGGCGCCGTTGACCCAGTCGGCGGGGTATGACGAGGCAGCTCCGCGCCATTCGTCGCCGGCGGCCGAGGGCTGAATGTTGATGACAGTCAGCAAGCCGGCTTTGATGAGTGCGGTGGCATTGATGTCGGCCGAAAGGCGGATGCGCGACAGGGCGCAGTTGTCGCTTTCGTAGTCGCCAAACATCAGGATGATGATTTGCGTGCGGGTCTCGTCGAGCGAATGTCGCTGTCCGTCGAGTGTAGTGTATTCGAGGTGCTTGATGCGGCCGTCGGTGTAGGTGTTTTCGATAATCTGCACCTGTTTTTTGAAGAGTGCTTTGTCGTCGCCCTTGATTTTGCCATGGTTGGCGGCCGCTTTGGCGAAGGGGTAGTAGATTTCTTCGCTAAAGATGAAGGCGGTGTCGCTGTAGCACCAGCTTTCGGCCATGCGAGCGATGCCCAGGGTGTGTGGCCCCGATTTTTTGACTGATTCGAGTAGGCGCTCGATGGCTACGTGCACGCTGTCGGCTGTGGCGTAGGGCATGAACGATATCCAGTCGCCGAAGGTGTTGTTGAGCTTATCTTTGGTCGAGAACGCCGACTTGAAGTCGCAGCGGTCCCAGAAGTGAGTAACGAGGTAGTCGCAACGTTCGCCCAGAGTTTGCATATCTTCAGGCGGTACGGGGTAGGGGAAGATGTCGCCATCGGCTGCGCGGAGGCCGCTGCAAGCCGTCAGGGCTACAATCAGTGAGAGTATCAGTCGCTTCATTAGATTTAAATTGAATGTCATGCAAAGTTAATATATTTTTTGA
>CAYWAM010000054.1:0-7361 GCA_964456545.1 uncultured Bacteroides sp.
TGTGTACACTCCAAGGTTAGAATACGTACAACCTATGTTGTTGTACGACGTAGCGGTGTCTGAATGGTCATCGCCAAGCACTTGCTTGCGAATTTCGAGGGCTTTTAGATTATAATCGAGAGCTTCTTTGTATTTGCCAAATGAGTCCAAATCGCTTGCATAATTTGCGTAGGCATCAGCCATTTGTTCGGAGGCGTTGTCGTAGAGACGGAGCGTGATATCGCAGATTTTGGAGTGTATGTCGAGTATGCGTTCTTGCCAGCCGTCGGCCATTTCGTTTTTCAGAATATCTATTTTCAGCTTGAACTCATCGAGGTTGTTTTCGAGTCCTCGACGGCCTTCTTCGCCAAGTTCAAGAAGGCGGATATTTTGCTTGACGTCGCGGCTGATTTCTTCTTCGTTCAGAATGGCATCGGCTCCTTTGTTGTTGCCCGAATTAAAGAGGTCGATGGCGCGGCGTAGGCGTTCCGACCCGCGTTTGTTGCTCAGGCGAGTGATCTGCAGCGCAGTATCCCACAGGCTACATTCGAGATTTTGCAACTCCTCTTGCCTTTCGCGCAGTCGCTGCGCTTTTTTGGCATATCGAGGGCTTTCAGGGCTCATCTCGGCAAGGTCTTCTTTGAGTTCGCTGATTTCGTCGCGCAGGTCGTTGTAACGCTCATTATTTCCGGCAAAGCTCAGTTGGTCAAATTCAACGAAAGTTTTACCTCCGATCACTACGGTCGAATCCTTTACCTCAATGATATCTTTAGCGCCAAAAATATTTTTCTGAAAGTCGATAAGTTGCATCAAAAAATGAGCTTTCAGCGTATCGATGTTGGAGTAATCTGAAAAGAAGTTGCCATAATTGTCGGGAAACGAATCTTTGAACTCTTTAAGTTCTTGCGATGGCTGTCCTTCGCCATTTTTGAAGTATACGTACAGGCGATGCGGTGTGTCGCCCTGCTTTTTGCGTTCGAAAGCCGTGTCGAGTTCTGACTTGGTGTATTTGCCGAAAATAGTATAGTATATGACAAGGCACATTTCGCACCCGCTTAGCTCGCGATTGTACTCCTGCTGCTTGTGGATGTCCGCCATCGAAGCATCGAGATATTCCCACTTGACCAGGTCAATCTTTATGTTGCGGTTCTGCAACACATGGTTGAGGTGGCTGACGAGGTCGCCAATCTCTACACGTTCGCTGCGAAGTTCGCTCGACGAGGCTAAAAAAATCTTTATAGTTTCCATAGGTATAAATCCGGGTGCGGTATCGGCGAGTCGACCGCCGTAGGTGCAAATTTAAAACATTTTCCTCAAATTAGCAACCTAAAGTGCTGTAGCCAATAGTAAAAGCAGCAAGGATCAAGGCGTGAGGAGCGAAAGGCAGTGGTCGGCGAAGGGTGGGCCGAGCATTATGGAGGCTACAATGGTGCAGCGCCGGCCACGGATAGCCGGATGGGGTAGGGCGCGCAGGTCGCGGCGCAGGTCGGGAATTTCGGGTCCGCTGATTTTCACTAGGGCTTCTTTGATGGTCCAGGCGCGCGCTAGTGTGTCGGCTGATGCTGCTGTGATGTCGCCGATGAGCGCTAGTTCGTCTGCAGCCAGAAAGCGCGGAGCGACGCGCTGCAGTTGCTCGCGTGGCTCTTCGATGTCGAGGCCGATAGGGCGCGTCGGGTCGATAGCTACAGCGGCGAGCCGGCGCGAGTGGCTGATGCTGAGGTTTATGTCGGTATGGCCTTCGACGAATGGCGCTCCCCACGAGGTGTGGCCGATAGAGGCGTCGGGCAGTCCGGTGAGCTGACGCACCAGCTCTAGTGCGGTGCGGCGCTCAGCGTCGCGCCGACTCTCGCCTTCGGAGGCCTCAATCGGTGCGATAGCTATGGTGGTAGAGTCGAATGTGAGGCATTTCATCGCAGGCTGAGCATGGCGCGGTTGATGTCGGCTTCGATGGCGTCGATAATTGGTCGGAGCGAGTCGATAGCGGTAGCGACATTCGGGTCCGACATGTAGACAACGCCGCTGACGACGATGCTTTCGAGGTCGGTGGCAAGGAATTGCAGCGGAGTGGCCGTGCCGTCGAGTCGCACGGTAAGGTAGTCGAATCCGGCAGCGTTGATGTCTTCGTGAGATGTGGTGGCCAAGACGTTGCCGTTGTTGAGCGCTATGCGCTCGAAGCGGTTGGCCATGACGTCGTCGATGGTCGTTGAGTCGACTGCGGTGAAGGATACGTGCATGGTGGCTCCGTAGGTGGGGTAGAACACGTCGAGCCAGTTGGTCTGTGGCCGTGAGATTGTAGCGCCGGCGTTGACGGCAAAGCTGACCGGCAGGTCGGCGACGGTGGTCATCGTGGTATCGAGCAGAGCCGGTCGCGGATAGGCGGTGCGGCGCGGAATGGCTGAGTCGCTACTGCGACCTGAGCATCCACCGAGGGCTATGGCTACGGCCGAGATGATGATAGCGGAGCGGAGGGTCATGGCTGTTGTATGTCGGGCATCACTTTGACGCGAACGCGGGCAATGCGGTGGTCGATGAGGTCGAGGACTAGGAATCGGCATCGGCCGTAGACCAGCGGTTCCTTTTCCTTGGGGAAGTCGCCCTTGACGGCGAGCAGTAGGCCGGCCAGGGTTTCGGCATCCTCGGTGACGTCGCGGTAGTCGTTTTCGTCGAGGCCGGTGATGCGGAAGAAGTCGGTGAGCAGAGTGCGGCCCTCGAATTCGTAGGTGTCGTCGCGCAGACGCTTGAAGGTGGTGTCGGGGGTGTCGTATTCGTCGTCGATGTCGCCCACGATTTCTTCGAGCACGTCCTCGAGTGTTACAAGCCCTTGAGTGCCGCCAAATTCGTCGACTACGATGGCGAGGTGCTGTTTGCGCTTGCGGAAGTCTTCGAGCAGGTCGTCGATCATGCGCGATTCGGGCACGAAGTAAGGCTCGCGCAGCAGGCGAGTCCAGTCGAAATTATCCTCTACGTGTCCAATGTAGGGCAGCAAGTCGCGCGAGAATAGTATGCCGCGGATGTTGTCCTCGTTGCCGTCGTAGACGGGTATGCGCGAATATCCGCTGCTGATGACCGTCTCCATCACCTTGTCGAATGAGTCGTGGAAGTCGAGGTCGGTAATGTCGATTCGCGGAGTCATGATTTCGGATGCGTGCTTGTCGCCATATCGGAGAATGCCTTCGAGCATCTCTTTATCGCTCTTAGTAGCCCCGGAGGTTAGTTCGAGGGCTTGGCTGAGGTCGTCGGTGGTGATAGCTTCAGCTTGTTTTGAAACTACTCGCTTGACGATTTTCGACGAGCCGGCCAGCAGGCGAGCCAACGGGCCGACGAGCTTGCGGAGCATGGTCAAGCCGGGCATGGCGAAGCGGGCCCACTTCACGGGGTAGTTTGAGGCATAGATTTTCGGCAGGATTTCGCCGAACAGAAGGATAAGGAATGTGAGCAGAATCGACTGCACCACAAAGCTGAGTATGGGGTTCAAGCCCTCGAATACGGGGCCAAGTGCGAAGTTGGTGAGGACTACGATGGTGACGTTGACCAAGTTGTTGCCAATCAATATGGTAGCCAGCAGCAGGTCGGGGCGGTCGAGTAGACGGCGCACGCCTTCGCCTTGATTGGTTTCGTCGATTTCGTCGAGTTGGGCAGGTGTGAGCGAGAAGTAGGAAATCTCGCTAGCCGAAATGAAGCCCGAACACAATAGGCAGACGAGAGCAAGCGCCAAGGCGACGAAGCCTCCGGCGGTGATATTAAGGCTTAGCGAGCAGAGCATTGTCTGCATCAATTGTATCGACTCGATGGCCGGCAAGGGATCTATATCCAAGACAAAGAAAGTTTAGTGAAACAATAAGAAAAGCGGCGGCGGAGCCCCGGAGGGTGCTCCGCTGCCGTTATTTAGTGGTAGATTAGTCAATGATGTCGAATCCGGTGTACTTGCGTAGTACTTCGGGAACGACGATGCCTTCGGGGGTCTGGTTGTTTTCCAGCAGTGCGGCTACGATGCGGGGCAGAGCCAGAGCTGAGCCGTTGAGCGTATGGCACAGGCGAGTCTTCTTGTCCTCAGCGCGGTAGCGGCATTTGAGGCGGTTAGCTTGGTAGGTTTCGAAGTTCGATACTGACGAAACTTCGAGCCAGCGCTTCTGGGCGGCCGACCACACTTCGAAGTCGAAGGTGATGGCAGAGGTGAACGACATGTCGCCACCGCAGAGGCGCAGGATGTGCCAAGGCAGGCCGAGCTTGTCGAGCAGGCCCTGTACGTGGTCTTTCATTTCTTCGAGAGCAGCGTAGGAGTCTTCGGGCTTCTCGATGCGCACGATTTCGACTTTGTCGAACTGGTGCAGGCGGTTGAGGCCGCGCACGTCTTTGCCGTAAGAGCCGGCTTCGCGGCGGAAGCAAGCCGAGTAAGCGCAGTTCTTCACGGGCAGCTTGTCGGCGGGCAGAATCACGTCGCGATAGAGGTTGGTGACGGGCACTTCGGCTGTAGGAATCAAGTAGAGGTTGTCGAGCGTAGCGACATACATCTGCGCTTCCTTATCGGGCAGCTGGCCTGTGCCGTAGCCCGAAGCTTCGTTTACGACGTAGGGGGGCTGCACCTCGAGGTAACCGGCCTTGCCGGCCTCGTCGAGGAAGAACTGGATGAGGGCGCGCTGCAGGCGAGCACCCTTGCCCAGGTATACGGGGAAGCCTGCGCCGGTGATTTTGACGCCCAGCTCGAAGTCGATCAGGTTGTATTTTTTGGCTAGTTCCCAGTGGGTGAGTGCGTCTTCGGGGAGGTTAGGCATCGGGCCACCGGTCTTTTCTACGACGTTGTCCTCGGCGGTCTTGCCTTCGGGCACCATGTCGCAGGGAATGTTGGGCACGTTGAGCAAGATTTCGCGGATGTCGTTTTCGGTCTTGGCGAGCTGGTCGGCCAGGTCCTTTTGCTGAGCCTTAATGTCGGCTACAGCTTTCTTTGCTTCTTCGGCCAGGTCTTTTTCGCCGGCCTTCATGTGTGCGCCAATCGAAGCAGCGAGCTTGTTGAGCTCAGCGGCCATGTTGTCGTTTTTGAGTTGGAGAGCGCGGCGGTTGTCGTCGAGCTCGATGACGTTGGTGATGGTCTGGCGACCGTCAAAGCCTTTGACAGCGAGGCGTGCGATGACGCGCTCGGGGTCGGCTTTGATTTGCTGCATTGTGAGCATAGTTCAGTATCTTTTTAAGGCTCGCATGTGAGGAGCCTTGGTTATATTAGAGGTTAATTATTTGGCGAGTAGTTGCTTTACTTTTGCCGAGATAGCACGGCCTTCGGCGCGTCCGGCCAGGGCTTTTGTTGCAACGCCCATCACCTTGCCCATGTCGGCAGGCGACGAAGCTCCGACCTGTGCTATGATTTGCTGCAGCTCGGCTTCGAGTTCGGCTTCAGTGAGTTGTTTGGGCAGATATTCCTCGATTACAGCCACTTCGGCCAGCTCGCCTTCGGCGAGTTCGGGGCGGTTTTGCTCGGAATAGATGCGAGCGCTCTCGCGGCGCTGCTTGGCCATGCGAGTCAAGATGGTGATAGCGGCCGAGTCGGCGAGTTCGCCGTTCGAGCCGGGAGCAGTCTTAGCTTCGATGAATTCCTTCTTGATGCCGCGGAGCGCTTCGAGGCGCACTTTGTCGCGGGCGAGCATCGCCTTTTTGATGTCGTTTGAGACAATTTCGAATAAGTCCATATTCTATAAGATGTTTACACGGCGCAAATTTACTAAATTTTTATGAGCCATCCAACAAAAGATAGATAGAACGTCAAAAGAAAGCAAAAAGACGCCGAAAGGCTATCAAAATTGCACATGTTGTAGCTCTTTGGCAAGGCCGACAACGCCGCAATGGGGGCGCGCGGTGGCAGATTGAAACACAAAGCCCTGCCGGGTGGGGCAGGGCTTTGTGAGGGGGGTATCTTCGACGGTGTGATTACACGGTGAGGATTTCTTTTTCTTTAGCAGCGAAGAGCTCGTCAATCTTTTTCAGATACTTGTCGTGCATCTTTTGAGCAGAAGCTTCGGCGTCTTTTTCGACGTCTTCAGGCATGCCTTGCTTGATGGCTTTTTTGAGGCCGTCGATGGCATCGCGGCGGGCGTTGCGCACCGAGATCTTGGCTTGTTCGGCTTCGGCTTTTGACTGCTTTACGAGGTTCTTACGGCGTTCCTCGGTCAGCGGCGGGATGCTCAGGCGGATAACTTCGCCATTGTTTTCCGGGGTGATGCCCAGCTCAGAGTTGATGATAGCCTTTTCGATTTCCTTGAACATCGACTTTTCCCAGGGAGTGATGACGATGGTGCGTGCGTCGGGCACAGAGATGTTGGCTACATTGCTCAGCGGAGCCAAGCTGCCGTAGTAGTCGACGCGGATGCCGTCGAGAATCTTTGGGTTGGCTTTGCCGGCGCGGATGTGAGCCAGAGATTCGTCGAGAAATTCAACGGCCATCTGCATTTTTTCTTCGGCCGGTGCGAGGTATGTTTTCGGGTCGGTCATGATATATGAGTTTTTATGTGAGTCAGATTTTTACAAGAGTACCTATGTCGTCGCCTCCAAGCACTTTGGCCAGGTTGCCCGGGGTGTCCATATCGAAGACGATGATGGGCATTTTGTTTTCTTTGCAAAGGGCTGTGGCTGTGAGGTCCATGACCTTCAGGCCGCGGTTGTAGACTTCGTCGTAGGTGATGACGTCGAATTTCGTGGCGGTGGGGTCTTTCTCGGGATCGGCGGTGTAGATGCCGTCGACGCGAGTGCCTTTGAGCATGACGTTTGCTTCAACTTCGACAGCGCGCAGAGCTGCGCCGGTGTCGGTGGTGAAGAATGGGTTGCCGGTGCCGCCGGCGATGATGGCTACTTCACCGTTGTTGAGTGCTTCGATGGCTTTCCACTTGCTGTAGTATTCGCCTACGGGGTACATGTTCAGAGCGGTGAATACGCGAGCGCCTTGGCCGATGCTGCGCAGAGCCGAGCATAGAGCCAGCGAGTTGATGACAGTGGCTAGCATGCCCATCTGGTCGCCCATGACGCGGTCAAAGCCACGCGAGGCGCCGCTGAGGCCACGGAAGATGTTGCCGCCGCCGATGACGATGGCTATTTGTGCGCCGCCTTCTACGGCTTCCTTAATCTGTGAGGCATAGCTGTTGAGACGCTCGGTGTCAATGCCGTAGCCTTGATTGCCCATGAGCGATTCGCCGCTCAGTTTTAGTAATACTCGTGTATATTTTGTACGCATTGTCGGGTGTATTTTTCTTTGATTTACAAAATTAATGAAAAAATGTGCTTGAGCCAAAAAAGTGGCCATAAAATGGCAAAAAAAATGTTGGTCGAGAGGCTATGTCGTCGGCGGGGGCCGGCGGGCTTGTTTTGTGCGTGGTGCGGAGTTATTTGATACGATTTGCGTA
>CAYWAM010000055.1:0-6653 GCA_964456545.1 uncultured Bacteroides sp.
TGACGTTTACACGCTTTCCAGGCGTGCCTCTTCAACCACTCGAGCATCACTCCAAGAGGGTGTGCAAAGGTAGGCATTTATTTGGGTTTGCAGTGAATCCGTCTTATTAATTTTTGTTAATTTGCTCTGCTGATTCAACCGAAGAGTGCAAATTAGCGGTTTGTTTGATGATTACTTTCTGAGGAGTTGAAGTTTTTAATTATTTCGCGGTTACAAGTCGAAATATACTGTGCATATAGCCATTGGTGTTGATGCGAGTGGAAAAACAGGCCACAAAGATTTTTATCGATATGGTGCAGACTACTCGAGTTTGTCGTAGAGTACGTAGTCGAGGACACGTCGGTTGGCTTCGTCGACTTTGCGCATATCGAATTCGATGTATATCGAGGTGACATCATGTTGACCATGGCCGAGTGCAGCCTTGATGGTGTCGCGTGGTATATCGATTGAAGCGGCGATGGTAGCCCAGGTGTGGCGTGCCCAGTAGCTTGTTAGTTGGTCGATTACGATGCCGTCATTGCGGTGGTTGAGCGTATCTTTAATTCGTTGTAAGGCTTTCGACATTCGCTGATAGAATATTCGATAGCCCTTTTTGCTTTCGGCAAAGTTAAGCAAAAGGCCGTCGCAGCCTCGGTATTTTTCAATCAGATGTCGAGCTTCGGCATGAACTTTTATGGAGAATGGTTTGCCGGTTTTTGAGCGATTGAATTCGACGCGGTCGTTGTTGAGTTCAGTTAGTTCACACATATCCTTGCAGTTCATGCCCAATAGCATGAATGATAGTGTGAAGAAGTCGCGATATTTTATCATCCATGGCTCTAAATCTTGAGCATAAATCAGTTTGCGCAGTTGTTCGACCGAGAGGTTGCGTTTGCGAGTAGCAGCTTTAGGAATCTTGAAACCTCTCATTCCGTTGCGCGTCGTGAGTTCGTTGTCGATGGCATCATTGATGACGGCGCGAATGTTGCGAAAGTGAATTCCACGGCTGTTAGGTGATGGTGCGCTTGGCTTTAGATATTCATCAAACTCGCGACACCATTCCTTGCTAATGTCGTCGAACGATAGTTGGAAGAGGTCGTTGCCCAACCAAGAGTGAAGGCGATTGAACGTAGCTTGATAAATGTTGCGAGTTCGGGGCTGATGATAATTCATGAATTTTACGAACCAGTTGGCAAACAAGGCGTTTTCGCTGCTACTGCGTCGTCGCATAGTCTTGCTGCGTTGCTCGGTGTAGATGTCGTGGTCGCCTGCGGTCTTGATGGATTTAAGTACTCCCAGCATTGTGTCATTAAAGACCATCACTATGCTTGCCTTAAGTTCGGCAGTCGTCACTGTCTCAAGAAGTCCGTAAATTGTAAACTCTTGCAGTAATAATCGAGCAGCTGCGATACGATGTCTGATGATAGCGTTAAATCGGTCCATTTGAGGATGATTAACAATCTTTTGCTCCGCTGCGTTCCATTGCTGCGGAGCAATTTTTATCGACATCGGAATGTACATGGTGCTGCTGCGATGGCTGATTGCCATTTTCAGAGGGGCTTCCTTGTCGGAATTTTTGCCTATACGGCGAGTGTCGTGATAAAATGTAGCTGTTGCCATACGTTGGTGAAGATTGAGTTAGATATAATCTGCGAAAATACCTAAATAATCTCACCGCCAAAAGCGCATCTTCGCCCCGTCTATAACTTAACTGCTCCGGAGCTGTACATCGTCGTATGCATCCGGAGCAGATTAGATGAATGTCGGCTACTTCTTTGAGATTGAGAAGCCTAATTTGAGAATTAGCTTCAGTGTCTCTTGCGAAGTGGCGCGGTCGTACTCCTTCTCACTCTCAGGTAAATCTTCGTAAGCGACAAGACACGGATGTTGACGTTTCGCGTCGTCGCGGACGGGGCCATAGGTCCAGCCGTCGTTCATACGAGTTTGCGCCCATACTTCGTGCACATTCTTAGCCATGTCTTCAACCAGGGGAAGCAACTCGGCCGGCAACTCTACGCCTTGCGTATCAGCCGGTTTGGGGGTATATTCTTTGTTCATAATAATTAGTATCGATTACAAGTTTCTTTTTTACTTCAGAATCAATCAGTTGGTCGTTGATTTTTTCGATTTGCTTGATTGTTGGCAGATGTGTATTGCAGTTGGGATAATTTTGGCTATAAGTTTGTCATATTCTAGCGTATCACCTAGCTTTTCATTTGACCTAATGTCGGGGTGGATTTTGCGGCTTTTAAGTTCGTTTCTATCCTGGTTGGGATTATTGTTATTAGGGTCGCACGGTTTGTAGCCAAGTAGTAGCTGCTCGATGACCCAGCGGTTGTGTTCGACTTCAGCTAATTTATTGATGGTGTCATCGTTTTGCAGTAAATCAGCTTTCGAAAGGTCGATTTTAGTTGCTCTGATTTTGGTGTCGAACGAATTTGCACAGTAGATGTTCGACCATCGTTTCGCAATCGAGCTCTTGCCGTTGCTGTTTGAAATTTCATCCCACTCTTTGCAGACAGAGTTGATGAATTCGATGAATTTGTCAGGGCTTCCAGCATTTTTGTATTCATTGTCTAAGTTCTTTGGTCCATGTCCGTATGCGTAAGCCACAAGTTTTGGCAGAAGGCTGTTGCTGCGTTCGAGGTAGTCGCACTGCTCGAGCATGCCGAATGGGCGTAGGGCTCTGAACTTGTTTTTGTTTTCTCCGGTTTGCCCATCGCTGATTGAATTGACCAGTGCGCCCGACTCAGATTGCTGTACCCAGATTTGCTGTACGTTTTCGTATACTGAATCATCGAAGTAGAGCGAGGCCGACATAGCTTCGGCAGCGTTTGGCAGGCACACGGCTATAGTCGTTTTGCTCGAATTGTCGACGGTAGTGGTGTTTGCCGAGCAGTCGGCGCAGGCGTCGGAAATGTATTTTTGGATTGCCGGCAGAGCGACGTCGCCTTCAATAAATTCGAAGTCGATATCGATAAAGTCTTCACCCAGATATTCGCTGAAATTGCAATACGGCGATTTTAATTCCTGATCTTTCAATGGATCATGCCAGCTATTGTTGCCGGTTGCTGACATTTCGGTTTGTGTCTCGTAGATATGCCACGAATTGTCGTTCGGTGGGGTGATGCCTTCGGGGGCTTTGACGAAGCGCCAGCGAGCCAGTTGGAATAGCGTCTTGAATCGGCCCATGAAGAATAGCATTTCTTGCTTGGCGTTGCGGTCGATAAATGTTATGAGCGTACGCGGGCGACCGGCGTTCGGATTGTTGAAATTCGGATAGTGAGCGTTGTGTGCAGCTTCAATAGCTAGAGATATGCCCATTTTCGACATGCCAACGACGATTAAGTGTACGCGTTGGTGCGAAGAGTAGGACAAGCCTCCGAGTCCGTCGAGCGGTATGTACCTGTGCGATTGGTTTATATCTTTTGGACAGTTCAGCACTTGTTGCGCCCAATTCTCGTAGAGGCTGAAGGGAATGAATTTAAATGTCGTGCATTCAACTGTCTTGAGGTCGGTGAACTGAAAAGCGTTGAATGTCGATTGATATTCAAACATTACGTGGCAAGCAACTTGCTTGTTGTTTGTGTCGTCTGTGTACAAATCTTTGATAATATTCCACGTCTGCATATTGAGTGCGTCGTGGCTGCTGCCATCTATATGATTGGGTTCGCCGATTATGTAAACTTCATTTGCCAGGTTGAGGTTAAGCTCTTCGATTTGGTGCTTTGATGTGCGTTCGCCGGCGTATATGATAATGCGTTCGGCCATGACCTTTTCAGTAATCTCGGATTCAATCTCGCGGCGTAGTCTTTCGGGGCTGCGTTGCGTCTGTATGATGATGTAATCGATGTCGCCCGCATTCATCAAGTCGCGGGCCAGGCTTGCTGCGATTCGGTGGCCGCCAATGATGACTGAGAATTTGTGCTTAAAAATGAGTTTATAGCGTGCTTCGCCTTTTTCGCGACGATCTTTTCTGTTCGATATCCAGTTCACAAACAAGGTCAGTAGCACTCCGTTAAGGACGAACAGGCCGAATAAGTTGATGATAACGACGGATGCCCATTCGCGCCATGATGCGGCATTGTCGAACCCAATCGAGGGGTTGGTCAGCTGTATGAAAGCTTGGCCGATTGACCAATCCTCGCCTAAGCCCCAAAAAATGCCCCAAATCGCCAGAAAGGCTACAATTGATGCGGCTATTATGCGCCAAAACATAGATAGAAAACTCATGGATAGCAATCTATCCAGGCCCAAAAGCGAGATTGTATCGATAGTTTTTAGCTTATTTTTTTTCGTTTCTGCCATGGTGTGTGATAAAGATATTAGCGGAAGGATATTAAGCGAAGTCTTTTATTGTAGCTCGACGATGGTCTTGACCGGGAAGTGGTCTGACGGAGTGCGTGCTTTGAATTTGCTGATTTTCAGCTCTGTCGGAGCATCTTTGGCTTCGATGGTGGCCGAGTCGGCTTCGGGAGTGCGGTAGGTGTCGGTCAGCACGCCGTATTTCAGCACGTGCACGTTCGGGCTCACGAAGATGTGGTCGATGCGCTCGTCGCTGAAGCCGTCGGTGTCGTAGCTATTGAATGTGCCGTTGAGTTGGTATGCGAAGTCGGCAGCGTCGTGCGCGTCGCGGAGCATATCGCCGTCGATGATTGTGGCGTAGGCGGGGCTATCTTGGGCCACGTTGAAGTCGCCGGTAAGGAATGTCGGCAGGTCGCTGCCGAATTCTATGATTTTGTTTTTGATGAGTTTGGCGCTTTCCACGCGAGCTACTTTGCCTATGTGGTCCATGTGGAGGTTGAAGAACAGAAATTCGCGGCCCGAGGCTAAGTGCTCGAATTTGCCCCATGTGCAGACGCGCACGCAGGCGGCATCCCAGCCCAGTCCGGGCTTTTCCGGTGTTTCCGATAGCCAGAAGTCGCCGTGGTCTGCTACTTTAAAGAGGTCGGTGCGGTAGAAAATAGCCGAGTGCTCGCCTTGCTCTTTGCCGTCGTCGCGGCCCACGCCGATGTAGTCGTAGCCGGGCATCGCTTGCTTGAGGTCGTCGAGCTGCTCTTTGAACCCTTCTTGAGTGCCGAAGATGTCGAATCCGTGGAACTGAATCAGCTGTGCCACGTACGGTGCGCGGCGGTCCCAGCCGTTGCCGGCCTGTGTGTCGCCGTCGTTTTTCAGGCGGATATTATAGGTGGCCACGCTGAATGTGGGGCTTTGCTGTGTGGGCGCCGTGGCATACCATGTGATGGCGGCGCTAAGTGCCATTGCTACTAAGCAGTATATGATTGTATTTTTTTTCATCGTCGGTTGATTTAAGGCATTTATATTTTTTAGGGTAGGGATTTCCATAATGTGGCTATGACGGCGCGAGCTTTTCTCCGGTTGTCAATCTCGGAGCCGCTTTTTGTAGCCGCGAGCGTTTATTTCACGACGTCGTAGCGAATCCACAGCACGTCGCCGTCGAGGCGCTCTACGTGCTTGATAGCGAGCCGAGTCGGCTGCTTCGACTGGTCGGCGATGCCGTCGAACATGGCGCGCCATCCTGCGCGGCCGTCGATACCGGGGGCCAGCAGCAGGCTCACTTCGTCGATTAGTCCGGCAGCCAGGAAGCCTCCGTTGATCAGCCCGCCGCCCAGCACGGCGAGGCGTTCGACGCCGAATTCTGCGCGCACGATTTTCATGGCCTCGGCCAGGTCGATAGCATCTTTGCCGACGGCAATGTATGATATGCCTTTCGCTTTTAGATAGTCGAGATATTCTCGCGTTGCAAGCTCGGAGGTCACGATCAGCAGCGGGCGGCCATCGTCGGTCGTCGCGCCGTCCCACATCAGCGTGCCGCGCGTGTCGGGGCAGATTAGGAAGTCGCAGCGGACGGATGCTTTGTGCACCTCGCAGCGGCCTATGGGCTTAGCGCCGTGAGCTTCGAACGTCTCCGGCAGGGCGTAGTAGTGGCTCATCGTCACGCGCCCTTCCACGGCCGCCGTGCATTGCAGCGCGTCGAGCGTCGTGTAGTATTCGTCGCCGCTGATTTTGTCGACCATGCTGCAATCGATGCGGCCATCGATTGATTCGACCATGTGGCAAATTATATAGGGCCTTTCCATATCGTTCGCTATTTTTGAAAGTTATACGCAAAAGTACGCTAAATCTTTCAATTGCCGACGTCTTTTTGGCCGATTTTTTTATTCTAATCGCAATAATCGGCTTGAATTTTTTGATGCTATCCGCATAATCAGTAACTTTACGCGCAACAATAAGATCAATCGTGATTATGAAACGTTTGCTTACCATATTTTTCTTCTTTATCGCCGTTACGGCCTTTGGTCAAAAAATCTTTTCCACCGACCACGCATATTCGGCCGATGTCAAAGTCTTTGTAGTCGACGCCGAGTACAAGGCCGACTTGATTGTCTTTAAGACCGACAAAGAATACCGCGCCAAGGCAAGCGAAAACAAGGGAATTTGGTTTTTCACTGATAAAGCCTACCGAGCCGACAAAAAAATCTTCTTTGTCGACCGAGCTTCGCAAGCCGACCTCAAAATCTACTTCACCGACCACGAATACCGCGCCGGATGGAAGAAAAACGACCAGCGCCATCTGCTTTACTGACATTTCACAAAATTATTGCTAACTTTGTGATATCAGACGCGAACCTCATCTGTAAATGCCCCCTCGA
>CAYWAM010000056.1:0-6546 GCA_964456545.1 uncultured Bacteroides sp.
TTTTCGTTTCTTTACTATATATAATATAAGGACAACGCACGCTCGCCAACTACAACAACAAAAACCGATGATAACAAAAGTAGAGGTAATGAAAAAAGGCACAAAAGAGAATCTAGAAAATATGCACTCGATTGATCAGCTAAAAATGGAACTTAGTCAATCGCAGTTGAGAATATCATTAACGCTATGCCGGAGTTTAACACACAGCAAAAACATATATTATATATGTAACTAAAGATGGATAAAAACTAAATAAAAAAAGCGCCTCTTTTCACAAAGTGGCGCTTCCGGGATTTCCTTAACTTTAAATTGGGGTTTTCCTAATGCTTTCTGTATCTTTTGCACTGCAAAGATAATACAGAATATTGGAAATTGTACTACCCCCCCCCGTTAAATTTTGTTAATTTTGGTGATTTGTCTCATTTTCTTGACGGTAACACGCGAAATTGCTGACATTTTGAAAAGTCTTCGGTAGTCACCGGACGAAATTTTTGACATCGTAAGCCTATCAAGTTTAAGTAAACGATGGTCCGGATAAAATTCAAGAAGAGGCTCCGGAGGCTCGCCGGAATTATGAGGGCACACCCTTGCACACACATCACATCCATAAACTTGGCGAGATGACTCGGGTACAAATTCAGAATCTCCGCGATACTCAATAGTCAGGTATGAATAGCAACGGCCTGCGTCAAGCGTGCCATCAGGCAAAAGCGCCCCACCGGGACAAGCACGCTGACATAGCCCACAATCAGCACAACCACCGACCAACGGCTCATCGGGACGAAGAAGTGCCGATGTGATAATTTCAACCAAAAAGACTCCGGAACCTACCCCCGGCACAATCAAATGATGATTGCGTCCTACGAAACCAACGCCGGATTTTACAGCCCAATAACGCTCAAGCACAGGAGCAGAATCGACAGTCACTCGCGAGAGTGCCCCCATCTGACGTGACAGCCAATCGACAACCGGAGCAAGACGAAGCTTCAGCACACGATGATAATCTTCGCCAAGAGCATAATCAGCAATAAGCGGATGATGATAACCGCCAGCCGGCCTATAAGGGAAAGCCATCGAAATTATCGACAAAGCACCGGGAAAGAGGAGACGCGGATCGAGTCGCAACTCAACATTGCGAGACATGTAGTCAAGAGAAGCATGACGACCTTCAGAAATCCAACGGCAAAAGCGGTCGGCAACGTCGCAATCGACAGCGGCTGCGCGAGCAATTCCGACTGCACAGGCGCCAACACTTCGACAAAGCTCTTTCAGCTCCGACTCACGACATCGGCAGAGGCTCAAACTCATAACCTTGCGAGAGGAGCCACTCAATAGCGGCCGGCAAAGCGACACGCATGTTGGGCGCAGCCTTAATAGAATCGTGAAATACGATAATCGAACCATTACGAGCATAGCGTCGCACATTGTCGAGCACCTGCTCCGGTGTAAGCTTTCGCGAATAGTCGCGCGTCACCAAGTCGTACATAATAATATTATAGTGCGACTTGATGATGCGGGCCTGCTTCCACCGCATGATACCATGCGGCGGGCGGAAGAGGATGGAATCAATAAGACGATCGGCCTCAGTAATGTCTCGACAATAGCGATGAGCGGAAGTACGCATACCCTGCAAGTGATGCATAGTATGATTGCCGTAGCTGTGGCCGCGGCGCTTTACCTCCTCGAGCAATTCAGGATGGCGGGCTACATTTTCGCCCACCATAAAGAATGTGGCCTTCACGCCATATCGATCGAGAATATCAAGAACCCAAGGCGTCTGCTCCGGAATCGGGCCATCGTCGAATGTAAGATACACGACACGACGATGCCGACGCTTGAAGCGCCAGATTGCCTCCGGGAATAGGAGACGATAGAGCAAAGGCGGCCGTTCAATCAGCATGACGCGATGAGTTTAATCAGTCAATCAGAACGAATCAGAGCAGAGCGCTCAGCGCAGCTAGTTCTAAGCCATACATACCAGCAACTTCATTGGTCAGCGCCATAGGCTCAATGCCGGCAGCGCGATGAGCTTCCAACGTGGTAAGCGCCGACTGCACCAACTGACGGCTGGCGCCATCGACATTGGGCATCATCTCCGTAAGCTGAGCTTCGGTCACGCCATCAACATAAAGCATGATTGCCAGATTAGGATGCAAGTCGTAGGCGCCGCGTGCCTTCCACAATGAAAGCAGCTCAGCCTGTTCCGGCTTACCCTCGAGAGTACGCAGGACATTAATACGATTCTGCAGTGCTAACAGCGTAGCCAAAACATCGACATTTTCGATATCGTATGACAGAAGCGAGCGCTGACCCGGCGTAAGAGCTGCCGCATAGCGAGCAAACTCAGCAAAGCGTCCGATATTCTGCTCAATCAGAGATTCAGCAGCGTCGAGATCCGACTTATTATCGGTAGCGACATACATGTCGTAGTAAGCCTGAGCCATATACATAACCAGCTGACCATCGATAAGAGCAGCACCGGCAGGCATCTTTTCAATCATAGTATTGAGCAGCAGGCGCGCCATATCATAGCGAGTAGCCGGTTCGGGCTGGCCAAGCTCCTTAGCATGGGACTTAGCCCAATCCGAAGCAGGCAACGAGCCCGAATTGATAAGGTCGCGAGCTACCGAGAATATCGAAGTACGAGTCGACGACACCATGCGACGAACAGTCTCATCAAGGTAAAGACTTTCAGGGTTCTCGATATCAAGGCCACCCCAGCGGAACTTACCCATGATATTTTCATAGGCAGTCTCTACAAGCGGCGACACGGGCGCTCCGACGAAGGGAGTCACCATCGAAGCCATACCAGTCGAGCACATATAAGGCGCAAGCCCCAGATAATAGCTCGACGGAACAGTAGATGCGAAGTAGACGGGACGTTCGAAGTTATTTTCAACAGAGTTGGCTACAAAGTCGAGCGAGAGTGTATTACCCAGATTCAATCCACCCTTGCCATACTGCTTCAAGAATGCATTCAAATCAGTAGTCGGCGAAGTAAGATAGGGCAACTTATAGCGCAACGACGCTTCCGAAACGGTGTCGACACCGAAGCGTTCCATGACAGCCGCCGTATCGGCCAGCGGCATATAGACCTTCGGGTGAATCATCACAGCCTGCTGCAATGTGTTGGGCGAGGCATAGAGTTCGAGTAGAGATTCTTTGGCTGTAACCAAAGTATCACGAACCGGATACACAAAGCTATAAGCCAAATTATCGTAGCCATAATCAGTAGGACGGGCATACATCGGCACAGGCTTACCATCGTACGATGGGATGCGCTGCTGGTTAGCATACCAATCAGTAGTCAGATACGAAAGATTGACGACGCGCACGTCCGTGCGATAGCCTTCAACTTCCTGAGCATACCACAGAGGGAACGTATCGTTATCACCGTTGCAGAAGATAATGCCATTGGGTGCCACCGACGACAGATAGTTCATGCCGAAATCACGAGCGCAGTAACGCCCCGAGCGGTCATGATCGTCCCAAGTCTGCGACACCATCTGCAGAGGCACACCCAGAGCCACCAAGCATGCGATAGCCGACGAAGCCACAAGGGCACCACGGCCAGCCTGCTCAGCCTTCTTCTTTGAGCGCTCGAATAGCTGACGTATCATCATGCCGATAGCCGGCACACCGATACCAATCCAAATCGCAAAGGCATAGAACGAACCGGCAAACGCATAGTCGCGCTCGCGAGGCTGCCCCGGAGTCTGGTTCAGATAGAGCACAATAGCGATACCTGTCATGAAGAACAGGAAGCACACGACCCAGAATTGCTCGATGCCGCGCTGCGGATTGCCGGGCTTAATATAGAGAGCTTGCCAGAGCAGACCAATAATACCGAGCAACAACGGCAACATATAGAAGACGTTGTGACCCTTATTACCTTCGCCATATTCACTGGGAAGCAGCGACTGGTCGCCCAGGCGCAAATTATCAATTGCCGGGATACCCGAAATCCAGTTACCCAAATGCGGTTCGCCATTACCTTGCAAATCATTCTGTCGACCGGCAAAATTCCACATGAAATAGCGCCAGTACATATGCGAGAACTGATAATTGAAGAAATAGCGCAGGTTGGTGCCGAAGCCGGGCTTCCACACCGACTGCATCTTGACGGGATTACCATCGCGCGAGATATAGCTTTCGATAGTAGTCTGCGAAGTCAGATACGGCATCAATTCGCTAAGGTTGGCGTATCCGGCAGCAGCCCACTTGTGGCGCAACTCAGCCGGAATATGCTTTAAGTCGGAAATCTCATACTGCGACCAGCCCTTATATCCCTGCACGTGTGCCGGATTATCACTATACACACGCGGCAACAGCATCGAAAGGTCAGGTATTTCCTTGTAGTTGGGATTCGACATTGCTTCGACGTACTCGTCGGGTTGCGAAGCCGAAGTCTTCACCACCTTGTGATAAGTCGTTTTCGGATTGGAATAAGGAGCACCCTGTTCGTCGCGCAGATACTTATCGACAAGACGAGTACGAGGCATACCCGATTCATCGACCATCACCACGTTGTAGATCTGGCCATTTTCTTCACCGCTGATGATTTCGAGTTCTTCAGCAAAGACAGCTCCGCTGAAGAGTGGGCGTTCGCCATACTGCTCGCGATTGAGATACGAGCCGAGAGCGAAGACATTATCAGGAGCATTCTGATTCATCGGCGTATTGGCTGCCGAGCGAATCAGCAACAAAGCATACGATGAGTAGCCCACAAAAATCAAGAACACCGACAGCACGACTATATTAAACAGACGCACCGGCACCTTCGGGCAGAAGAAGAAAATATATACAGCCAACGCAATGGTCAGAGCCACGCCAATCCAAACATTGCCAATGAATGGCATACCCGACAGTACAAGGCTCAAAAATACGCTCCACTTGATAGCAGTCGGATTTGTCTGGCTATAAAGCGAACGAATCGCCCAAATAAACGTAGCCACGAGAAGTACTGCATAAATCAGCACGCCCATATTATAAGATAGACCGAAGAAGTTGACAAACAGCAGCTCAAACCACTGCGCCACCATGACGAAGCCCGGCACAAGACCATAGAGAATCAGCGCCACAATCACAAATGACACTAAAAGAGCTATCATAGAGCCCTTTGCCGTAGAATTCTTACACTTCTTATAATAGTAGACCAGCACAATTGCAGGAATACAGAGCAAGTTGAGCAAGTGCACAGCAATCGACACACCGATTACGTAAGCAATCAGAATCAAATAGCGGTCGCTATGAGGCTGGTCAGCACGATTTTCCCACTTGAGAATCAGCCAGAACACCAGCGCCGTGCAGAACGACGAGAAAGCGTACACCTCACCCTCGACAGCCGAGAACCAGAACGTATCGCTCCACGTATAGGCCAAAGCGCCACAGAAGCCGCCGGCAAAAATCAACGTCATCTGCCACCACGACATCGACGTGGCATCGTCAGGCACTATGAGTCGACGAATCAAGTGAGTCACTGTCCAGAAAAGCAACAGTATGGTTGCAGCCGACAGCAAGGCCGACATCGTGTTGACCGCAATAGCCGCGTTGGCTATATCATTACCAAAGAGAGTGACGAAAAAGCGAGCAGCCAGCATAAAGATTGGGTTGCCCGGTGGATGTCCCACCTCCAACTTGGCGCCTTGCGATATGAACTCGGGGCAGTCCCAGAAGCTAGCAGTCGGCTCCAGAGTCAGCAGATAAGTCACGGCTGCTATCACGAATGACACCCAGCCGAAGATGTTGTTCAGTAAATTGTATCTTTTCATTACGATGAATGGAAATTATGTGCTTGGTTAATAAGCTATCAATCCGCAAAGATACAAAAATAGCACATACCAGCCGACGTTTTAACACTCATTAATATCCTTTTGCGGCAGCAAGCAGCACTCTTTTTAGCGGAGTCGCCCCCACGGCGGATGCCCGGCCATCGCCGAAGGCGCTCTGCAAAGCAGAGAACGCAAGCGAGTCGCTTGCGTCGGTTGTGCAGGCGGTAGTAATTTCCACTGAAGTCGCCCCCGCGGCGCAGCATGGTAACCGCCGAAGGCGCTCTGCAAAGCAGAGAAAGCAGGCGTCTCGCCTGCGTCGGTTGTGCAGGCGTCGGCATTTCTTGTGTGCTAGGAAGTTACCACCGCATAGCGTTTCGCAGGCGAGACGCCTGCTCTCCAGGCGCCGCGCTGTCAAGCCAATCGCAAAAGTTACCACCGCATAGCGTTTCGCAGGCGAGACGCCTGCTCTCCCGGGCTGCGCATCGCGCCCGTCCTCTCGGTCGCAGGCCGGTGGCTGAAAAATAGCAGCGCCCGGCGGTCGGAGACTGCGGGGCGCTGATGTCTTGGGTATTACTTTTTAGTATCTGATTTTGCGGCGGGTGCCGTCGCTGTAGACTACTATGTTCAGGCCGTCCCACGGCTCGTCCGAGCGCACGCCTTGCAGGTTGTAGTAGCCCACGACTTCGCCGGAGGCTTCGTCTGTAATCACGTCGTCGACACCTTCCATGAAGAAGAATTCTTTCCACTGGTCGGCTGCTTGGTAGGCGCTGATACT
>CAYWAM010000057.1:0-4748 GCA_964456545.1 uncultured Bacteroides sp.
TCGACGGTAATCACCAACGCCTACACAACCAACGCAGGCGAGACGCCTGCTTTCCATGCTAGCGCCGCGGGGGCGACTCTGGCTGAATCACTACCGCCTCCACAACCGACGCAGGCGAGACGCCCTGCTTTCTCTGCTTTGCAGAGCGCCTTCGGCGATTGCCATGCTAGCGCCGCGGGGGCGACTCCGGTCCCTCCGGGGCGAGCCTGCGGACTGAGTCCCCCCACACACCGCGCAGCCCGCAGAGCGGGCGATGCTATGCAGCAGCGGCTCCGCATCCTGTATGGGGGGATTGCGGAGCCGCTGAATTATTGGGAGTTGGGATAGTCGATTATTGACGGCCTGATACGGCTACGTTCTTGTCGATCTTCGAAACGAGACCCTGGAGCACCTTGCCCGGGCCGAGTTCGGTGAAGTCGTCGGCGCCGTCGGCTACCATCTGCTGTACGCTAGCTGTCCAGCGAACGGGGGCGGTGAGCTGAGCTACGAGGTTGGCCTTGATTTCGGCGGGGTCGGTATGGGGCTTAGCGTCGACATTCTGGTATACGGGGCAGATGGGAGTGTGGAACTCAGTCTGCTCGATAGCAGCTGCGAGTTCGGCACGAGCCGGCTCCATCAGGGGCGAGTGGAACGCACCGCCTACTTTCAGTTTCAGAGCGCGGCGAGCGCCTGCTTCGCTCAGCAGAGCGCAAGCTGTGTCGATAGCTTCGATTTCGCCGGAGATTACGATTTGGCCGGGGCAGTTGTAGTTTGCGCAAACTACCACGCCATCGATACCCTTGAGGATTTCGTCGACTTTTTCATCGGGAAGACCAAGGATAGCAGCCATAGTCGAGGGCTTGATTTCGCATGCTTTCTGCATGGCGTGTGCACGAGCCGATACCAGGCGCAGGCCATCTTCGAAGCTAAGTGCACCGGCGGCTACGAGTGCCGAATACTCGCCGAGCGAGTGGCCGGCAGTCATTTCGGGCTTGAATTCTTCGCCAAGAGCCTTAGCCAGCACTACTGAGTGCAGGAACACAGCGGGTTGAGTAATATCTGTACGACGGAGGTCTTCGTCGGTGCCGTTGAACATAAGGTCGGTGATGCGGAAACCGAGAATCTCGTTTGCTTTTTCAAAAAGTTCGTGGGCTACTTCGTTAGTTTCGTAGAGGTCCTTGCCCATGCCTACGAACTGAGCGCCCTGTCCGGGGAAAACGTATGCTTTCATTCCTAAAATTAATGTATTTTTTAAACTGCGGCAAAGTTACGGAAAAATTTCCGTAATTACTAATTTTCGATATAATATATGACTAAGTCGCTATATATAAGCACCGTTCGGCGCCCAGCCGCCACTGCTGCCGCACGGCCATAAGCAGCTAAATAATAGTTAAATTTCCAAAAAATCAGATAGGCGTTCACCCTATATCAAATATAATGCGTAATTTTACCATGGAAAATTAAACACTCAACTGATATGACCTTATTATATATAGTCCCCGTATTTTTAGGCAACCTTCGCGGCCCCGAGCTGCTGATTGTAGTGCTGGCTATCTTGCTGCTTTTCGGCGCCAAGAAAATTCCAGACATGATGCGCAACCTCGGCAAGGGCGTTCACTCGTTCAAGCAGGGCCTCAACGACGCTCGTGCTGAGATGAATAAGCCTATCGAAAGCGACGAGAAGAAGGAAGAAGGCAAATAAGCCGACGCGCGACATGGCGGAAAATACGGAAATGACGTTCTGGGACCACCTCGACGCCTTGCGCGGTGTGCTTCTGAAGATCGCCGGAGTGATTGTAGCCTTCGGCCTGGTGGCCTTTTGTGTGATGCCCGACATTTTCGACAAAGTCATCATGGCGCCGTGCTATCCGGATTTTCCATTCTACCGACTGCTTGACTGGATAGCCGCCAACAGTCCGATGGAAATCGAACCGACCGAGACGTTCAACCTCAGCCTCGTGAGCACACAGCTTGCTTCGCAATTCTACATGCACTTATCCACATCGTGCTGGGCCGCAGTCGTATTTGCCTTTCCGGTAATCATTTACCTACTATGGGGATTTATATCGCCGGCCTTGTATCCAAGCGAGAAGCGCGGCATACGCCGAGCTTTCTTTTGCGGCAATACGATGTTCTACGCCGGCGTGGCCTGCGGCTACTACCTGGTGTTTCCGCTCACGCTGCGCTTCCTGGCCACATATAGCTTGAGCGCCACCATCACGCCGATGATTACGCTCGACTCGTACATGGACAATTTCTTCACGCTCATACTGCTGATGGGCGTCGTGTTTGAGCTGCCGCTTCTAGCATGGCTTCTGGGCAAGATGGGCTTTCTGACGCGCTCATTCTTCGGCAAATACCGCCGACACGCCATCGTAGCGCTGCTCATCGCCGCTGCGCTGATAACACCGACGGGCGACCCATTCAGCCTATTCGCCGTATTTATACCGATTTATACTCTGTGGGAATTCAGCGCGCGCCTAGTTCCTATTTACAAACCCGAACCGGAGCCTCAAACAAATACCACCGCATGAAAAAACGCCTCGGCCTCCTACCACGAATCCTTATTGCCATAGCTGCCGGCATCGGCGCAGGCTACATATTCCCCGAGTGGCTTGCTCGCTGCTTTGCGACATTCAACTCGCTGTTTTCAGCCTTCTTAGGCTTCCTTATACCACTACTGATAGTCGGCTTCGTAGCTCCGGCCATTGCCGAGCTCGGCCGCAAAGCCGGCCGCATGCTGGTGGTGACCACGCTGATAGCCTACGCCATGACTTTCGCCGTAGGCATCACCGCCTACTTCACGGCCTCGTCGACCTTTCCACACATCATAGGCAGCGACGGCGCGCTCGGCGCAGGCGGATTTTCGTCGGCCACGTCGCCTACGCCCTACTTCACTATTGATATCGAACCGATGTTCTCGGTAATGACAGCCTTGGTGCTGGCCTTCCTGCTGGGCCTCGGTTGCTCACGCCTAAACTCAAACGCTCTGCACCGCGTGCTCGACGACTTCCGCCACGTGATACAAAGCGCCATCTCGGGCGTCATAATCCCCTGCCTGCCAATCTACATCTTCGGCATCTTCCTCGATATGACGATTGCCGGAATGGTCGGCGGCATACTCAAAACCTTCGCCGGCATCATCGCCGTGATATTCGTGCTCCACGCAACCGTGCTCGTGGGCCAATTCTTGCTAGCCTCGCTATTTTCCGGACAAAACCCCTTCAAATCACTGTGGACCATGATGCCCGCCTACTTCACCGCCTTGGGCACACAATCGTCGGCCGCCACCATCCCCGTGACTCTGCGACAGACCATCGCCACCGGCGTGAACCCTTCGATTGCCGGCTTTGTGATACCGCTATGCGCCACAATCCACATGTCGGGCTCCACGCTGAAAATCGTGTGCTGCGCCCTAGCCCTTATGATCACCGGCGGCATGCACTACGACTTGGGCATGTTTGCCGGCTTCGTAGCCATGCTCGGCATCACCATCATAGCCGCTCCGGGCGTCCCCGGCGGTGCTATCATGGCCTCGCTGGGCCTCCTATCTTCGATGCTCGGATTCTCTGAGACCGACAATGCGCTGATGATAGCCCTATACATAGCCATGGACTCGTTCGGCACAGCCTGCAACATCACCGGCGACTGCGCCATAGCGCAAATCGTAGGCCGCATATTCCGCAAAAGCGCTGCCGCTGCCGAAGAATCAGTAGCGGCTCAGAGCGATTGCCCAGCGCAGTGAACCGAGCCAAATAAGCGCACCACGCCACGACTCATTTTCATCCACTATACCAAGCCGCACAGCCGACATCGCCGACTGTGCAGCTATCTTCTTGAGGCACTCCTCGGCAAAAAACCAAACCAAAAAAATTACACGCCGCCATTTTTTTGAAATATTTTATGAAAACGTTGAAAATTAGTACTGAATAATTTGGCAATGTGAAAAAAAAGTCGTTACTTTGCACTCGATTTGTGGCTCATCCTTGAAAGCCCGGCGGAAAGATGCGCCGACGGGCGATATGAGACCTGCGATAGGTGCCACCGACTAAATAATTGAATAAAAAAGATAAACCGTAACAAAAGCCATGTCAAAGATTTGTCAAATCACAGGCAAAAAAGCGATGGTGGGCAACAACGTATCTCACTCTAAGCGTCGCACCAAGCGCAAATTCAATGTCAACCTCTTCAACAAGAAATTCTACTGGGTTGAACAAGACGCGTGGATCCTCCTGACCATCTCGGCCGCCGGACTTCGCACCATTAATAAGCTCGGCCTCAATGCCGCTATCAAGCAGGCTATTGAAAAAGGGTTATTTAAAGAAAACGACATTAAATATTTAGAATTCTAACCAACTATGGCAAAGAAAGCTAAAGGTAATCGCGTACAGGTAATCCTGGAATGCACCGAACATAAGGCTAGCGGTATGCCCGGCACGTCGCGCTACATCACGACCAAAAACCGCAAGAATACAACGGAGCGTCTCGAACTTAAGAAGTACAATCCGATTCTTAAGAAAGTAACTGTCCACAAAGAAATCAAATAATCAATCTCTGAGATATGGCAAAGAAAACCGTAGCATCACTGCAGAAGGGCGAAGGCCGCACTTACTCCAAAGTCATCAAGATGGTGAAGTCGCCCAAAACCGGCGCCTACATCTTCAAGGAAGAGATGGTTCCCAACGACGCCGTAAAGGACGCCCTCAAATAATTGAATTCCACACTTACCTCATACAGAAGACCGTGTCGCACCGCGACCCGGTCTTCTC
>CAYWAM010000058.1:0-4741 GCA_964456545.1 uncultured Bacteroides sp.
CGGTTGTCACGCAAGTGGAGCTCGAAAGCCCCATTTGCTCCGGCTCCGCCGACATTACCAATGAAAAGGTAAATGGGGTCGCTATCGATGACCAAAAGGTCAATGAATCTTTTGATTACACGCCCACAACAGATACTTGGGATAAAGTCTCAAATCAATAAAACTCCTACGATATGAAATACGATAAGATACTTATTGCCGCTTCTATGGCAATGCTCGTCTGGAGTTGCTCCGACGATAACGTTCCTGTTGATCCAGTGGCTCCGACTCCCGGTGCTGACGTACAATTTGGTGCTGCCCTCGATGTTAGCCGTTCTTCGCGTACAGTTTATGGCGATCTGACGAATGGTGCATATCCCATCCTTTGGTCGAATGGCGACCAAGTGAAGATTATGTCGCCTCAGTGCTATATAAAGCAGGGCGTATATAAAGTTGACCTTGGCGAATCTACCTCTGCCGATAAAGCCGGCCAGCTTAAGCGTGTAGGTGATGTTGGCATCCAGTGGGGCGACGCAACCCAAGCCAACTTCTACTCTGTATATCCTGAATCGGAGGATCTAAAACTTGACGTAGAAAACCGCACTATTGAGGGCTTACTCGAACAAGACCAAACTTGCTACTTCACTAAGGCTGAAACCGGGGCTTTAACCTACGTAGCTGTGCCGGATATGTCAGCCAACATCATGACGGCGGCTACATACGACGCTCCCAGTGGCCAGGCTGTAAACCTTCTCTACAAGCCCCTCTCGACTGCGCTCCGCATCACTCTTAACGGCCCTACAGGTAGTAACAATAGAGAAGCTATCGTAAGCCGTGTCCGCATCAAAGCGCCTCAGCCTATTACAGGTAAATATACTCTTACCTTCCCTGAAACAGTGACGGATAATGATGGCAATCCTACGATATCGATGCCTTTGCAAGCTAATGCTGATAATAAATCTTACGACCTCGTAAATATTGTCGCAGCGGCAGGTGTCGGTGGTGGCTACCTTTCCTTAGGGGTTGGTGAGACTGTCGAGCTTAACGCATTCATCATGCTGACTGAACAGGTTACTATCTCAGATAAATGGTCGCTCGAAGTTGTCCTTTCGGATGGTACAGTGTTTACTAAGGCTCTTGGTGGCACGGGTAATATGACATTAATTCCCGGTCAAATCCACCGACTTCCTGAATTCCCTGCGCTTGACAAGCCTAATAACTCAACATTCGACGTGTCAAAATGGATGACATACATTCCGCGCAACATCTACCTCTCGGAAATCTCTATCCCCGGCTCGTGGAACTCGCTGAATGGAGACTTCCAATCAGATTTAAGTATCGAGAATCAATACAAAGTAGGCGTTCGTGCGTTCCACCTCGATACGCGCTGGAAGAGAACTAGAGATTGGATATGGGAAGATTATACATATGCACTTGGTACCGCTGATGGCGGTAGCACTTCTGGTGGCACTACAGACAAGTGGATGAATTCAAGTTCGAATCCTACTGTTGAGGCATCGTTGGATAAGATTATTGAGTACGTTAAATCTGACGAGTATATGGTGCTTATGTGTACATTTGCTCAGAATAGTGCCTCGCATACCGAAAATGGCTTGGATTGGATGGGTACTATTTCGGCTCTTTGTGATACAAGAGATAAGGTTTACGATGCTAGAAATCTTAAGCCGGAAACTACAGTAGGTGATGTACTTGGCAAAGTAATTGTGATAATTAATACTGAAGACGCAGTAGCCGGTTTGACTTTGCCTCAAAATTCGAAGTGTCTGTTCGTTAACGTACCGATGGAGCAGAAAGCGGAGAATTATGGCGAAGGAGAAGGTTGGAAATATGCAACTGCAAAATACAATATCGATTATTTGTATAGTGTAAATGGAACCCAACCAGCTACGACGAATATCTATTTCGCAAATACTCAGGCGCAGATTTCGTCAAGTAAAGAATATGCATTTACTCATTCTCAACGTGGCTATGCTCCGACGCTTGCAATGCGACAGGAAGTTGGTGACGCTATCTTGACGGCTATGCAGGGATATTATACGAATATCAACAATGGCTACCAACACAACGCTTGGATTTATCTTTGCCTTGGTGGTTATCAAATAAACGAAAACAATAATAATGCAGTTAGTGGCTCGTATAAAACTGTAACTAAGTCGATGAATAAATGGCTCAATGATAAGTTGCTGAATATGACCTCACATCCGACAGGTACTCAGACTTCTTATTATCCTGTTGGTCTTGTTTTCATGAATTTTGTTAACACTACCGATGGCTCTACGACAGTTGATGGCATTGATGGCAATACATATACGTCACCACAAGTTGTTAGCAACATCCTTGAGTTGAACAACAAGTACCAGAAGGCGTTTGACTCTGACAAGGACGCTTGGCCCAGTGATAAGGGTAACTCTTCGCAGACCTTCCAGTCGGCGGCACCCGGTTACTCATCGGGCTTCAACGCTGACACCGATAACTGGTCAGTATTCTAACAACGCTGCGATAGCTGGGGCTCCTCGCCCCAGCTATCGCAGCGTTCTCCCTAACTAACTTTTTCTCATTCGCCTCTCTCTCTTCTTTTTCAACCTACGATTCACCTATATCTGCTTTCTTTTACTGTATCTTAGCGACTTGCTCTCTTCAAGTAATCAAGTATTAACGTAATTATATTAATCAATCTAAACATGACTACCAACAAAATACTTGTAGCAGTTGCCGCAGCCTCAATGGCCTTAGCCGTCGCTTCGTGCAGTGACACCGATATGCTCGGTGTCAACTCATCTCACAACAAGATAGTCGCTACTATCAACACTCCCTCACAAAGTCGCACCGCCGTCGACGACTCTAACCTCGACAATGGCACCGGCGGCCCCGTGGGCCTGCTCTGGACCGCGGGCGACGTAGTCGGCGCTTTCGATGCCAACGGCTCCGGCAACGTGGCCTACGCCAAAACCGGCTCCGACGCCGACGCCAAAGGCATATTCCACTCGCAAAACGCCCCCGAAGGCTTCGCTCCCAAATACGCCTACTATCCCTACGACGCCAATGCCGGCTCATCAGCCTCCGCGCTCGTCGGCTCGGTCGATGCTGACCAGAAGGTAGGCACCGGCAACGTGCCCTGCGACTACAAAGTCGGCACTTTCGTCGCCGAAACCGACGGCGCCAGCCAATTCACCTTCGCCCACCTCTTTTCGCTCGTACGCGTCGACCTCAACGCCGACGGCACCATCCTCGCCGACGAACAGCTCCGGTATGTGAAGTTCACCGCGCAGACCGCCGTGGCCGGCTCGTTTACCTTCAGCGCCATCACCGGCGAGGTCAGCAACGTCTCGGGCGCTTCGCAGTCGATCACCCTCACCTGGCCCGACGGCACCACCCTGGCCTCGGAGCTCAAAGAGTACTTCAGCGTGATGCCCACAATCCAGGCCGGCGACAACCTCGCCTTCGAAGTCAAGACCACCAACTACACCTTCGCCTTCACCGCCCCCTCGAAGGTGGCCTTCACTCGCGAGCACCTCTACAACTTCCCGCTCAACCTCCGGGCCGTAGCTGAGAACTACGCCGACGCCGTCACCGTCACCGACGCCGACGGCAACCCCGTAGACCTCACCACCGGCCAGCCCACCAACCCCACCAACCCCGAACCCGACCCCGACACCACCCCCACCACCGGCACCTTCACCTGCGCCACGTATAACGTCGATGGTCTCCAGAATATATTGGGGATTAATTCTGATGGACCCGGTAGCAATGGCACAAAGCTGATGGGCGGCAAAATCAACTCTGAATATAAATGGGACTTCTTCGGCGTCAGCGAGAATTTCCACTACAATACCGAACTCACAAATGCACTCAGCTGCTACAGCCACGGCACCTGGCGCGGCGATGTAACTTCTACATCCGGCAATAAAAACACCGATGGCCTTGGCTTCTTCTGGAAGACGGATGGGATCACCGTCACCGGCGAGTCGTGGACCAAATTCACGGAGTCGGCCGGCGGCCTGACACAAGGCGCAAATACCCTTATCAGCAAGGGCTACCGCTACTACCTCGTGACCCTCGCCAACGGCGTGGAAATCGATGTTTACATCACTCACATGAACACCTATGGCACTGGCGATCGCAAGGAGGCTCAGCACGCTCAGTTGACTCAGATTGCCGACGCAATCCTCGCCAACAACAATGGCCGCCCGATAATCTTCATGGGCGATACCAACCTGCGCTATACTCGCCACGAAATCCTCAGCCGCCTCATCAACCGCATCAACGGCACCGAGGGCTGGAGCATCAACGACCCATGGATTGACTATATGTGGGACGGCGATTACGAAGGCGTTAGCAACCATGGCAAGTCGATCATGGCTTACGGCCCGAATAGCAACACCAACGCCGATACTGACGACTTCGGCCCCGACGGCAATGGCTATGGCTATCAGAAGGGCGAAATCGTTGATAAGGTATTCTATATCAACCGCACTACAAACAAAGTGCAAATCAAAGCTAATGGCTACCTCGTAGATGAATCTTACGGCACCATCGATGGCACCGCCTTTGGCGACCACTATCCCGTCGTAATCGAATTCACCTACACAGCCACAAACTGAACATTGAAAAATTGAACTAACCCCCCCCGCGGCGCAAGCCCAGTCGGCGGTAATTTTTGCGGCAGTCGCCCCCGCGGCGCCAGCATGGTCATCGCCGAAGGCGCTCTGCAAAGCAGAGAAAGCAGGCGTCTCGCCTGCGT
>CAYWAM010000059.1:0-4266 GCA_964456545.1 uncultured Bacteroides sp.
TGTGGGGGGGTGAAAGCAAGACAGGCGGCATTCCGGGGTGGGAATGCCGCCTGTCGGCGTATCAGAGGGGGGTGATGGGATTATTTCTTCTGGCTGACGATTACGACGCGCGAGAGGGCGGGATCGTCGAAGAACATGTTGCCCACGCCGCCGTTCCAGGTCACGTCTAAGCGGTCGGCCGGGATGCCGAATTCGTCGACGAGGTACGAGTAAACCGACTTAGCGCGTTCGCGGCTGAGGGTTTCGTTGATAGCCTTGCTACCGGTAGCCTTGTCGGCATAGCCCTGGATGCCGAATACGGTGCCTTCGGGAGTAGCCTTGATCATTTCGGCCACCAGTTCGAGCTGAGCGCGGTCAGCGTTGGAGAGGTTGCTTACGCCGATGGGGAAGTAGATCAGGTAAGTGCCGTTGGCGTTAACGACGGTGTTGTGCTGCACGGCTTGGCCGGCTTTGTCCTTTTCGAGGCGTTCGTTTTCGGCGATGAGGTCGTTGACCTGACGGCGCAGGTCGTTGAGGGCATCGTTGTCGTAGCGAGTTTCGATGACTTTCATCACGCGGGTCTTCCAGCCGCGGGGAGCGAAGCGATAAGTCACGCCCACGGTAGCGCTGACGAGGCCGTCGAAGTTGCGGCGGCCGAGTTCGCCGTCGAATTCATCGTCGGTGATAGTGGCGCGGATATCGAGGTTTACATCGAGGGCCTTCGATACGTGGAACATGTTGTAGACGCCCACGTTGCCGATGATAGAGTTCTGAGTCGGGCTGTCGTAGACGTGTCCCCAGCCCACACCGATGTAGGGAGCGCAGCTGTAGACGCGATTAGCGTTGTAGCCACCGATGATATTGGTGAGGTCAAACATCACGTCGGCGTGGAGAGTGAGGAAGTTGAACTTCGACTCGCTGAGCCAGCCCATTTCGTGGGTATTCTTGCCGGGCACGGGCTTGCCGTTGTTGTAAACGCCGCCGATGGCGGGGTCAGAATTCCAGGTCTGAGTAGCGCCCTTAGCGTAGAGGCCGCTGTACATCAGTCGAACACCAATCGAGGGAGAAAACCACTTGCCCACCGAGAAATCGAGGGCTGGCGAGATGCGGTCGCCAAACTTAGCCTGACGGTCGTGGTCGCCGAAGAAAACTTGGCCACCGCCTCCGACGCTGACAAACCAGTTGCCACGAGCATCGGGAACGACTGCGGTGACGGTCTCGTCATACGACTCAACGGTGGTCTGGGGAGCCACATCCTGAGCCGCCATGCCGATTGCAGCGCAAGCTGCAACCGCGGTCAATAGATACTTTTTCATTAGATTAAATTATTAATAGGGATTAAATTAATTATTTCGTAAACTTGCCATTATTAATCAGCGTGTTCATGCCGTCGAGGCGAGCGTTGTAGACGGTGATCATGTTGTCGATGATAGCATCGAAGGTCGAGAGGTTTTCGTCGCCGCTCCAGTCGGAGAAACCGCTCTTGTGGGCCTGAATGGCCGACTTTGTGGTGGGCCACATAGCCGAGTCGTACTGCCACGAGAGCTTCTGCGAGTTGCGATATGCCTCGATGGTGCCGACTACGCCCTGCAGGGCCGGATAGAGCTGAGCCCAGCGGGTTTTGACTGCCTGGCAGAAGTCGTCGCTTTTGAACATATACTGCAGCCAGAGGCTATGCGGATTGCTGGTGCCGGAGGTACCGATCCAGTAGACCCATTCGTTGTAGGGCTTGACGCGGTCGCTGCCCTGGCTCTTGGCGTTGGTGGTGTTTTGGAACGTACCGCGGTCGAAGTCCCAGACGGGGCCGGCGCAGAGCTTGGAGTCGCCGTCCATGTAGTAGTAGACCGAGCGCGGCTCGATGAATTCGCGGTTCATCGTGAGCTCCCACACGAGCCACTGGTCGATGACGGTGTAGATGTCGAGGTCGGCGAAAGCGTCGGAGAATTTCTGGTTGGCGAGGTTGGCCTCGATGCCATTGATTTTCGACTTCACGGCATTAAAAATCTCATCGCTGAGCACGTCGTCCTTGAAGTTGATAGGCAAGCAGATCTTCGATGTCTTGAATTTGAGCGTTTCGTCGTAGTTGTTATCCCACTCGAGCAGGTATCCGCAGGTGGCGAAGGTTGGGTTCTTCACGTCCTCGTAGGCGTCCTGAATGTCGAGGCGGTTGCTGTCGATTTTGATTTGCTCGCAGAGGTAGTAGTTGCCCACGTGGTGGCCTTCGAACACGAGTTCCACGTTCTGTCCATGCACGTTCCAGGGTATGCCGGCATCCATGCCGTCGGTCGAGCGCCAGGTGTTTTCGATAGTGTGAGCGATGTCCAGAGCCACCGAGTTGCGAATCATCGAGTGGTCGAGCCAGTTGGCCAGCAGCACCCAGCGCTTGTGCTTTGGCATACCCAGCACCTCAGCCTTCTTATTGAGCTTGATGGCGAACGGCTTTTTGGGATATTTCTTCGAGGTGTTGCCGCGCAGGCGCACGCCGCCGGTAGCGTCGACATTGATCGAGCCGTCGGCGTTGTAGACCTTGATGACATCGTCTTCGACCCAGTCGGTGTCCTTGTCGCGCACATAGAAGTTGACAAACTCGTTTACCACCGTACCGCCTATGCCCCAGACGCCGCCTTCAGTTTTTTTCGAAAGGTCGCCCGAGGTCGATTGGTCGATGACCACTACGGGGAGGCCGGTGTTGGTGACGCTGACGGAGTAGTCGCGCGTGTCGCCGTCGGCATCGACGGTGAATGTGACGGGCTTTGTGAAGTCAACTTCCGACTTGCCCGAGGTGATGGCCACGCCGTTGGCTTTGACGGTAGCGCCCGCCGAGGCTGTGAACGTGGGCACGAGCTTGAAGTCGTAGAGATACGGTATCACGAGCGAGGCTTCGCTGCCGGCGATTTCAGCCACATGCTCGCTGACCGATTGGAATTCGGGATTGTTCTTGCTGTTCCACACCAGCTTGTTGTCGAGCAGCTTGCCCTTGTTGTTGGCGACGGTGAATTTGAGCGAGCTGAGCACGGGCAGCTCCTTGACGGCCCAGCCGTAGTCGGTGGCCTTGTCTTGGATATTTTTCAGCGTCAGAGGCAACTTGTAGGCCGCGCCGCCCTGGAAAGCAACTTTGCTGGAAGCGGTGAACGTGGCCTTGTGGCCTTCGGTGACGACGGTGACGGCGATTTGGTCGCCTTCTTTGACGTCGGGCATCAGATTGACGAAGCCCGTAAACGTCTGATTGTTGGCGAGGGTCGGATGGTCGGTCCAGGGCATGCGGATGGTAGAGCCGGCATTAGTGACCGAGCCCCACGAGCCGTCGACGGCGCTGAAGGTGAAGTCGCCGGCAATCTGTCGGGCCGAGCCGTCGGGGCCGGTGACGGTGACTTCGATATAGTCGAGTTTCTCGCCGGCGAGGTTGGTCTCGGAGGCGTTGATTTCCACTACGAGCAGGGTGAAGAGGTGCTCGAATACGAATTTATACTTGCCCGAGCCGGTTGAGCTGACCGGGGCGCCCACTTTGTAGTCGCCGGTGAGGCGTCCGGTGGTGGTGTTGAAGGGCTGCACGGCCGGCACGGTGCCTACGAGGTTGGCCACCGAGCGTCCGGCGTTGGCGGTGCTGTAGGGGTAGTAAGCGCGCGAGGGCTCCGAGGCCATCGAGCCTACGAAGTCCGACTCAGCTGCATTAGCAGTAGTAGCGGCTGTGAACAGGGCGTTTTTGGTGTCGCCGAGCTCGTCGAACACGCCGATCGAGTCGCCGGGATTCCAAAAGAGTCCGAGGGCATTGGCACCGCTGCCCGAGAGGTCAACGCAGGTACGGCTATCCGAAGGCCATTGCTCGGACACGGCGGTAATGGTCACACTACGACCGGTCAGCTCCGAAACGACTTCGTCGTCGGAACAAGCAGTAGCAGTAAGAATAGCAGCCGCAGCCACTATATGTATGTTTTTCATATCTAATTGTAAGTATATCTAATTCGTATATCGAGTAAAAAGAGAAGAGAGAGAAGAATGAGAAAAAGTTAGTTAGGCACGCTGCGCTAGCCTGGTTACCTCGACTGCACGCTGCGCAGCCTGGAGAGCAGGCGTCTCGCCTGCGAAACGCTAGGACGGTGGACGCTGCGCAGCCTGGTTACCTCGACTGCACAACCGACGCAGGCGCTGGACACTGCGCAGCCTGGAGAGCAGGCGTCTCGCCTGCGAAACGCTAGGCGTTGGTGACCTTCCTTCCTCTCGCTTGGCGTGCGTAGCGCTGGTTACCTCCGACTGCACAACCGACGCAGGCGAGACGCCTGCTTTCCA
>CAYWAM010000060.1:0-2990 GCA_964456545.1 uncultured Bacteroides sp.
TATTGCAACCGCTTCTACGACCGGCAATTTATCACTCGCAAGCGAGCCAACAAGGACGTGTTGGCGCGATTCGAAGAGCTGCTCGATGGCTATTTTGCATCCGAGAAGCCGAAGACCTATGGCACGCCTACGGTGGCTTATTTTGCCAACGAACTCCACTTGTCGGCCAATTATTTCGGTGATCTCATCAAGAAGGAAACCGGCAAGACGGCTCAAGAATATGTGCAGCATAAGATAATGGACACGGCCAAGGATATGCTGGCCGATACGTCGACGAGTGTCAGCGAAGTGGCTTATGCTCTCGGTTATCAGTATCCGCAGTATTTCAGCCGAGCCTTTAAGAATGTTGTTGGCCTTACACCCAAGTCATTCCGAAGCTCGCTTTGAGTTGGTAGTGTAGGGGGGCAGTAGGCGGTATCTTAGTCGTGAACACAACAAATGCGCTGAAATAGGGGGGGGCTTGGCCCCGAGTTTCCGTGCAAAGAATGGTTGCTATAAAAAATTTGAGCACAGACCGGCGCTGCGTGCGTCGTTCTGTGCTCAAATTTATAATCAGCCGATATTCAGCATGATTCGTGGAGCTGGAGGGACTTGAACCCTCGTCCAAACGTGGAACTAATGTGCTTTCTACGTGCGTATTCTTCGCTTGATTTTCGTGTCGCGGCAGGCCGAAGACGACCAAACGCGACCTTATCCTCGTAAGATTTCGGACTTCTACCCGAGGCTATAGCTGTCCTATTTCCCAGTTATTACACCGCCGAGTCGACACGCCAGGGAACGGGGGCTGTCGGGCGATGTCTCGTCCCTGCGACTGTCGCGGGGATTAGGCTGATCTACTGTACTTCAATCAAGCAGCGAGAGCGAAGTTGTTTTCGCCAATTAAATTGTTCGATGTCAGGTTTAAAGAGGCTGACCACCATTGCTCTGCACGCTTACACACCACCTCTACACGCTGTCAAAACCAGTCAGCCCCGTTCGGTTGGTGCTTTATAGCCTACAAATTTAATGCTTTTCTTGTTTATTTGTGTCTAAAATCTTCATGTTATTAATAAATATTAACATAAAGCAGAGGTGAGTAACATTTATTCACATTGTTAGCTCGGCCGGAAGTGTGGGCATAGCTCCATGTTGTGTGCATACGAAGGCCGACGTCGCTACGGCCGTAGCGTGGGCTTGCGTCAGGCTTTTGCCGCGCAGCAGCGATGCGATGAAAGCAGCTGTGAACGAGTCGCCCGCGCCAACTGTGTCGGCAACGTCGACTTTCGGTGTCGGCTGAAAGGATGCCGTCGCCGAGGTGACAACGTAGCTGCCGTTGACGCCGCAGGTGAGAATCACAGCTTTCAGATTATAGATTTGCAGCAGAGCTCGGCACTGTTGCTCCATATCGGTGCCGCGAAGGTCGAAGATTCGGCTCACTATTTCTAGTTCTTCATCGTTTATCTTCAGGATGTTGCATCGGCGCATAGAATCGGCAAGCACTTCTTTGTCGTAGTAGTTTTGACGCAGGTTCGTATCGAATACCACCAGAGTTTTGTCGGTGCGAGGTATTGCGTCGATGAAGCGGTTGATGGTCGTGCGCGACACGATGTTTCGCTGTGCGAGCGAGCCAAAGCACACGGCTCGGGTGTGCTGTGCCAGCTCGTCGAGTGCTGCCGTGTATGGAATGTTGTCCCAAGCCACGTTTTCTTTTATGTCGTATTGCGGTATGCCGGCTTCGTCGACTTCTACTTGTACGGTTCCTGTGGGGTAGGGTGCGACGTCAATCAGTTGGCTCAGGCCCTTGGCGGAGAAGCTTTCGGTGATTTGTCGTCCGAGAGAGTCGTCGCCCACGGCGCTTACTACTTTCGAGGCTAGGCCGAATTGGCTGATATGGTATGCAAAGTTGGCCGGTGCGCCGCCTATCTTTTTGCCCTCGGGCAGTATGTCCCACAAAGCTTCGCCGATGCCGACTACGATGTTGTTCATTCCGGTTGCGTTTTGTTGTCTTAGTTTTGATGGTGCAAAGCTAATTATAATCCGGCAATTGGCCATGATTTTAGGCTTGCTTTTTTTGTAATGTGGAATTTGTAGCCGTCGGCGACGCGAAAATTCTAATAATATTGCTAACTTTGTGGTAGGTCGGCAAGCATCCGTCGCCGGCCGGCGTCTCTAACAAGTCATTACTATGCCTATATATAAGATAGAATCAATCACTGACCCGCGTGTCGCTATGTTTAGCTCGCTTACCGAAGCTCAGTTGCGCTCGCGTCTCGACCCCTCACAGGCCATTTTTATTGCCGAAAGTCCGAAGGTTATCAACGTGGCCCTCGGTGCAGGATATGAGCCTCTTGCTCTGCTCTGTGAAGAGCGCCACATCGCAGGCGACGCCGCCTCAATTATAGCTTCGTGGCCCGAAATGCCTGTATATACCGGCGAGCGCGACATTCTGGCGTCGCTCACCGGCTACACACTGACTCGCGGTGTGCTCTGCGCTTTTCGCCGACCGATGCCGCCGAGCCCCGAGGATGTTTGTCGTCAAGCCTCGCGAGTCGTGGTGATTGATGCAGTGACCGATACCACAAATATAGGTGCGATCTTCCGTTCGGCTGCTGCTCTTGGTGCCGATGCGGTGCTCCTTACGGCTGATTCTTGCGATCCGCTCAATCGCCGTTCGGTGCGTGTGTCGATGGGTACAGTATTTCAAGTTCCTTGGACATGGCTTGAAGGCGACGTTACCGAGGCAATGCACGCCCTTGGTTTCCGAACCGTGGCGCTTGCTTTGACTGATCGGTCAGTCGGAATCGACGACCCGCAACTCAATGCCGAGCCTCGCCTTGCCATGATTATGGGGACAGAAGGCGATGGCCTGCCGGCCGCCACTATTGCAGCTGCTGACTACACGGCTCGCATACCTATGCACCATGGTGTCGATTCGCTCAATGTGGCCGCAGCCACAGCCGTAGCTATCTACCAGCTGGTGCAGCATCGCTGACACACCGCAGCCTTCCCCC
>CAYWAM010000061.1:0-2498 GCA_964456545.1 uncultured Bacteroides sp.
GTGTGTTAAAAATTTATAGGTTTAAGTACTTTTCTGCGACCGAATTGCTACTATTTCACCAAAAAAACTTAAATTTGTCGCTTAAATATCATTCCGATAAAAATAATAACAACACAGCATATTTCTATGAATCGTTTTTACCTCCTAGCGCTCATGGGTGCGACAGCAGCTATGCCACTCGCCGCTCAGAGCAAATTCGACACCGGCGGACGTATCGCCCTGGAACAAATGCGCATCTATCAGGCTAATCCCACAGCCGACTTAGGCAGCAACGACGTCGTGCCGTTCGACTTGCGCGAAATGTCGCGTGCCAGCGCTCGCGCATCGGTATATGTAATCTTGGCCGAGGGCTTCACAGCCGCTGACATCGAAGCTCAGGGGCTCGAAATCATCATCGACGGCGGACACGTGGTGCAAGCCGAAGGCCCGCTCGATCGCATCATAGAACTCGAAAAGTGCGACTTCGTCAAAAGCCTGTCGTTTGGCCAAAAACACGCCACCAAGCTCGACTTCGCTCGCAAAGGCGTCATGATGGACGACGTGCACAACGGCACCGAGCTCATCGCCGGATACAAAGGTAAAGACGTAGTGGCCGGCATCTTCGACGTAGGCGTCGACCCCAACCACGCCAACTTCTGCGACGCCAACGGCAAAACACGCGTCGGTGCCCTGTGGCACTTCACCGGCCACTCAGGCAAATTCAAACTCTACGACACACCCGAAAAAATAGCCGAATTCAAGACCGACAACTCCAACGAGTCGCACGGCACCCACACCACCGGCTGCATGACCGGCAGCTACAACCGCCGCGGCGGTGGCTACGTGGCCATGACCGACGAAAGAGGCTTCACAGTGGTAGGCTCGCGCTACACCAACCCCTACTACGGCATGGCTCCCGAAGCCACCATCGCTATCGGCTGCGGCGAGCTCTACGACGCCAACATCACCGCCGGCATACAAGAAATCATCAACTACGCCGAGAGCATCGGCAAGCCCGCCGTTGTCAACCTCTCGATCGGCAGCAACATCGGCCCGCACGACGGCTCCGACGCTACCAGCCAGCTAATCAGCGAACTGGGCAAGCGCGCCATCATCTGCTTCGCAGCCGGCAACGAGGGCGACAAGCGCATGTCCGTATCAAAAGAGTTCGTCAGCAGCGACAAATCGCTTCAGACTTTCTTCGGCAACGGACAAGGCAGCGCCAACGGCTACATCGAAATCTGGAGCAGCTCCAGCGCCACCTTCACCACCTCGCTCATGATCTACGACATGGAGCAAAAGAAGGTAGTCTACACCTACGACATCCCGGGCGATACTCAAAAGACCTACACCATCGCCACATCAAGCGAGGATACTAACGGCGCAATCACCAGCGCTGAATTCGACCGCGCGTTCACTCGCTCGTCCATCATCGTATCTTCGTCGAAAAACACCGCTACAAACAACCGCTACAACGTATCTATCAGCATCAACCTCAACCCCAACAGCATCACAAACGCCTCCGGTCGCTATCTATTCGCACTCAAGACTACCGGAACGCCCGGCATGAAAGTGCAAATGACTCATTCGAGCTCCAACTCCGAATTCTCAAACCTCGGACTCAGCGACTTCACCGACGGCTCAGGCTCTTTCTCGATTAGCTCGATGGCCTGCGCCGACAACATCCTCTGCGTCGGAGCTTGGAACACTCGCAAGAGCTTGCCTTGCCTGGGCAACAACAACAACGGCGCAACTTATTCCTACAACGGTTGGGGATACGACACCGACTCTATCGCCGGATACTCTAGCTGGGGCGAACTCGCCGACGGCCGAGTCCTGCCCCACATCTGCGCACCCGGCACAGGCATCATCTCGTCAATCTCGACTCCTTACTACGAAAAACTCGTGGCACAGGCACCCGATATAGCCATGCTGATTTCGGCCACGCAGAGATACAACGACCGCAACAACTACTGGGAATACATGCAAGGCACCTCGATGGCCACACCCATCGTAGCCGGCGCTATCGCCACATGGCTCCAGGCCGACCCCACACTCACCATCGACCAGGTTAAAGACCTCGTAGCCAAGCACGCCATCAAAGACAAATACGTCACCGGCGCTCACCTACCCAAACAGTGGGGTGCCGGCAAGTTCAACGCCTACGGCCCCATCAAAGAACTCCTCGCCGGCGGCGTCAACAACATCGCCACCGACCGCGACGCCCAGCTCATCGTCGAGCCCCTCGGCCCCGACACATGGAACGTAATACTCGGCTCAGACAAGACCGTCAACGTCAGCCTCTACAACGTGCAGGGCGCACTCGTAGCCACAGCCTCGGGCACCGACGGCGCAGCACAGCTCTCAACCGCCGGCCTCGCCAGCGGCATCTACGTCATGAACGTCAACGGCACCCACTCGACCCGCGTAGCCGTGAAATAACCGGCCTCGCCCACACCACACACCCGCGCCCCTACGGCCCCTCCCCGGCCGCAGGGGCGCGTCCGCTCTGCGCCGGC
>CAYWAM010000062.1:0-2463 GCA_964456545.1 uncultured Bacteroides sp.
CCTTGTTGGCTCGCTTGCGAGTGATAAATTGCCGGTCGTAGAAGCGGTTGCAATAATTCAGCAGCAGTTCTATAGCCGAAGCTATAATCGTGTTGCTGTGGCAATCGACGCCATTGTCGATTTCCTCGTCTATTTTCTTAAGGCAATCGATGATAGTCTCACGCTCCTGCAGCGACACATGCAGAGCCTCACTCACCTCGTAGGAGAAGAACGAATAATCCTTGATATGCCGACCTAGCTGAGTGCCACGCAGCAGTTCAGGACTGAAATAAAGAACCCAGCCTTTAGGCAGATAAGTCGAGCCATCGGCCGGATAGCCCAGCACCTGTCCGGGCGACAGAAACACCAACGTATTTTCCTGGTAGTCATACTCCTTGCGGCCATACTTTAGATAGTCGGCGCAGCGCACATCCTTCAGAAACACGACATACATGCCGAAATTCTTGATACAATGCGCTATCGGATGCGTGATTGTAGAGCCGTCGAGCACATTGACCAGCGGATGTCGATCCCGCACACCCCAATGAGCATTGTAATCACTGACCGATGCTATATTTACTATCTTATTCATATCTATCTGCCTGTTTATTTGTTTGCAAAAATAACACTTTTTCGTCACAAAACCGTGCCAGCCGTAAAAGTTATTCACAAATCAGTAATTGTGGTAATTAGCGCACTGACGGATAGTCCTAAATTTGCATCATCAATTAGACGGCATGAACACAATTACACATATCGACGTAATCACGGTCGACTCGTTCTGCAAGCTCACCGGACAAGAAACGCTCCACCCGCAGGTGTGCCTAGCCGACTTAGCCGGTGGCCGACTACCGGCCGACTTGCGACGGCCGTGCTCGTTCTATGCTCTGACGATAAGCCACCGCGACAACGCCGTGAGCCTAATCAACCCCGGCGAAATGTTTGAAATCCCGGCTGCTGCCAACTGCAACTCTAAGGGCTACATAGGCGTTATATTCCACCCCGACCTACTCTGCAGCACACCGCTCGAAAGCCGGATTTCAAAATATCACGGCCGCCACCGCTATCACAAACCGCTGACCCAACACGAGCAGCAAATCATAGCCGACATCCTGGCGCAAATCCGCAAAGAACTAATCCACGCCATCGACCGCTACTCGAGCACCATCATAGCCTCGCACATAGAATTACTGCTCAACTACTGCTCGCGCTTCTGTAGCAACACGAAAAATACAAAACACGAAGAATACAAACACTGAAAAAATATAGTAAACATAACATGAAAAATCTGTTCAAAATCGTACTAGCCACTATCGGCATTTCGACCACTATCGCCTGCTCAGCCACCGACAAAGCGGCCAACAATGCCGCATCCGACAGCAAATCGCTGGTAGCCTACTTCTCAGCCCAAGGCCACACAAAAGCCGTAGCCGAGCGCATCGCCGAGCTCACCGGCGCCGACATCTACCGCATCGAAGCCGCCGAGCCATATTCACCTAACCCATACGACGACAGCGACCGCGTCAAAAACGAAGCCTACAACGACCTGCGCCCCGACGTGGCAAACCTGCCTGATGCTGTCGCAATCGCTGAATACGACACGATATACGTCGGCTCGCCGCTGTGGTGGCACCAACCGGCCATGGTAGTCTGCACCTTCCTCGAAGCCTACGACCTGACCGACAAAGTGATAGTCCCATTCATCACCTACGAATCCACATCGTATCTCAACGAAGCGATGCACAAAATCTACCGCTCTACACCCATTTCGCGTCACCTGCCTGAAGCGCTACCCGAAGACCTCGATGCTGATGACATCACCACGCCCGGCCGCCCGGACGACGACGACATCGACATGCCCGGCAACGCCGACGGCACCAAAGCCTGGCTACAACGCCTCGGAATCATCAAATAACACTAAACTCAACAAATGGACAAGAAAATTAGTCGACGCACCGCGCTGAAACACATCGGAATGGCTGCAGTCGGTGCCGCTGTCGCATCGTCGGGCCTTTTATCGCTCGAATCGTGCACCGAGCAGCGCAAAAAGCGTGTGATATTGTACTTTACCGGCACGGGCAACAGCCTGCACGTGGCCCGCGAGCTGGGCGGAAAGGATGCCGAGCTACTCAGCATCCCGCAGCTGATGAAAAACCGCCAATTCGATATCGAAGCCGACGAAATCGGCATCGTTTACCCCATCTACGGCCACATGCCGCCAAATATGGTGCGTCAATTTCTCCAACAAGCCAACCTCAAGGCCGACTATCTGTTTGCCATCCTCACCTACGGCAACCGCAAGTGCAACGCCGTGGAAATCTGCGACGACGTGGCTCGCCGTGCCGGCAAGTCGTTCGACTACATCGCCACAATCATCATGGTCGACAACTGGCTGCCCAACTTCGACATGAACGAACAGATTCTCATCGACAAGCACATACCCGAGAATCTCCGGCAAATCGCCGACGACCTAGCCGCGCGAAA
>CAYWAM010000063.1:0-1606 GCA_964456545.1 uncultured Bacteroides sp.
GGTCAGGAGTTCGAGGTCTTGGGGGGGGAGGGTGACTTTGGCGCAGCCGAGTTGGTCGATGACGACGGTCAGTGTCTGTGCGTCGTCGGTTGTGGTGATTACTTCGCCGATTAGGCCCATTAGTGAGCCGCGAATGACGCGGACATTGTCGCTGACTTTGTATCTTATAGGCTCAAAATCAACGTGGTAGTCGGTCTGTCCGAGCATGAATTTGAGCTTCTGGATGTCATTGTCGGAGATTGTGGCTATGGGCTTGCTGAGCGTGTCGGATTTGGCTGAGCGGTTTACCAGAAAGCGGTTGATACAGGGTAGCTTGACGATGTCTTTGCGCTGCTGTTCAGTGCATTTGACAAAGACGAACGAGGGGATTATGACGCGGTCGATTTCTTTTTTTCGACCATTTTTCCAAATGCGGATTTCTCGTTGGCTGGCGACGTATGTTTCGATGCCTAGAGTGCTGAGCTTTTCGGCGACTTTTTTTTCGTGTCGCGCATTGACTATGGCGGCAAACCAGTAGCGCGCGGGCACGCCTACGGCGTCGTCAACGCCCAGTGGCGCTGTCGGTCCGTCACCTCCTATATGGTTGTCGCTCATTTCTGAACCAGTACTTTTAATCCACAAAAGGGGCTTATATTTTGTGCAAATTTACGAAATAATGCTCAATCTGCAAAATCATAGACTCGCGACGTCGGTGCGTCGAGCGCTTATTCGGGCTATTTTGTGCCTGTTGATAGTGAATCGACTTTTTCTGACGGTTTGTTAACTTCGCTTTTGTGCGTTTGGAGTAATATTGCATCAGGTTTTTTGTTGGCTTCGCTTTGTGGCGTTTAGCCGTGTTATTATTGATATTATTCTAATAAATCTAATATTTGAAATTATGAAATTTGAAAGCACTTGTTTAGCTTTTATGACGGCGATGGCGTTGCTATCGTGTTCGTCGAAAGATAGTGGCGCGGCGGATTTGAGACCGCTGCCCGAGAGTCCGTCGACTGAGGAGTCGCAGCCTATGCCGGGTTCGACGGATAAGATTGTGGTGGGCTACGTGACGTCGTGGTCGAGCCACGAGGTGCACCCCGAGTATGTGACGCATATCAATTATGCCTTCGGCCATGTCGAGGGCTCGCTCCGAGGTGTGCGCGTGGATAATGAATCGCGCTTGCGCGAAGTGGTGGCATTGAAGCGACAGGCTCCGTATCTGAAGGTGCTGCTGTCGATAGGTGGCTGGGGAAGCGGCAATTTCAGCGAGATGGCTGCTGATGCCGACAATCGCAGTGCGTTTGCGGCTGATTGCAAGCGAGTCGTAGATGAATTTGGCCTCGACGGTATCGACATCGATTGGGAGTTCCCGACGAGCACGGCGGCCGGTATCTCGGCATCGCCGGCTGATACGGACAACTATACGCTGATGATGCGCGACATACGCCAGGCTATCGGAGCTGACAAGTTGCTGACGCTGGCCACGGTCTGCTCGGCTGATTATATTGATTTTGAGGGCATCATGCCGTATGTGGATTTTGTGAATATCATGGCTTATGACATGGAGAATCCGCCGAAGCATAATGCGCCGCTTTATCAGTCGTCGAAGTTTGGCGGTTGGATGAATTGC